>NZ_BAAACX010000017.1:0-136730 GCF_039521865.1 Paenibacillus motobuensis | reverse complement strand
TAGCGTTAGACTGCGAATACAGTATTTTACTCGGGTCAGACTCCAGATTTAAGGGGCCGAACCGATTTAACTCTATATGCTATTAAAAAGCAAGAAAACCTGCATTTTTGCAGGTTTTCTTTTTACTATCCCTAATTCCCACCTGCGGCTACGGTCGATTCCCGAACGATCAGCTCGGGGTCGATGTGCATGCCGGCGGCGCGCTTCATTTTGCCGGAGATGCGGCCCAGCAGCATGTCGGCCGCGGCCAGTGCGATCCGGTCCGCGGGCTGGCGGACGGTCGTTAGATGCGGGCGCAGCTTGGAGGCGATATAATGATCGTCATATCCGACGATCGAGACCCGCCCGGGTACGGAGAGCCCGCTCTCCTGCAAGGCGTTGATGACGCCGAGAGCGATATGGTCGTCGCCTGCGAAGATGGCAGAGGGCAGATGGTCCTCTGCGAGCCAGCGCTTGCAGGTATCGTAGCCGGAGGCAATCTCGAATTCGCCGTGCACGACTTCGAATGGGGTAAGCCCGTTGTCTTGAAGTGCCCGGAGAAATCCGCTGCGTCGTTCCCGTGTACTGCGGAACATTTCCTGCCCGCAAATATGGGCAATCGAAGTATGGCCAAGCTCCAGCAAGTGGTTCGTTGCTGCGTAACCTCCCTTATAATTGTCGATCGTAACCGAGTAAGCGTCGTTCTCGGGAAGCTGGTTATCGATCAACACATAAGGGATGCCACGGCGCTTCAACTCCAGGATATACTTGCTCTCTTCCATCGGAGAGAGGAGAATCAGGCCGTCGACCCGATCCTCCTGGAACAGATAATGACTCTCATCCGACTCCATGCCGGTAGACACGGAGACGGCCAGGAAATATCCCTGCATGGCCAGAATTTCGTTAAGCTCCTTGACGACGGCGTCAAAGAAGGAATCTTGAAGCGTCGTAACGATCAAACCGATAATTCCCGTCTTCCCTCGGGCCAGACTGCGCGCGGCGGCACTAGGCTGATAATCGAGCTCTTTGATCGCTTCCAGCACTTTTTGGCGATTTTTCTCCCGTACAGTTTCTGCTCCGTTTAATACACGCGATACAGTTACTACGGACAGGCCGGATTTTTTGGCAACATCAAAAATGCTTACCTTCATCTGCATTCTCCTTGCGTGCATTATTCCATCAATATGGCTTATCTCTTAATAATATCAGTTACTTTCTTCTGAATCACCGGCATAACCTCTTCTACAGTCTTATGTCCGGTCTCAATCGGCTGCATCTCGTTGATGAACATATCATTGATTTGCGAATAGTTCGTAATCAGGTGGTTGAACGATTCAAAGCCGTATTTCACAGCGCCCTCATACACATTTTTAATATCCTGCGGATCAATACCTTCAAAATGCTTATAATAGACCTCAGCTGCTTCCGTGTTCACCGGCGGATTGCCGCCGCTCAGATCAATCGATTTCTCCTGAATGTCGGCGCGGATCAGATACTTGATCCATTCGAACGCTTCCTTCGGATGCTTGGAATCTTTCAGAATGAACAGCGGATCGACGTACAAGGTACTGCGGACCTTGTCATTTCCTCCCCAAGGCACTGCAGCTACACCGATGTTGAACGGAAAATCATTCGCGCCAGCCAGGTTCCATGAACCGCCGACAGACATACCGATTTTTCCGGCCACGAATGGATCGCCGTTCTGTCCTGCTACACTTTTACTCCATTCTGTAGTTGGGGATACCTTATCCTTGAAGATCAGATCGAACAATTTGTTATAGGCTGCCATAACTTCTGGAGTGTCAAAATAAGTCTCCGAAGGTACTCCACCGTTCGTCCACGTATCTTCGGAATAAGGATCGGCCCCGAAATAGAGCGGGCGATTGTCGCGTTCAGACCAGAAGAAGTCTAATCCGTATTGCGTCTTGGCGATATCATCGGAGATGACCGTCATCGGCCGCGCGTATTCGACCATTTTCTCGAAGGTCCAGTCTTTGTCTTCATAATCACTGGTTGGATAAGGCAGCTTGGCCTCATCGAACATATCCTTGTTGTATAGCATGAGTGTAACATACATGTTAAGCGGAATACCGTACACATGGTCATTGATCGTATAAATCTTTATCAAATTATCGGGAATGTTGTTCGCTTCGGCACTGAATCCATCTTCCTTGATCAGATCCGTCAGATCGAGCAGCATTCCTTTGTTATAGTATTCCGCGAATCCGCCATATCCGTAGTGGCTTGTCACGTCCGGAGATTTGCCTGCAGCGATCAGTGTTTGCAGCTTGCTGTCGAACTGCTCATAAGGTGCCTTATCCACTTTAACTTTGATATTCGGATGTTCTTTTTCGAAGTCGGGCACTAATTTCTCAACAAAGGTGCGGTCCTCCGAATCGATGGTGTAGTAGGTGATTGTTACCTGCTCATCCTTGCTTCCGCCAGATTTGGACGAATTGTTGTCTGTACCTGGCGTTACCTCAGCAGCAGATTTGCCGCCGGAGCAGCCTGACAGTACCATAACGGCAACGAAAATCAGAGTTAACAGGAAAACGGAGCTAAGTCGCAGCTTATTCATCATTATAAACGAACCCTCCAATGAAAGTAATATAATTAACCTTGCTTAGTAAGCAGATAAGCTCGTGTGCTCGGCATTATTTGATGCCAGTAAGCACAATTCCCTCCACAAATTGCTTCTGGGCGACGGCGAACAGGGTAACAATTGGGACCATCGCCAGCACGGAAGCGACCATAAGCAAATGCCACGGCGGGATACGGAACCTGGAAGATGTCAATGAAGCCATCCCTACTGGCAGGGTGAAGCGTTCCGTCGAACTCAGGTACAGTACCGGCGCTAGTAGATCGTTCCAGCTGTAAATGAAGGCGAAGATCGCCACGGTTGCCAAGGCAGGGCCGGACAGCGGCAGGGCGATTTTGTACCACATCCGCAGTTCTCCACAGCCATCGATCCTACCGGCATCGAACAAGTCCTCAGGCAGGGTCGAGAAGAATTGCCGCAGCAGAAAGATGTTATAGGCCGACCCGAAAAATGATGGAACAATTAACGGCAGAAAAGTGTCGATCCAATTCAGCTTGGAGAAGAAAATAAATTGCGGAATCATGATCGCCGGATACGGCAGCATCATCGTAGCCAGCAGCAGCATGAACCACAGCTGATTCCCTTTACCTCTATAACGTGAGAAACCATACGCTGCCAAAGCTGAAGAGATTAGTGTTCCGAACACAGTGACGACGCCGATAATCAGACTGTTCTTATACAGCGTGCCGAATTGCAGTGTGTCGAAGATTTCGGTGTAATTGCTCCATTGCCAGCTCTCCGGTAGAAAGGTCGGAGGGAACTTGAGCATTTCCCGCTTTGATTTCAGCGAGGTGGAGACCATAAAGAACAACGGAAGCAGCATGATAAAGGTCGTAATGATTAATGTGATGAAACTGATGATTTGCGTAGTGCTTGCTTTACGTTTGGAGCCTGAGCTTGAAAAAGCGGCACGGCGTTTGGGTACCGGTACGGTGTTCATTTGCGTCCTCCTCCCTCATAGTGAACATAGCGGTCGGATGCTTTCATGATGAGCGCGGTACAGATCATGACGACGATCAGCAGTACCCAGGCCAGAGCCGAGGAGTAGCCAGCGCGATATTCTTTGAAAGCGCTTGTATATAAGTTGTAGACATAGAACCAGGTGGAGTAATTCGGTCCCCCTTGAGTCATAACATAAGCTTGTGTAAATACTTGGAAGGAATCAATGATGCTCATGATGAGTTGAAAGAGCAGTACCGGTGAGAGCATAGGAAGTATGACATGGAGGAAGGTTTTGAAACGGCCGGCTCCGTCAAGTTTTGCAGCTTCGATTAGACTGGCAGGAACGCCCTGTAATCCGGCGAGGAACAGGATCATTCCCGTGCCTGCAGTCCATAAAGTCATAATAATCAAAGCGTATAGCGCAGTATCGGGGTTCATCAGCCAGGCAGGACCATGGATTCCGAACCAAGAGAGTATGTAGTTGAATAATCCGATCTGCGGGTTGAAGATCCAATACCATAGCAGGGACATCGCTACCCCTGAGACCATGCTTGGAAAATACATGGCGGTTCGGAAGAAGCCGCGGAAAGGAATCGTCTGATTCAGCAGCAGTGCAAATCCGAGCGCCAGCAGCAATTGAACAGGCACGCCTATAAAGGTATATTTCAGCGTGACGACTACGGATTTCCAGAACAGCTCGTTATGGAACATCTCGATGTAGTTAGCCAGCCCGATAAACCGGGGTGGATGAATAATGTCGTAATCCGTAAAGCTGTAATAAAGCGATGCCAAAATAGGATAAAGCGCAAACACGAGGAAGCCGATCAGCCAGGGAGCGATGAATAAATACATATAGAAGGTTTGTCGCCGGCTTTCTTTAAAGGTCACAGCAGCACCAGCCTTTCACTTGTTTAAAGTTTAAGCGCTTTAATTTTTGTAGAGAAAGACATTGAAATAGTTCAGATATTTCGGGATAATTCTACAAATTAAATTAAAGCGCTATAACTTTATAGAGTTTTGATAACATCATCATAGTGGATTGTTCCTAAATTGGCAATAGTAATGTGATAAGTGATTAGATTAAAATTTAAACTTATTCTCCTAAGACATAGATTACTAAAGTCGTTGTTCATTTGCACAATGAATTTCGTCCTTTGATCAATATAAATTTAGCGAATAAAGACCTATAATGAAAGCGTAACCAATATAAAAGATAGAAAAACAACCTAGGGAGGAACAGCAGATGGATGGATTTACGATCAGTTGGATTGGAGCGCTGGTAGGCCTTGCAATCGCAATCGTATTGATCTTGAGAAAGCTTAATCCTGTATACGCTTTATTTTTGGGGGCGATCGTCGGGGCTTTGATTGGTGGGGCCAATCTGGAGCAGACGATCAACGTACTTGTCAGCGGAACACAGAGCGTGATGGGCACTGTCATTCGTGTCTTGGCAGCGGGTGTGTTGGCCGGTGTCATGATGGAATCCGGGGCGGCAGAGACGATCGCCCAGGCCATCGTTAAGAAATTTGGCGGTGGGAAGGCGATATTAGCGCTCGCGCTTGCTACTATGATTATTACGGCGGTTGGGGTATTTATTCCGGTTGCAGTATTAATCGTAGCGCCCATCGCACTGTCCGTCGGCAATAAGATGGGCATCTCCAAGCTTGCCTTGTTGCTTGCGCTTTCGGGCGGAGGGAAGGCGGGTAATATTATATCTCCGAACCCAAATACGATTGCCGCCGCACGTGGGTTTGGATTAGACTTAAGTGATGTTATGATCGCGGGTTTTGTTCCAGCTCTTTTTGGACTTGTTGTAACCGTTATCGTGGCTTCGCTCTTGAAACGCAAGGGAGTTATGGTCAGCGATGCAGAGGCGGTTCAGGATACCGAGATTGACACTTCGAAGTATCCGCCGCTTAAGAAAGCCATCGTTGCTCCGCTTGTAGCAGTCATATTATTGATGATTAACCCGATCGGTTCGATCGCTGGAATCGATGCTTTGTCTAGCTTCAAGGTCGACGCGATGTACATTTTGCCGATTGCCGGGGTTGTTGGCATGCTGGCGATGGGACAAGGCAAGCATATTCTGAAATATACGGCATCCGGACTGAATAAGATGACAGCGACGGTGCTGATTTTGATCGGTGCCGGCGGGATCGCGGGGCTTATCTCCGCTTCCGACCTGTCTACTCAGGTTGTGTCCTTGATTGAGGCTTCAGGGATCTCGGGAACGTTCCTGGCTCCGATCTCAGGTATTCTTATGGCTGCCGCAACCGCTTCGACTTCTACTGGGGTTATACTTGCTACCGGTTCGTTCGGGCAAGCGATTCTCGATATGGGAACGGCTCCGATGGCTGCCGCCGTTATGGTGCATACCGGGGCGACCGTGATTGACTCCTTGCCACAGGGGAACTACTTCCACGTTACCGCAGGCAGTATGAATATGAGCATTAAACAGCGGATGGGGCTAATTCCTTATGAAGCGATTGTCGGCGGGACGATGACTATTGTTGCAACTTTAATGTACGGATTCTTGCTTTAAAGCTTTAATACGAGTTCAAAAAGTCTGGTTTTCAGCACAGAGAACCTTTTTAATATGCTGGGTGGGGTGAGAGAGTAATGGAGAAGACATTTGTATTAGCGCCGGATTCATTCAAAGAGAGCATGACGGCCAAGGAAGTATGCATCGCGATGGAGAAGGGGCTGCGGAAGGTATATCCGCAGGCGAAATATATTCATGTTCCGATGGCGGATGGCGGCGAGGGGACGGTTCAATCGTTGGTCGATGCCAGTGGCGGTACACTGTATGAGAAAGAAGTTATGGGTCCGCTGGGCAATTCGGTTAAGGCCCAATTCGGGATACTTGGCGATGGGGTAACTGCAGCGATTGAGATGGCTTCGGCAAGTGGGATTCATCTGGTGACCAAAGAGACCAAGAACCCTCTTGTCACAACGACTTATGGGACGGGAGAGCTTATTGCGGAATGTCTCGACCGCGGAGTACAGCGGATCATTATCGGGATCGGCGGGAGCGCCACGAATGATGGCGGCGCAGGTATGGCCGAAGCGTTAGGCGTGAAATTCCTCGATTCAGAAGGGAAGAGTATACCGCGCGGCGGCGGCGGGCTAGACAAGCTGGCCACGATCGACGTATCCGGACTGGATCCGCGCCTGCAGGAGGTAAGCTTAATCGTGGCCAGCGATGTCACGAATCCGCTATGCGGCGAGCATGGCGCATCGCGGGTATTCGGCCCGCAGAAGGGAGCCACGCCGGAGATGGTGCTGCAGCTTGACAATAACCTGGCCCATTATGCCAAGGTGATCCAGCAGCAGCTTGGAAAGGACGTGCGTGACTATCCTGGCGCAGGCGCAGCCGGAGGGCTTGGTGCGGGCCTGCTTACTTTCACTCGTTCCACGATGCAGAAGGGCATTGAAATCGTGATTGAGCATACCGATTTGAAGAATAAGCTGGCTGAGGCCGATTATGTGTTCACTGGCGAAGGCGGTATCGACTTCCAGACGAAGTTCGGCAAGACGCCTTACGGTGTAGCTCAGGCGGCCCAACAGCTCGGCAAGAAAGTCATTGCCGTGGCCGGCTATATCGGCGAAGGCATCGATACCCTCTACGATGAAGGGATCGACGCAGTATTTGGCATCGTGCCAGGAGCTGCTGATTTGGAGAAGGTGCTGGCGGAAGGCGCGCAGAATGTGGAGCGTACCTGCGAGAATATCGGAAGATTGATTGCATTAAGTTCTAAATAAGGGAACCCCAAAACAAAATAAGAACCTTCATTTCCGCATAGATTGGATTTGAAGGTTCTTTTGCAATCAGCTGAAGGTGTACACCGTACACGCTTAACTATACAACGCTAGCAGACTCTGGGTTAATTCGAACAGCTCGAGTATGTTTCTCGGATCTTTTCCTGTAATCGTCTTGATCCGCTTGAGCCGGTACTGCAATGTATTGCGGTGAATATTCAGCTGCTCAGAGGTGCCCGAGATGCTGCCATCCTGGTTGATGAAGACGCGCAGCGTCTCCAACAGATCAGCCGTATCTTCAAGCTTGCTGACGATATTTCCATTCTCGTGCAGGCAGGTATTGCTTAGCTTGACGAGAAATTTCACTTCATCGTAATGAACGACTTTCTTCGGGAGATCGAGCGCTTGCCTTACACTCATTGCGCTCTTAGCTTGAGCATAGCTGGCAGCGATGCTCGCTTCGTGACGCCCCGTTGCCATCAGGATATTCGGCTGCCCGGCAACCATTCGCTCAATGAAGCTGTCCACCGAGCTTTTGTCTTGAATCAGCAGCAGACGGGTGTCTTCATCAATCATGAAAGAGGGAACTAGCAGCAATAGCTTGGAGTATTCTTCATCCAATTTGCAATTTTGAACGAGCAATGCCGTTGTTTTTAGCAGCAGATCGATTTTGTATTGCGCAGCTTCCTTTTGCAGTCTTTGGGAGTAGGCTCCGGCATGGCTAAGCAGACTTTCCAGGAAAGCTTTTTTGCGATTCGCTTCATCCTCCAGGCTCTTCAAGGCAATTCCTTGCTCGATCAGAAGGGAGACTGTTGTCTTCACGATCCGGCAGAAAGGGCTGACTTCCTCGGGATTACCGCTGATTCCGATTACGCCAACGCGTTTATGATTGATGACGATCGGTTCGTTGGTCCCTTGTTTTTCATAGTGTCCGTCCTTCCAGATTTTCACCATTTTCCCGCTCGTCAGCGCCTGAACCGCACCCTGGTGAACCGTACCGACCCTTGACGGATTTCCGCTTCCGATAATGATCCCTTCATGATTCATAATATTGATATTGTAAGGGATGTCCTTCATCATTTTATCGACAATTTCCTGAGCTTGCTCTCTGGAAAGCTGGAACAACATGAACTCCTCCTCTAGGATGGGAATGATCAAAGTGAAAGCCAAAAATTAGAAATATACATTGTGCAATTGAACGAAAGCTTTTGGTCAGATCATAGCATAACTTACCTGCATTGGACATGCATATATATCACAAGTATTTAGCGAAGATGATATAAATAAACGAGAAGGGATTATCGAACTTAGAAAAGTGTTAATTTATGGATATTAATGCATGACAGGCTAACTACCGTTATGATAAAGGTATAAGTACGTGTTCAAAAATTACGTTTTTCAGCACCGAGAAGGTTGGATGAAGCTAGGGACTGAGGAGCGGAGCGTACGAGTTTGTACGTGAGCACCGGAAGGCCCGGCTGAATTCAAGATTCGATGCCGAGTGGCTACCTGATTTACTTCGTGATCAAAAGCGGACTTTTTGAACAACCTCTAGAAGAAATAATATGAATATTATTAGAGGATAGAGAGGTTCATCGAATGGAGATGTCGGTGCTAACGGAACTGTATGCTCTTATTGGCGTGGAGAAACATAGTTTTACTTCCTAACGAAACTGGAAGCGCTTAATTGTTTGAACGAGAGCTGTCTATCGGCGGAAAAAGCCAAATAAAGTCCTACATTTCCTTTCGAGAGTCTGATTGCCTAATCTGCAGTAGAACCACAATAGAGATAAAAAATGGGGGATACAAATGAACATCTTAATTATCGAGGATGATCCCAGTATTCAGATGCTGTTGAAATTGAGTCTGAAGGTCGAAGGGTTTCATCCTGTTGTTGCTGGCACGGTCGCAGATGGTTTGAAGGAGCTTGAGGCTGGAGACACAGATTTGATCCTGCTCGATTTGATGCTGCCGGATTGCTCAGGCTTCGAGCTGCTTCAGGTGCTTCAGCAAAAATATAAGACGGTGCCCGTCATCGTACTTACCGCCAAGAATGAAATGAACGACAAAATATTAGGCTTCCAGCTCGGAGCAGATGATTATTTGACCAAGCCTTTTGAGACCCGGGAACTCATTGAACGAATTAAGGCTGTTATGCGGCGAATGCAGAAAACGGTTACAACTTCCGAGACAATTCAGATCGGGATCATTGAGATTGATAAGAATGAACGCTCCTGTACCATAGCCGGACAAGCGCTCAGAATGACTAGCAAGGAATTCGATTTCCTTTGGCTGCTGTGCAGCAATCCCAAGAAGGTGTTCACTCGCGAGGAACTGCTGGACCAGGTCTGGGGTTATGAATATTACGGCCAGACACGCTCCGTCGATATGATGGTGAAGCGCCTGCGTGAGAAGCTTAAGCCTCATGAGAATCTGGTGACAACCGTGCATGGGACAGGCTATAAACTGGAGGTATAGCAGATGGGGCTGCGCAACAAAATGTTCATTCAGCATGCAGTGACGATCGTTATGCTGCTTACGGCGATGTACTTCATCGTCACTTATACGCTTAATAAGAGCATGATCGAGAGCGATACCCAGACATTGAACCAGTATTCTGCACTGCATCGGATCGAAGCTTTGAAAATTGTCAACGATCAGAAGATCGATATCGAGCAGTTGTTCTCAGGCAAGTACGCTCCCTTTATCGCTTCGCATCTGGGCTCCAGTATTAATTTTCAAGTGCAGCTGTTCGCGCCGGACGAGACCATCGTGGGAAGCAGCAGTGACAAAGAGAATTTGCTGAAGCGGGATGATATCAAGTCTGCACTAGCAGGCGATACGGCAACGGTAATTGTCGAGGGGGAGGGGACGAGATATTTAATCTATTCCATCCCTTTTTGGTACGAGGGGAAAATTGTAGGCGGATTCCGTTATTTGCTGGATCTTCATGAGAATATCGAGACGATGAATCAAATGCGTATCTGGTTTATTGGAGCAGCGCTGGGTTGCCTTGCCCTCTCACTTGTGGCGAGCTATTCTTTCTCCTCTTTTCTGATGCGGCCTCTCCATGCGTTGAAGCAAGCGCTCAAGCTGGTGTCTATCGGCGATTTTAGCCGTAAGATCGAGGTGAACACCCAGGATGAAGTCGGCGAATTGGCACGAGATTTTAACCATATGTCGGATGCACTGCGGCATCATATCGATATGCTCCACTATGAACAGGGCAAACAGAAAGCTTTTTACGATAACATTACTCATGAATTAAAGACGCCGCTCACCTCCATTATTGGCTTCTCCGACCTGATGGCCAGGATAGACCGGATAGAGGATATTCAAGACTGCAATTTCTACATCCGCAAGGAGAGCACGCGCTTGTTGAACATGGTCGAAGATCTGCTGCAGACTTCGCTTAAAGGCGAAGAAGCCTGGCATATTGCGTTGGAACAGGCCGAGCTAGGCGATATTATCATGGATACTCTTCAGGTTCTTCAGCCGACACTCAAGAAATCGAATATACTCACCTCGGTGAAAATATTGCCATGTACCGTCTACCTAGACCCTAAGCGGACGCAGCAGGTGCTGTTCAACATTATCGATAACGCCATTAAGCATAGCGATTGCACGCTGCTTCATATCGAGCTTATCTATGATGAACGCTGCGTCACCGTTCGAATTGTGGATAATGGCAAAGGCATATCCGAGCAAGAGAAAGCGATACTGTTCTTGCCTGCGGAGGAAAAGCAAGGGCGCGAGATCTCCGAGAATTCCCACGGCCTGGGATTGCCCATCTGCAAGCAGTTCATGGAGCTTCAGGGAGGGAGCATATCCATGATCAGCGAAGTCGGGCAGGGCACAGAGGTAAAGCTGGAATTTTCAGTCCATCTGCCAAATGTAAGCGCTGTTACAAAACTGATACAAATCTAAAATTTTTTTGATATAAGTGGAGGGTAAAGTTAATGCCAGAGGACAAGAAAGGGCTTTCATGGTTTCGCCTCATCCTGCTTCAGGTCATTATCGGATGCTTGCTTATTGGAATCTGTGCCTACTCCTTCCGGATTCCTGTCGACGTGGTCCAAATCGTGCCGCCTCAGCAAGATCAGTTTGAACGTATAACAGGCGTTCCGATGCGTGTCGATATAACCTATCCGGGGCTGGGTACAGTCTCTATTGAAGATCCGAAGGAATTGCTGAAATTGAAATCCTCATTCTCCGGGCTTCTATCCGCCGGTAAACAGCGAGCACAGACACAGACACCTAGACTGCTGCTGACGGGAAGAATGACTTACCTGGATCAGGAGGACATTCCATTTCAGGTGGAGACAGGCGCGTTCCAATTCGGTGACGAGTTGGTCAACTCTCTCGATGTAAGCGCCGGGATACGCAAGCTACAGAGCACGCTAATCGATAAGATCCTGACCACCGCGATGATTGGTTCTGCGGTACAGAACGGGAAGAACGATGTGTTCACGCTTGATGCAGGCCAGCTTATGCTTCTCTCACAAGTGGAGAGGGGCGATCTTGCCGCACAGATTACCGCATCCACGCGCATTATCGACTTCAGTCACTTCACGGATCTGCAGCAACCGCCGGATGCGCATTTTGTGATCCAGCTTAGCGGCGGTGAGCAGACGAAGAAGCACTGGATTCATCTGGATTGGTATAACAGCGCTTACTTCGTTGTGTACGACCTGTTGGATGAGACAAATCAAAGAGCCTATTTCAAGCTAAACGATACCTCATATTGAACATGAAGGGATGGTTTACCGAAATGGTGAGAAATAAAAGAAATAGCGGCTCAGTCATTATTCTATCGGTCATAGTTATCGTATTGGTAGCGGGGTTCTTTATGTACAAATCCGGAGTGTTTGGCGGGAAAGAAAAACAGAAGATTACCGTCTACTCCATCTTCCAAGAGGAAGAAGCACGTAAAATACTAGACAAATTCAAGGCGGAGACCGGAATTGATTATGATATTCTGCGTCTGCCTAGCGGTGAGGCTGTATCGCGAATCCAGAATGAAATGTCGAATCCGCAAGCCGACTTCCTAATGGGCGGCCCGGCCGACTCCCACCAGGTATTGAAGGAAGCTGGCTCGCTCGAAGCTTATGTATCACCGAATGCGTCCGATATTGCTGACAATATGAAGGACAAGGAAGGGCACTGGACCGGCTTCTACCTGAACCCTGTAGCTATCGGAATTAACGAGAATCGCTGGAAAGAGAAATATGGTGATGCTCCATATCCTCAATCATTCAAAGAACTGACAGATCCTAAATTCAAAGGCGAAATCGGCATGTCCGACCCGGCGACTTCCGGTACGGCATATACGGCTGTAGCTTCCCTGGCCCAAGTATGGGGCGATGACGAAATGCTGAATTATATGAAGGAGCTTCTGCCCAATTTGAAAGAAAGACCAAAATCCGGTATTGAGCCGATCCAGAAAGCAGCAAAAGGCGAGTACACCATCGGGATTACATTCCTTGGCGACCAGTTAAAGATCAAATATCAAGGCAACCCGATAACAAGTATTGTGCCTGAAGCAGCTGGTTATGAAGTAGGCGCGCTGTCGATCGTGAAGAATGGTCCGAATACGGAAGCAGCGAAGAAGCTGATGGATTATATGCTTACGAAAGAACCGGGAGAAATTTATACTCAATCCGCTTACGCGGTATCTGTGAAGGACTCTGTTCCGATCCCAGAGGGCGGTATTGACATCAAATCCACAAACTACAACTCTTCCTATGACCTGTTGAAGGCTGCTGCGCAGCGCAAGGAATTGCAAAGCGCGTTGAAAGATTTGAAATAAGAGAGCCACTAGCATAGAAGGGGCACTGGACCTTCTGAAGTAACTGATGATCAGTGCCCCTAATAGACAGTAGAAAGGTGGGAGTCGCCCCCTATGATGAAAGAAAAAAAAGGCATCGGGGAGTCGATCAAGAGGCTCTTCAAGGATCCTTCATCGCTCGTGCTCGTCCTGACCAGTTTTATTTTCCTTGGACTGTTTGTCATTTACCCGTTAATCGTCGTCGTTTTCTCATCCGGATTCGACAGCTGGGGGACATTCTTTAGCAAGCCGCGTTATTCCAAGGCATTATTGAATACGATTGTCAGCTCATCGCTCTCTGCGATTACGGCAACGACGGTTGGTTTTATATATGCCTACGCTATTAATTACAGCAACATTAAGGGGAAGAAGTTCTTCCGCTTTATCGCGTTCATTCCGTTACTAGCTCCTTCGGTCATGAGTGGTCTGGCATTCCTGCTTCTGTTTGGCCGCGGTGGCATGATCTCGCAATGGCTGTATAGCAACTTTAATTTCGAACTCGATTTGTACGGATTACCGGGATTATGGATCGTCCAGACGATATCCTATTTTCCACTGGCCTATATGACCATAACCGGCGTACTTCGTGCCATCTCACCAAACCTGGAGATTGCAGCGCAAAATCTTGGAGCACGAGGTTTCAAGCTGTTCCGTACGATTACGCTTAAGCTTGCACTTCCTGGTGTGATTAACGCCTTCCTGCTTGTAGCAATTAACTGTTTCGCCGACTTCGGAAATCCGAAGCTGATTGGCGGTAACTATTCACTGCTCGCTGTGGAAATATACGGTGAGATCATTAATAATGAGCCAGGATTGGCTTCCGTAATGGGGATTATCCTCGTCATTCCTGCACTGCTCGTATTCTGGCTGCAGAACAAGGTGCTGTCAAAAGGCTCCTACCAGACGGTTTCGGGTAAACCTGTATCTGGTCTGAAACGGATCACTACATCCAAGAAAACAGATGCGATGCTCTTTACTTTTAACAGCCTGATCTCGTTGTTCATTATTATGATGTTCGGTATAACGATTCTGTTCGCCTTTACGAAGAACTTTGGTCGTGATAACGCATTTACATTGGATCATATTAGAAAAGTAGTATTCAGCTCATCAAGTCCAGCAGTTATGAACAGTTTAGTATTGTCGCTGGTAAGTGCTGTGCTAGCGGTTGCGTTTGCTCTTGTTCTAGCTTATATCATTGTTCGCAAGCCTTTTCCGGGCAAAAAGTTACTTGATTTCAGCGCGGTTCTACCGATCGCTCTTCCGGGAACCTTCGTCGGACTTGCCTTGATTGTTACTTTTAGCAAAGGGCCGATCATCCTGCAAGGTTCTGCGGCGCTAATTGTTATCGCCATGCTATTGAAACAGATGCCTGTTGGATATCGCGGGTTAACCGCAGCTTTCAAGCAAGTGGATAAATCGATCGAGGAAGCTGCCACCAACCTTGGTGCGAACAGCCGCAAGACATTGACAACAGTCGTATTCCCAATGCTGCAAAAGACCGTCGTAGCCAATTTTGTCTATGCGTTTATGAAAAATATGAATACGTTAAGTACGATTATCTTCTTAATCACCCCTAAATGGGTTGTTGCTGCGGTATCGATCTTCAACTATGCCGAGACGGGAACTTATTATTGGGCGGCTGCGGTGGCCGTGGGGCTTATGGGAGCAACTCTAGGCACGCTTGGGATTATCAAGTTGATCTTCCGCTCCAAAGTAAAAATATTTGATTTTTAGAGGTAGTTCAAAAAGTTCGCTTTTGATCACGAAGTGAATCAACGAAGTGAACTCGGCATCGAATCTTGAATTCAGCCGGGACCTCCGGTGCTCACGTACTCACTACGTACGCTGCGCTCCTCAGTCCCTAGCTTCATTCAACCTTCTCGGTGCTGAAAACCGAACTTTTTGAACCTCATTTGAAGAAGAGGTAGTTCAAAGAGTCATTTGAAGATTGACCTTTTTGAACATCATTTGAAGAAGAGGTAGTTAAATAGAAGGGAGTGGACATGATGGAATCTAATATCCTGCTAGATTTAAAAAACGTAAATAAGGTGTTCGGCAATAACCATGTCCTGAAAGATATAAATCTTCAAATAGAACGGGGCAAGTTCATTACCTTCCTCGGTCCGAGTGGTTGCGGCAAGACAACGCTGCTTCGGTCCATCGCAGGCTTCTACACCGTTGATAAGGGCGAGGTCTGGATTGATGATAAATTAGTCAACGACCTGCCTCCATATAAACGGGGTACCCCGATGGTATTTCAGGAATATGCACTGTTTCCTCATATGACAGTTTTTGATAATATCGCTTACGGGCTTGATATTCAGAAGCGGCCTGAAGGGGAAGTCCAGCAACGGGTCGAGGCTGCTATGGCTCAGGTCAAATTAACCGGACTTGAAGAGCGCTATCCGCATGAAATGTCAGGCGGTCAGCAGCAGCGTGTTGCAATGGCCCGCGCATTGGTGATGAACTCACCGATTATCCTTCTGGACGAGCCGCTCAGTAATCTTGATGCTAAACTGCGTGAAGAGGTGCGTGTTGAGCTGCGGACCCTTCAACAGGAGCTGGGACTAACCGTCATTTATGTAACGCATGATCAGCTTGAAGCGTTGTCGATGTCTGACTATATCGTAGTATTTAACAAAGGCGCTATTGATCAGTACGGTACGCCGCATGAAATTTATTATGAGCCTCGTACTCAATACGTAGCTGACTTTATCGGCACTACAAACTTTATTGATGCTGTCGTTGAGAAAAGCGAGGGAGAAATGGCTACGGTTCGATATGGCCAGGCTGGAGATACTGTAACTGTAACCAGCAAAGAAAGGCTTATCGTCGGCGAAGAAGTTCACTTGTGCGTTCGGCCGGAGTCCTTACGCATTAGACAGCCAGAAGCCGGCGAGTTCAAAATGACGGGAATCATCAAATCATCGATGTTCCTTGGCGAGAAGGAAAGATATTTCTTAGTCGATGAAGTCGGCAGTGAGTGGATCGTTGATGCCTATGACATTGGAAAGACACACTTTGAAGGTTTCGTCCAAATGAGTGCGGCTACTGATAAAATTCATATTATTAAAAAAAGTAATTGATAAAGTAAGGGCATAAGCCAAAAAAAAGGAAGACAATTGTTTTCCTTTTTTTGGCGTTCATTAAAGTGCGTGTCCAAAAAGTCAGACTTTCAGGCTTGTTTAACGGGGGGAATTTCATTTGAAGAAGAGAGGCATTATTTTTGGATTGCTTGTTGTTGCCGTCATTGTTGCAGCGTTGGTTTATCCCGGACAGAAAAACAATCAGCCGCTCAAAGTATATGTTATTTTTCAGGAGGATGAGTCGCGTATTCTGCTGGAGAAGTTCAAGAAAGAGACAGGCGTATCCTATGAGGTCATTCGGATGTCCGGCGGCGAGGCGAGCTATCATCTTCTAACGATGAATAAGACGGGGATCGATGTCGTCCTGGGCGGACCGGCGGATCTGCATGAGCAATTGAAGAACAGCGGCAAGCTGATCCGTTATTCCCCGCGCCACAGTGATCAGGTTCCTGACAAGTATAAGGACAGGCAGGGGTATTGGACAGGCATGTATATGGGACCGCTGGCTATTGGAGTCAATGAGCAGGTATGGAAGCGGGACCCGGAGCTGGCTGACTTGCCGCTGCCGGAGCGCTATGAGGACCTGCTGCGTCCCGAGCTGAAGGGCAAGATCGAGATTCCTGACCCGGAGACGTCTGGAACAGGGTATACGCTGCTGGCTTCGCTGGCCCAGGAGCGTGGGGAGGATCAGGCGATTGCTCTGGTACATGCGCTGAAACAGCAAAGTGCAACGACTACTTTCTCAGGAATCAGCTCGGCACAGCGGCTTGCCCAAGGTGAGGTCGCTGCTGTCGTCAGCTTTATGGGCGATCAGCTGCGGTTCAGGAATTCAGGCTATGCTATTCATTCCGAGGTACCCCCTCAGGCCGGCTGGGAGATCGGAGCGGTGTCGATCCTGAAGAGTGGAAATAATAAAGCAGCGGCAAAGAAGCTGGCCGATTTCGTTCTGTCGCGCGGCGCACAGACGGATTATATGAATTCGGCGTTTTCTTTTCCCGTGCTTCCCAATATTCAGGTCCATCCCTTGCTAACTTCCGTCAATCTCGATCTTCTCTTGCCAACGTACCGGTTCGATACGGCTGCTGAGCATCGCGAGCAATTGCTTGCCAAGTGGCGGAAGGAGAACGGATAAAGTCTGTTCAGTCATGGTCGACAAATATCAAAATAGTGCAACAAGTAGGCATAATTATGCAGGAGCAGCCTGCAAGAAAAGTAATATAATCAAATTGTAAACGCTTTATTTCGGTGTGTGGTATAGGTTGGTTTACCGGTTATCCGGCAAGTGACTGCTGGAATTCATACTGAATTGCATATTCCGGTAGGGGGCTTTGGAATGTATAAGGTGCTGATTGTTGATGATGAGCCGAAACAAAGAGAAGGGCTCAGGATGTTTATCGAGTGGGAGAATTACGGATTTTGCGTGGTGGATACAGCGTCCAATGGAGAAGAAGCACTGGAGAAGTACCGGATTTATTCGCCGGAGCTGGTGATCGCGGATATTCGTATGCCGGGGATGGACGGCTTGCAATTGATCGAGAGGCTGCGTGAGGAAGATCCGCAGCTGCATATTGTGATCTTGAGCGGCTATGCGGATTTCGAGTACGCCAAGAAGGCAATTGCGAACCGGGCAGACGGTTATTTGCTTAAGCCGGTGGATGAGGACGAGCTGATTCAATATTTGCATCGCATCAAGCAAGTGATTGATGAGACGAAGAAGACTTCGCTATGGCAGAATGTCTCAAAGGAGTGGACACGTGAAGCGTTCATTCAATCCATCTTGTCCGGGTCGATGGAACATGATCAATTTACGCTTCACGAGCAGGCAGATCGACTCGGATTGCTCTGGAGGAAGTATCAGATCCTGCTAGTTGTCTCCCCAAAGGACGAGGAGAGCGCCAGCAATGAAGTCAATGTGCTGCGGAGGAAGCTGAGCGCCCGCTTCGAAGAATGCGGCCGTGGTTATGTATTTAGCCATCAAGGTTATGTTGGCGTATTGTTACAGGAACCACTGCTCGAAGTAGAACATGACGATGTATATCATGAACTGGAAGGAAGCGGCATAGCGGAGTTCACAGTCGTATTGGGAGAACGGGTGAAGGAACTGAGCGCTATTCCTCTTTCCTATACTTCAGCGCTGGAATTGATCAAGCTGCAATTTTTCTTTGATCGGGGCAGAATTCTATCAGGGGAGCTGTTGAGCAGGCTTTGGAGCCATGCGACTGATAGAGAGGCTGAGGAGAAATGTACTAATAATACAGAAGAGCAGCTGTTTTATGCTGTAGAAGTTGGCAATCTGGATGCTATCAAGCAACTTGTTGTTGAATTTGGTCATACGTTGATTCGGCGTCATTTCAGTGAAGGAGAGATCAAGCAGCGTTTTGTGGAGTTATTGACACTCATACATGGGAGGGAATTGAAGCAAAGACCGGAGCTGCAAAGCCAGAGCAAGGGATATTGTGATCGAGTTGCAGATATTTATCGCGTACGTACGATCGGAGATATGTTCGAGCAGGTCGAATCTCTGCTGCGATCGATAGCCTCTCCATTGAACGAAGATACGGGCAGGCATCGCGAGGTTCGAATTATGCTTGATCTCATCCATCGTAATTTCCGCGACAATTTGAAGCTGGAGACCTTATCCGGGATTTTCAACTATAATAGCGCTTATTTGGGGAAATTGTTCAAGAATGAGACCGGAGAGTATTTCAATACTTACCTGGATAAAGTGAGAATCGAGAACGCGAAGGGCTATTTGGAGGAAGGACTGAAGGTCTATCAGGTAGCCGAGAAGGTTGGATATACGAATGTCGATTATTTTCACGCCAAATTCCGAAAATATGTAGGCACATCTCCTTCAGCTTACCGCAAGAAGGCCGGAAATGAATAATCTATTGTCACAGGAGCAGGGCAGTCTGATTGGGACCGTCCGGCTCTTTTTTTTACGGAAGAATTTATAAATTTCTATATGAAAAAGCATCTAATTATCCCTGTATGAAGCTCCGTGAAGGCAAGGTATGATAGCACTACGATGAAACGCTTTCATTAATAATATAGAGACGAGGTTAAAAGCTTATGAATTTAGAGGGGCGTTATCCTTATCAGAACCCGGATTTGCCGCTGGATGAACGGCTGGACGATCTCCTATCCAGATTTACATTGGAGGAGAAGGTACAACTCATGTGTCAATACCAGGTCGAGATTCCCCGGCTTGGTGTGAAGAAATATAAGCATGGTACAGAAGGAGCGCATGGTGTGGCCTGGCTTGGCGAAGCGACGGTATTCCCGCAAAATATCGGGCTGGCCTGTACATGGAACCCTGAACTGCTGTGCCAGATCGGCTCGGCCATCGGGGACGAGGCCCGCGTCTATTATCAGCGAGATCCGGGCCTTAACGGGCTCACGATCTGGTCGCCTACAGTAGATATGGAGCGTGATCCGCGTTGGGGACGGACCGAGGAAGCTTATGGAGAGGATCCGCATTTAACGGGTGTTCTCTCTACCGAGCTCGTGAGAGGTATGCAGGGAGAGCATCCATTCTATTACAAGACAGTGGCTACGCTCAAGCATTTCTATGGCAACAATAATGAGCTGGAGCGAGGCAGCGCCTCAGTGAGCATCGATCCGCGGAATAAGCGGGAATATTATCTGAAGGCTTTTGAGATGGCATTCCGAGAGGGCAAGGCAGGTTCAATGATGACCGCCTATAACAGTGTTAACGGGAGACCGTGCAACTTCAATGATGAAGTTAACAAGATCGTGAAGGGCGAATGGGCGATGAATGGCTTCGTCGTTGGCGACGCTGGAGATGTGCTCGGAACAGTGATCGATCACCACTATGTGGATTCCTATGCCGAGGCTGTGGCCGGATCAGTAAGAGCTGGTATCGATAGCATCACAGATGAACAGGATATTTCTTATCAGGCGCTGCATGATGCATTAACTCAAGGTTTATTGCATGAGGAGGATCTTGACCATGCACTTCGCAATACGTTCCGTGTCCGGTTTCGGCTTGGTGAATTTGATCCAGCTGAACGGAATCCGTATAGCATGGTTCCGGAGTCGAAGCTATGTGCGCCGGAGCATTCAGCTTTGTCTCTTAGGGCAGCGAAGGAATCGATCGTTCTATTGAAAAATGATGGCCTTCTGCCGCTAAGGCGCGATATGCGCTCCATTGCCGTGGTCGGACCGCTGGCGGACGAGGCATTAACCGACTGGTACAGCGGTACACCGCCATATCGGGTCACTCCGCTGCAAGGCATCAATAAGAAGCTGAACGGTGACTCCGCATTGTTCCATTCCGGGCTTGATCGTGTACGGCTTCGCTCGGCGGCTACAGGCCAATATGTAGTGATTCGCGGAGAGCAAGCCCGACTTGAAGCCATCTGCCCGGATGCCGGGCAGGCCGAGGTGTTCGAGCGGAATGATTGGGGCTGGGGCAATGTGACATTCAAGGCGCTTAGCTGCGATAAGTATGTTACTGAGACGGATAGCGGACTCATGGCGTCGGCGGACGAGGCCCGCGGCTGGTTCGTGAAGGAATCCTTCAATATTGAACCGTCAATGGGAGGCAGTGGTGTCGTTCAGATGAAGTCGTGGGAAGGCCGACCTATTATCGTGGATGAACAGGGCTGCCTGATCACAGACCGGGAAGATGAGAAGAACCAGGATCTTGCCGATTCAGACTTGGCTAAGGATGAATTTATCATAGAGATGGTCGAAGATGGCATTGAACAAGCAGCATATGCAGCCAGCCAGGCGGAGGCCGCGATCGTTGTTGTTGGGAATAGTCCGTTTATTAATGGAAAAGAAACGATCGACCGCCCGGATATTGTCCTGCCTCCGGCTCAGCAATCTCTAATCCAGGCTGTTCACGCCGCGAATCCGAATACTGTAGTCATCATCGTCGGCAGCTATCCGTTCGCGGTGAATTGGGAGAAGGAGCATGTACCGGCGATGATTTATACATCCCATGCTGCTCAGGAGCTTGGCCATGCGTTGGCGGATGTGCTGTACGGGGATTATAATCCGGCAGGTCGCTTGAATATGACCTGGTATAAATCGGTCTTGCAGCTGCCGGAACTGATGGACTACGACATTATTAAAGGAAAACGAACCTATCAATATTTTGATGGTGAGGTGCTCTATCCATTCGGACATGGGTTGAGTTACACCCATTTTGCCTATGAGGAACTTACCCTGGATCAGATGACGATTCAAGCAGACGATGCTGTGTGCATATCTGTGAGGATCAGGAATACGGGAGAATGGGCCGGGGATGAAGTAGTTCAGCTCTATGTTAGAGCGAATGATTCTCGCGTGGTTCGTCCGCTTAAGACACTCAAGGGCTTTCGGCGAATCCATCTTGAAGCTGGAGCCTCGCAGACTGTTCGCTTCGAATTGAAGGCGGAAGATCTGGCTTTCTGGGACGTCACGCGCGATTGTTACTGTGTGGAGAGTGGTGAATATACGATTGGAATTGGCCCTTCCTCGCAAGATATGAAGCTGTCTACCCAACTGAGAGTAGAGGGAGATACCATTCCGCCCCGTTCGCTTCGCGAGCCGGTCAGAGCAGTTAATTATGATGATTATAACGGCGTCTATATCGATGAATGCCGCGAGGGGGGAGAGAGCCTTGCTCTTCGGCAAGAAGAGGGCTGGATTGCATTTTACGATGTAGATCTAGGATCAGGGGCTTCCTTATTAGAAGCGAGAGTATCAGGAAATATCAAGGGCGGAGAGATCATCCTGACACTGGAACGCCCTGGCGGATCAGCCGTAGGCAGCGGCAAGGTGGTAGCTACAGGCGGTCGTCAGGCATGGACAACAGTGACGATTCCTATAGAACAATGCAGCGGCCGACATAATGTTTATCTGACACTAAGGGGTGAGGTCCAGTTAAGCTGGTTCCGGCTAGTTTAGCATAGGGCCTTCATCGGGTCATAGATCCCGCTTAGCATACTATAGAAGCTTGGCTATGGAGGGGAGGATCGTTACACTGGCCCCTCCATCGAGTCTTGCAGCTTCTTGCGGAATTCGGAAGGGGAGCAGTTCATTGTCTTCCGGAATACACGAATGAAATAGCTGATATTGTCATAACCGACCTCCAGCGCGATATCGGATATTTTCCGATCGGTCCGTCTAAGCAGTTCGACCGCCTGACGAATCCGGTAGGAGTTAATGTAATCAACCGGCGTCTGCCTCGTCATCGATTTGAAGAAACGGCAAAATTGCCCTTCGCTCATCGGAATCAGCGCCGCCAACTCGGATAGTCGGATCGGCTGCCCATAATGGTCCTGAATATATTGAATGACCGTTTTCAATCTTTCGATTTTGGAAGATTCACTGCGATTGCTGCTCGTCCGGCTGCAAGCCCGGTTTCTGCTGTGCAATCCAGACAGCATTAGATAGAGATGTCCTTTGACAGCCCCTTCATATCCGGTCCGTCGATCTTCACAGCATTTCTTAATCGCAGTAATGTGGTCAAGCAGCTCAAGCTCGTAATCTTCTTGCGGCTTAATCCATCGCGGCAGCGTCGCTCTTCGCTCCTGCAGAGGGATAATGATATTCTCCTGAACCGCGTCATATTGGGCACTAGCCAGTAGATTCGTATTAAAGACGAAGGAGAAGAAGCTGCAGCCTTCATCACCGTAAGCATGTGCTGCATGGATATCTCCAGCGTCGATATAGACGGCTTCCCCAGCTTGGACCAGAAAATAGTCAGTGTCGACCTGGAACAATGTACAGCCCTGAGCACAATAGAAAATCTCGGCTTCATCATGCCAGTGACAGTCTATCACATGCTCGCCGGGCCCATAGCTGTACCAGTAAGTGCCGAAAGGAAGCAGTTCACTTCCGTGTGTCCTGACCTCTTTGAGAGAACGGCGTAGTGCTTGATCCATGATTCCTCACCTCATCAATATAGTGTTATATATGAAGCGGATTATATAAGTTTATTTCTATTGATATCAGTATAATGCAACTAGAATCTTATTTGAAGCATCTAACGATGCTATGGACAGAAAGGCGGGCAAACTTTATGAAATTTACAGATGGCAATTGGTTGATCCGCAAGGAGTATACGCTGGATCCAGCCGTACAGGCTCATGATTTTATAGTGGATGAGGATAGATTAACGGCTTACGCATCGACAACGCCGATTCGCGGGCGCGGAGATATGATTAACACTACGCTGCTAACTGTGCAGTTTCACTCTCCCCAGCCGGGAGTGATCGGCGTTAAGCTGGTTCATTTTGCCGGCACAGTAGACCATGGTCCTCATTTTGAGCTGATGCAGGGCGCCAAGCATAGCATGATTACGGAGACGAATGAATACGCCGAATTAAAGAGCGGAAATTTAAGTGTACGGATTGGCAAAGGGGATGAATGGTCCGTTGATTTCTACCGGGATACGCAGCGGATCACAGGCAGCCGCTCCAAATCGATGGCGCATATTACGGAGAATGGTGGACAGACCTATATGCGCGAGGAACTGGATTTATCGGTAGGCGAACTCGTATATGGGCTTGGTGAACGGTTTACGGCTTTTGTGAAGAATGGTCAGGCCGTTGATATTTGGAATAAGGACGGCGGCACAAGCTCTGAGCAGGCTTATAAGAACATCCCCTTCTATATCACGAATAAAGGATATGGCGTCTTTGTCAATGACCCGGGCGCAGTCTCGTTCGAAGTCGCCTCGGAGAAAGTAAAAAAGGTGCAGTTCAGCGTTCCCGGTGAATCGCTGGAGTACTTCATTATCGACGGGCCTGATCCTAAGGGCGTGCTCAGCAAATATACGTCATTGACTGGGCGACCGGCGCTGCCTCCGGCCTGGACATTCGGGCTTTGGCTGACGACCTCTTTTACGACGAATTATGATGAGGCGACCGTCAATTCCTTCGTGGATGGTATGGCGGAGCGGAATTTGCCGCTGCATGTATTCCATTTCGACTGTTTCTGGATGCGAGGCTTTAACTGGACGGATTTCAAATGGGATGAGGACGTATTTCCCGATCCAGCCGGGATGCTTGGGCGCTTGAAGGAGAAGGGATTGAAAATTTGCGTCTGGATCAATTCCTATATCGCCCAGCGCTCCCGCTTGTTCGAGGAAGGCAGAGAACGAGGTTATCTCGTCAGGAAAGCGAATGGCGATGTGTGGCAGTGGAACCTGTGGCAGCCGGGCATGGCGCTGGTTGATTTTACAAACCCGGACGCTTGTGAATGGTATAAGGGCTACTTGCGCGAGTTGATCGATATGGGCGTGGACAGCTTCAAGACCGACTTCGGTGAACGGATTCCGACGGATGTTGTCTATTACGACGGCTCTGACCCTGTGAAAATGCACAATTATTATACTTATCTGTACAATAAAGTAGTATTTGAAGTGCTGGAGGAGAAGCTAGGTAAGAATGAGGCCGCATTGTTCGCCCGTTCAGCGACAGCCGGGGGACAGCAGTTCCCAGTCCATTGGGGCGGCGACTGCTATGCCGACTACGAGTCGATGGCGGAGACACTGCGCGGCGGTCTGTCCTTGGGCTTATCGGGCTTCGGCTTCTGGAGCCATGACATTGGCGGCTTTGAGAATACTGCTCCGGCCCATGTGTTTAAGCGCTGGCTCGCCTTCGGGCTACTGTCCAGTCACAGCCGACTGCATGGCAGCAGTTCTTACCGCGTGCCTTGGGCGTACGATGAGGAAGCGGTGAACGTAACAAGACATTTCACCCAATTGAAATGCCGTTTGATGCCGTACCTGTACGATACAGCGATGCAAGCGACAGAACAGGGACTTCCATCGATGCGCGCCATGCTGCTGGAGTTCCCGGATGATCCGGCGGCTGAAGTGCTGGACCGCCAGTATATGCTTGGCGATTCTCTACTGGTAGCTCCTGTATTTAGCGAAGAGGGCGAAGCATCTTATTATTTGCCGGAAGGCAAATGGACCCATTTCCTGACAGGCCAGACTGCGGAAGGTGGTAAATGGCGCAAGGAAACTTACGATTTCTTCAGCTTGCCGCTGTATGTGCGTCCCAATTCGATCCTGCCTATTGGCGCTAACGATGCTCGTCCGGACTATGATTTTGCAGATGGCGTAGAGCTCGGGATTTATCAGTTGGAGGATCATGCGACGGTTACGAGGACTGTAAGAAATAGGAATGGCAAGACTGAGCTGTCTGTGAGTGTTGCACGTACAGGCGCTACTGTGTTGCTGCAGGCTGAAGGAGCAGGTAAAGCCTTTAAAATATCTCTACATGGAGTAGGTGAAGTTGCAGAAGTACGAGGTGCCCATTGGAACGGGCAGGGCATCATTGAAGTTCCTGCTTACTCCGGGAAGGTCGAAGTCTCTATACAATTAAAATAATGGACATCGCTCACGGCGGTGCAGTAATCTTGAAGTATATACACAATTTCTAAAATACGCTAGTGTAAGCCCTGACTAGTTCAGGCCCGAAATATCCCCTCTTCGAAGAAGACAGGGGATATTCGGCTTTTTAGGAGGCGATGATTTGTGTTAAGCAAGGCGATTCGTATGACCAATAATTTGAAGCTGAAGCATAAGCTGATTATTTCATACCTTGTCGTCGTCATGATTCCTGTGCTGCTGGTAGGCGGTGGGGTCGTTAGTTATTTCAGGGCCCAGGCGATGGATCGGGCGATTGCCCAGACGACCAACAATGTTCAGAAGATCAAGACTCAGCTCAGCAATATGATGCGCATGCCGAATGATGTATCGAATACGCTGCTCCTGGACGAATCGTTGGAGAAGGTCGCCTCTACACATTACCCTAGTGTGCTCGAATTGACGAAGGCCTATCTCTCTTTTGACAGCTTCCACCGTTACATTAACATGTATCGCGAGATTGCCGAGATTCGCTTCTATTATAGGAATCCGACCTTAATCAACAATCTGGAGCTTGTTCCAGTCGATGCTCAGATTGAAGCTACGAATTGGTACAGGGAAGCGATGGAGAGCCGAAGAGCAATCTGGCAATACATCGATGATGAGGAAGAAATTCCGATCCGCAAGCTCAGCCTGGTTAGGCAGGTGAACTTCCCTGAGACTCATACCAGCGGTGTACTTATTGTCTCGTTGGATCAAGAGGAATTGAACCGGATGCTGCGTCAGGAGCCGTTCGAGACACTGATTGCTGATGAGCGGGGATATATTGTCGCTGCCAAGAACCCGGCACTGGTCGGCTCAACTCTGAATGATCTGGATTATGGAGTGAATTTGAATGAACAGGGGAAGGGGGCTCACAAGCTAGATATTCATGGTGAATCCTCCTATATGATCGTAGATCAGCTTATGCCTGAAGCAGGGACGAGCATTCTGAAAATCGTCTCTATCTTCGATACGGCTTCCATTATGGAGGATGCCAACAAAGTCAGCATCATCGGCCTGCTGATCATTTTTCTCGTCCTTATTATAGCCTTGTTCTTCGTCTATATCGTATCCTTCTTGACGACGAATCGGCTGCTCCAGTTAAGCCGCCAGTTCAACCGTCTGGCACTGGGGAATATGAACGTCGTATCCAGAATCGATGGCAATGATGAGATCGGGCAATTATCCCGTCAGTTCAACTACATGGTCGACAGCATCCGGCAGCTGATGGACCAGATCGTAGAGAAGACGGAGCAGAATAATGCGCTGGAGCTGGCACAGCGGGAGATTAAGCTGAAAATGATGGCCAGCCAGATCAATCCGCATTTCCTGTTCAACGCGCTTGAATCGATCCGCATGAACGCCCATATGAAGGGGGACAAGGAGATCGCCAATGTCGTCCGTCTATTAGGGAAGCTGATGCGCAAAAATCTGGAGGTCGGCAGGGAGCAGACCCCATTGAAGGAAGAGATCGAAATGGTTCGCTCCTATTTGGAGATCCAAAAATTCAGATATGAGGACCGACTCAGCTTCGAGGTGAAGGTGGACCCGGCGGCAAGTAACATGATGATTCCTCCACTAGTGATTCAGCCGCTCGTTGAGAACGCGGTCGTTCACGGTGTCGAAGGCAAGATAGAGGGCGTTCACGTCCAGCTTACTGTTGAGCTGTGCGATCAAGCTGTGCGTGTAACGGTCCAGGATGACGGACTGGGGATGACCCCGGAACGGCTGGCGGAAGTAATCCAATCGACGGTGAATCCCGAGGAATCGGAGCAGAAGCGAATTGGCCTGCGGAATGTGCATCAGCGACTGGTCCTGTCTTTCGGCGAAGATCATGGCCTAGTGATTTCTAGCGAGCATGGAAAGGGGACGCAGATTACATTCACGGTACCGCTGTTGAACGATGCAGTATAGGCCATTTGAAGGGAAATATCTTAGAGGATTAATTGGGATGTCTAATTATTATATGGTTTTGTCTGAAATCTATCGGGTATTTCCTCTCTGGTCGGTATATTATCATTGGCTTATACAGAGGAGGAATGGATAGATGGAAACGCTGTCAGCTAGAGTGGATACGGAAAAAGAGAAGTCAATTACCACTCCTAAGCCGCCCCGAAAACGGATGAAAAGTGTATGGCAGAGCATCGTTCAACAGAAATATTTATACCTGATGTCCATGCCGTTCATCGTCTGGGTATTTGTGTTCAGCTATTTGCCCGTATGGGGGTGGACGATGGCTTTTCAGAATTATAAGCCAGCGAAGTCTTTCTCCCAGCAGAAGTGGGTCGGCTTCAAAAATTTCGTAGAGCTATTCCATGACGAGAGATTCTATTTGGTATTAAGGAATACTTTGGCGATGAGCCTGATGGGTCTAGTAGCCGGCTTCATTATTCCGATTCTGTTCGCAGTGCTGTTGAATGAATTGCGCGGCAAATATTTCAAGCGAACTGTACAGACAGTTTCTTACTTGCCTCACTTCGTCTCCTGGGTCGTTGTGGCCGGAATCATTACGAAGATGCTATCGATGGACGGCATCGTGAATGAGCTTCTCATTCAGCTTCATGTGATAGATGGCCCGATTCAGTTTATGGCTGAGGGCAAATATTTCTGGGGAATTGTAACCGCTTCCGATGTGTGGAAGGAGACCGGCTGGAACGCGATCATTTATTTGGCGGCCATTACGGGTATAGACAGGGAGCTCTATGAAGCTGCACGGGTTGATGGGGCGGGCCGGTTCCGACAAATCTGGAATATTACGCTGCCAGGCATTCGCACGACGATCTCAGTGCTCCTGATCATGTCGATCGGCCATTTGATTGGCATCGGCTTCGAGAAGCAATTCCAGCTGAGCAACTCGCTTGTCACGGATTACTCTGAGGTGCTGGATTTATACGCTCTGAAATACGGCATTCAGATCAGCCGATTCTCCTACGGTACCGCGATCAGTATGTTTACTTCGGTGGTGAGCATTATTCTGCTGCTTACGGCTAACGGGATCATGAAGAAAACGACGAAAGAAAGCATCATGTAGGGGGGAGCAGAATGGCTGCGACAAGAGCATTTAATTCCACAAGATCAGATAAAACCTTCGACATTATTAACGTAGTTCTTCTCAGTCTCGTGTTGATTATTACGTTATATCCATTTCTGAATGTGCTTGCTGTTTCACTAAATGATTCTACAGACACCGTTCGGGGCGGGATCTATATATGGCCACGGGAATTTACGCTAGAGAATTATCGCACGATATTCAGCTACTCCAGCTTGCAGCAAGGCTTCCTGATTACGATATTGAGAACATTATCAGGCACGCTGCTCGGACTGATCAGCTCTTCTATGCTGGCTTACACGCTGAGTCGTCCTGACTTCAAGGCACGTAGATTCGTCTCGGTCTTCCTGGCTCTGACGATGTATTTCTCCGGCGGCATGGTTCCGACCTATATGCTAATGCGTCATCTGCATCTGATCGGGACGTTCTGGATCTATATCCTGCCCGGGATCGTTAGTGCATTTAACGTATTCATCATCCGTTCTTTCATCGATGGTCTACCTTATGCATTGCAAGAATCAGCCAAATTGGATGGGGCTAATGACTTTAAAATTTATTACAAGGTCATCCTCCCGTTATGCAAGCCGGTATTAGCAACGATCTCACTGTTCTTGGCTGTAGGCCAATGGAACTCCTGGTTCGATACTTATCTGTACAACGGAAATAAGCCTCATCTAACAACGCTGCAATATGAGCTGATGAAGATTCTGCAGAGCACCAATCAGGGGGCGAGCATGGTTAATGCCAATGATCTCGCCAATCAGATGGCCCAGGTATCGCCTGAATCGATCAAGATGGCGATTACGATTGTCGTTACCGTTCCGATTCTGGTCGTATATCCGTTTCTGCAGCGTTATTTTGTAGATGGTATGACATTAGGTGCGGTTAAGGCTTGATTCGTGATAGTGGAGCGGTAGAACGGTATTTGCAGGCTGAAGCCTGTTATACGATATAACTTCTAATTTCCAAGAGGGGGATTGCAGAAATGAGATGGAGAAGTCCTAAAATGTTCGCGGCGCTTCTGCTGGCGACGACGCTGCTGATTGGAGGCTGCGGTAATTCTGGAAGCAATAACAATAGCAAAGCGCCTGATAATGCAGGAAATAATGGGGGAGCAAATGCAGCGCAAAACACCGAAAGTGCCATGGACACCAGTCCGATTACCTTCACGTTCTTCGGTGCCGATGCCAGCCCGAACTGGAACAATATGCAGGATGATGTCGGCAAATTGATTACGGAGAAGACCGGGGTTACGATCAATGCCGAGTACGATGTAGGCAGCGGCGGTGGAGATCAGAAAGTTGCGATGATGGCGGCGAGTGGCGAGGTACCAGATATTATTTTTGCCAAGGGCAGCTTGTCCAAGTTGGTGGATGCGGGTCTCATTATTGATCTAACGAATTTAATTGATCAGCATGCGCCGAATATTAAGAAGATTTTCAGTGAAAATATGAACCGTTTGAAATACAGCAATGAAGATCAAGCGATCTATGAGCTTCCTACGAATGTCGGTGTGGATCAGCAGTACTTCGATGCCGGCGGCGGATTCGAAATTCAGCAGCGCGTGCTTAAAGAACTCGGTTATCCGCAGGTCCGTACGGTTCAGGATTTTGAGAATGTACTGAAGCAGTATGTGGAGAAGAACCCAACGACAGACGGTCAGCCGACGATTCCGCTCACGTTGAATGCCGATGATTGGCGAATTATGATCAGCGTGACGAACCCGGCATTCCTGGCTACAGGCGCACCGGATGACGGCGAGTACTATGTCAACCCTGAAACCTATGAAGCAATGCTTCACTACAAGCGTCCGGAGGAGAAGGAATATTTCCGTTGGCTGAACCATATGTACAATGAAGGATTGCTGGATAAGGATACGTTTGTGCAAAAGGATGATCAGTACAAAGCGAAAATCGCCAGCGGACGCGTACTCGGTCTGATCGACCAGGAATGGGGCTATCAGGATGCAGAGAATGCGCTCAAGACAGCGGGCAAGGATGCATACACTTATGCGCACTTTCCGGTCACACTGACGGAAGAGTATAAGGATCATTCCTTCCAGTCCGCTGGAGTTGACGGCTACGGAATTGCGATTACAACGGCCTGCAAGGATCCCGTCAGGGCGATTCAGTTCCTTGACTGGATGTCTTCTGATGAAGGTCAGGTGCTTCGGAACTGGGGGATTGAAGGCAAGCATTATACGGTTGATGGGAATGGAACGCGTGAGATTCCGTCGGAAATTCAAGAACGCAAAGTGAATGATTCGACGAACTTTACGAAGGAGTCGGGGATCAGTTTATACTTGACCTTGGGTGCACGTTATGGCGACGGGGTGAAGGATTCAACCGGCAATTATTATACCACCAACTTCCCGGAACAGATTATCGCTGGATATACTGCAGCTGAGAAGGAGACTCTGGCCGCTTATCAAGCAACAACCTGGAAGGATCTCTTCCCGCAGGAGAGTGACTTCCCAGCCAAGGAATGGGGCGCTCTGTACAATATGCCGGTTCCTACGGATGGCGACTATCAAGTCATCTACCAGAAGACGCAGGATATTATCCGTAAGAAAATCCCGGAGGCTGTTCTGGCTAAGACAACGGACTTCGATAAGATCTACGATGATTTCCTTGCCGATTTAGATAAGGCGGGAGCAGAGAAGATGGAGGCCGAATATACGGAGCTTGTAAAAGCACGGGTTGCACTCTTTACAGGTAAAGATATTCAATAGTAGTTCGGGCGGCCTATATAATGCGAGTAAGGACCTCAAATTCCACGTTTTTGTGGAGGATGAGGTCTTTTCTACAGGGATCAGTGATGGCATGAAGAATTAAATATGGATTAGCTGTTGATGAAAACAATGAGGGCGGTGACCGTGTTGACGATAAACAGTGACAGAGAGACTTCATGGAAATTATGGTATAAGCAGCCGGCTTCCTGTTGGGAGGAAGCTTTGCCGGTTGGAAATGGCCGGATCGGTGGTATGGTCCATGGCGGGGGGCAAAGTGAGCTTATTTGTTTGAATGAGGACACGTTATGGTCCGGATATCCGCGTGATCCGCAAAATTATGAGGCACTGCGGCATTTGCAGCCGGTCAGGGAGCTTATATTTTCCGGGAAATATAAAGAAGCTGAGGCTTTGGTGGAGAAAGGCATGCTCGGCCCACGCTCGGAAGCCTATTTACCGCTCGGAAATCTGCATATCGATCATCTTGGCATTGGAGAAGTGACAGACTATGAGCGTGAATTGAATCTGGATACGGGAATGGCCTCCGTTCGCTTTCGAAGCGGGGGAACAACGATGACTCGTGAAGTGTATGTCAGCGCCGTTGATCAGGTGTTGGTGGTACATATATACTCCGAAGATCACTCTCCACTCTCGATGACCGTATCGTTGGACTCACCGCTTAAGCATTTAACAGAAGCAACAGAGAAAGATGGATATCTTATGATGCGCGGCTCATGTCCAAGCCATATTGCAGACAATCATAGGGGAGACCATCCGCAGTCTGTTCTATATGAGGAAGGTCGTGGATTAAGCTTCGCGGCACAGGTCAGTGTCAGGCATGAAGCAGGCAGACTTATGGCTACAGATGACCATAAACTGCGAATAGAGGATGCGCGGAGCATTACGCTTCTATTGGCAGCATCTACTGATTTTCAAGGTTATGATGTGATGCCTGGACAGGGGCAAGGAGTATGCTCAACACCGGAGGAGTGTTGTAAATCTGTGATGCAATCGGCATTAGCTCTCCATGATGCTGATCTGCGCAGTAGGCATATCGAGGAGCATCGAGGGTTGTTCCGCCGGGTGGAGCTGGAATTAGGGAAGGATCAGGAGTCAGCGTTACTGGCTGAGGATGCTTCGGATACAGAGTCTATTCCAGTAGTGGATAAGGATATGATGGCATTAGCCGCATCCAAACCAACAGATGAACGGCTGATTGCGTACCAGGCAGGAGCGAGTGACCCGGAGCTTGAGGCGCTATATTTTCATTATGGACGTTATTTATTGATGGCTAGCTCCAGGCCGGGGACGCAGCCGGCTAATCTGCAGGGGATCTGGAATCCACATATGCAGCCGCCCTGGAACAGCAATTATACGACGAATATTAATACGGAAATGAACTATTGGCCTGCTGAAGTATGCAATTTGAGCGAATGCCATGAACCATTGATCAATATGGTGCAGGAGATCAGCGAAGCTGGCGCCCGAACTGCAAGAATACACTATGGCTGCAATGGTTGGGCGGCTCACCATAATGTGGATCTATGGCGGGTAACGACGCCTTCGGATGGAAGTGCAAGCTGGGCCTGCTGGCCGATGGGTGGAGTATGGCTTAGCCGTCATTTGTGGGAGCACTATGCTTATACATTGGATAAAGTCTATCTGAAGGAAACGGCCTATCCTGTACTAAAAGGAGCTGCCGAATTCTGTATCGATTGGCTCGTTCCAGGACCGGACGGTACGCTGGTTACGGCCCCTTCGACTTCTCCCGAGAATATGTTCCTGACGGAGAGCGGGGAGCCTTGCAGTGTCTCGTATGCGTCAACGATGGATCTGTTCTTGATTCGCGAGCTGTTCGGGCATTGCATCGAGGCCGCGCAGCTTCTTGAAGTGGATGAAGCGTGGGTGGAGCTTCTTAAAGATACGATGGAGAGAATGGCTGAGCCACAGATCGGGGCAGATGGGCGATTGCTCGAATGGATCAGTCCTTATGCCGAGAGTGAACTGGGGCATCGGCATGTATCTCATCTGTATGGTCTATACCCTGGTTCAGCAATAACTCCGGAGGGCACTCCGGAATGGGCTGAAGCAGCACGTCGCTCACTTGATTACCGCATTGCGAATGGAGGCGGCCATACCGGATGGAGCTGTGCCTGGTTGATTAACCTATACGCCAGGTTAAGAGACGGGAATGAGGCCTATCATTATGTCAGGACATTACTGTCACGCTCGACCTATCCTAATTTATTCGATGCCCATCCTCCATTTCAAATCGATGGCAACTTTGGAGGAACGGCTGGCATTGCCGAGATGCTGCTGCAAAGTCATCAGGGAAGCATAGATTTGCTGCCGGCGCTGCCCGCGGCTTGGTCTTCAGGGCGTGTGACAGGCCTTAAAGCGAGAGGAAACTTCACGGTTGATATTGCTTGGGAGAATGGCATGTTAAGCATTGCCTCCATCCTTGCGGCCGAATCGGGTTGGTGCAAGGTAAGCTATGCCGAGCGTTTGAGCATTTCAAGTTTGGATGGAGAGGCGAGGATTGACGGCGAGCGTGTTTGGTTTGAAGCGGGCACGCGTTATTTGGTGAAGTGTGGTAATTAATTGTAAATACTACAGTTATTTCGCTAGTCTATTCAGAACGGGAAAAACAGTTGTAAAAACTACAGTTAAATTCGCTGAATTGATCTTTTCAGGGTAGCGTCGAGAAATTAACTGTACAAAATGCGTCTACTTGTTCCAGAAAAATTGAAATTTAACTGTAGGAAATACAGTTTGTTCTGTTATGGCGTTCTTCTAAGAAAAGAGTAAAGGCAGAGTAAGGCAGGATAAAGCTCATAGGATTATCCTGCCTTTTTGCATCAATGGGGTTAGTGGAGCTTGCGAAAATGCTGTGGTGTCATGCCGGTGTGCTTGCGAAATGTAGCGATAAAATGGCTCGCATCGCGGAATCCGGTATGATGAGCGATTTCTGCGACGGTTTGCATGGAATCCGCTGCCAGCTTTTCTTTGGCTTTATGAATTCTCATTTGCACTAAATAGGCGTAAGGCGAGAGATCAAAAGTATTTTGGAACAGCTGACTTAAATGCCGCCCTGACACATCCAGCACATGGGCCAGATCATTCAGCCCAATATCGGCATTGTTATAATTGCTCTCCATCCATCTGAGCAGAGGGGCCAGCTTCTCCATATTTCGCGTCACAGACGAATTGCTGACTTGTCCAAATTTACTGAGCAGGCCGAGGAAACGATATGCATTCACGGAAGCCTCCAGACCGAATAAATCAGGACCTGTCCCAGTATTCTCGATCATTTCACCGAGAAAATAGGCCAGGGGGGAATCCTTCTCCCAACGAAAAAAGTTCGATTCACGAATGCCGAAGGCGGATAGGATCGCTCCGGCTGCTTCTCCGCCGAAAGTTAAGTAGAAGGTGGCCCATTTAGCATCACCAATCGATTCATAGGCATGGGGAATGCCGGGCGGAAGCAAGACGCCGCTGCCGCGAGTTAGCGTGAAGCTACCTTGGCCATAAGATAGTATGCCTTCGCCTGCCTCTGTTTGCAGCCAATGATAGCAAGGGTAGCCTTCCGGCCGATTGATTTTCTCTTGATTCGGATTGCATCCGACGCTCTCGACTTGGAGCGGAAGCTGCAGATTTCCAGATGGGGCGAAGACAAACCTCCGCCAAGCAGGTTCATCAGCAAGCCATGCAGGTCTATTCATAAAGTCACCTCACTTTAACAAACTCTTGTAGTTCCATATTATTATATTTAGTTACAATTATATTATATATAAAGCGGAAAGTAATAACGGTACAATTGAAATATAATTATATTTCTGGATAAAGGATGTGCTTGCAATGATCAATAACAAACTTCCGAAGATTTGGTACGGTGGAGATTATAATCCTGAGCAATGGGACCCGGAGACCTGGAAAGAGGACGAGCGCATGTTCAAGCTGGCCGGGATCGATGTAGCCACCATCAATGTATTCTCATGGGCGATGCTTCAACCGGACGAAATCACCTATGATTTCTCAGCCCTTGATGCAACAATAGATCGCTTGTACAAGAGCGGGGTATATGTATGTCTGGCAACGAGCACCGCTGCTCATCCGGCATGGATGGCCAAGAAGTATCCAGATGTAACAAGAGTAGATGTGCAGGGGAGAAAACGCAGCTTTGGTGGACGCCACAATTCCTGCCCCAACTCGCCTAGTTATCGCAAATATGCAGCCCTTATGGCTGGGAAGTTGGCAGAGCGTTATAAGGATCACCCGGGACTGCTCGTGTGGCATGTCTCTAATGAATATGGCGGCTACTGCTATTGCGATAACTGTGCAAAGGCCTTCCGCGTCTGGCTCAAAGAGCGTTATGGAACGATGGATCGATTGAATCATGCCTGGAATACCCGGTTCTGGGGACACACCTTCTATGATTGGGATGAAGTCGTTCCACCGAACGAACTGAGTGAGGAATGGGATGGCAACCGCACAAATTTCCAAGGGATTTCACTGGATTACCGGCGTTTCCAATCGGATAGTCTGCTGGATGCCTATAGGCTGGAGTATGAAGAAATCAAGAAATATACACAGGATATTCCGGTAACGACGAACATGATGGGATTGTATCCTGAGCTTGATTATTTTAAATGGGCCGAGTATCTGGATGTCATCTCTTGGGATAACTACCCTGCTCTTGATACTCCAGTCAGCTATACGGCGATGACGCATGATTTGATGCGCGGATTGAAGAGCGGCCAGCCGTTCATGCTGATGGAACAGACGCCAAGTCAACAGAACTGGCAGGCGTACAACTCTCTGAAGCGGCCTGGCGTAATGCGTCTCTGGAGCTATCAGGCTGTCGCGCACGGTGCGGATACAGTGATGTTCTTCCAGCTGCGCCGCTCGATAGGGGCCTGCGAGAAATACCATGGAGCGGTCATTGAGCATGTCGGTCATGAGCACACCCGCGTCTTCAGAGAGTGCTCAGAGCTTGGGCAGGAATTGCATGTGTTGTCTGATAAGCTGCTGGATGCTCGGGCTCATGCCAAGGTTGCGATTCTGTTCGATTGGGAGAACCGTTGGGCGGTCGGGTTGTCTAGCGGGCCATCCGTAGCTCTCGATTACGTGAAGGAAGTCCATAAGTATTATGACGCTCTTTTTGAGATGAATATTGAAGTAGATATGGCAGGTGTTAATGAAGATCTGAGCAAGTACGATATCGTTATCGCCCCAGTGATGTATATGGTGAAAGAAGATTTTGCGAAGAAAATAGAGGATTATGTAGCCGCCGGGGGGACCTTCGTAACTACATTCTTCAGCGGGATCGTGAACGAGAATGATCTGGTTACGCTTGGTGGTTATCCGGGAGAACTGCGTCCTCTACTCGGTATTTGGGCAGAAGAGATTGATGCTTTGTTCCCGGATCAGCATAATCAGATCGTGATGAAGCAGACTTGGGGAGAACTGCAGGGGGAGTATGAATGCGGCTTGCTCTGTGACTTGATTCATTCAGAGGGGGCCGAGGTCTTGGCCGAGTATGGTTCGGACTTCTATCAAGGCATGCCGGTTCTGACCGTGAATAAATATGGCAAGGGCAAAGCTTATTATGTGGCAAGCAGTCCGGAAGCTGCGTTTCTTAAAGGATTCCTGGCTAATCTGTGTGCGGAGAAGAACATTGAGCCGCTTCTGAATGCCCCGGCAGGAGTTGAGATCACCCGCCGTGTGAAGGATGGCACCTCTTATCTGTTCTTGTTGAACCATAACGCATCGGATGTCGAGGTGGATCTTGGCAATAAGGAAGCTGTGGATCTACTAACTACTGAGAGAGTAAGCGGCAGGATTGTTGTTCCAGGCCGAGGGGTCAGAATATTGGAGCAACACTAAAATATATTGAAAAATCTATTAGAAAGAAGTATTATCCGTATACACCGATAAGCCACTCGTCATCCTGCGAGTGGCTTCATCTATATGGGGAGGAATGAAGTTGGAGAATGCAATTCGGAGAACTATGGCGCGAAGTGAACTTAATCAGGCTATCAGAACAGCATTTGCAGGGACAAAAAGTATAGCTTATGCGGAAGAGTTGACGGATGGAATGTATAATACGGCGTACACATTAACCTTGAGCGATGGAATGAAGGTTGTACTCAAGCTTGCCCCCGATTCTTCCATACCGTCGATGCGCTATGAAAAAGGAATGATGCAATGTGAGGTGGAGGTGCTTCGCCTTTTGCGGGAGCGGGGAGATATTCCGGTTCCCGAGGTGTATTACTACAGTGGCGATCAGACGAATCTGGAGTATTTTATTATGGAATATATGTCCGGCGAAACCTTCGTTAAGGTGAAGAAATCCCTGCCTCAGGAAGAGAGGGAAGCGATTGAGGCTGAACTGGGCCGTCTTAATCGCTTAATTAACGATATCGAGGGGGAACGATTCGGCTACTATGCTCTGCGAGAGCAGCAGGGGACGGAATGGCCGGATGTGTTAAGATCCATGTTCGATGGAATTCTAGCGGACGCCCGTGATGCTGGGGTGATCTTGCCCATGACAGAGGATGAAATCTGGACAGTGCTTGATCAAGCGCAGGCCAGTTTGGCAGAGGTTAAGACGCCTTGTCTAGTGCACTGGGATTTGTGGGATGGCAATGTATTTGTCCAGGACGGCTGCATTACAGGCTTGATTGATTGTGAGCGGGCACTCTGGGGTGACTATTTGCTGGAATATAACTTTCGAGCAGTATCGGGCCAATCCGCAGCTTTTTTACGGGGCTACGGTATTGAGCAATTAACCCCGTCCGAGAAGACTCGGAGCCAAATCTATGATTTGTATTTGGTTCTCATTCTACATATTGAATGTGCTTATCGAAAATACGAGGATCAGAGGCATATCGAATGGGTTGCTAATCTTCTGCAGACGACCTGGGATGGATTCACTAGAAGCGAAGACAAGTAGTTTTAGTTAAGTTTTCTATTTACTAAATACCCATAACTGTTATATACTGGAATCAGTGAGGCACACTTCTACTTATTGTTTTAATAATAGGAGTGTGCTTTTTTGTTACATAAATAGGCCCTGGACGGGTTTATTAAGTTAGGCATTCATAGAAGCTTGTTCAAAAAGACCAGTTTTCAGCACCGAGAAGTTTGGATGAAGTTAGGGCGTGAGGAGCAGAGCGTACGTAGTTTGTACGTGAGCACCGGAAGGCCCGGCTGAATTCAAGATTCGACGCCGAGATTATTTCTTGGTTCACTTCGTGATCAAAAGTGGACTTTTTGAACTACCTCTAAAAAGAAGATTAGGAGAGTGATTAGTGATGAAGAAATGGTTACCCATTCTGTTGAGTGGAGCAATTGGATTAGGGGCAATCAGTGTGCCTGCGTCGGTTAATGCAGCTGGCGGCTTCATGGATGTTAAAGCAGATCATTGGGCAAGAAGTGCAATAGAATCCGCAGCGAGTAAAGGATATTTCAAAGGATATGCCGACGGTACATTTAAACCGAACGCTACTCTGACCCGTGCTGAATTTGCCGCGACATTAGCACGGCTTTCAAAGGTAGGGGCTACGGACACAACAGAGAAAGTCTTCGCGGATCTATCTGGACATTGGAGTGAAACTGAGGTTAATCGCGCGGTAACGTTAGGATTTATCGATCCTAAGGATTATCCAAATGGATTCAAACCGAATACTCCGATTACACGCTTTGAAATTGCCAAATGGATGACCTCCGGTCTGGCTGCTATAGATGGGGATTATAAGCAGGCATTGGAAGATACAAAGACAACAGTAATTCCAGTAAAAGAATATTTTACGCCTGGCATTCCTGAATCAAAGGCCCCTTATGTAGCGGTGGCTATGGGAACGAAACTGCTCGGGGGTTATCCCGATGGGACATTTGGGCTTAATAGCAATGCAACCCGCGCAGAAGCTTCTACGATTCTATTAAGATATGAGTCTGTTAGTGGCAAAAAGGCGGATGAATTCTTGGGGTTAAAAGAGCTGCGCCAAGTCGGCACGGAGCGGACGAATATGGAGACGATTAGTCCGTTTACTACTAAACATAATTCTTTTAATAATGTAGTGGAAAAGAATTATACGCTCCGTAATAATGCTGGAAGTCTAAAGTTGCATAATTATATTGTAATTGATACACAGGATTTCAAGAATATTGAAAGTATTTATGCTCAGTTATTTATTGGTAAGAATAGTAAAGTAGCTTGGATCGATAAGAAAGGAATGTATACAGTATTATTTCAAATAACGATTTACCCTAAAACTAATAATTTTGGAATTGGTCATTATATAAATGGTGTTAAGGATAGTCTTATACTTGGATCTAGGATGAATAGCGCAAGTTTATCGAATAAATATGGATATCTTACTTTACCAAATGAGAACATAGAACAGTTTTTTCGTGATCATCAAGATCGCGATGGTGGAGTTACTGTGTGGGCTCAAAGATATATAGATTACGATAATGTAATTGGTCAACTGACCACGGATGATAATTCATTTATTAGTATCTTTACTAAAGAGTAAATGGAGTATTCAAAATGTTAAAAAGATGGATTAGTAGTTTGGTTATAATCTTGTTACTATTTAATATTTTTCCCATTTCTATCTACTCAGCTTGGAGTAATGGTTATCCAACATCGGGATATAAGATAAGTTCACCATCCTATATGCAAACTTTGGAAGTTGAAGTAGCGGGTGAAGCACCAGCTACTCCCAAAGTGGTTTGGGTACAGTCTGATTCGGAAAAGTGGAGTGCTAATTTTAATAATGGAGCAACAATGATATACACGACAACTGTCTACACAGACCCTAAAGACCCAAGAACCGCAGTGCCTAAATCCGAAAAAACTTCAGAAGTAATAGATATGACTGTATATGCACCAGCTTCAATGATAGATACTGCTGGAAATGCGTATATGAAACAATATATTAAGGGTTTAGGTATACAAGATATGACGTGGGATAACAGCAATGAGTATGCGCCTGTTGATAAAAAGCCTGATTTCAAAGTGGGAGCTAAAACTGCAACTATAAGGGTTATAACTGGTAACGAACAGAGTTATCATGAAAAACCTCAATATTCAAATAAACCAAATGGAGACCCTAAGTTTACAGCTCATTATTGGATTTATATGAGTGTAAAATTCCAAGGTACTATTGTCGAAAAGAAGCAAATCCGTGTACTAGAGTCTGCGGCTTTGAAGGTGAATGAGACGAAGGATATGATCGCTCAAGTCAGAACCATGGAGTATACCATGTCCGATTGGAATGATAAATGGGTTAACGTATCCTCAGCTTCTGAGACCAAGTGGGAGTCCAGTGATCCGGGTGTTGCCACCATTGACGCTAAAGGTAAAGTTACTGCGAAGAAGCCCGGGAAGACTACAATTAGCGCGGAATGGAAAAAAGGACCCTACCAATTAAAGTCCACGGCTATCATTACAGTGGGTGATGAACCGAATCCATGTCTAGTAGATCCGAAGGCTCCTGGATGTGGTGACGGTGGAAATGGGGGCGGCGGTGACGGTGGAAGTGTAGATTGCTCAACTCCAGATCCTGGTCAGTCCATGTCCGGTGAAGACTTTTATCCTAATGTGAGTGCAGTTATTAAAGCGGACAGCCGCGGAAACGAACATTTCAATGTTCTTGACGGCATTCCAACAACAGAAAGTTTATACGGTAATGTGTGGACGAAAGACTATCTAAGTAAATTTGAGTATCAACAAATGATAGGTAAGTGTACTTTTGAAGTGAATGTGACGGTTATGCCTCCACCTCCTGATCCGAGTGAACCAGCTCCTGCACCTGGGGCAGATCCAGGGGAAGGTGGCGAAGAGTCAGGGACTACTGTTCAGGTCACTGTTGAAAAAGACTATTCTTACTGGACGATTCAAGACATCAAGGTTTATCAAATTAAGGAATCCGCGCTCTGGAACTATGCCTTTGATAATAGCGGCATTAGGATTCAGCCAAGCGGGTACAATGCTCCGTATTATTCAACAGCGAAGACTGCAGGTTATGAACCGTCTTCCGTTCCTGAAGATATAACGGTCAATTTCGATGCAGATCCTCAGGTCGCAGCAGAATCGGCTGTGTATGTTAATGTGAGCAATGATACTTTCACATTTTATAATCAGACATTGATGAGCGGATCAACCACAAGTAGTCACGGGTCAACACCTAGATCGATTCCCATAGCTCCCATGACAGGAGACAATGTTCTCTATAGCCCTAATAACGTAATTCCAATGAGCAAGACAAATAAAGCTAATGAACCTAGTTCAGGGACCATTTTTTATGAGAAAGTTAATGGGTCTGATACGATGAACTTTGCCATCTATGGTATTAATCCGGTTACCGTACATACACCGGTCGTCATTTATCCGGGAGTATCGGATGATCAGGCTCATAACCAGAAGACGAATCCGGCTTTGAACCGTTCGGCGATCATTCTGGAGCGTCCCTTTACGGTACAGATGCCGAATAGCGGGCAGCATGCCAATTATCTGGGGTATGGGGATCGCAATTATTTAAAATACATAGGAAGTAAACAGATTCGTTTTCCATTTGATGTGTACAACGAGGCGAAGACGAAGTTTTATCCGAAGAACACCTGGATTGAGGTGGAAAAGTCCCAAGAGTCCTTTACCTTTTATTTGCCGGTATGGGTGGATGAAGGTTTCTACGATGTGGAGTTTCGAACGATTGCCCATAACGCTCCATTCGGGGCCACTCATGAGACGAATGCGAACCTGAATTTATCGCATCATATCGCCTATGCTACGGTACCTGTAGATGCAATTGGGCGCGTGTACGATTTTCATGTTACGGACATTGCCGATTACAACTGGGAAAGTGTCTTTCGGACGGAGATAGGAAAAGCTGAGCCTACAGGGACCTCCTACTGGGTCGGACTTAACGGCATAGATGGGGCATCGCGTGGCAATACGGAGAGGTATACGCTGCCGATTCGCCCTGGAAGCCATCCTATTTATAAAAATGCGGTGATTAAACCAGGTTATCATTTCAAGTTTGATTTGAAGACGAAGGGCAATATGTTCGGCACTCAGGATCAGATCACCATTACTCCAACTTTCTATTTCATTAGTGCCCAGGATGGAAGGCGGACCTTAGTGGACTTGTATTATCATACCGGACGCAGTAGCTACGTGAAGATCGGCTCGCCGCTGGATGAGGTGGAGCGCTATGTCATCTTGAATGAGCGGCTACGGAATGTTCCAGATGAGGAATTAACAGATACGGCGCTCTATAAGTATGATCACGAGTATACGTTTGGGCAGATCGCCAATATTGGGCGCGCTCAGTACGTTCAGTACTATAAGGAGAAGATGACAAAGCAGAAAACAATGATCGGTCGTCTTAGTCTGTTACAGCTTCCTGCGAACGTTCGTACCTTGCTTGGACCGAAGAGCGGCCTGCCGGAAGGCGTGGACGCAGCACGGTCTAATGCATCGATTCAGCGATGGTATGGGGAGTATAGCCTACCTGCTGAGCTGTTTGCGGTAAAGTCAGGAACAAATGTGGCGGAATACGGACGGACGCATCAAGGGTTAACGGATAAATCTCCGATTTTTCTAAGGGATGGGTATATCGTCGTGAATTTTAACATAGAGACGGTGCGTGATGGGCAGACAGACAAGCCGTATCTGCAATATATACACGCGCCGCTGATGAACCAGTGGCAGCAGATGGAAGGGTTCAGGCGCAAGATTACGGACCCGTATGGTCGCACCTTTACTCTGATGGATGGGGATGTGGTATTCTATCAGGCAGACCAGTCTAGTCGAGATGATTTTCAATCGATGGTAACACATTGAACAGGATGATATACTTCTTCATTACTACTAATATGGTGAATTAGAGGAGAATCGAGTTGTTTGGTTGAATATTGTTCTAAATACTGTGTAGTGATTTTGCATAATAATTTGGTGCGAACCCCAAGTGAACATGAAAACCCCGGGGGATTCGCACCATGAATCTCTTGATTCACATCCAATAATGGATGCGAATGGGTATTTCTCAAAACGTTACAGATCTAATTTCAGTAAGAAAGTACCGACTTTTGGACGTTTTCTCCCGAAAATCGGAGTCGCATCCTACATGGATGCGTGGATTGAAAGAACCGCATTAAGTAAGTTCTCATACCCGTCTCTTGTCGCATCCTACATGGATGCGTGGATTGAAAGATGACCATCCCAAGGCCCTAGAAGCCGAGCGTAGGTCGCATCCTACATGGATGCGTGGATTGAAAGCCCTCTTTCATAACTCGTGAAACCTCAGTCTCAGTCGCATCCTACATGGATGCGTGGATTGAAAGAAGGGGTACGAGGAAAGTGGAGTAGTCGCAACAGTCGCATCCTACATGGATGCGTGGATTGAAAGTACATCGGTAAAGTTGATAACAATGATGACGGTCGGTCGCATCCTACATGGATGCGTGGATTGAAAGGGGTGTGATTTCATCTTGGAAAATCCAACGAGACAGTCGCATCCTACACGGATGCGTGGATTGAAAGTTTCAGGCTGGCCAGTGTATCGGTCTCTGCCTTTGTCGCATCCTACGTGGATGCGTGGATTGAAAGCGCGATAACCTGGCGTTTGTGATCGTCCTGTGCGCCGTCGCATCCTACGCGGATGCGTGGATTGAAAGTAGTGTCAATGTCCGTCCCGATCCTACACGATGTTGATTACCCAGCCACTTCAAACAACAAAAAAGCTAACGTCCGTAATATACGACGATAGCCTTTTTATTGTTTACAATCGAAACTTGATTTCGTCTAGAATTACCAGATGCTCACGCGATTCTCAGGAGCAACATACATAGCATCTTTCTCGGTTACTTCATAGGCTTTATAGAACTCTGGGAAGTTCGAGACGGTGCGGTTCACACGTACTTTGTTCGCAGAATGTGTGTCAACGGTTGACATATATGCAGCGATCTCTTTATTCATTGTGGTACGCCAGATTGTTGCATAGCCTTCAAAATAAGCTTTGTAATCCGGATTTTTCATTTTGGACAACACTTGAAGTGAAGCAGCCATACCACCGAGGTCGGCAATATTTTCGCTTACGGTCAGTTTACCATTGTTGTATACGCCTGGAACGACTTCAACGCCGTCGTAATAAGCGATGACTTGCTCACATTTTTCCTGGAATTTCTTATAATCCTCTGGTGTCCACCAGTCGACTGCATTTCCGTTCTCATCATAAGCGGAGCCTAGATTATCAAAAGCATGGCTGATCTCATGCGCAATGACCATGCCGATCGCACCCAGATTTGTCTCATGCTCAGCCTTCAGATCATAGAATGGAGCCTGCAAGATTCCTGCCGGGAACACGATTTCGTTGTTCAACGGGTTGTAATAAGCATTTACGTCGTAGACGCTCATCATCCAGCTATTCTTGTCAACAGGCTGGCCGAGTGAGGCAACCGCACGTGCTTTGCTAGCCTTGGAGATGGCAACGATATTTTCGAACAACGATCCGCCATCCTCGTAGGATTTAATAGTTACGTTATTCAGCGAGTCGTCCCATTTATCCGGATAACCGATTTTGATCGTCATTTTATCCAGCTTCTTAATGGCTTTGGCTTTGGTTGTCTCGGACATCCAGTCCAGAGCCTGAATCCGTTCTTTATAAACTTCAATAAACTGTTTGACCATTTGCTCGACATCTTGTTTAGCTTCTTTGCTGAAGTAGCGTTCTGCGAACTCTTGGCTAAGATAATCGCTCATCACCCCTTGAGTGATCATCAGGGCGATTTCCTCATTTGTTTTTTCGCCTTCTACACCGAACATTTCAGACTGGAACTCTTGGCTGATTTTAATGAAATCTTCTGACAGCATACTGCCTGTATTCATCAATAATAATGCTTTGGTATAGGTTTTGAGCGTGTCGAGATTTTTGTCAGTTAATATTTCAGCTGATTTATTCACCAATCCGATGTCAGTTACAATCACTTTATCCGTGTTGTCAAGGTGAAGCTCTTTCATCAATTTAGCCATATCAAATGACTTGAAGAGTGCAACAAACTTGTCTTTGCTGTAAGCATTGTAGAAGTTATTTACGTTTCCTTGATCCTGAATGTCCATGGTCGCTGTGGCCAACTCTTTTTCGAAGGAATACATTGCTTCAGCCTGCGCTTTTGCAGATTTCTCATCTACTCCAGACAGCTTGAACAATTTCGTTAAATAACCAGTATACACATTCTTGGTCCGCTCATCTCCGGAAACATAACTGTTCTTATCGAGTACGGTGCCTAAGCCCGAGAAATACAAAGTGTTAACATTGCTGTCCTTGGCATCTCCCATAACGGCAAAAGAAAGCAGGGAACCGTTCGACATAGCACTTTCAATTTCTAAAGTTGTATCGAGCAATTGTTGAATGGAAGAAGCTTTATCAATGGCTGCCAAATAAGGAGCAATCGGCTTGATTCCCTGTTGGTTACGATGCTCTACATCGAGCGCGGTTTTGTAAAAATCGGCAATTTTCTGCTCTTTGGAGCCTGTTTGCTGCGGTTTCTTCACGATTTCATCAATGATTGTTTTGACTCGTTCCTCGTTCAAGGTTGCCAGTTCATTAAATACACCGTTGGTCATCTCTCCAGCTGGGATGGTAGATTTATTCAGCCAGGTTTTATTCACGAATTCATAATAATCATCGCGTGGATTCGATCCTTTGAGGGCCATCAAACGTTTCGTTAAAGTGCTTAATTGCTCCATGGTAATGTGGTCGGAGGCTCCCAGCTTTCCGCCCGGATAACCGTTAATGATGCCCGTTGCTGTTAGCTTGGCGACTTCCTTCTCTGCCCATTTTGGGATATCCGTGAACTCAGCTGAGTTGTTGGAAATACGCAGATCATTGCCTTTTGGCTCAGGCAGTTCTGAGAACGCCCGACTCAGCATAATTAATGCTTCAATTCGGGATACATCCTGATCTTCCTTCGCATCTCCTTTGCCATAGCCTCTCAGAATATCTTCCTTCTTGACACCAGGGTTGTAATCATCGGCAGCATTCAATAGGTAATTCACAACTTCTCCCCGTGTTACATTAGGCTCTGCTGCTTGGGCCAGTCCAGTTGGAAGTGTGCTTAATAAAATGGATGAAGATAGTAATACTGCTGCAAGTTTTTTCACGCTTTCTCCTCCTATAGGTTCATGCAAACTATGTAATTCGAGTGAATAAGTAAACAGGATACGAGCTCCTGTAAGGGATTATTCTCCTTATTATATACGAAATAGATGCTTGGAGGATTCAAGAAATGAAAATTATCATAAATTTTCGGTAATATTTCTGAAAATAGATATTCCTTTTTCTATGTCTAAAAAACCTTGTTAGATTTAGGCATATGATTTATGATATCTCGTAAAGGAGGAATATTCCACCGAAAACATAATATAAAGAGGAATATTCCATAATTACAGTGGGAGGTGATGCTTGTAAGAAATATTCGGCAAAAAAGAGAATTGTAGACTAGATAAGTTATATAAGAGGGAGTGCTTGGGAAGCTGTTTTTTCATGAACAATTTGGGGAGGTACGATAATGAGATTAAAGAATACGCTGTCTTTCATCTTATGTTTTGCTCTCATTTTTTCAGGAATGACGTTGGGGGTGTCGGCCGATGGAGCCATCACGGCGAAAGCTTCAAATGGCAACACCATCAGCATTACAGCAGTGAATCGAGCCATCGGAGCTTCAGATGAAATGATTTTGTTTACAAGGGAAAACAGTAGTAAGCTCACCGATTCGAACCCTTACGCAGCTGCTGCAGTCGTGGACTACCATGAAGGTACTTACAGCGTTACAGACGTCACTTATCGTGAAGGAGCTGTACAAATACCGACGAATGGCTTTGTACTATTTGGTCACGGATCGAGTGAACAGTGGATTAAAGACAATATGAGTCCGGGAGACCCGGTTGAGATTGTTGGCTACACGCTACCTGATCCAATAGTCGGAGGCCCACAGCTCATCACAGAGCAGGGCATTATACCGATCGACGTTGTAGATGAAGATCAACCGACCAATACGATCGCAGTCTATACACGCCATTTTGGTGAGATGACAAGCCCATTCTCTGAAGATACCGTTCAATATATCATCACCAATGATGTGGTGGTTGTGAAAAGCACCTATGATGTTCATGGTCAGAGTGCAACCTACATTCCTGCGAACGGTTATGTTATATCGGCTTCTGGCAACGCTTCGTCATCCTTGAATTTGGTCGTGGGGCAGTCCGTACAAGCGATTAATGTAGATATTCCTATTCTGCCTAGCAAATATTTGAAAGTGAATGGTATTGCGGTAGGCATCGATAAAATAAATGGACCGCGTGGAGAGCGAGAAGTGGTGTTATACCAGCCTGCTTATGGCGCAACCACTAATCAGAATGCTTGGGGAATGGAGCTTACAGTTGTTGGCAATAAGGTAACGGGCGTTGTGGAGATTGCATACGATCCCAACACTGGGGCTTATCTTGATAACAACTCTTCCATTCCATCGGATGGATATGTACTGTCGATTCAAGCGTCAAGTCCATTCTATAACCAACTAGCAGGACATGTGAGCATCGGCACAGAGGTTGAGCTCGTGACGGATAGTTTAATTTACCAGGCCGCTAGAACCTCTTTTGATGCATTTAATCCGAAAGTAAAAGAAGATAATCCCGCAGGCTGGGACAATGTTGGCAATGTGCCTTATCCAGGCTTTCGTGGAGCGGATCAGTTGATCGTCTATGATCGTAATTATGGCGTGGAGACGGGCACAAACCCATGGGGCAATGAAATCATTGTTAATGCGGACGGATATGTGACCAACAACGGCGGGAACAACAGTAAAATTCCTGAAGGTGGCTATGTATTATCCGGTCATGGGGTTAAAAATACATGGTTAAAGAACAACGCACTAGTCGGAGCCAAATTGAGTCTGGATTTTGCTAAAAAAGAAGTGCTGGTTATTTTTACGCCGGAATCTTACTTAGATAAAGCATCGATAAGTATCGATAGCGCAGAGAAGGCGCTCCAGTTATCCAAGAATCAATTTATGGATGTGCCTTATGCCGATATTGAACAGAAGATTGTAGAAGCGAAGGCCGTTTATGAATTGGCCAAACAACGCCTGAATGAAAGCGGTACCAATGGGTTAATGGATTTACTGAATGACTTGGATCAGAAAGTTACGGAAGCAAGTTACATGAATTTTGAGTCTCCGAGAGTACAGACTCGAGGTCTCTGGATGAGGCCGAAGGAAAAGAACCTGGAGCAGGTTCGAGAACATGTGAAGAAAATCAAAGAGACCGGGATCAATGCCATCTATCTGGAAACGTGGTGGAATGGATATACGACTTGGCCAACGTCTTTGCCAGATAGTGAATTAAATCCTTTGTATGAAGGCTTTGATGTACTTGGAGCATTCATCGATGAAGGTAAGAAACAGGGGATTGAAATTCATGCCTGGGTGGAGAACTTCTTTGTCGGCGGACCAGTTGTGGTGAATCATCCGGATTGGCGTATGATCAGCAGACAAGGTATTGATTATGAAGTGGGCATTAACAATGCCAAGTGGTATTGGCTTAATCCAGCGCTCCCGCAGGCTAGAGATTTCGTTGCCTCTGTATACAATGAGCTCATCACAAAATATGACATTGCATCACTGCATTTGGATTATGCGAGGTATCCAGATTCCAAGGATTACACGAATGACTTTGGTTATGACACGTATACCCGCAATTTGTTCAGCGAGAAATATGGCGTTGATCCGCTTGACCTTCATCCAGGAGATCGCTACTGGGATGAATGGCTGCAATTCCGTGCGGATATTATCAATACCTGGGTCGTTCGGGTAGTAGACGAGGCGCATCAAATCAAACCAAAGCTACAAATTACAGCAGCGGTATGGCCGAATTATGAAGAAGCACCGAAATCGCACGCACAAGAAACGAAATACTGGTTAGATCATAATTTAATCGATCACTTGTACCATATGTCTTATGCGCCGGGTTCGGAATTAACGGTAGCTGACTTGAGAAACTCGATGGCATTAGCAGGGGACAATGCATTCGTCTCATCGGGTCTAGATACGTTCCAAGGCAATCCTACATCGACGGTTGTGGATCAAATTATCGAAGCAACAAAGAATGATGGAGCTGGAGCCGCATTATTTGAATTCGAAGGACTATTTAATTATAAGTATGACAAGGTGCTGAAGATTGGGGTGTATCGCAATCAAGCCATTTTGCCTCAATATGATACGACCAAGCCTCTAGCGACCGTGATGGAAGAAATGATCCGTAAAATCAATGAGATTTACGTTCCCTTCCAAGGGATGAGCCATAAAGAGGGCGAGAAACTAATACAGAAACTTGAATCCGCTATAAAGGTTCTAAATGTGAATCCCAATATGACGGATGAGACTGCAAGTGACATCAAACAGAAGATCGACAGCATAAGCAAACTTCTTGCAAGCAACTCGATCAATACAGAAGTGAAGAATCGAATGAAGCATGATTTGGACTATGGCAGCAAAATGATAGACATCTATTTCTCCAAAACAGCGAAAACGCAATTAAGTAATTTGACGGTGAACTCGGGGAAGAAGTTAATGAAGTTAACGCCTTCCTTCTCACCATCGACGTATGATTACAGTGTAAAGGTCGGTCATTCGTTTACACAAGTAGACATTACGGCGAGTACAAGTAATCAGAATTCAGTGATTTCCGTAGGGGGCAAGCTTGTTGAGAATGATTCGGTCATTCCCGTACAACTTCGAGTAGGATTGAATCTGGTTACTTTACAAGTGAAGTCCGAAGATGGATTAACGAAGAACTACACGGTGACGATTCACCGCGCTGGAAATGAGAAAGAGAACCACGAAGAATGACGATAGGCTCTATCCATTCCTAATGAATTCACGGGGTGCCGTAGATCAATTTGGCACCCCGAATTATAAAACTTATATAGTTGAGGTGACCCATTATGAGTATTTCCATGGAAAAAGGTGCAAATGTGTTGTGGGTTGATTTTATCGCGAATGGGGTTCGACTAGCGGATCGTGCAGAGAGGCAGCGCCTTGTGAATAGTGCGAAACAAGCAGGAGTAACCCACTTGGTGGTGGATGCCAAAATCCCCTATGGACATACGACATTTCCGAGTTCTTATGCATATCATGTAAGCCGCTGGTCAGACGGACGTTATGACGTATGGGAAGGAAGAGACTTTCTTGCGGAAATGATAGAGGAAGCGAGTGCTGTCGGGCTGCAAGTCATTGCCAATATGGATGTATTCGCGGAAGGTACGACGCATTCAAGAGACGGTATCGCTTATGACAAGAAGGATTGGCAGGTCATGCTGTATAATCCGAGCCTTGCTTCAGAATCGGTAGCAGCTGAAAATGCGGATGATGATACGATCTTTGTGAATCCGATTCATGAAGAAGTTCAACTGCACGAGCTTGGGATTCTGAAGGAGATTGCCTCGAACTATAAAATTAGTGGTATTGTGCTGGACCGCTGCCGCTATCCGAATGTCTATGGTGATTTTAGCGAGTTAAGCAGGAGAGCATTCGAACAATATATTGGGCAGCCAGTAGCACAATGGCCACAGGACATTTTCACCTTACAAGAAGGTACGAAACAAATCGAGTATGGGCACTGGTTCGCGAAATGGACGGAATGGCGTGCGCTGAACATTAAGAAATTCGTGCAATCTGCTAAGCAAGTGGTTAAATCCACTAATCCAAGTCTGTCCTTCAGCATTTATGTCGGATCATGGTATCCGTTATATTACAACGAAGGTGTCAATTGGGCCAGTGAAACCTATCGTTCGAACTTGCCATGGGCATCAGAAGAATATCATATTTCCGCGTATGCCGATGAATTGGATTTCATTATGACAGGTTGTTATTATCCCGAAGTGCGAATTGAAGAAGCTGTACATAACGGTAGGCCTGCGGAATGGTACAGCGTAGAAGGCGCGATCCAAATGAGCCTAGAGGCCATTAACGGGCAGATCCCAGTCATCGCGAGCTTATATTTGAAGGATTACGAAGGAAACATTGATCAATTTGAAAAAGCGGTCCGGATGTGCCAAGAACGTACGCACGGTGTCATGTTGTTCGATGCGAGCCATTTGGAAGACTATAGTTGGTGGGAGCAGCTGGATTCTGTGTTGTCTGTGAAGTCTTAATGGGTGGGAAGAAATGAGCTTGATAAACCTTCATGTACGGATTTAACATGTAGGGCTACCCAGTGCTGAATGAACCCATCATTCAACAAATATCACACATAACTTATGTAATACCATATGAGGATTTCTTCCTTTTGATTGCTTTGAATTCTGAAATTATAAGAATCGACAGTCGGTTGTTCACTCAGAATTAACGAAGGTTCACCTGAACCAATATATAACGTACGATTGCTTGAATCATAATTTATGTCATAAGCTCTCCGAGTAAAAAAGCCCCTCGATAATCGAGAGGCTTCTTCGGCAGCGTGACGCAGCTGCTATTTTGGTAAAGAGTTTTACTTTGATTTTCTCTTATGAAATTCCCATCTGATTACGTTTGTAATGGCGTATACGATATACATTCCTATAAATACGGATAGAATAACATGCCATCCTGATTTAATACCTTTCACAAATAACTCATTCGCGAATATTGATCCATAATCTAACCTCATGAACAGGTATTGAAAGCCGATTATAAGAATGGTTGAAGCCCCTGAGGACAGCAAAGGCTGAATCACAAAATTGTGGGTTCTACCTTTCGATTTCATATGGTTAAATGAGTTATTTCCTGTTCCCATGATATTCTAATTCCATGAGCTTTGTCTTAAGAACTCAGTAAAATCGAAAATAAAACCTAATTTCCCAGCGCCAGTGAGTAATTGAGTTGATTCTCCTGGGCAATTGACAACATCTTCTTCAATAAGATCGTCTATTTGAAATCCTGTCATTCTTACACACTCCTAATCATTTTTTTAGTTTACCTAACTGAAAGTAGAATCCCCTTTCTGCTTAGTTAGAAAAAGAATAAAACCATTTTTCCATTAAATGTAGTTTCACCCTTTATTAAAATCATTGGGTACCACTTAAATCTGCTAATACTCTACCATTGATTCCATATTTTATGAATATTTATAGACTAGTTTAATAGATACATTTTTAGTTTGATCGGATATTTTCTATTATTGTGAAATCGCTGGCTAGTATATGGGGGGATTTCCACTGACGGTATTTGGATGCAGGATGTTTATGAACCTAAGTGGTATTTTGCCATGTATCCAGATGAGGAGATTCAACGTATCATCAAGTGTCATTTTCAAATTGAAGACTTTCATACAAGAGACATGGGTGAAGGAAATCCCCATTTTCAGGCGATGCTGATCAGAAACAATTAGGTTTAGTCACGGTAAAATCTAGACATATGAGGAGCCTAAGAAATACTTCTATAATAGGAGAGGAGAATAACAACATCATGCCAGTATATAACAAGCTTGTCCGGGATTTAATCCCGAATATCATCGGAGCACAGGGAAAGAAGTATACCATTAAGACATTGGACATGGAGACATATATTATAGAACTTAGAAAAAAACTGCAGGAGGAGCATCAGGAATACATATCAGCGGAAACGGATCAGGAGGCTTCCGAAGAACTTGCGGATATGCTTGAAGTTATTTATGCTTTGGCAACCGTTCATGGAGTTACAGAGCAAGAATTGAATCAGTTGCGTAGTGAAAAAGCGCAGAAACGGGGTAGATTTAAGGAACGTATCATATTAATTGAGGCGGAAGTATAAATGCCGGATATTCGACTAGTCACGGAGAATTTGGCGGCAAAGATGTCTCAAATGGAAGAGGCGGAGCTAACCCCTTTTTCCGGAGACGAATAGAATGGTTATTTGGATGATACACCACTGGAGAGTATCGCTCTAAAGGCCCGCGCTGCACAAGAAATTGGGAGAAAGAAAAAGATCGGTTAAACAAGTATACATATGATCTAGATGACCTTTGATTAGTTCTGATACCAATGCGTCGGGTGAACAGCTCCTTTCACAAACAACGACTACTCTTTGTACTGGTCGAGGCAGATACGCCCGAAAAGCTGGAGCGTTTAGGAACTTTGCTACTAATCATGTATTTCTGGTGATCCATGCGGATGACTGCCCCGTGGCTACAAGCAAATGAAATCAAAAGGGTACTATTCACCTATTCATCCTCACGCTTTGATTCCGTAACGTTCACGCAGTGTATGGATGAAGGCATGCACTTGTTCTGGCTCTGGGAGCCATAATCCTGAGGCAGCCTGTTCGAGACAAAGTTTGGATTGGCGCTCCCGGATCACTTGTTTTATAGACTCTGTGAATACCTGCGCCGCACCGCTGCCAACACTGCTGCCGAGCGAAGCTAGTTCTTCCAGACTGCCCGTCTTATCTTCGGTGACGATTGGATGATTCGCTTGCACCACGCCTAACGCAGCACGATCATAGAAGGAGCGGACGAGCTCGGCGCTCTCTTTGCCCGAACCTTCGCATATGACGAAAGCCTGTACGACAAAGGCATGAGCTTGACGACGCTGCGCAATGCCGCAAAATTTGATGCCACCTATGCTGAGGTCATAATCGCCAGGGCAGTATGCTCCATCAATTTCACCTTTGTCGACCGTGTAGCTCGTATTCTGCAGGGCAAGTTTGATTAGCTGATACATACGCTCATAGTCCGAGCGGAAGCATTTGTCGCCAAGACCTTCCTTCGGAAGGATTAAGGAAATATTCACAACACCTAAATCGAGCGGTACGGCAGCCCCGCCCGTGCTACGGACAGCCGTCGAGTAGCCAAGCGATTCCAGCCATTTCTGCGCCTCTGCTGCATGCGGCAGTCTGCTGTCACGAAGTCCCATCACGAAGGCTCTCGGATGGCGCCATAGATGACATACAGCGGGACCTCCCTTGCCTGTATGTCTGCACAACAGCTCATCCAATGCAAAAGGATACAGAATATCAGGCTCCTCCAGACGTTGCGTGCGATCTAGCACTATGATATTGTCTAGTCCTTCCAAATGAAATGAAGTCGTACATTCCGCCAATTTGCATCCCCCTTATAAATCATAAAACATAAATCCAATCTATACGTATCTTAACACGGATAAGTTCGTTACGGAAAACAAGAGACTCATCGTAAAGTCCTCTGGCGACATTGATTAATATCTCGTTTTTATATTTTTGAAGTAGTGTTGTAGGGGGGATATCCTGTTCAGGGAAATATTGTAAGATTAAATACTTATTGATAGAATAGATGTAATATAACTCCTTTTAATCCTCGTATAGCCATCACCTTTAACCTACTTTCTTTTACATCATGTGAATCCAGAAAATATGGAGTAATTGTGAGTGTAATGGAGGTGTCTTTCAATTCAAAAAATAGACCTTGATCGACTCGAGAATTTGGCTAGAGTAGTGGAGCATTTGCGACAGACCATGGAACAAGAAATTAGCGGAATGGCTAAAGATGTGAACCGTTTGCTCCAAAATACAGAAGCGAATTATTCCGAGTATTATGTTCGCACTGCCACTCAAGAAACTGCAAGCCGTCTTCGCGAGATCGAAATCCTAGCTAGGCAACTTGATGAGCAGTTGAGAGAGAAGGTAAGCGGTCTAAAATATGCTGCGAACCAATACGCAGACACTGACAAGCAAGTGGAAAAATTAGCTCAAACTCAGCCGCCTTCGTTCATGTTCGATCATAAAACTCCGCTTCTAGCCAGGCAGTGGGCTGATATTACAGGAAATCGTTTGTATGGTCCCGCGAAGTCCTATGCATCAGAGTCACCCGAGTTTCCTAACATTTTCGAACAACTTCAAGCCTTTCAGCAGCAAGGCATTATCGATCGTCTAGCTCCCTTCCAAGAAGACCCGCGTATTGCCAGCCTTATACTAACAATGCAAAACAAAGACTCCTTTGCCCACAAACTAGCCCAAGAAGAATTAAAGAAAATCGCTGAGGCATTTACAGAAATCGCCCGCAGTCAGAAGGCTTACGCTGTCTATCAGGCCTATGGCCAACATGAATATATGGAAGCGGCACATAAATACGCCGAAGCCCAGCGAAAAAAGCTCGAAAAAATGGGCGTCTCGGACGAATGGTTTAAGGAAGGAATCGACCTGGCGTATTTTTATCAAGGCGGATACCTGGAGGCGTGTAAATATAATCCGTTAAAAAATGACCGATCGCTATTACTGGACGATGAAGAGATTAGATCCCTGCTAGAGGAAGGTTTGCGGGGAGAAAAAAATCTGAATGAACTCCGTCAGAAATATGACGAACTGGAAGTGAAGGTTCTTCGTCGGATGCAGCTAGAGCAGCAGTTAAAAGAATACGATCAATTAGTTGCTGAGGAAGATATCCGAAAGATGCAGCAGCTTCTTAAAGATATGAATCTGTATCACGGGGAAATTACCGGGAAATACGATCAAGATTTACTAGTTGCTGTAGCGGGATATCAGTATATCGCTAATAACTACAGTACGATGTTCGCCGTCTGGCGAGAATTAAGTGGGTATCATAACGGTAAGGAATTTGAAGTCGATGGATTGATCACGAAGGAGCTTCTGGAGCTGGCGAATTCGGAAAGAGGGTTGGGATATTGGAATAATCCAAATGTGAAAGCAGGCGGATTAGGGATAGCGATGACATCGGTAGGAGTCGGGGATGGAATCGTAAGTCAGATTTGGGATGAAGGAAGTGGGCTTTTGAAGCAGGCCTGGTCCGTAAATCCGACTAATCCGAAGTTCTGGACAGAGACGCTGCCAGGATATTATGATTTAGCCAAGGCGATCACGAGTGGAGATATTACCCTAGAAGATATCAAGGAAGTGCTGAAGGAAGGAGCCGCAGAAGAGTTCGTCGTTCCATTCCAGGATATCTGGGATTTACAGGGGAAAGTACTTAGTGGAAAAGCCAGCTATGAAGAGAGCCAACGTTATGGACGAGCCTTGGTGAAGGCTTTTCTGGCGCTGACACTAGTGGAAGGAGCAGTTAAGTCAGGTGTCAAGATATCTGGCAAACTGAGCAGGCAGCTCTCCGAGCTTCTGCCTAAGCTAAATGGCGGAGCCGTGGCGGTTACTGAGAGTGGAATGAAAATTCAGGTTCCGAACAATTATCGTATCGAGACTCCGGAGAATCCAAATATTCAGAGAAGGCAAAATGAGGTCGAAAAAGGTATTGAGGGGACGCCAAAAGCTCAGACTGGTTACACTGGAGGAAGAACTCAAAAGGAACTGGACGATTTAGCAGGCGACCCTTCACATGGTGGTAAAATTAGGGATCAAGGTTTGAAAGAAAGAGAGATAGGACTAGATTTGGAACAACAAGGAAAACTAGGGAAGATAGTACGTGACCCACAAGGAAACGGAGGATCTGAATTTATTGATACAACAAATAACGTTAAATGGGACGTTAAAAGTTTCGTATCTTATCCAAATGGTCATACTTCACCCAAAAAAGGCGCATTCACAGTAAGCAACGGGATGAAGGCAATTAATAAAGAACTAGATAAAAATTACAATGTAATAGTGGATAAAAGAGACATGATTCCTGAACATGTTGAACAGTTAAAAGAGGCAATTGAAAAAGCTGGGATATCAGATAGGGTTATTTGGTATCCATAGGAGGGTTGGGTATGACAACTGATATCAAAGAAATTATGACTCAATTAGAATCACACCGTCTTTGGATTGAAACTGTTGGAGAACAAGGCGAAAAACTAGGTATAGATGAAATTGATTTGCGAAATGTGGATTTGTCACAATACCCATTAGACCAAGCATATATAACAGCTTGTATCTTTGATGGCATGAACTTAAATCACAAAGATTTCTCTTCATCCTTACTAAGTTCATCAACTTTTGTATCTACAAATTTAGAAGGGGCAGACTTTTGTAAATCTAATGTTTCGTATGTGGACTTCACAAATGCCAATGTTAAAGCTGCTAGACTTGCTGATAGTGAATGTATTGAGACGGTGTTTGTTCAAGCTGATTTATCAGATGCTAATTTAGTAGCTGGTCTTTTTGATGAGACGGATTTTCGTAATGCAATATTATTTAATGCTGATGTGCGGTTAGCTACGTTTGAAAGAGTATTGCTAGAAGGAGCTAAATTAACTGGGGTTCGGGGGCTAGAAGAGGCTTTTATAAAAAGCATCAATATTGGGACGCCAGAACAACCAAATATTGTAGTAGGTGAAGAAGCTAGACAGTGGCTCATAATCAACTCGAAGGTTAACTTGAAATAATGAGACTAGAACTGATAGATCGTTATTATTTTACTATTGGAGATGGGAACTTTCTTTAATTTAATACCCTAAATATCACTTTCCCTTACATCTAACAGGTCGAATATGGTCAGATAGCGCCATGATCGACCTGTTTTTTCTTGAGGACATCCGTTTCCTGACATTGCAAGGTAAGGAGTTTGAACAACGACAAAGCGGCGGTATTCTGTACAAGAAACAAGAACTGTTAGAGCTGTCTGCTGTACCTGTATCGGCAAATCCAGAAGTTCTACAACTCGCCAAGATTAAAGGATTTGTTACGAGTGCAACAGAGAAGTTCTTTGGTGACGACGAAATCGTAATTGAAATCGTGGATGAGGAAATTGAAATTCAAGGAATCGGCTCTAGAGAAGAGTTGGTATCTACCATTCAAAACGCAGTACAGGAAACGCTCAACAGAGCTACAGGAAAAGTGTAACCCAAAGAGGGATGAACGTTATGGTGAAATTAAGCCCGGAAGCATTGGAAGCACGTCGGGAATATAGAAGACAGTATGAGCGTGAGTATCAGCGCAGATGGCGGCAGAAGCCTGAGAATAAAGAGAAGCAGATAGAATACGAACGTAGATATTGGGAGCGCAAGGCACAGCAGGCTAAGGAATAATCCATGCAGCCCGACGCTCTTGGGTGACGCACCCATGATTGATCACGAAGGAGCTTCTGGAACTGGCGAATTCGGAAAGAGGGTTGGGATATTGGAATAATCCAAATGTGAAAGCAGGCGGATTAGGGATAGCGATGACATCGGTAGGAGTCGGGGATGGAATCGTAAGTCAGATTTGGGATGAAGGAAGTGGGCTTTTGAAGCAGGCCTGGTCCGTAAATCCGACTAATCCGAAGTTCTGGACAGAGACGCTGCCAGGATATTATGATTTAGCCAAGGCGATCACGAGTGGAGATATTACCCTGGAAGATATCAAGGAAGTGCTGAAGGAAGGAGCCGCAGAAGAGTTCGTCGTTCCATTCCAGGATATCTGGGATCTACAGCCGAGCTTCTGCCTAAGCTGAATGGTGGGGTATTGGCGGCTACTGAGAATGGAATGAAAATTCAGATTCCAAATACTTATCGTATCGAAACTCCGGAGAATCCGAATATTCAAAGGAAACATAATGAGTTTCAGGATAAAAAAGAATTTGTAGAAACTAAGGGGACGGGTAGACGTACAACTAGAGTCCTTGACGAGTCAGTTGATGCGACACTTATTAGTAGAGTTAAAAACATAAGAAATAGCTTACCAAGTGATCTTAGCCGTAGTGGAAATGTTGGCTTGGCTGAAGTTGATATACCCGGATTAAAAAAAGAATTCTATGCTCATAGTGGTATAGATGTTCTATCGGATGCTAGGTCATCGACGAGTATAGTATCAGATATTTCGTTGAAGCCGACAAACCCAACATTTAAAGCTTCGACTGATATAACAATTGATGGTAGGGATTTACTTAGAGATATTGACACAGAATATAAAATACTGAATGATGTGGCTAGTCAGTTAGGGAGTAAATTTGATATAAAGGGAAATCTGACCTTATTCACAGAAAAACCACCATGTGCAAGTTGTAGTAAAGTGATTGATGAGTTTATGACGAGATACAAAAACATTACCATTGAAGTTGTGCACAATAACCACCAAAGAATATTGCCATAAAAGTATACGGAGGGGTAAAATGAGAGATTTTACAGTAATGGAGGTATCTGAATTTGTCGGTGACTTTTTTGAAAAAGTACGAACAAGAGATTACAATAGTAGCTCCATTGAAGCAGCCACGAGATGTTTTTATGAGTACGAACCTATTATGGACGATGGCATTACCGAAAAAATCGTGTTCACTTTATACATTATGGAATCAATGTTAAAGGTAGATAGAAGAATCTATATAGGTCAACATGATTTAATTTCTGATGCGATAGAAAAGGTACTAGGCGGTGGGGTTGAGTTAGATTTAAGTGTAGAAGAGAAAGAGAAAATCATACTATTGGCAAACAAATTAAAAGAGCAGCTGTCACAAATGGAAATCATATATGACCCAAATGAGAGGTAGACCGGTACTAGCCATAATAAGAAAATCTAGTGCCAAAAGAGCTCATTATTCAATTACTACATATATAACTCACGTTATATCCGTATAAAGATTTCTCTATTAAGTTTATACTACATCAATGCTTGAATTTTATACTCTAAATAACGCTTTACCGTTAAATCGAACAGGTCGGTATGGTCAAATACCACCATAATTGACCTGTTTTTTCTGGAGAACATTTTCCTGGCTTAGGTCTGTCAGTACTTTTATATTTACCAGTATTATGCAGTGGTTAGAGTAAGGAACTGAATAATCTTATATACAGATCTACCTACGAACGACGATGACTGATGCGTTAAATCCTAAATTTATGGGAAGTGAGATTTAATGGCGGTTTTTGTGATAATGCTTAAGGATTATGAGGACGAGGAAAGAGTTGTATACTGTTAAGACCAAATGAAGAAATAATGGGTAAAATTGAATATGATAAAAAAATGGTGTTATAAATCAACTATTTCCAATTGATTCTGACAATTATCCAGATGATTTCTTTTTTTAAAGAGCTGGAAGAAGACTGGCGAGAATGATTATTAAAGAAAATAACAACTTTGTTGAGAGAACAACTATTGAATCTTAGATAGTGTAAATGAAATTCCTCTTGACCAACACGCTTAGACTAACTATTAAAGACTTATTCCAACTTGAACGTAAGGAGGAATAAGCCTTTTTTGCGATTTGAAGAAGCGAGAACGTATTGCTGGAGAACGCAGTGCAAACTCCGTTCAGATTACTACTGAACGATATGCCCTTGGCGATGGTCTACTGACATTAAAGCAGTGGAAATACCAACTTTAGATGAGCTAATTATTATTAAAGATGGACAAATAACAAGATTAAACCGTAGACAAGGAGAAAAAATCATGTTTTGTAATTTTTATTTTGGAGGTTATTCTGATTTCAGTGAAGTAAAGTTTTCAGTAACAAGACTATTGCAAGATGTTGAGATAACTGAAACTGATGATAATCTCACAGTCTCTAGTGATGGATTTACGCTATCCATTAATGAGGGTGGGCATAGTGCAATGTTTGCGAGTGAGGATTATGATATTGAATTAAAGTTTAGTTGCTACATTGATATTATAGTTTCCCATACTAATTGGGCGTATGAGCTAATGGTCTTCATTGGAAAATTACTTAATAATATGGACGGAGACTGCATTCTTGAGCTAAATGATAAGCCAATATTATTACGAAAGAATAATGTAATAACTGTTGACGATAAGAAGTTGAGTGGAGCAGTGGAGTTTCCTTTTTATGGGTTGGGACTAGACTATCAGGTTGGAGATATAGTTTGAGGAATCTGTTGGTTTGTGTTGCTCGAAAGTATTTTGTAAGGCTATCCCGTGCCGAATGAACCCATTATCAAACTTTTTTAGTTTTTTCATTAAACAACTCAAACACTTGATATACTTTGAAAAGCTCTTCCCACTTGAATGATAAGTAGGTGTGAGCTTTTCTTACATGTCCAAAATCAAAGGAGGATATAATGAATGGCAAAATAATTGCAAGCAGTGGATATTTAAGCGGAAGCAGGGGGTATCAGGTAATCGTAGAGGAAGTGAGAGATAACCAGAAAGTACGAGAGTTATGGCATTAGACTGACGAGCACGGGGATTTGGAAGATAGAAATGAATGGACTATGAATTGATTTTAGGATTTAGTTTAGTGCTTATTCCATAGGCACTAGAAACTAGTAGTTTCTATAGTAAACTCTAAGACATTGATGAAGTATAAATACATTTAAGGTATATTAATTTTAGGATTGTATGCATGACTGGAATTGTGGGGTGAAGGATATTATGTCAATATTGTTAGTCGTTCTTCAAGGACCAAGTGCGTCAGGGAAAAGTACAATTCAGAGTAAATTGGGACTTCCCCGCGTTGTGACTTGGACTTCACGTCTGCCGCGCGAAGGTGAGATTGACGGAGTTGATTATTTTTTTAGAACAAAAGAAGAAATGCAGCGACTGTATGAACAAGGTCAAATGATAGAAATGACACGCTATCACGGGAATTTTTACGGTACTCCAATACAGTTGCTTGAAGATATTTTCCACAAGTCGGAGCGAAGATCAGTTATTTTGGATGAGGCCGGAGCTAAAAAGATTAAACAGTTTTTCAATGACAAAATACTGATTATAGGGGTAAAGGCAGAACGACATGAATGTGCGCAGCGTCTTGAAGCTCGTGGCCATAGTACCTCGGATATAAATGCACGTCTCGAAACATTCGAAGTAGAAATCGATGCGTTGTCGCACTGTGATCTCGTTTTGAACAATACATATTGGAATAGGGAAAAGATTGATCAAATTGTTCAATATCTTAAAGAAGGGTTGGAGAAACAACATGGCACATTATGATGAATTAACTATAGATTTTGTTAAGCAGTGGAACGAGAAATTAGATGGAATGGATTTTCGGCTGAATGAGGTGGATGGAGACGATCGTGGACGCGATGCCTATGCACGGGATTATGCTCGTATTTTGTACTCATCTTCTTTTCGTCGTCTTCAAGGTAAGATGCAACTACTTGGTATAGAACGATATAACTTTATACGAAACCGTTTGACTCATAGTATGGAGGTTGCGCAAATCGCTCGCGGCATTGCTTCTGATATGGGGGTAGAGCATACTTTTGTTGTTGAGGCTAGCGCTTTAGCACACGATTTGGGTAATCCACCAATCGGTCATCATGGTGAAACGATATTGAATGAACTCGTACAGGATATCGGTGGATTTGAAGGCAATGCTCAAACCTTGCGTATATTGAGAAAGCTGGAGAAAAAGCACCACGCCTTCCGGGATTGAATTTAACGTTTCGTACACAACTCGGAGTGGTAAAATATTTTCGCAAGTATGAAAATGGTAAAAACAAAAAATTTATTTACGACGAGGACTATCAAGAAATTTATAATGTGCTCGAGGAGCATAAAATTGACTTGCCCGAAGTAGCTACTATTGATATGCAAATTATGGATTTAGCTGATGAAATTGCTTATGCCGCTCATGACTTGGAAGATTGCCTCAGTCAAAACTTATTCACCATAGACGATTTGCTATATGAGTTTCAAATTAATGTGAAATATGGAGAGGCATATGACGAACTTAATGCAATTGTGAATCAGTGTAGGGATTTTGCGAAGAAGGGGGCTTATTTCCAATCTTCGGAGGAGTATTCGTTCCTCTTTCGGAAGGAACTGACATCAAAGATTGTCAATCGATTAATCCGTGATATATTTTACGATCAAGAGAAAAACAGATTATTCTACAGAGAACACAATAAATTGGCGGAAGGCTTAAAAATGCTCGTATTCTCTCTTATTATGCGGCGTCCGTCCATTCAATTGTATGAGAAAAAAGGGGAGAAAGTACTCCGGGGGCTCTACGAGGTGTATAAGGATGAACACTTAAACGAAGACTTGAAGTTACTACCACCTGAGTACCGTATTTTTAAGGACGATACTGAGCGCAGACGTAATATTATTGATTTTATCTCTGGTATGATGGATCAATTTGCAATGCATGAGTATGAAAAATATTTTGGGACTGGGGAAATAAAAAAATTAAGGTAAATCAGATTTATTTAGGGCGAGTTATTGTTTTGTCCCTATACGACGTGAATTGATTTGATAATGTATAAAGTCAAATTAGTTCACGTTTTTTGTTATGGAACAAAAATTCACGTTATATCACGTTGTATAGTGACTATCTTAAATTTCCACTTAAGGTTCTCTTTAGAATTCTACTAAATGCCTGTGTATATATAAAACATAGAGGGAGGAAAAAGTTTCATAAAAGGTTTTTCGTCGAAGAATAGGAGGTTGAAATGCATGAAGTATAAGTGGCTTATTGGAACTTGGATTATTTTAATTATTTTAACAGGATGTGAGGCTGATAATTCATTCGAGGATACAACTCTCGTTCCTGATCAGATTCAGGAATCACAATTGAATGAGGATAATAACTTCAAGCCATTAGATTCTGAGACAACAAATGTTGCCTCAACTGTTGTCACTGAAGAAAATGAACAGAATAATTCTAAGCTGCCTGAAGATTTATTAATTGAAGGGTGGAAGGTAGGTGTGCCATTCTCTGAAGTTGTTGGAAACCTACCGGAAGATTTAGAAATCGATGATAGTTATATGCGATATAGATTCAAGTCGAAGGATTTTGATCTATATTTTACAGGAGGAGGTGTTCTGGACTATATCGTAACCGATGAGTCAGGTAAAGGATTGAATGTAAACTTACATGTTGGAGATGATGAGCAGAAGATTGAGAATGTTCTTGGAAGAACCGTAAAAAAGGAAAGTGTAAAGGATGGTTACTTAGGTTATACATTTTCTTTTGATGATTATGACATTATCATTTTCACTAGAGATAATACAGTTCAAGGTATTGGAATGCAACTTACTGGAAGTCCAACAATCTATGAGCCAGAGGAAATCAGCAACTATTATAGTAATTATATCGATACTATGAATAACAATACATCACAAACCAACTCAAATGCGCCCCAGAAGGAAACGGTGCAGTATACTACCCGTGAGGAACTGATCGCGTTGCGAGATGATTTTTTTAATCGTTATAAGAATTTGCTTGAGGTTTTAAGTAACGATTCTTCTAATAGTAAAAAAATAGATGCTATTTTTTCAGATATTGATTTTAACCAGGTTGAACTAGATTTGGAAAAAGCATCGACTTATTGGTCTAGTAAAGACAAGATGCTAGCACAATTGATAACTGAATTTGTTGAATCGGTGCTTGATATTTACCAATGGCAAATGATCGAGAACAACTCTGACGACGATCAAATCAGGTCAGCTGCCGCATATCAAATAAGGGATTCAGCTGTAAAGGCACAAAAAACAAATCAGAAAATTCTGATTATGATTAATTACAAAGAATAAATATTGTTACGGTAAATGTTAGCTATAAAGAGATCGGAATGTCAAATTTGAAAGCTTTAATTTAATGAAGGAGATGTTCTCAATGCAAACTGTTAAATTGACCGATAAAGTGCTGAAATCCCAAGGATGGGCATACCAATTTGATTTAACCATATTAGCTAATCAAAGTGATGAATCGATTAACGAACATATCCGAAATGTATATTTATCAGCGATTGATACACTTTCCAAGCAGAGATCCCCAAAAATATTGATAGGCCCCTTTTACCTTTGGATTTGCCAGAAAAAGCTGTTAAGCAATAATTATCAATGGGTTGATGGTTTTGCACTAATTGTTACACCTCTATTTCAAAAGGTTGTAGGTAGAGATGTAAACCCGATCGTGGAGTCGATGTGGCAGCATAAAGGATATCTCAGAACGGAGACTGCGGTTCCTATACTAGAAGGAGCCATTCCTGCTTGTATTTTTAAGGATGGACAGGCCGTTCCGATTGAGTTGGATGATGAGTTGCTAACTAGATTATCGGACATGTTTGAAGAACATCAATACATGTTGTCGATTATGAATCCAGGAATGAGTCTTAGATCTAATCCTTATAAATAGGTTCTTCTTTGGTCTAAAGGATCTAATTTTGATACTAGATTTTTATGAATACTGAGCTGTTGAGCGTTGGGGATGTTCCATCAGCGCTCTTTTTTTATTTCGGATCTGAATATAAATCTATTATTGACTAATGATCTCCAGTACTTTGGAAGGACATATATAGTAATCGTCGAAGTATGTATATAATAACGAAACTCGAAATAGGAGATTTGAACTATGTCAGACAAATTGTTCAGATGGTTTAAGATAATTTACGCTATTCAAGCAAGGCCTGGAATTAATGCCAAGGAACTAGCGGACAGATGTGAGACGGATGAGAGGACGATCTATCGGGATCTGCGTTCACTCGATGTTCTAGCACCAATTACGAATAACGGATATGGAAAGGGATATACATTCGCAGGGGATTTTGCCTTATTTCCGTTTAACTGGACACAGCAGGAGGCGATGGTGTTTTCTTTGCTGCCTTCTTTTGTTGATCAGAGTAATATGCCGCCTGGATTCGATACAGCTTATGACAAGGTGATGGCGGCTCATCTTCGACAGAAGAGCAGAGACCGGGAAATTTTACAGCAAGTTACAGACATTATTCAGATGGGTTCTCCGGCATATCGGGAAGATGCGCCCAATTATCTCTTTCAAGTGATCCAAGCGATTGTCGAGGAGAAGACCATTACGGCTATTTACCATACGCAGAGCCGAAATGAGCAAACTGAACGTGAAATTGATCCATACTACCTTGTTCCAAGAGAACAGCGCTTCTATTTAATAGGGTATTGTCATCAGGCGGAGAATATCCGTACATTTCGACTAAGCAGAATTCGTTCTATGGAGATCACCAGTCGCAAATTTAATCGTGGAGATTTCAATATTAAGAGTTATCTGAAGAATACTTGGTCGATTGAACGTAGGGATCAGAATATCCAATTCAAAGTGAAATTCTCACCGAATGTAGCACGTTACATAAAAGAAGAGGAAATGTTCGTACGACCAAGAATGACAGATTTACCGGATGGAAGCCTTCTGTTCGAGGTGACATTGAATCATGACCGGGAGTTTATCAATTGGGTCAGCCAGTACGGGCCAGATGCTGAGATATTGGCGCCAACGTCCTACAGGAAGTTTATGAAGGAACGGTTGAGCCAATGGGGGAAGTTATATGAGCAAGAATAAGGAATGACGCTATCACGCCATTCCTAGCAGCTTAGCCAGTTGACTGAATGGAAGGTTCTCCTCCTGGCCCGTTGAATACACCAGTTCCGAGACGTACAGTTGTTCTTTCGCAGCATTGTTCTCAACTATGATGATATTAGGAAAGATTGAAGAGAAGATGACTGCTGTATTAAAGGCATCATTCAATGCACGGTGGGGTTCTCCGACAAATGGAAGTTGCAGTAGATCCAGAGCTCTCTTCAGTCCGAACCTCTGTCTATGATCGGGACTGTGAAGCCGAGTGAATGCGAGCTGAATGTCGTTATATTTTTGTAGACAATCCAAGGGGATATTGTGATAACGGCAATGCTGGATCATCTGGTATTTATCGTCTGGTCCCCATGCACAGAGATAATAGACGTCGTCCCCAATCCATTCTAGAAAGGCTTCCAACATTTCAGGAAAAGAGGGGGCTTGATCCACCTGCTCCTGAGTAATTCCTGTAAACGGTGTGGTCTCCGGTGTTAACTTATATTGCCGGGATGGCTTTACATAAGATTGAAATCTGTCGGTTATAACGGGCGTGCCATCTCGTTCTCTACACTTGATTGCCCCGATTTCAATAATATCTGCTAGATGATGATGGTTGCGAACGACCGTAAATTCTAAATCGAATATGATGTACGTTGACATATGGGGTACTCCTCTCATGATTTATTAAGGGCAGCTTAACAAAGAGGAGTGTAAGAGGGTTGTCAGAGAATGGGTGTTCGTCTTGAGCACAACTCCTTCTAGAACGTACATTCGCTGACACGTTACTGCCAATAGGAAGCTGTAACATAAGACTATGTTAATCATAGGGGGAACAGATATGGATTTGATAGATCGGTTGTATCAGAAGATCAACGAAGACAGATGGTCCCAGGTGGTTCTGTTAGTTAGCTCTTATGCGCAGGGACATCAGTTGCTTGAACGTGTATGCAAACGCTACGGAGCTATTTTTAATGTGAATGTTCAGACCCTTCAAGGTATTGTCACTGATAAAGTCAAACTGGAGTTATTCCGCAGAAAAATTAGTCTGCTCGAAGAAGGAGAGAAATTTTGGGTTATACGTCGCTTGATGAAGCAATTGACTGTAGAAGAGCCAGCGGGTTACATCACAGAATCCATGTTGAAGCCCGGCATTGTGAATCATGTATTTCGTGCAATTTCAGAATTGAGAATGGCGGGCATTCGATCTGAGGACATGACCAGGGAGAGCTTCATGAATTCCGATAAAGGAGAGTATTTGAAGCATTTGCTCGCACGGTATGAATCATATCTTCATGAACATTACCGGGCAGACTTTGCTGGGGTTATAGAATATTTGAACCCTGTAGTTGAGAATACAGTTTATTTGGCATTAAATCCAACAGGGTGGACATATGTAGAATCTAAAATGGTTCAAAAGTTATCAGGTGGTCGTGTAGTCTTGCTTGATTTAGATTCTCCTTTCTATGTGAGTGAACATTTCCAGGATAATCAGTTCACTATGTTCCGTGCTACCGGGAGTTTTGCAGAAATTCGGGAGGGATTACGTAGAATCCTGTCGGAACCCGAATCTCTGGACAGAACAGAGATTATTCTATCCGATTATGAGCGCTATGCCCCTGTTGTGTATTCACTTACTGAGACACTTGGAATCGATTGTACGCTCTCAAACGGGTTGCCACTGACTTTCTCTGTTGCGGGAAAAGTAGTTATGGGCATGCTTGACTGGCTGGCAGAAGACTTCCCGGTGAATAAGCTTGCTGAAATGTATCGACATGGTTATTTGGAGTTCCCTGACGATCGCTGGTCTCGGGCAGAGTGGGTTCAAATCTTGGAGAAGTCTGGTATTGGTTGGGGCAAGGAGAGATATTATACAGCCCTTAGTCCAGAGAAGCTGAGCGAGAAACTACGGGACCAAGGTGCTATTTTATTTACATATATAAATGAATGGTTTAAGGGGTTGCCCGATAGAAATGAGTGGAATCCGTTATTTCTGCTAGGCTGGTTATCGAATTTTCTTCAGAAGTATGTACCAATACGGTCGCAAGATGATGCAAATGTCAAGAGTATGCTACAAGAGATGGCGAATCGATGCGACGCTAGTCTGTCTGAACCGATGTCCATTGATTTAGCTATTCGGTATGTTCAAGAGATGATCAGTGAAGTACGGATAAACTTCTCCGCAACACCGAGACCAGGTGCAGTTCATATTAGTTCAATGCAGAATGGGGGATGGAGCGGGAGAAATCGAACCTGGATTGCAGGGATGGACGAGAGGGCTTGGAGCATACCTGCAGTGCAAGACCCCCTTCTACTGGATACGGAACGTCATGCATTATCAGAGCATTTGGAGCCTGCCTTCGAACGTGCAAAGAGGGTAAGGAGTGAACGGGAATCCCGATTGTCGCAAATGAAGGGAGAATTGTGGCTAAGCTACTCTTCTTACGATATAGGGGAGCAGAAGAACCAAAGTCCTGCTTATGAGATGCTTCAAGTTCTGCGATTACAGACAGGGGAAATGGGCCTGGATTTTGGGGATTTGGAGCATTTATTAGGTGAGCCCTTCGGCGTTATAGATGTCATGCATATAGTCAAGCAACCTGTTCCACTTGATGGGATCGACACTTGGTCTAGATTGCTACAGGATACGAATGGTAAACGTAGAGATGGATGGCGAGCGATGCTTCAAACTTATCCTGATCTGGCCCAAGGTGATCAAGCTCGGAAGCTTCGTTTGGAAGCAGAGCTCTCCGCTTACGATGGTTGGCTCGACGTAGATATTTTCTTGAATTCTAATGATTCAAGTGAGGTTTTGAACAAGCATTTTATCAGTGCAAGTCAATTGGAGAAGTATGCGAGTTGCGGAATGTACTACTATTTCTATTATGTCTTGAAGCTTCAGTCGAAGGATATAGTTAAATTTGATTCTACTCGATGGTTACAAGCAAGTGAACGGGGATCTTTGCTGCATGATATTTTTAGAAGGTATATGGAGGAAGCTACTAATCAGGGGAGGAAACAAGCAGATCATAATAGAGAACGATTGTTTGAAATTACGGAGACAGTGATCAAGGAGAATGCGACATCTATTCCGGTTCCTAATCTTCATGTCTTTGAAAAGGAATGTGAAGAGGTCAGACGCGATGTAGAAATCTTCTATCACCATGAAAGACTCAACGTGGACCAGCCGTGCTTCTTCGAATTAGATCTGACTTTAGCTAATGGAGAACCTATGAATGTCGATCTATTCGGCGGCATGAGCATAAGATTGAAAGGATTCGTTGATAGAGTAGATCGGATTGGCCCTCATGAGTATCGGATTCTCGATTACAAGACAGGAAATACGAGAAAATACAAGGCCTTGGAGTATTTTAGCGGAGGAACACAACTTCAGCATGCACTGTATTCTGTTGCGGTAGAACAATGGCTTCGCAAGACAGGAATGGACTCTGAAGCCAGAGTAGTTGAAGCTGTGTATTATTTTCCAACGGAACGAGGTCGAGGGGAGTCTGTGAAGCGGGTTCAGGATCGAAGGGAAGAACTGGCCGGCATTGTCGCACAACTGCTTGAGTCCCGGGATCGTGGCATCTATATTCCGACCAAAGATTCGAAGCTATGTGAGAAGTGTGATTATCAAGCAGTGTGCCAGTCTCACCCGGAATCGATGGCTAGAAAACGGAAGTCACCAGATAATGCTCATATCCTAAGTAAGTTGCTGGAGGTGGAGGGAATTGAGTGAACATGATATGTTGACGGTGCTTACAGATCAGGCGGAGCGCGATCGGATACTTTCGGATTTGGATACGACGCTACTCATCGAGGCAGGGGCGGGATCTGGAAAGACAACTAGCTTAGTAGGGAGGCTTCTTGCGCTGATTGAATCTGGAATTAGGGTTGACCAGATTGCTGCTATAACATTCACGAATAAAGCAGCGGATGAGATGAAGGGACGTTTTCAACTGGCATTAGAAGAGGCTTGTAGGAAATCTTCAGATTCGTTGATAGGCGAGCGACTCTCTTTGGCGCTGAGCAATCTTGATCTGATGTTCATTGGGACAATCCACTCGTTCTGTGGCTCAATTTTACGCGAGCGTCCGATCGAGGCAGGGCTTGATCCTTCATTTGAAGAAATGGATGAAGAGACCGATGCAATGTTCCGGGTAAATTGCTGGGATCAATATTTGGCTGAAATGAGCGAGAATACACGGCAACAATTCGAACAACTGATGTCGCTTGGTGTAGATGTTAATACTCTTCGAGGCGTATATGATCGAGTGTCTTTGTTTACGGATGTCAAGCTTCCTTGCGAAGAACGCGAGTGGCCTAATTTTGACCGAATTCGAGAAACTCTGTTCCCTCTACTCGATATTGCTGCCCTGTATATACCGTCGTCTGAACCAGAAAAAGGATGGGATACAGTACAAAGGCTTGTCCGACAGACGCGTCAGAAGATGCGTTATATAGATCTGTCGGATGATATGCGAATTCTCGAGATAGCCAAGGATTTTAATCGTAAACTTGATGTTACGCTTAATAGATGGACATCCAAAGAACAAGCAAGTGAGATGAAGAAACGTTTCCCTGAATGGCAGATTAATGTGCTAACCCCGTTCCTTCAAGAGTGGTATGAATATATGTACCCGAAGCTGATACAGTTCGTACAGCCGGCGCTTGTCTTTTATGAAGATCGGCGGCATGCTGTGGGGAAACTGAATTTCCAGGACCTGCTTATGCAGGCCACCAGACTAGTACGAGAAAATGCTGAAGTAAGAGACTATTTTGCTGAGCGGTATCAGAAGCTACTTGTCGATGAATTTCAGGATACTGACCCGATTCAGGCCGAATTGATGTTCCTGCTCACAGGTGATTCAGAGGACGGGGATTACCAAAGAGATTGGCGCCAGCTTACGCCTAGACCAGGCTCCTTATTCGTGGTAGGTGACCCTAAGCAGTCGATTTATCGCTTCAGAAGAGCGGATATTTCAATCTATAACGAAGTAAAGAACCGGATTCAAGCATGCGGCGCTGTGCTGCAGTTAAAGGCTAATTTCCGCTCAGTACACTCTATCGGTGATTTCATTAATGATCAATTTAACGGTAAACTGCCGCCAACAGAGACGGAGGTTCAGGCTGCATTCGTGACGATGGAGACACACAGACCTACCCCTGCGGAATCCATTCATACGCCACATGGTATCTTCGAGCTTAATTATCCTAAGATGCCGGGAGGTAAGGCTGTAGCCGCTCAAACGGATGCCGAGCAGATTGCCAGATATATCTCTTGGGCGTGTCAACGCGGAAATTTGAAAATTGCAGAGCGTGACGGTGGGACTCGAGACGCGGTTCCGGGCGATTTTCTGATATTAACGAAGACACGTGAATTCATCCATCTATATGCGGAGCAGTTAGATCTCTACGGTGTTCCTACAGATACTTCAGGAAGTACAACTGTCTATGAAGAACAACGGGCACTATGGCAGTTAGCGCGCTGCTTGGAAGACTCTGCGGATAAACCAGCTTTGCTTGCAGTTATGAGGGGAATGCTATTTGGCTTGAGCGACCGCCAGTTGTGGGCCTATAAGCAAGAGGGATTTCGGTTCTCATTATTTGATTTGCCATCGTTAGACGAATGTAGTGATGAGGCTAGGTCGGTTGCCAAGGTACTGCAAAGGCTTAAGAAATATAAAATGTGGGTTCGCACACTAAGCGCGGCGGCTGCGATTGGTAGAATTGTGGAAGATCTCGGCATATTGTCGTATGTATCAACACTGTCAGCCGGGTCTGTTCGTGCAGGGACGCTGGTGAGAATGCTGCAGCTATTACATGCAGATCCAATATTGAGCTCAAATTGGTCGGAATTATGCCGATCTATTGAGCGAATGCTTGCTGATCGAGGGATGGAAACATCAAGTCTGTATGCTGGAGGTAATCAAGCTGTACGGATTATGAACTTGCACAAGGCTAAAGGATTGGAAGCACCGATTGTATTCCTGGCTTGTCCTTGCGGGGAAGCTGACCATGATGCAACACAATATATTGACCGCTCCTCGGATCCGGCCGCAGGTTACTTTACGATCAGTAAGGCAACAGGAGAGTACAGCAGAGAGATGATTGCCCAACCTGTCGGTTGGAGTGTGATGAATGAGCGAGAGCGTGCTTTCTCCAACGCGGAGAAGGATCGGCTGCTATATGTCGCCGCGACCCGTCCGAAGCAAATGCTGGTAATCAGCCTGTATCCAGAGCAGCCAGCAAAGTGCCCTTGGACATCGCTTGTGGAGGGAATGGAATCCGTACGTGAACTGGAAGTGCCGGAGATTCAGCCAGAAAAGAAGGACGAGTTGACCACGGGACCGGATCTGTCAAGAGAGGCTGAAGCCCGGCAACAAATTCTGGATAAGATTAGTAAGCCAACCTATGCCGTAATATCAGTTACAGGTCAGACCAAAGCCATCGGCGTTAAGCCAGAGTGGTCCGCAGAAGGCAAAGGCATAGCCTTTGGCAGTGTTGTTCACAGAGCGATAGAGATGGTGGGAAAAGGCCTGCCGGAAGCGGAACTAGAGGAGGCAATTTCCTTGTTATCCTCAGAAGAAGGTTTGGCAAATGAACATATACAAGCTGCAACTGGGCTTATACGGAATTTGCTGGCCAGCGATCTGTGGCAACGCAGCTTGCGTGCCCGTCGCCGCTTGTTCGAAGTGCCGATGATGATCCGTAAAAGGGCTGATGAAGTTAGTATGTTTAGTGATGCTGGAGATGCCAAACAAGAAGCTGCGGCCACAGCGGAGGATACATGTTCCTTAGAGCATGTCTACGTTCGTGGAGTGATCGACTTCCTGTTCGAGGAAGAGGACGGCTGGGTGATCGTCGATTTCAAGACGGATAGTGTAACGAAGGAGAATTTGCTGCAGTTTATTGATTTCTACCGGCCTCAGGTTGAGGCTTATGCGACAGAGTGGGAACGCTCTTTTGGCTTCAAGGTGAAAGAGGCTGGGTTGTATTTTGTTCAGTTGGGGAGTTGGGAGACGAGCAATGACTAGTACTGAGGGAATGTGATAGACTTTAAAAATAGGAGGGATTCCAGAATGGAATTCCTATTTTCACTCATTTTATCTTGTACCCTGAATTTTGCATTCACAATTCAACAGTAGCAATTAGCTATATTACATATGTGCATTGTTATGTAATATAGGATCATAGACCTATTTATACAGGGATCCCGGATATCATGTCGAACTAAAAATGAATGCAGCCGTTGCAAAGATAAGAGGTGAGAATTACGGAAGTCATTAATAATATCGATAAGCTCCTTGGGGATGATCTGAAACACTCAATTAAAAAAGGGTCAAAGTTATCAATAGCGGCTTCATGTTTTTCAATATATGCGTATGAGGCTTTATTAAAAGAGTTGAGTCACGTAGATGAAGTACGGTTCATTTTCACTTCGCCTTCGTTTGTTGCTGATAGCTTCAACAAGGAACAACGTGAGTTTTACATACCTAAGCGTAGCCGCGAAAAAAGTTTGTACGGAACAGATTTCGAAATACGACTTAGGAATGAAATGACGTTGAAATCTATTGCAAAGGAGTGCGGCGACTGGATTCGGAGGAAAGTTACATTCAAATCTAACCGTACGTCGGGAACCATGCAGGGGATGGTAAATCTACAAGTTGTAGACGAATCGATAACTTACATGCCGTTAGATGGATTTACCACGGTTGACCTTGGCTATGAGAAAGGTAATGCTCTTTCAAAGATGGTCAATAAGGTAAACGAGGCTCCATTTACAAAAATGTACTTTGAATTATTCGATCAGGTTTGGAACGATAAGAGTAAGCTTGAAGACGTTACAGATCAGGTAGCAGAGCATATTTCATCTGTGTATAGAGAGAACTCTCCTGAGTTTATTTATTATGTCATTCTATATAATATCTTTAATGAATTCTTGTCAGACATTACAGAAGATATACTGCCAAACGAAGCAACCGGCTTCAAGGAAACGGAAATTTGGAAACGTCTCTACCACTTCCAGAAAGACGCTGTACTTGGTGCGATCAATAAGCTGGAAAAATATAATGGATGCATTCTTGCCGATAGCGTAGGTTTAGGTAAAACATTCTCTGCTCTTGGGATCATCAAATACTATGAACTTCGTAACAAATCAGTCTTATTACTGTGTCCGAAGAAGCTTGCCGATAACTGGCTCACTTATAAACAGAACGTGACCAATAATATTTTGTACGCTGACCGACTAAGATACGATGTACTTTATCATACAGACATTTCCCGTGAGAGAGGCAAATCTAACGACATTCCACTAGACAGGCTGAACTGGGGTAACTATGATCTGCTCGTGATAGACGAATCACACAATTTCCGCAATAACGAAGCGAAGAAAGACAAGGAGACAAGGTATCAGAAGCTGATGCGGAAAGTACTGAAGAGCGGCGTCAAGACTAAAGTATTGATGTTGTCGGCAACCCCGGTGAACAATAAGTTCATGGATCTCCGCAATCAGCTCGCTTTGGCATACGAGGGGAATCCTGAAGAAATCAATAATAAACTGGGCACTGAGAGAGGCATCAATGACATCTTTAAGCGGGCCCAATCGGCCTTTAACCAATGGTCCAAGCTGGATGCAACCGAACGGACGACAGAGACGCTGCTTGGTATGTTGGATTTCGACTTCTTCGAGCTGTTGGACAGTCTGACTATCGCTCGTTCTCGCAAGCATATTCAGAAGTATTACAAATCAGAGGAGATTGGTGAATTCCCTAAGAGGCTGCCGCCTATATCCAAGTTTTGTGATCTGACCGACAGAACGGATGTAATAGGTTATAATGATATCTTTATGGAGTTGTCCAGAATTAATCTCGGCATCTATGCTCCGTTCAAGTATATTCAACCAAGTCGCTTGCGAAAGTATGAAGAACTATACGATACAAGTGTTAAGGGTGGAAGCGGGAGCTTCAAGCAGTTGGATCGGGAAGGCAGCTTGCAGCTTCTAATGAGGATCAACTTGCTTAAACGGCTAGAAAGCTCAGTAGAGTCGTTTCGGTTGACGCTGTCCAAGATTATTTCCAAGCTGGGTCAGACACTGGAGAGAATTGAGGCTTATGAGCAAAGTGGAAAATCAGATCCAGTTGAATACACTGAAATAGAAGATGCTAGTCTCGATGATGACGACTGGCTTGATGATGACTTTTCCATCGGAGATACGATTAAGATTAATCTTTCCGATATGGACGTGCTTCGATGGAAAGAAGACTTGGCGAGCGACTACAATATTCTGTCTAACCTTCACGAAGAAATGCAGAAAATAACGCCTGAACATGATGAGAAATTGAATACTTTGAAACAAGTCATCGATCAAAAAATCAGTGAGCCAATCAATTCGAACAATCGAAAGGTCATCATATTTAGTGCTTTCACCGATACAGTGGGATACTTGTACACCCATTTATCCAAATACATGAAATTAAAATACAATATGGATACCGCCAAAATTGTCGGGAGCGATGAGAATAAGAATACCGCTGGGTTGCGAAATGACATCAGTACCTTGCTTACCTGCTTCTCGCCGCGATCTAAGGAAAAGAAACTGATAATGCCTGATGTAAAAGGAGAAATCGATCTACTTATTGCGTCCGATTGCATCTCTGAGGGGCAAAACTTGCAGGATTGCGATTTTCTCATCAATTATGATATCCACTGGAATCCGGTACGAATTATCCAGCGGTTTGGGCGAATTGATCGGATTGGCTCCCAAAATAAATCTATTCAGTTGGTGAACTTTTGGCCCAACATGACGCTGGATGAATACATTCAATTGAAAGAACGTGTTGAGAATCGTATGGTGATCATGGATATGACAGCAACTGGCGACGATAACGTCTTGTTTAATCAGTCCAGCGATCTAGAATACCGGAAGCAGCAGCTTAATCGCTTGCAGAAGGAAGTTGTCGATCTGGATGACATGAATACGGGAGTATCCATAACGGACTTAGGGCTTAATGATTTCCGTATGGATTTGGTGAACTACGTTAAAGAGAATGGTGAACTCGATACCGTGCCAAGCGGATTGCATACCGTTGTTTCTGCTGATGAAGATAAAGGTGTTAAACCTGGCGTCATATTCGTTCTTCGCAATGTGAATGAAGAATTGAACCCGGACAAGCAGAATCGTCTGCACCCCTTCTATCTGGTCTACATGAGTGATGATAGTGAAGTCGTAATTAATCATATGGATGTCAAAAAGACACTCGATGTCTTGCGTGCTCTATGTAGAGGACAAGCAGAACCCGTTCTAGATGCATGCCGTAGCTTCAATCAAGCGACCAAAGACGGTAGGAGGATGGATGCCTACTCCATGCTGCTGGAGGAAGCAATTCGCTCCATTGTTCAGGTGAAGGAAGAAGGCGATCTGGATAGCTTGTTCAGCTCAGGAGGCACAACAGCATTAATCGATTCGGTCAAAGGGCTTGAAGATTTTGAACTCATTACTTTTGTTGTCATTCGGCAGGTGAATGCATGATGCTTCAATTACCAACAAGTACACTTGTGAATCGTAAGATTCCGAAGAACAAATTCTATGAGAAGCTCCATGCGAATCAGCACCTGAAGGAACTGTTTACTGAGCAAGTCGAATCGATCATCTGGAAGCACAAACTATCTAAAGAAACGATCCGTCTGGAACCGAAAGATGACATTGAGGAAGTTCAGGTGTTTGAGATTCACTTGAAGGAGCGAACATACTCACTTGATCTGTTGCGGAGCATCGATAAGGCGATCCCATATCCCATTCTGCATGTCATTATTTACGAGGATCAGGTAAAACTCGCTATCGCCTACAAGGAACGGAATCAAACCGACGATAATCGATTTGTTGTACGTTCCTATCATGAATCAGAGTGGCAGCCAGAAGAAGATGTTAAGCTGAACATTGTTCAAGGACTTGATTTAAAGACGGTCTACGAAAATATCATCCGTCAACTGCTGCCGATTAACTCGAAGCCGGAAATTGATCTTACAACTGTTCTGGAGCGACAAGCCAGCATAGATAAGCTAACGCTAGAATGTCAACGGCTAGAATCCAGGATTCGCAGTGAAAAGCAGTTCAATCGAAAGGTCGAAATGAATATGGAACTGCAACAAAAACGTAAACAACTGAATCAACTTCTCGACTAAGTAACTGGAGGTTTAATTGAATAATGAATAAATTGACAATGAAATCTACTGATTTGACTCAGGTCAATATCGATAAGATTGCAGAGCTATTCCCTAACGTAATCACTGAGGCAAGGGATGAACAAGGAAAAATCAAACGAGCGGTTGATTTTGATTTGTTGAGACAGGAATTGTCCGACTACCTTGTTGAAGGTGAAAAAGAACGGTATCAATTGACGTGGCCTGGGAAGAAAGAGGCTATCATTTTGGCCAATACCTCTATTGATAAAACGCTACGACCTGTCAAAGAAAATAGTGTCAACTGGGAGAATACACAAAATCTTTACCTCGAAGGCGATAACCTTGAAGTACTTAAGTTACTGCAAGAATCTTATTTAAATAAAATCAAACTAGTATATATTGATCCTCCATATAATACTGGAAAGGATTTTATTTACAAGGACGATTACAAAGAGTCCGCAGAAGAGTATCTTGAAGAATCCGGACAAATTGATGATGAAGGTAATAAGCTTTTTCAAAATACTGAATCTAATGGCCGCTTTCATAGTGATTGGCTGACGATGATGTATTCGAGACTCAAGATAGCAAGGAACTTACTAAGTGAAGATGGTGCCATATTTATTAGTATAGATGACAATGAAATAATAAATGTCAGAAGACTATGTGATCATGTGTTTGGTGAAAGCAACTTTTTTGCACAAGTCATAGTACAATCGAATAAGCGGGGTCATACTTACAAGCAAATTTCAAAAACTCATGAATATCTACTGATATACACGAAAAATCCGGATACTGAATTCAATGAACTTGAGAAAACTGACGAGAATTTCGACTTGAATTATGAAGATGAATTAGGGAAATTTAATATCAGAGAACTCAGGAATAGGAACCCCAAATTTGGTAAGTTTAATAGACCGAATTTGTTTTATTCCGTATATGTTAATGAAAGTATTGTAGATAGCGATGGATTCTCTCCCGTTTCATTAAATTGCGATGAGCATTTCACTATAGGTGTGACACCATTGAACTCAATTGGTGGAGAAAGTTGCTGGCGTTGGGGCAAGCAGTTATTATTGAAAAATTCAAATGTTGATACTAAAAAAAGTAATGTAGTTGCAAAGAAGAAGAGGGACGGAGGTTTTAATATATATGAAAAATATAGAAAAAGCACCTATACACCCAAATCTATTTGGACAGAGACGGAGTTCATAACTGAAAAAGGTACAGTAGAATTAGGTGAGTTAGGATTATCCAAATACTTTGACTTTCCTAAACCAACGCATCTTATTCGCCAGATAATTGAACTATCTTGTGGTAAAGAGGACATTGTACTTGATTTCTTTTCGGGTTCGGCAACTACCGCCGATGCAGTAATGAAACTGAATGCAGAGGACGAAGGTAATAGAAAGTATATAATGATTCAAGTCCCTCAGAAAACAAATGAGAACTCAGACGCATTTAAAGATGGCTATCTTAATATATGTGAAATTGGAAAGGAACGCATCCGCCGTGCTGCTAAGAAAATAAAAGAAGAAACAGGAGCAGACATTGACTACGGATTCCGTGTATATCGAGTGGACTCTAGCAACATGAAGGATGTGTACTACACGCCGGACAGTTTGGGCCAATTGAATCTGGACGATGTGGCATCGAATATCAAGGAAGATCGTACTGGCGAGGACTTGCTCATACAAGTGATTCTGGAGTGCGGACTAGAGCTTTCACTACCTATGGAATCCAAAGAAATTCAAGGTAAAACCGTCCATTATGTTGCAGGCAACTCCTTGATTGCTTGCTTCGATGATGAGGTATCGGAGTCAGTCATCAAAAAAATCGCTGAGGATCAACCTCTTCGCGTTGTATTCCGTGATAGTTCTTTCAGTGATGATTCTGCTCGTATCAATGTTGAAGAACTGTTCAAGCTACTCTCCCCAAGCACTGAAATTCAAGTGTTGTAAGGAGGATGAACAGCGATGAAAATTAAATTTAAACATCAGCAGTTTCAATTGGATGCGGTGAAGAGCATTGTTGACGTATTTCAAGGACAACCCAACGAATCTTCTCGTTTTACGCTTGATAAAGGTCGGCGACAGAAGAGTGTGGAAATGGGAGATCTATTTCAACAAACAACAGGCAATGAATCCGAATATGGATTCAAAAACAATCCTATCAAGTTGATTGATCAAGAAGTCTTGCATAATATCCAATCGACACAACGTAATAATGGATTGAAATTGTCTGAACGACTTGAAGGCAAATTTAATTTGACGGTTGAAATGGAAACTGGTACGGGTAAGACATACACCTATATCCGTACCATGTTCGAGTTATATAAGAAGTACGGTTGGAGCAAATTCATCATTGTAGTGCCTTCTATCGCTATTCGCGAAGGGGTACTTAAGACATTTCAGATCACTGAAGATCACTTCATGGCGGAGTATGGCTCCAAAGCTCGATATTTTGTTTACAACTCGAAGCAGTTGCATCACATTGAGAAGTTTGCCAGCGATGCTGGGATCAACGTCATGATTATTAACTCTCAGGCATTTAATGCGAGAGGTAAGGATGCAAGAAGAATATCCATGGAACTAGATGACTTTAACTCCCGGCGTCCAATTGATGTTATTGCGAGCACCAACCCGATTCTGATCATCGATGAGCCTCAATCTGTAGAAGGTCAGAAAACAAAAGAGGCTTTGAAAGATTTCAAACCGTTGTTCACGCTTCGATATTCGGCAACTCATCGGGAAGATTACAACAAAGTATATCGTCTTGATGCTTTGGATGCATACAACATGAAGCTGGTCAAGAAGATTAGCGTAAAAGGCATCTCGGTCAAAGGTACAAGTGGAACGAACAGTTACGTATACCTTGAAGGCATTGATGTCAGTGACAAGCATGCTCCTGTAGCACGTCTTGAATATGAAAAACGTACCAAAACTGGATTAACCAAAGTGTCAAGAAAGATTAAAACGGGCGATAGACTCTACGATTTATCCGACAATTTAGAGCAGTATAAAGGCTACCAAGTATCCGAAATCAACGGACAGAATAACAGCATCAGCTTCACTAATGGTGTTTCCTTGTATGCTGGAGAAGCGCAGGGCGATGTCAGTGAACTTCATTTCCGTCGAATCCAGATTCGGGAGACACTGAAGTCTCATTTCGAGAAAGAGCGGGTATTGTTCCATAAAGGGATTAAAGTGCTCTCATTATTCTTCATCGACGAAGTTGCCAAGTATCGGCAGTATGATAAAGACGGCAACGAACAAAACGGTGATTATGCAGATATCTTTGAAGAAGAATACATGGAACTCCTGAATGAACAATTGTCACTGTTTGCGGATGATCCTTATATTCAATATTTGAATGCAATCCGAGTGAAGGATACGCACAAGGGATACTTTTCGATCGATAAAAAAAGCAGTCGGTTTATAGATTCTAAAGTATCAGCCAGAGAAACCGATTCTGATGATGTAGATGCGTACGACCTGATCATGCGGGACAAGGAACGTCTTCTCAGCTTCGAGGAACCGACACGGTTTATTTTCTCTCACTCGGCATTGAAAGAAGGCTGGGACAACCCGAACGTATTTCAGATTTGCACGCTCAAGTATAGCGATTCCACGATCAAGAAGCGTCAAGAGGTTGGACGTGGACTGCGATTATGCGTGAATCAGTATGGTGAACGGATTGATTCCAGTATTCCGGGTATTGATGTTCATGAGATCAATGCTTTGACTGTTGTAGCCAGTGAATCCTATGAGCAATTTGCCAAGCAACTTCAAAGTGAGATTGCTGCTATATTATCGGATCGCCCACGCAAGGCGGACAATGGCTTCTTCTTGGAAAAAGTCCTTGTGAATGCCCGCGGTGAACAACTGAAGATTGACGATAGACTCGCGACCAAGCTGCAAAATGCATTCATTCGTAACGGCTATACCGATGATGACTACAATCTGACGGATGCCTACTTTGCTGCCGTAGAAGAACAAACTATTAAACTACCCGATGAGTTGAATGCATATCAAGAGCAGCTAATCGAACTTGTCAAATCGATCTATGTTGAAGGTAAATCGGATATGACGAACGACGATCGAAAAGATACGATTCCATCCATCACAGTGAACAGCAACTTCTACAAGAAGGAGTTCAAGGAATTATGGAACCGGATCAATAAGAGATCGGTATATACGGTTCAGTTCGACACAGAAGAGTTGGTACGGAAGTGTGTCATGGCGATTGATATGAGCTTGGACGTTCCCTCCATACGTTATTCCATCAAGCACGGGGAAATGAACGAGATCGAATCCGGTGATCAACTGAAGCAAGGTGGAGCGTTCATACAGCGGGAGACGCAGACAGAATATGTTCACGGACCTGCGATATCTAAGATTAAGTACGACTTGATCGGTAAGATGATGGATGAAACGAAGCTCACTAGGAAAACGATCGCTGCTATCTTGAAAGGCATCACACAGGCTAAATTTATGTTATTCCAGAAGAATCCTGAGGAGTTTATTATTCGGGCATCCAGACTGATCAATGAGCAGAAAGCGACGACCATTATTGAATCCATCACTTACGATGTGATCAATGATACGTTCTCTACGGATGTGTTCACGAAGAACACACTGAAGGGACAGCTTGGTCAAAATTCGATAGCTGTTGATAAGCACATCTACGACTATGTGGTGACAGATTCCAAGATCGAGCGAGCTTTCGCGAAAGAGCTGGATACAAGCAAGGAAGTAAACATATATGCCAAGCTGCCGAGAGGCTTCTACATCCCGACTCCAGTCGGCGACTACAATCCAGACTGGGCAATCGTGTTCAAAGAAGGCGACGTCAAGCACATTTACTTTATTGCTGAGACGAAAGGTTCTTTAGACTCCATGGAGCTACGTGAAGTCGAGAAGGCAAAGATCGAATGTGCTCGGCGGCATTTTGCTAAGCTGAATTCGGATCAGTTGAAGTACGATGTGGTTAATAGTTATGAGAAGTTAATGGAGATCGTAAAAGGATAATGTACATCTACACAATGCCGAGCTTTTTTATTTGATCCTCGGCTTATCTTCGAATTAACATTCGTTTAGGGGAGAAATATATATAATGTTGAACTAATATTGATCGATAGGTTTTTCAAGTGAGTACATTGACTAAAATACGAGAATTAATTTGACAATGTTAAAGTCAATTAATTCTCGTTTTTCATATAGAACATACATTCTATGACAACTTGTTGTCTAATCATTGAGTTACAATGCTGGATAAGTACCTTTGAGGAGCGTGTCCAATGAATAAAATTCAAGATATGCTATATTACCTTATCATCGGATTACAAAAATGGTCAGATCAGTATTCACAGATCCCGGAGGAACTGCATAAGGGGATGCTAATGTTCATAGAAGAAGCTGCAAGATCAGGAGGCAAAATTCCAACTGATTTGCATAGTCTGCTTCAAATTCTGCATGAGCCGTCAAGAGAGTGGGGAATTGAGGGGTTAGTAGAATACTATCCAGAAGAAGCTTCGCTGGTTGAGGAATTCATCGGTATTACCCCTGATGCAGAGGATTTTATCAATACATATATATCACCTGATGAAGCGCAGCAAAGAAATATGTATACCATCTTAAAATTTTGTAGAGATGAGAGTCGGAATTTACAGACGGAGTATACGCAGATCCGTACATTTTTGTCTCAACCAATGAATGCTGTGTTATCCGCATTTCAACTTGCTCAATTCGCTGAATCTTTTCGAGATCGTGAACTAAGTATACTTATACGTCATTGCTATGAGGAAATAACTTCAGACTTAGCTAATTACCGTAAGTGTCCACATTGTGGCTGGACGCTTGAATATAAGCAAGGTCAATGGCGATGTAACAAAGAAGATATATGTCATGCATTAGCTGATTTTGAAAGACTAACTCAATATGACTATAGAGATGAACGTGTCTATCGATTACTTCCAGGTATTCAGAGGTATGTCCTATTGCCTGGACTCTCTGAATTGAAGCTCGCCGATTCCTTACAACGGAAAGGGTACGAAGTGGCACTGTATCCCAACATTGATGAATATGATCTGGCAGTTTCACAGGATAATCATAGGATACTGCTTGATGTTAAAGATTTTAAGAGTCCATGGATGTTGGCAAATTATTTTAACCAGAAACAATTGTCTTATTTGGAAAAGTATGAGGAACAAGTCTTTGTTGTTGTACCTAAATATCGGGAGGTTGTGTACCCTTCATACGGTAAGAGAACATCTGGTTTCCTTAAAGAAAGTACGAGAAAATTCATCAGGATCATTATGGAACATGAAGTGGAAGATAAGTTAAAGGAGGCGTTCTTTTGAGAAGAAATTTTTGGGACCTAACGGATGAAATAAATAAAGAGTTTCTCTCACTTGAGCTTCCTAAATCTGAAATTTGGACATTGATAAGTTTGGAACTTTTTATTACGGGTTGTGGCATGATTGATTCTTCTCTGCGTGTCGATCAAGCTTGGTCAGTATTAACCGGTTATAATGAGCCAGTATTAAGGAACATTGATCGTAAGGATACTGCAGTTCGTCTTAGAATATTATTTCCTGAGTTGAAGAGTAAGAAGATATTAAACCGAAGAATTCAAGTTTATCGGACTATAGAATCGAAATACCGTTTGTTTGATATCGATGAAGAAGGCAATGCCGAGAAAAAAGTACCGCGAGTTTTGATTAACAGACAGTCCATTTACAAACAAATTTTAAATAAACCGATTCCGCGAGAGTTTAATGATACTCCATTTGCAATTCACGGAAAATATGAATATTCAAGAGTGGTTAGAGGAGGAGTGCTCCAGAAGTTTTCCGGAAGTATACCTGAATCATTAATGGATATAGAGCAACGTTTATTACCTTCCTATCGTGAGAAAAAGGACCTTAGTCTAAAACTGCCTTTTGAGGGAACCTCATTAGCTATGGAAATGGACAGAGAGATCGGCAACTCCTCAACTTGGTTGAACAGAGCTAGTTCGGTTGTGCTAGAGTCTATGGACGGAATTGAAGAATTCCATTATAGAGGGAATCAGCATATTGGCGGCGCATTGGGAGCAGGGAAATCAACCTTCATGCTTATGGAGACATATCGTCTTGTGAAGCAGGAAGGTGCCAGGATTGGATTTATCGAAGGCAGTGTGTCGCAAGTGATAGAGCGTGTCAAAGTTCTTCGTGAGCTAGGTATCAATGCGATCCCGATCATTGGCAGGTCGTCAAGAAGGCATCATCAGGAGAACTATTTATTCGCTAATTCTGGGGAAATTTCTGAAATTAGCGATTGGTCTAAGGATAAATATGAAGATCTCCAGCATCTGTCAGATGTTTGTATTATCAAGGCATTTTCCGAGGATTACGAGCGAAACAATAGTTATCCCTGTACTCAACTTAAGCAAGGCAGCAGAGCCGTAAAATGCCCGCTTGTGAGTCAATGTGGTGTGTATCGCGATCTCTCAAGACTAGAAGATGCAGATGTATGGGTGGCTACGTCAGCAAGTGTTCTCAAGACAAGAATACCTGCCATGATAGATCCTCTTGAGAGAACGGTTTATGAAGCCATGTACGACTTGATGGATATTATATTCGTAGACGAGGCAGATGAAGTTCAGAAACAATTCGAAGATACATTTTTATCAGAATATAATGTGTTCGGCAATGTAGAAGATATTTTCGAACAGTTACTATTTGAGACAAACCAATTGACTAGCGGAAAGTATAGCCAGTTCGCTGGTGATCCAGTAGTAAATGAATGGAAGGATAAGCTTCGTCAATTGGATCAAATGATTTGGAGGATTTACTATAAATTAAATTATTCTTTAACATTGCGCAAAAATATTAGCCATAAGCTTATTCGAGTTGGAGCGTTGGTGGATTCATTAAGCAAGAAAATTTCTAGCAACACGAAAATGCAGCAGAAAATTCAAAAACTTCTGACTGATTATGCGAGTGATCCGTATAAAGACCATGTTCTATCAAGTATTGTTGATGAACTCATTGAGACGGATATACCAGAAGAGAAGCAAAATCTGCTTGTTAAGATTGTAGACAAGAAGCTAAAGGGGAGTATTCAGCCCCGGGTTAACCAGAATTTATTTTACGCGCAGTTAGAGTTCTTCATCTATTTATGCAGAGCGGAAGAATGCATTAAATTTATCCTGACTTCGTTTGCAATGGTTCAACCAAAGTTAGGGATATCTGCAGATTTTTCTCCATTGTTTACAATGCAGAAAGATTATCAACCATTTATGAAGGAAGCTATGACAGGCACCATGATAGGCTATAAATATGATTTGAAAGATGGGGACACGACCGGAGCATTTAAATTGATTGAATATACAGGGGTAGGCAGATTATTGTTGTATGACTGGCATCGTGTATACGAGGACTCTGATCAGAAGCAAGGACCGTCGGTTATTTTTCTATCTGGAACAAGTCATGCTCCTGAGTCTGCGCATTATCACTTGAATACTGGGGCAAATTGGATGCTCAGGGCAGATCGAAATCCATCGAAAGTGAATATGACATTCCAGCCACTATATAGCATCCGTCAAAATGGTTTTCTAGAGATTTCGGGAATTCGAGATGAAGAAACAAGGAACGGACATCTATATGAAATGGTTCAATTGCTTAAATCCGACATTCAATACGAATTGAACTATTGGAAGCAAATGGGGAGCGCTAGAAGAGTGCTATTAGTTGTAAACTCTTATGATGATGTGGCAACTGTCGGTAGGGCACTTCGTAGTGACCATCATTGGGAACAAAGGTACAAGTTGCTCACCAGAGACAGAAGCCAAGAAGCGGACCAATATCCAAGATCGATGATTGAGTTATTCCATAAAGATAAGGCAGAACTGCTAGTTGTTCCGCTCCATTCGGTCGGTAGAGGATATAATATATTGAATCAAAATGGAGAAGCATTATTCGGATCTGTTTTTTTCTTGATACGTCCATATCCTATCCCTAATGATATGAATTATTTGGTTCAGAGTTTGCATGCCTATCTACCAAGCTATTTACAGCAAATAACACAGCAAGGTATCAATTACGATAAAGCGATGTCTAAATTACGGCAAATTAGTAATACCAAGTTTGAAGCCATGTATAAGAAACCGGACTTTTGGTCGATTCTAAGTGATTTTGAGAGAGAGGTTATGGCATGGTTTACATTTATACCTATTTGGCAAATGATAGGACGATTATTGCGCGGCGGTAAGGATGCTAGGGTATTCTACTGTGATTCGAAATTTAATGCTAAGCCTGCTGGAAAGCAGGAAGGAATGTCCATGCTAGATAGCTGGGCGGCAATCATGAAGAAACATAAAAGCGATCCTTTATTTAATAGTTTGTACAGTCCTTTTATTCATGGAATAAATCAAATGATTCGGGAGGTTCATAACGATGAAGAAGATGGAACTATTTGCTCTGGAAATTGATGAATCATTATTTTATGACGAAGCGATTTATTATATGAAAATGCCTGAAAGCTGGCGTAAGTTTTTTAGTAATGAGCGCTCTGATAATCATTATAAACTTGCATATAAAGTAGAGCCTTTAGGAAAGAAACTTAAAAGCATATTTCCTGAGATTATTAGTGTTCATTCGAACCATAAGGTGCTCCGTTATGATCACCCATGGTTAGTTTCGACTAAACCTATCTCCGAGTTGTATATTAAACAATTAACTCTGGGATGGCTGGCTCATCTAAAAGGATATTCAATAAGTGAGTTACCTCAGGATATAAGGGACTCAAAACCTGCTTGGGTTTCTGGTACTTTTGGTGATATACACGAATTTGTGGATAACTTCCAATGGGTTCCTGGGATGGCAGCAATTAAGTTCTGCCAAGATCCCAAAATTTTTGATCTAGGAGATGAACTCCGCGAGGAGTTGAAGTTCTATCATATTATATTTAACGGCAAACATGAATGCATCTCAAATCCATTGCAGAAATCTAATCGTCATGATCCGTTCTCATATGTGATTCGGTTCGATTTAAAGACTCGTGGTGGAGATGCTGGAAGATATTTATTAACGATTTCATTAGGAACAAGAAGATATTTGAGTAAAGAGCAAATTGAAGATGGAAAATGCTTTATGCGATCAGGACATGCTTGTTCGGTACTTGTTTCTGTCAAAAATCCATATGTTACCAGTTCGGATAAATCATTTTCCCAATTAAAATTTGAAAGAAAATTTGGAGGGGGCTCTTCCTTTACTAGATGGGAAACTGCCTTGGATGAATTGTATTGGGATGTATTAAATGGGAAGACCTTTGAATCGGACGCTTTACTCGTAGATACAAGGGTTTTGTTTGAGGGGACACAAGAAATTACGGCATATGTGGTAAATAATAATCTATTCCATGGAAATAGTGTAAAGGCAGGGATCGGACTCTCTGAAAAGCGAGGGCTGTATAATTTAGCAAAGAGTTTCTTAGTAGAATTCGGTGCCAAGGAGCTTCCACTTATCCCTGATATTTCTCGCAGAGGTATGAATGACAGTCGTTTTCCCATAGTTGCCGTGAAGGAAGAGCGAATAACTATCGAGATCTATAGTTCTGAACAGATGTTCGAGACTGTCAGAAAAGTATTGACTACCGCCCAGAAATCAATTGAGGATGTTGTTATCCTTGAACAACGATCGGATTCTCTTTTCAAACTGAATTGTGATAAAGAAGTTATTGTTGAACTCGTCCATTGTAATCCTGAGGGGATTGTTGCTGAATTGGAAATAGATAGATATAAGGATAAATCACTTGCACAGAATAAACGTATCAATCAGATTTTCAAGCAATTAACCAATGGAGAACAACGAGAAAATTCGGTTATAGCACTTGTAGAAATCGATGAAAAAGATAAATGGAGAGAGGGGGCTGATCCAAAGAGAGCTATTAGAGAAGGAATGAAAAGAGCAGGACGGCTTTCCCAATTTATTTATCCATTAACTGATGATGAGACCTATGATCTGTCGCGGATTATTAATGCTGTACTGGATCTCCTTAATGACTATGGCTTATTCAGTGGTAACATCCGTAAAATCTATGTGCCTGGAACGTTGTTATCCGTTACTATATTGAAAGCAGATAATAGATATTTACCCGCTATCTCAAGGTTAGCCGGAACGGACCTAAGCATAAAGTTGCTAGGAATCGATGGATGGATGTCCTTACAAGAAGCTGCTTTGAGGATGGATAGTGCTAAGTTTCTTGATTATCCACAGAAAGGAAATCGAAGTGCCGAAGTATTTGAAGCATTTATTACGCAAGAAATTCAAAATGAGCTAGACAGGTGCAAAGAACAACTTATAGTCTTAGTGAACGCTACTCTCAGATACAAGTGGATGAAATCCATTGGCAATGCCCAAATAAAAAGGGATCAGACGCCTATTTTCAATGAACGGTTATCCGCTGAGCCGAGATTAAAGTTTATTCGTATTAATGCAACAGACGATGTTCCTCAATATCGTATCATTGATCGGAAGGAGTTTAATAAATCCTCAGGAATATTTAAAGATCCTATTGGTGTTTATTATGGTGTGGGTGGAAGGCCAAGGGCGTGGAGTGGTATCAATAACGCCGCAACCAAGTTTTCATCCCCATCGAAGCAATTGCTCCAGCAAAGGGCAGTAGAGTACATTCCTTTAGGAGCAAAAGATGAAGATGAAATGGACGAACTTGCGATATTCGTGGATCATTTAAGACGGATAGGATTAACGTATGATAAACACACTATTTTTCCATATACGACGCGTGTTCTGAATTCATTGTCGAAGTATATTACCGGTAATGAGGACGATTACGACGTTGATGCTGAGTTTGACGAAGAGGTAGAAGTGGAGTTGGAGGAGAAAATTACAATTTTTTAAGGGGGATATAGATATGAAAACCAGAAAACAAGGCTCTACACGTATAAGTCTATCTATCGTTATGTTTGTTATCGCCTCATTCATGCCTAATGTGTGGTCAATCTCTTTGGTAATGTTCGTTGCTGCTTATTCATTGATATCAGGAATTGTATGGTTAAGAAGAGAGAAAAGGGAAACGTCGATAGAGCAGTAATGGGGTGATGCCCACCCCTACCCAAACCGATTCGCCACCTCAAACATCCTGCTAAGCTCTATCGAAAGACAAGCCAACTGCGGCGATTCGATCCTCCCCAAGCTGTCGTAAGTTGCGGCCAGTTGATATTTGCCGTCAACAAGCATAAACTGATCAACCGTGGCATAGTGCGGATCAACAATCCAGTACTCTTGTACTCCAAATCGTTCATATACGGATTTTTTCTTGATCTTGTCCATGGCCCCGGAGCTTGGAGATAGGATTTCAATCAGTAGGTCGGGAGCACCTTTTATGTACCCGTCTTTGATAATATGAAGGTTCTCGTTCCGGATGAAGATGATGTCAGGCTGCAGAATATTAGCCTCATTCAAGTGAACATCAAGGGGAGCAAATAGAATTAAACCTTCGGTATGGCATGTTTTATTGATCGAGGTGCTTAGTTCAGAGACGAGGATCTGGTGATTGATCTTGGGAGATGACAATAAGTCGTAACGGAGGCCTTCAATTATTTCGTACCTATCTTCTATGATATAGTTGTTCTGGCTTTCCTTGATCTTCATGGTGTATTTATCGTTCTTCTCATTTCCCATCTTTCCAATCCCCCTTATCCTGATATTCCCATTATAGTGGTTCAACGAAGATGATTCATCCCCGAATCGTCCTTTTTTCTTCCAAATGCTTTGTCGAAAATAGCAGATATATCCATAATTTAGTGGTAATATAGATCTAATTGGAATTCGATACAGGTCCTAAGATGGAATGTTATGAGGGATGGGAGGGCTTTAAGGTGGATAGGAAATTAAACTGCGAATGGACGTTTAGCGAGACGGTCAATTATGCAATGCAGCAGAATCAAGTTCCTGTGGTCAAGGGGATAGTGCTTACGAATACGACGGATGAAGATATTAGGGATATTACGGTCAAGTTGGTGTCAGAGCCGCAATTCGCATACGAATGGGAGAAGAAGTATGATGTGATTCCAGCCAATCAGTCCATGAATCTTGGGGCGATTGATTTGCAAATGTCTGCTTCTTTTCTGGGGGATTTGTCGGAACGGTTAACGGGTTCTTTAACATTAATAGTGTCGCAAGATGAAACGGAGTTATTCCAGGAACGGAACTCCATATCTGTATTAGCCTTTGATGAATGGGGCGGCCTGGCTGTATTGCCAGAGATGGTTGCTGCATTCGTAACACCGAATCATATTCAAGTGAGTGAAGTCATTCGGAAGGCAGGGGACATCCTAAATGGGTGGAGCGGAAGTCCTTCTTTTACAGCTTATCAGAGTAAGGATCCTAACCAGGTCCGTCTACAGGTAGCGGCTGTATATGCTGCTCTACAGAGCTTCGCTATTGTATATTGTGTTGCACCTCCCAGTTTTGAGCAGATTGGACAGCGCGTCCGCTTACCGGAGACGATCTTTACACACGGAATGGGGAATTGTCTAGATCTGTCACTCTTGTATGCAGCTTGTATAGAAGCGATCGGACTTCATCCATTACTAGTATTTACAAAAGGGCATGCGTTCGTGGGGGCTTGGCTCGTGGAAGAAACCTTCTCAGAGACGGTCCAGGATGATATTTCGGTGTTAACGAAGAGACTTGCTCCAGGTATTAATGAATTATGTGTTGTGGAAGCAACAGCTTTTGTAAAAGGGGAGCAGATTTCCTTCGATCAGGCGGCTGCAATTGCAGAGACTCATTTAACAGATACCGATCAATTTGATTGTCTAGTGGATGTCAGGAGAGCACGTTCTGCCTCGATCCGGCCATTGCCTCTACGAATGAAGGCGGCGAATGGATGGGTCATAGAAGAAGCAATTGAGCCGGAGGTAAACTTTAATACCATTGCTCCAGAAATGCTTGAAGTGCTGGATAGACCCTTGGAGGTCGAGAGGCTAGAACCTACCACCCGGCAGAAACAATGGGAACGCAGGTTACTAGATATGACCCTTCGTAATTCACTTCTGAACTTTAGGCTGACCCGATCTTCTATTCCTATCATTTCCATGCAATTAGGAGACTTGGAGGATGCACTGGCTGATGGTGATGAATTTCAGATGTTGGCTAGACCAAGTGACTGGGAGGATAGCGAACGCAATGCCAATCTATATCAAAGCATCAATGCAGCTCATCCGTTAGCTGGGCTGCTGCAAGAGGAATTTAATCGTAAACGCTTGAGAGCTGATCTTAGTACAGAGGACTTAGAAAGAAGGAGTGTGCATATTTATCGGTCTGCTCGAACCGCGTTGGAAGAGAATGGGGCGAATACTTTATTCTTAGCCCTGGGATTGTTGAAGTGGTATGAGACACCGGTTAGCGAGCTACCGCGCTATGCGCCGATTGTACTGCTCCCTGTTGATATTTTACGGAAGTCCTCTCGCCAAGGATTCGTGATCCGAACGAGAGATGAAGAGCCTCAGATTAATATTACATTATTGGAAATGCTGAAGCAGGATTTCGGTATTGGCATTGATGGTCTTGACCCGCTACCGAGGGATGAGAAGGGAATCGCACTTAAGCAAGTCTTCAATGTCTTTCGCCATGCCTTGATTCAAGTCTCCAGATGGGATGTTGAAGAGACAGCTTATTTAGGACTTTTCTCTTTTGGACAATTTGTGATGTGGAATGATATTCGCACACGGGCGGATCAATTAGCTGAGAATCAAGTAGTAGGTAGTCTAATTAAGGGGCAATTGCAATGGAAGGAGCTGGAGCAAGAGGAGAAGCCGCTTGATGAAGAAAATCCAGCTAAGTGGGCTGTACCGATAAGCGCAGATTCATCGCAGTTATCAGCGGTCCGTGCGGCCGTGGCGGGCCAGAGCTTCGTATTGCATGGTCCCCCGGGGACGGGCAAGTCCCAGACCATTACGAATATGATTGCCAGCGCTCTAGCTAGTGGTAAGAAAGTTTTATTTGTAGCTGAAAAGATGGCTGCTCTCTCCGTCGTACAACGAAGACTTGAACAGATCGGCTTAGGTCCATATTGCTTAGAGCTTCACTCCAATAAGAGTACGAAAAGAGCAGTTCTTGACCAGTTGAGTAAGACAATTGAAGCGCAGCGACTTCAATCCAATGAGACATGGGGGAAGCAAGCAGAACGGCTCTATCAGTTGAGATCTACTTTGAACGGATATGTAGAAGCATTACATCGAAAGCATTCTTTTGGGCTAACGTTGTATGAAGCGATGTCAAGATACGAGCAAGCTGGACTTGCACCTGACGTGGTTCACTTCAAAGATGAAGCAATAGAAGCATTGAATCCAGATACTCTGATCCAGTGGAATGACACGGTTGCAGAATTGATCGCGGCAGGAGCAAACTGTGGCGATCCGTATGATCACCCTTGGAGTGACTCCAAGTTGATCTCTTATTCCCAAGATGTTAAAGCAAATGCGGAACTACTACTCTCTAAATATATTTCAGGTCTGAAGGAACAGCGGGAAGCGATGTATAAGGTAGCTGAGCAACTCAAGCTTACATCTATACCATTAAGTCATGCCAAAATTACTATTTTGATTGAGATGTGTGAACTTGCTTGCCGTACTCCTGATCTGAAACCTGCAGTATTATTGGAGAATAATATTGAAGAAGCTACAGAAATGCTGAGGAGTTCAGCTAACCAAGGCAGAAGACGTGACCAGGCCAGAGCTAAAGTACATGAGCGCTTTAACGCTGAAGTTCTTCATTTTGACGCAAGTACGGCTTTGTCTACTTGGGACAGCCTGGAGCTCAAATGGTTCCTGCCGAAATGGGCGGGCCAGAATCGTATATTTAATCGACTTCGAAAAATGGCGACTTCGTCTCAGCTTGTGAACAAGACTGAAGTAAGGAACAGCTTGATTGAAATAATTACACTTCAGAAAGAGGAAGAGAAACTAAGTTCGGCTAGAGACATATCTGTGTCTTTCTTAGGCTCCTCGTTGATATGGAATGAAGAAGGCCGTTGGGATGAAATTACAAATGCCTGCGACTGGCTAGATCAGTTGCAGAAGCAGCTAAATCTCTGGTTCTCGGACGTATCAGCATCTGCTCAAGCTAGGAAGCAAATGGCGGAATTCCTAATCGGTATTAGGCAAAATACAGCTCTAATAGACTCTTTTACGGAATTGATAACACAATATCGTCAAGTCCTCGAACAAGAAAATGCATTAAAGCAGCTGCTTCAGTTCGAATCTGCACAATTCGTGCATCAATCCGGGGATAAAGACTGGCATGATTTTATATTGGATAAAGCGAATCGCTGGATTACAAATCTGGACCGACTAAGAGACTGGTCTATATGGCGTAGAGTAAGGTCACAAGCAGAGCAAATTGGTCTTCTCCCGCTAGTTACCCCGTATGACGAGGGCAGTCTAGCCAATGAACAATTGAAGGCTGCTTATGAACGGGGACTTTATAAAAAGATTGCGAATTACATCATTACACATGATGAGCAGTTAAAGACATTCTCCGGTCACTTATTTGAGGAAACACTGCTTCGCTTCAAAGAAGCGGATGAGCAGTATACGATCCTGACTCAGCAGGAGATTGTTGCTCGACTCTCCTCGCAGGTTCCGCACATGACACAGGAGGCGTCTCAAAGCTCAGAAGCAGGCATACTTCAACGGGCAATCCGTAGTGGAGGAAGAAATATTTCGATTCGAAAATTGTTCGAACAGATTCCTAACTTGCTTCCAAGATTAGCACCTTGTATGCTGATGAGTCCGATTTCTGTGGCACAGTATCTGGATCCAGAGCGTTTCCAGTTTGATATCGTTATTTTTGACGAAGCATCACAGGTTCCAACTGCGCAAGCTATCGGAGCACTGGCGAGAGGACGGCAGTCTATTATTGTTGGGGATCCAAAGCAGCTTCCTCCAACAAGCTTCTTCTCCAAGAACAATCTGGAATCTGAAGATGAAGATCCAGCATTACAGGATATGGAGAGTATACTGGATGATTGCCTGACCCTAGGAATGCCGGAGCGGCATTTAACCTGGCATTATCGAAGCCGTCATGAGAGCTTGATTGCCTTCAGTAATGCTCATTACTATGAGAATAAGCTAATGACATTCCCTTCACCGGACGAGCCCATATCTAATGTAAAATGGTGCCCTGTAGAAGGCTTCTATGATCGAGGACGCACCAAGCAAAACCGAGCTGAGGGGGAAGCCGTTGTTGCTGAGATTATCCGCCGAATTAAAGACCCAATGCTGCGTCAGCAAAGTATAGGCGTTGTTACATTTAGTTCGATCCAGCAGACATTGATCGAGGATATGTTAGAGGATTCGCTTAAGCAAGAGGCAGATCTAGAGCTCTTACTTACACAGCTGCCAGAGCCGTTATTCATCAAAAATTTAGAGAATGTCCAAGGCGACGAACGTGACGTGATTCTATTCTCTGTAGGATATGGACCGGATGCATCCGGCCAGGTAAGTCTTAATTTTGGTCCGCTAAATCGTCAGGGAGGATGGAGACGGTTAAATGTAGCGGTATCTAGAGCCAGGTATGAGATGCAGGTATTCTCAACTTTACAATCACGTCACTTGAATGCAAGCAGAATCAGTGCTGAAGGTGTGCTGGGTCTAAGAGCATTTCTTGAATATGCGGAGAAAGGGCAACGTGTTCTACCAGCGGGAGAAGCTGCACAGACTGCGTTAGCTCCTTCCTATGTGCATCGCAGTATAGCCACAGAGTTGAAGGCACGTGGATACAATGCTGATTTGTATGTTGGAGCATCGGGCTACCGGGTGGATCTGGGAGTATTGGACCCAGAATCGGATCAATATATTGCAGGGGTTCTGCTAGACGGACCGATGTATCAGAATGCGGGAACTGCTCGTGATCGAAATATTCTCCGTGAGCAAGTACTTGCACAGCTTGGATGGAATCTGTGCAGAGTATGGAGCCCAGAGTGGTGGGAGAATAGAGAGGCTGTAATTAACCGAATTCTGGAGAGTATTGAACTCGGCAAAGAGGTTAAGAAACAGCAGGTTCAATATGAAGCTGAGGCAGCTGCTAGTATCGAGCAGATAGTAACGGAACAGCCGCAGCAGTCTCTTTTTCAAAATGATGTTGTAGGCTCGCAAATTCTGCCTAAGGATCCAGAGGAACTTCGGAAATACTCAATTTGCGATCTGGAGAATGTATCATTAGGCTCTGATCTGTTCCATTCACCGGAATATACTGAACTAATCCTGGGGCAAATGAAACAAGTTATTGAAGTAGAGGGACCGATCAGTCGTACACTACTTGCTCGGCGAATTCTACAGGCCTGGGGCATTACCCGGTTAGGGGCTAGGTTAGATCAGCGGTTCTCGGAACTGTTAATGAAGATACAGCCAAATGCTACAGAATCGGAAGGAATGGTTTTCTACTGGCCGGAAGCAGTAGTTCCTACTGAATACGGAGTATACAGAGTTGCTTCTGACGAATCGCAGCGGCGTAATGCCGAGGATTTGCCACCTGAGGAAGTAGCGGTTGCGGTTAAGTCCGTCCTGACTTCTCAGATTAGTCTTCCTTATGATGAGCTAATCAAGCAGGTAGTAAAAGCGCTTGGATATGCCAGATCAGGGAGCGCTCTAGACAAGGCTATTACGACTGGGATCCAAAAGGCTATTGAACTGGGCTATGCCTATCAAGATGAGAATGGGCGTGTTGTAGTAGGGCAGCATAAATAAACCATTTTGAAGTACGCTTGTTAATTAACAAGAAACTTTAACTCCAGAATCCATGAAAACAGTGTATCTCTCCTTTAGAATAGAGAGTTTAATAAGCCATACCTGGAAGATTGTTAAGTAGTAGTAACGTAAATTTGAATAAATAACATCTTCTGATGTGAGGGAACAGGCGATTTCCGGCGTCATAAAAGGCTTTTAAGAGCACATGGGCAGTAACTGAACAAGCAGATAAAATAATGCTGTATTTTATAGGAGGGTTTAATTATGGACGCAGGAAAACGCACAATAAACGAAATTTTCAATGGAAGCCGCATACTTGAGATTCCGTTTTTCCAGCGCGCTTATGTCTGGGGCGAGGCCCAATGGGAGCGGATTCTCGAAGATGTCGAAAATGTAAGTCGGACGCGTACTCCGTATTTTATGGGATCTGTCATCTTAAAACAGCAACTGACGGATACATCAAGTACCGTCGGCGATATTCGGACTGTTATTGACGGTCAACAGCGGCTTACTACGCTGAGTATCATGTTGAAAGTGTTGTGTCTGAAAAACGACAGCTTACGGAAATTTGATAAGCGATTTCGGCTCGATGACGATAGCACCGTCCTTAAGCATAACCATAACGACATTGAGGCATACAACGAAGTTATGGAGTTAGAGGATATCAAGCCGACGACCCGCAAGGACAATATCTCCCGTGCCTATCAGTATTTCGTGAACAATCTTGACTCTAGCAAGGTAGACTTCGATACGATATGCCACGCTATCCTTTTCGTTGGTATTGATCTTAATATTGAGGAGGACGAGCAACAGATTTTCGATACTATCAATTCACTTGGCATTCGCTTAACCACCGCCGAACTCTTGAAGAATTACTTCTTTGGTCGCAATGATATTACCAAGTATAATCAATATTGGCGCGATGTATTTGAGAAAGATGAGGAAACAAAGGAATATTGGGACAGGGAGATCACAACCGGCAGAATGAAAAGAACTTTCATTGACCTATTCTTCTTTTCGTACTTGCAGATAAAAATACAGGACGACGCACTCAATGTAAACACCGAAGATAAGCTTGCTTTTTCCAAGGTCGAGAAGCTGTTTGAATCGTACAAGAAGTTCATCAAGGATTACTTGGGCGGTGATAAGCATGCTATTCTTGAAGAAATACGCGATTATGCTGTATTGTTCAAGAAAACGATTGATTCCAATATTATTGATAATGAACTTCCTGCGTCGGCCGGAATTGAGCGTCTTAACGCTGTGGTATTTGCATTGGATACCACCACGCTGATTCCATATCTTCTCTTTGTCGAGCGTAATGTGCAGGATACATCGGAGCGGAATGATTTGTACGCTTATCTGGAGTCGTACATTATGCGTCGCCTTGTTACCCGTGCTACGACAAAGAACTACAATCAGCTATTTGCTGACCGTCTGATATTGAATCGGGTGCTGTCAAAGGATGGGTTAATCGACTACCTTGGAGGTCAGGCCGACAAAATCAATCGTATGCCTTCTGACGATGATGTTAAAAAAGCATTCAACGATGCGTGTCTTACCAACAAGTACGCAGCAGGTGTTCTTTACCTGATTGAGTCTAAGATTCGCAATCGTAATCTTCACTCCACGCAGCTCTTGGGTATTAGCAAATATAGCCTTGAGCATATAATGCCAAAAAAGTGGAGAAATCACTGGACATTTGCTGGTGATAAGGTAGACGTTGACCTCCGCGACTACAAGCTACTGACTCTTGGAAATTTAACAATTATTACTCAATCACTGAATTCTTCTATTCGTGACGCTAAATGGATGACTAAAAAAGCAGGACAGGGCAACAAGGGCGGTTTGCAGAAATACGCTGAAGGCATAGAAACACTTTCTGCTTTTCTCGATACCAGTGTTTGGGATGAAACCGCTATACAGGATAGAGCCGATTATCTTGCGACGAAAGCTCTTGAAACGTGGGGTATATAGCTAAGTCAGGGATAATCATCATTGTCATAATTTGCGAGAATTCAAAATAAATCAGCATAGCTGGCGACGATTGCCAAAGGCTCCGATCTAAGCAAGCTGAATACTTAGCGATATATTATATAAGTACGATAAAACTAACCGTATAATCATCAAACAGGATTTGATCGAATAAAATAAACGGATTTTCCCAACTGCGGGGAAGATCCGTTTTATTTATTCTATCCATATGAAAATGCTCGCTAATATGATATTTTAATTTGGAAATATATGCATCTAAATTCAATCCATTGAGGTGAATCCAATGGTAAAAAAATAAAATGAGAATATCTATATGAAAATTAAAAATAGGCATGTAGATGTTCTCTTCAAAATGAAAAAATTATAGAGGAGAATGGACATGCTAAATAAATTAAGCGAATCTAACTATTATTTATCTAACCAAAATGATAAAGAAAGACCGACATTAGGGTTAGTTTGCGGGGATAAATATAGTCTAGTCATAGACGGTGGAAATTCGGTTCAACATGCTAATGATTTTTTACGTGAGATTGAGAAATTAGATGTACCACCGATCAAATATTTGGTCATAACACATGCACATTGGGATCATTTCTTAGGGATGAATGAATATAAAGCCACGATCATTGTTAATAGTCTGACAAATGAAATCATGAATAACTGGCGGAGCTATTCTTATGATGATCATTCTCTCGAAGAGTATAAGAATGCCAAGAAGATGAGTTCCTTGTGTGTGGACATCATTAAGAATGAAATACCAGACAGAGATTCATTTCAATTAAACTATCCGGATATTATTTTTGAAGAGTCTCTTCAGCTGGATTTGGGGAATAAGGTATGTATTCTAGAGAGAATAAGAAGTACTCATACGGAAGACTCAACAGTTGTCTATATTCCGGATGAAAGAACCATCTTTCTAGGAGATAGCGTCTATGGCACAACTACAAATTCTTTATTTCATTTTAAACAATCTCAGCTATTACCTATGATTGAAGATATCCAGAAATATGATGCGCTTCATTTTATCCTTGGACATGAATCGATTTGTGACTTAGATGAAATGGATACCTATTGGAAAGATCTCATAACAACTAGTAAAGCCGTAAAATCCACATCATTAGAGAGGGCTTTAGAGTCTTTTGAGATAGATAATAAACGGAAGCCGATTGGAGATGAACTCTTCTTCTTAGAAGCGTTTGTCAATGATCAGATATTAAAGTCGCAGTTATAGAAGTAATCTCACACAATTTGACCCCCACCTATGATATGAGCTATCAAAGTTTATTTAGTCAAGTATCTGATAAATAGACCTTTTTATAGGGAAAGATGCCCAAACTGTTTTACTGAAAGTGGAATAGGATGGTGTGTGTTTTAAATACAAGGAGGGATACACACGTGAGTGAAGTATTTGGCGGTGTTGGCGGTTTTAGCTGTGGCGGTGGATTTGGGACTTCAACTGCAGCGATTCTGGTTCTGTTCATTCTGCTCGTAATCATTTCAATGGCCTTTATTTTTTAATTACTTTAGCTATTAGTTTGTTTGGTTCTAAAATTTGGTATTTTTGTAATGCGTTAGCGGAAACACCGCAGCGTAATCCCAAAGCATCGGTTCGCAAAATCCCACTTACCTTAATTGGTAGGTGGGATTATATCTGTATATACTTCTTACGATTATAGAGAAATCAATGCACCACCAACTACCGAGAATAGTACAACCACCCACGGTGGAACCTTCCAAAGCATAAGAAGCGCGAAGGCAGCAAGTGCTAGACAGAAGTCGTAGGGGGTATGAATTGCTTTAATCCACACCGGATCATACAGGGCGGCAAGTAGAATGCCGACCACAGCAGCGTTAATTCCTTTGAAGACGGATTGGAAATTGGGGCGGCGGCGAATCGTATCCCAGTAAGGCAAAGTACCGATCACCAATAGAAAAGAAGGCAGAAACATCGCGAATAAAGCGACCACGGCACCAGCCCATCCGTTCATTACAGTTCCCAAATAAGCCGAGAAAGTGAATAAGGGACCAGGTACAGCTTGAGCTGCTCCGTAACCTGCTAGAAATTGGGCGTCCGTCAGCCAGCCTGATGGAACCATCTCTGCTTGAAGTATGGGAAGGACGACATGGCCTCCACCAAAGACCAGCGAGCCTGCCCGATAAAAGGTGTCGAACAATGCTAGCCAACGTGAATGAACGATTGTTCGTAATAGTGGCAATCCGATTAACAATCCGAAAAATATGATCCAGGCGATGACAGCCGTTCGACGACTAAGTGATGTATCTATCTGGGGACGGGACGTTTCTATATTTCCGGACTTCGCCAGAAAGAACCGCCCGACCAGCCCGGCAACAGCAATGAGTATAAGCTGAGTGTAAGCTGAAGGCCATAATAAGGTGATAATGGCAACGAGTATGGCGATTGTACCCCGAGTACGATCAGGGGCGAGGCTCCGCGCCATTCCCCAGACGGCTTGGGCGACAATGGCTACAGCGGCAATCATGAGTCCGTGCAGCCACCCTGCGCCTCCAATGTTGTTATTCTTTAATGTGAAGGCGAAGATCGCCAGTATCAGAGCTGATGGGAGGGTAAAGCCAATCCAAGAAGCAATCCCACCAAGCAGTCCGCCACGCATCATGCCGATGGAAATCCCGACTTGGCTGCTTGCAGGTCCCGGGAGGAACTGGCATAGAGCGACTAGATCGGCATAGCTTTTTTCATCCAGCCATTTTCTCCGTGTCACATACTCCTCGCGAAAATACCCCAAATGGGCGATAGGCCCGCCAAAGGATGTCATCCCGAGCTTCGTAGATGCGCCGAGTATTTCGAGAATCGTACCTTTTCTATGCTCTCCTGTTGGAGTTTTAGATTGCGATGTTCCCTTTGTTTGTATGGTCATCTCTAATTCTCGACCTCATCTCAAAAGATTGTGGAATTTCAAGTATTGCTCCTGTGAATTATAAAGCAACACTATTCCGTGATTGTTAAATGAAGTAATCGGTTTTGTAAAAAAATTGTTATCATTCTTTGAATTGTTCTTTGAGTTCTTTATACGCAGATTCTAAAAAAGGATGTACAACTTTAAGATTATGTTTGTTGTCAAATAAGTATTTGATATAGGCGTATGAAGCAGCGTCTATGGATTCCTTTAAGGAATGTTCAATTTGATTTATATACGGTGGACAACCATCCTGATCCCACTCGATTTTATCTGCTACAAATAGTACCTTGTCTATCTTTGAAGCATTCGATTTTAGCGTCGTATGGCAAGCTATAGCGCTTATAATCTCTTTATCATGTATATCAAATATTTCTGCAGCCATTACTCCAGATATTTTTTGGTGAATGATCATGGGGAAAATCTCTTCTTCTTTCAATATGTCTAATCCCAAAGCCTTTGCTACAACAATTCGCTTAGAGTTTGGAAAAATCGCACTAACATCATGAAGATATCCAGCTATTTTTGCTTTGTATGGGTCGACGCCATAAATTTTGGCCAGTTGCTCTGCTTTTCTTCCTACTTTCAAACAGTGCTCTGCTGTCTTCTGATGCCCATTTACTAGAAGAAAATGATAAAAGTCAGTTTCAATATCTCCGGTCATTGAGACATTCAACATAAACTCATTGAATAATGAATTCATATCTTCACACCCTCTTTTGTATCAAAATTAACATAAAAAGCCCCCATCCAGCACGAGTAAGGAACAATCAAGTCCTCTGGTATCTTGCTGAATGAGGGAAAGAGCGGCTATTAAGCCTGTAACATTTCGCTAAAGAGGAGATTTTGTACTATTAACTATTCTCCAGAATCGTGTTCAGCGTCGTACGGTCAAGACCTTTGACGAGCTTGGTCAACAATTCTTTGGCAGCATCGTAATCATCCGTGTGGATGATGGATGACGAGGTATGGATGTAGCGGGAGCAAATACCGATAACCGTTGAAGGTACGCCGCTGCCGCTCAGGTGGACTTGACCGGCATCTGTTCCGCCTGGGGAGACGAAATATTGATATTTGATCTTATTCGTATCTGCCGTGTCCTGAATATATTCGACCATACCGCGATGGGTGAGCATCGTTGGATCGTAAATTCGCAGCAAGGCGCCTCCGCCTAGCTGTCCGAACGCTTTCTTGTCTCCGGTCGTGTCGTTGGCCGCACTGGCGTCGAGACCGAAGAAAATGTCAGGCTGGATCATATTGGCTGAAGTGCGTGCTCCGCGCAGACCCAACTCCTCTTGAACCGTAGTACCGCAGTATAATGTGTTCGGCAATTTCTCCCTATGTAGAGCCTCTATTAGCTCGATTGCCAAACCTACACCGTAACGGTTATCCCATGCTTTGGCCATAATTTTCTTCGGATTAACCATTGGTGTAAATTCGCAGATCGGTACGATTTGCTGGCCTGGGCGAACCCCTGCTGCTTCAGCCTGCTCACGACTATCTGCACCGATATCCAGATACATCGTCTTTAAGTCCACCGGCTTGCTGCGATCCGCTTCACTTAGCAGGTGAGTTGGCGTTGAGCCGACGACGCCGATAATCCGGCCTTGTGGGGTAATAATCTGCAGTCGCTGTGCCAATACGGCTTGGCTCCACCAGCCTCCAAGCGGTTGGAAGGAGACCATCCCGTGATCGCTAATTCCCGTAGTCATGAAGCCGACTTCGTCCAAATGTCCGGCTACCATTACTTTAGGGCCGTTATCGTCTCCGCGAAGCACCCCAAATATACTACCCAGCCGATCCTGCAGAAATTCTGAGGTATAGGCTGACATTTTTTCTTTTACAAAGGCACGCAGTTCACGTTCAAAGCCCGGTGCCGCAGGAAATTCGGTGAGTTGCTTGAATAGCTCTAGCGTTTTGTTATCCATAATACGTATCTCTCCTTGCAGATGATTTAAATGTGAAGTCCGCTACCTGATTTACTTCATGACCATTGCGGACTTGTTGAACAACCTCTTTAAGTATGTGTTTAAAAAGTCCGACTTGTTGTACAACCTCTTTAAGTATGTACCATCTTGTTAGTATTGTCTATTTGCAGACAGGATAAGCCCAAGACTAGGCGAATATCGCACATTGGAAGTGTCTGGAGCATATACTGCGGATAGGTTAAGGAAATGATTGGGAGGCTAACGAAGATGGAGCGTTACTCCAGGGACTGGATTTTAATTTTCCTGCTCTTTATTTTGCTCGTCATTATTTTGCAGTGTTTGTATTTGTAGTGGCAGAAGGTCTTACTTTTTGCGAACTTATCAGACAAACAGTGTTTCTCAGGGTAACTGGGGGACACTGTTTTCTTGTTGTTCAGCCGGATATGGATGATTTACCAAACATAACAAGCCGTCTAGTGGCAAATAATGAATATGAGCGTCAGGAGAGGAATCAATTCGCAAGAAGGAGGGACAATAGTGCCAACGAAGACAAAATCAGGCGCCCGGTTCAGGTTGAACTCTATCTCGTTGACTGAAGAGGACTATAAGCAAATTGCTGATTCCCATAAGCCGAAGTCGAATATCTTCAAGAATTGCTTGAAGGCCTTCCTGGTTGGAGGCTTCATCTGCTTCATCGGCCAGTGCATCCAGCAGCTCTTCATGACCTTTGCCGGAATGTCCGCGAAGGAAGCAAGCAGCCCGACCGTAGCTGTATTGATCATCATATCCGTTATTCTGACATCGCTTGGTGTTTACGACAAGATCGCACAGTGGGCAGGCGCCGGATCAGCTGTTCCGGTTACCGGATTTGCCAACTCAATGTGTTCCTCGGCGATAGAATCAAAAGCGGAAGGACTGGTACTCGGCGTAGGTGCCAGCATGTTTAAATTAGCAGGCTCAGTCATTGTCTTCGGCGTGGTAGCCGCTTTTGTTGTAGGGATTATACATGTGATCTTTGGCCTAGGGGGGACACATTAGGATGCTGACTGGTGCACAAACCTGGGAGTTCCGCAGCAAACCGACGATCATTGGGGCGGCGACCGTGGTTGGCCCAGAAGAGGGGAACGGGCCGCTCTCTTCAAGTTTTGACTTTATCTACGATAACCTGGAGATTGATGAGAAGACCTGGGAGAAAGCGGAGCGTAAGCTGCTCCAACACGCGTCTTCGCTAGCTCTTATACATGCAGGCATCACTAAGGAGCAGCTCCAGTTCTTTATTGGCGGCGATCTGATGAATCAGATTATTAGTGCGACCTTTGCTGCCCGAGATATTGCCGCCCCTTACCTCGGCGTATTCGGTGCCTGCTCAACCTCGATGGAGAGCCTTGCCATCGCGGCCATGATTGTAGATGCCGGGGGCGCCAAATATGTGATGGCCGGGACGGCCAGTCATAATTGCACAGTGGAGAAGCAGTTCCGCTATCCAACGGAATACGGTTCACAGAAGCCGGCAACAGCTCAATATACGATTACAGGCTCTGGCTGCGCCGTAGTCTCCTCATCCGGGACCGGGCCTCGGATCACACATGCTACGATTGGACGCATTCAGGATATGGGGATCAAGGACCCTTTTAATATGGGGGCCGCAATGGCTCCAGCTGCAGCCGATACGATCGTAACTCATTTCCGTGATACAGGGCGAGGTCCGGAGGACTATGACTTAATCGTAACTGGCGATCTGGCCTCGGTGGGACATGCTATCGTTAAGGATGTTCTAAGTAGGGACGGACTATCCATGGATAAGACCGAATTCAATGATTGTGGGTTGATGATCTTTGATCGGGACAGACAGAATTTTGTCATGGCTGGAGGCAGTGGCTGCGGATGCTCCGCGGTTGTTACTTATGGACATATTATGAAGAAAATGAGACAAAGAGAGCTGAATCGTGTGTTGGTCGTTGCAACGGGTGCGCTGTTATCCCCGCTATCTTACCAGCAGGGAGAGAGTATCCCATGCATCGCTCATGCGGTGGCTCTGGAAAGAGAGGCAGGTTCAGCATGATTTTTCTGTGGGCTTTTATCGTTGGAGGACTGTTCTGTGTAGTCGGGCAAATCATGTTCGATGTGTTCAAACTTACTCCTGCACATACGATGAGTACCCTTGTTGTTATCGGTGCAGTGATGGATGCATTCGGACTATATGATCCACTTGTTAAATTCGCCGGGGCGGGAGCGTCGGTTCCAATCACAAGCTTTGGCAACTCGCTGGTTCACGGCGCACTCTCCGAGCTGCAGCGAGATGGCTGGATTGGCGTCATTACCGGGATTTTCGAGGTCACCAGCGCCGGCATTTCAGCAGCGATCATTTTCTCCTTCCTTGCCGCACTTGTAGTACGGCCGAAGGGATAAGGTAAGCAGGGACACTAAAGAGCGACTCGAAGCCATTCGGCGAGAGGTACGCTCTTTTTTTGAACTACCTCTATGAACTTAAGTGTACTTTGTCTAGCGATATCATGTAAAATAGGGAGATACTAGGATATACGATGATTGGGAGGGGAACAAGCTTATGCCTGTAAATGAACCAATTATTACGGCACTATCTGCCATTCGTGATAATCTGCAGAATTGTATACTAGGCAAATCATTCGAGATCGAGCTTCTATTAACGACGCTGCTAGCCGGCGGGCATGTTCTGATTGAGGATGTTCCCGGAACTGGCAAGACACAGCTGATCAAGGCTCTGAGTAAATCAATCAATGGAGAATATCGCAGAATACAGTGTAATCCTGATATTTTGCCTAGCGACATTACGGGCGTCTCTGTGTTCCATCCTCATGAGGAGCGCTTTGTGTTCCGACCAGGGCCAGTTATGACAAACATTTTGCTGGTCGATGAGATTAACCGGGCAACCACGAAGACACAATCGGCATTGCTGGAAGTGATGGAGGAGCGCAGCGTTACCGCAGATGGTGTAACCTATGATCTTCCGCATCCATTCATGCTCTGCGCTACCCAGAATCCGATCGATTTCGAAGGGACCTATCATCTTCCGGAGGCCCAGCTCGATCGCTTTATGATGAAGATTCAGATCGGTTATCCTGATGCAGAGACAGAGAAGAATATGCTGTATGCCCACCGGCAAGGCCAGCCAGTAGATCAATTGAGACCGGTGACGACCATGGAAGAGATCGGGCAAATGCAGCAGCAAATTCGCGGCGTTCATGCGAGTGATATCGTGACCGACTATCTGCTTGAGATCGTACGGCGCACGAGAGAGCATGCAGACGTCCTGCTCGGCGCTTCGCCTCGGGCCTCGATTGCTTTTCTCACCGCGGTGAAGGCATTCGCATTCCTACAAGGTCGTGATTATGTCTTGCCAGATGATATCAAAATTTTAGCTCCCTATGTCCTGGGACATCGGATTTTACTTCGGCCAGAATCCAGACTCGGCAACATGAACGGAAATCAAGTGCTCTTCCAGATCCTGCGCCAGACTCATGTGCCTGTAGCTGTGGGGAGATAACGATGCGGGTCATGATGAGTGCATTAAAATCTGGTCTTGCTTCCCGCAATTTTTGGAAAGCGGCTTCTTTATGGTTCATTTGTTTGTTGTACGTATTGTTTCAGGGTGGTAAGACATCGTTCATGTTGTTCACAATGATCAATGTGCTGGCCCTGTATTGGTTCATTTGTAGTCTTGCGGGTGTGAAGCAGGTCAGGGCAGAGCGCAGTTTATCACTGAATGGCGAATTAGCGGGGAAGCAGGCTATTCAAGCCGGGAGCCAGGTTGAGGTGAAGCTTAGGTTACAGCTACCCACCTTCGTTATAACTCCTTATTTGATAGTCAATGAACAGCTACAGCGGCATAACGGCGATTCCTGGAAGTATGAAGATAGCATTGTCCCGCGTGTAGGGAGCCATGCAGAGCTCGTCTACCAGACGCCCCCGCTGGAACGGGGCAAATACAGCTTTCGAGCGACGGAATGCCGCTCTAAGGATATTTTCGGCCTGCTGGAGCACGAAGGAACATTTCAGCCGGAAGGGGAGTTCTATGTACTCCCCCGAACGATCTTCATTCCCCGCTGGCAATTATTTAGCCGTAACTCCCGCTATTCTGGGCCGGAGACTACGATACTGCAATCGCGTCGCGAGACGACGCAAATAAACGGGGTAAGAGATTATATTTACGGAGACCGAATCTCGAGAATCCACTGGAACGCCACGGCGAAGACAGGCTCCTGGAAATCGAAGGAATTCGAACGTGAATCAATTCCGAAGACAATGATTATACTGGATGCCCATGCCGCCAATTATGTAGAACGGGATCGGTTTGAATTAGCTGTGTCAACAGTTGCTTCCTTACTAGAGTTTGGAGGCCGAGAGAGAATTAACATGGGACTGTGTATTCTTGGCCGAGAGGTTTGGGGCAGTGCCCCGACGGAGAGTCAGTTCGAGCGCCAGCAAATGCTGCATCAATTAGTAGATATTAGTCCGGAAGGTACCGGTGATTATAAGGCTCAGCTTGAACAGCGTAAGGAATTGTTCCCTTCCGGGGCGTTCTTTATTATAGTAACTCCGCTAGCTGATGAGCTTCTGTTCGATATGCTGCGCTGGGCCAAGAGAAGCCAAATGATACCATTTCATATCCATATCGGCAGCGCTAGGAATGTAGATTCACGTACACGTCCTGGATCTCTATATAACCGTCAGGAAATCGCTGGTATACAGTTATCCTCTCTAACCGATTTGCCTGTATTGTTAGGGGGTGGCTACGGTTGAAGCGTTCCGATGAACCGATTTATTGGTATCGTGTCTCTAGGATGATCTGGGTTGTCATACTGGGTATGCAGTGGGTTAGATTCACAGAGCCCATCTGGTTTCAGCAGACAACCGATATTGTGACATGGACTCTGATCATTGTGGCGGCGATTGATCTTCTGCCTATAGCTTCCCTAGTACGAAATATCGGGAAGTTGCTCTCTGTTGCTATCATTTGTCGGGTAATGCTGATCAAATATGGGATTTATATGCCGTACGGACGGCTCTTCCCCGATCAGATTTTGCAAATGCTCATGGAATTTATTCCATATATTTGGTTCGCCTTAATCACCTGGCTTGTCCTGGAGCTTATATCTAGACTGCTGCTTACGAGAAAATATATTTTACTGTTTCTGGCAGCGGATTTGATCGCTTTTGCAATCCTGGATTCTTTTACACCATATCAATTATGGCAAAATGTAGCCTGGACGGTATTTGCCGGCCTCGGCTGGCTCGTCTGCCTTCATTTGAGGGATTACCAGTTATCTTACCCCCATGGCTGGCGAAGGCTGCAGCAGTATCCATTCGAGATTATCTTCAATATTCTGCTTATTTTCGCCGGGGTACTATTAATCGGGACGAGCGTACCTTCCGTGTCTCCTATACTGACCGACCCTTATACGGCATGGAAGGGGAGAGGCGGAGGGCAGGGGACTGGTAGCGAAGTACAGTCTGCTATTTCAAGCGCGATAAAGGATAAGGATCCGGATGCCCAAGGAGTTCTCTCCGGCTATAGTCGAGATGATACCGAGCTTGGCGGAGGGTTCGAATTCAATTACAGTCCGGTGATGTCGATAGACTCGCCGCTACGCACTTATTGGCGCGGTGAGACGAGACACATCTATACGGGGAACGGTTGGGCTGACTTTGATAAGGAGAAGCGGGATTATGAAGTCTTCCGCGGATTGACTACACCTGCGGGCCTTACCCATGAGCAGGCTGGAAATATTGAAATGAGGGAAGTAGAGCAGACCATTACGATGCAGTCGGACGAAACTTATCCGGTTCTGTTCGGTGGTTACTTCATTACCAAGGTATCTCTGCTTGACGAGGGACGTGGTGGAAATCCTAAGCTAAGCTGGGCCGCCAAGGAGGGGGAACTGCGCTGGGGCGGAGGTTTCCGAGGCTCACAGCCGGACTATCCGGTTAAGTATAAGGTGACATCAGAAATTCCTGTCATTCCGTTAACTGAACTGCGCGGAGCCAGCTATAAGCATCTATATGCGGCTCCAATCGATGAAGTTTACTTGCAGGTTCCATCTTCATTGTCTGGGCGGGTTAAGGATTTGGCGGAAGAGATTACTGCTGATGCGGATACTCCGTTCAAGAAAATGGAGCTTCTCCAGGAATATTTGCGGATGAACTACGTGTATACGAATAAACCGGATATTTCACTGCGCCGGAGCAAGGATTTCGTGGATAGCTTCTTATTTGAAGTGAAGGAAGGCTACTGCGACTATTTCTCGACCGCGATGGTCATGATGGCGCGCTCGCAAGGAATTCCGGCTCGCTGGGTGAAAGGGTATGGCCCGGGGAGGCTGCCAGATTCCGAGGATATGAGGGGGAGACCGGCCTTAGTGACAACAACAGCGTACCAGGTGAACAATTCTGATGCGCATTCCTGGGCTGAACTGTACTTTGGAGAATACGGTTGGATTCCGTTTGAAGCTACGCCGGGCTTTACTGCTCCGTTGCTATATGCGGATGAGTCACCAGAGGAAGCCGCAGCGGATGAATCGGAGCCTCAGGAACCTGTTGAGGACAACGTTGTTGAGGAAGAGCCTTCATGGTTATCTTCGAACTCCACAGCGATACGCTATGTATCATTGAGTATTATATTGGTTGCGCTCGCCTGGCTTCTGTATCAATTACGAGAGCGTATCTATTATGGCTTCGTTCGCCTGCGCCTCGGTAGGTCGCTGACCTATGCAGATAAGATCGCTTATGGAACTTTGCGCACCGTAAAGAAGCTGCAGCGGCAAGGGTTTGAACGTCATGGACATGAGACAGTTCGCGAAGCGTTCGAACGGATCAGGGAGGAGCAGCCAGAGCTCTCGGTGATTCTCGACCATTTGTTACAGAAATATGAAAGTGCTATTTACAGTCCGAATACGGCTACGAATAAGGATTGGCTCAGTGTCCAACAGCTGTGTCACAGGCTGTCCCGCATCAATCATGACAAAAAATAAACATCCGTCACATGTTTGCATTAGACTTGTCCCTGGACGCTTGCGCCGGGGGCATTTTCTTTTTTAAAATATAAGGAAGTTGGGGAAAGATTATGGTATAGTGTGTCGTATGAAACCGAGGTGAACTAATTGTTTGAGAAGTTTTTGCCTGATTTGCGGGTAGACAGTGTGTTTGACATCGATTTGGATAAGCTATATGCCGATGGGTACCGCGGGATTATTACCGATTTGGATAATACCCTCGTAGGAGCGAAGGTGCCTTCGGCGACCCCAGAGTTGACCGAGTGGTTTGAGAAGGTGAAGCAAGCCGGGTTGAAGCTGGTGATTGTGTCGAACAACAACTTTGACAGGGTGTCCATATTCGCATCCCCTTTAAATATTGAATTCGTGCATAAGGCGAGAAAACCGTTCGGGACGCCGTTCCACAGAGCGATGCAAATCATGGGACTGGCTCCGGAGCAGACGATCGTGGTCGGGGACCAACTCATGACGGATGTGTTCGGGGGGAACCGACAGGGCTTATATACTGTTCTGGTGCTGCCGATTTCTATAGCCGATGAAGGTCTCGGTACTCGGATTAACCGCAGAATGGAACGCATCGTGAGACGACGTCTAGGCAAGACGGGATTATGGCTTGAGGAGGACAAGAGAAAATGACAGAAGCCCAGGTAAGAGAAGACGCTCTTCATTGCAGCGGCTGTGGAGTGAAGCTGCAGGGTGAAGATCCGTCCAAACCGGGATATATTCCGACACAAGCGCTGGAGAGAGAGCCAATCATATGCCAGCGCTGTTTTCGGATTAAGAACTATAATGAAGCATCATCCGTTACGGTAGAACAGAGCGAATTCTTAAGACTGCTTGGACAAATTGCCGAGAAGAAGGCGCTTGTGGTTCATATCGTCGATTTATTTGATTTTCAAGGGAGCGTTATTTCAGGTTTGCAGCGGTTCATCGGCAACAATCCGGTACTGCTGGCTGTGAACAAGACCGACCTGCTGCCAAAGGTGTCGAATTGGAACAAGATTCGCAACTGGGTGCAGAAGGAAGCCAAGGATATGGGGCTGAAAATAGAGGATATAATCCTCTGCAGCGCCAAGCAGAACAGCGGCTTTGATCGTCTTCTTGATGCTGTAGTGCGGCATCGGGGCAATCGTGACGTATATGTCGTCGGGGCAACCAATGTAGGCAAATCTACACTGATCAATCGCCTGATCCGTGAATACAGCGACTTGGATCAGGAATTGACAGTATCCCGCTATCCTGGAACAACGCTCGACATGGTGCATATTCCGCTTGATGATGGTGGAGCGATTATTGATACGCCAGGGATTGTGTACCCTTCAAGATATAGTGAACTGGTGAGTGCGCAGGATCTTGGCATCATTATGCCGGACAAGTCGCTTAAACCGGCTGTATATCAATTGAATGAAGGTCAGACGATCTTCTTCAGCGGCTTTGGCCGCTTCGACTTTATTCAAGGGGAACGCCAGTCGTTCACCTGCTTCAACAGCTCGCGGATCAAGCTGCACCGGACGAAGCTGGAGCGGGCGGATGAGTTGTTCGCAGATCATGCCGGCGAATTGCTCTCACCGCCAAGCCGCGACAATCTGGAGAAGCTGCCGGAATGGACGAGACATGAGTTCAAAATTGCCAAGGGTCAGAAGGCTGATGTTTTCATCTCCGGTCTGGGCTGGGTTAAGGTGAATAACGACATGGGTGCGGTCATCGCAGTGCATGTGCCAAAAGGGATCAAGGTCATGCTGCGGCCATCGCTGATCTAAGACAGTGATAGGGCACCACATCCATCGTTGGATTTCACACGTCTGGTTAAATTGATAGGAGGGGACATCATGGAGGAGACGAATCTGATACGGGAAAATAACGGTTTGCCACTTTTGCTGGGCGTAATGGGTGACCCGATACTCCATTCCAAATCTCCAGCGATGCATATGTCGGCTCTGCAAGCAACTGGCTTGCAGGGCTCCTATCTTCCGTTTCATGTGAAGCGGGGGGATTTGCGCCATGCTATTCAGGGGATTAGGGCGCTCGGCTTCCGCGGCGTGAATGTGACTGTCCCGCACAAAGTAGAGGTTATGGATTATCTAGATGAGATTGATGAAGGGGCGCGCTATATTGGCGCAGTCAATACCATTGTCAATGATGAAGGCCGACTGAAGGGCTATAATACAGATGGGATCGGCTATATTCGTTCCCTGAAGGAAGAAGCTGTCTCCGATCTGTCCGGACGGAAGGTGCTTGTCATCGGTGCGGGTGGAGCAGCCCGGGGAATTATTTATGCCTTATTACTGGAGCGGCCAGCGCAGGTGATTGTCGCCAATCGGACGAAGGAGTCGGCGTTGCAGCTTGCAGCGGAATGGGCCCACCTCGGCAATATCACGGGCTGCGGGCTGGAGCAGATGGGTCAGTATATCTCGGAAGTCGATATTTTAATTAATACAACCTCCGTTGGAATGTACCCGAAGATCAGTGATATCCCGCTTAACCCAGAGATGATCCCGGAGGGGATCATAGTAAGCGATCTGATCTATAATCCGCTTCAGACAGAGTTGCTGCGGCAGGCACAGCAGAAGGGCTGTACCATTCACAATGGATTTGGTATGTTTGTATATCAAGGCGCATATGCCTTTGAATACTGGACAGGAAGGCCAGCTCCAATCGAGGCGATGAAGTCGGCTGTATTGGCAAGTCTGGGCTAATGGACAGAATAATGATTAGATTTTCAATACTATTCAATAACTATAAGGGGTTTTGATTCTAGATGTTAAGTGGAAAGCAAAAGCGTTATTTACGGGGATTGGCTCATAGCCTTCAACCTATTTTTCAAGTCGGCAAAGGAGGAACGAATGATCAGTTGATCCGTCATATCTCGGAGGCGCTGGAGCGCCGCGAGCTGATCAAAGTTTCGGTCCTGAACAACAATCTGGACGATCCACGGGAGATCGCAGAGGAACTGGCAGCTGGCGCAGGGGCAGAACTTGTACAACTGATTGGGCGAACGATTATTTTGTACAAGGAATCGACCGAGTATAAGCAGATCGAGCTGCCCTAGAGCTGCAGGAGGAAGACCAGATGAGAAAAGTTGGTATCATGGGAGGGGCATTTGACCCGATACATCTTGGACATTTATTAGCGGCTGAAGCCGCCCGGGAGCAGTACGCCCTGGACGAGGTCTGGTTCATGCCTTCCCATATTCCCCCGCATAAGAGCAAATCCGGGGTTAGCGGTGAGGAACGGCTTGAAATGGTGGCAGCGGCGATCCGCAGTCATGCCGATTTCAAGACACTGGATATCGAGCTTAAGCGCGGTGGCGTATCCTACACGATAGACACAATCAGAGAGCTAAAGCAGCTGCACCCTGAGTTAGAATTTTATTTCATTATTGGTGCGGATATGGTGAATTATTTACCGAAATGGGAGGGGATCGAGGAACTGGCTTCGATGCTGCATTTTATCGGACTGCAAAGGCCGGGCAGCTTCCTGGAGCTTGACCTTATGCCCTCTTTCATTCAGGATGCGGTACTCCTTGCGGATATGCCACTAGTGGATATATCGTCAAGCTTGATCCGCAAACGGAGAGCTTCGGGGCAATCGGTTCGCTACATGGTGACGGAAGAGGTATATGAATATATCGTAAGGAGCGGTTTGTATGCGGTACACTCGAGATGAGCTGTTGGACATGGTATCCGCACAAATGCCAGCAAGACGCTGGACGCATGTGGAAGGCGTAATGGCAACCTCCGTGAGCCTGGCAGAGCGCTATGGTGCAGATCCGGTCAAGGCCGATTTAGCTGCGTTACTACACGACCTGGCCAAGTTCTGGCCGATCGAGCAACAGGAATCGGTAATGCTTGAGCATGGACTGAATCCGGAACTGCTGGAATATGATAAGCAGCTATTGCATGCCGAGGTAGCGGCCTTTGTGGCAGAGCAGGAGTACGGGATCAATGATCCGGAGGTATTGGATGCGATCCGTTACCATACATCGGGAAGAGTCGGTATGACGTTGCTGGATAAGATTGTCTGCTTGGCGGATTATATAGAGCCTGGACGCAATTTTCCAGGTGTTGACCGCATACGCGAGCTGGCTGAGCACAATCTGGAGCAGGCGCTGGTGGCCGGATTCGATTCGACGATTACGTTCCTGATTGAGAAGCAGAAGGTTATTTTTCCGTTAACGGTACTGGCTCGCAATGATATAGTTAGAAGACTTGGTTATGATGATAAGTAGAAGATGGGAATAAATAATTGCAGGAGGTAGATTGGATGGCAGTATCACCTATGGAATTGATGAACGCAGCCTATAAGGCGGCGGAAGATAAGAAAGCAATGAATATCGTAGTATTGGATCTGAAAGAAGTATCCCTGATCGCCGACTATTTCATTATTTGCCACGGCAACTCGGATACCCAGGTACAGGCAATCGCAACCGAGGTGCGCAAACGCGCCCAGGATCTTGGAGCTAATATTCGGGGGATTGAAGGGGTCGATTCGGCGCGCTGGGTACTCATGGATCTTGGCGATGTCGTCGTTCATGTCTTCCATCGTGATGAGCGGGAATATTACAATATCGAACGTCTTTGGTCCGATGCCAAGGTAGTGGAGAACGTATGAGTCTGATTGCAGGTACGATCTTAACGCATCCGATTGATCGGGAAGTGTCTCCTTTTGGCTATTTTCTAAAGGTCGGGGATCGGGATGTGCTGCTCCATTATTCGGAAATCACGCATCCGGTAAAACCGGGAGATATTGTTGATGTATTTCTGTTCTTTGATACGGAGGATCGGCTAGCAGCGACAATGAAACGTCCGATGCTGACGCTCGGCGAGCTGGCTCTTCTGGAAGTGGCCGATGTGCACCCGCGGCTTGGCTGCTTCCTCGAGATGGGACTGGGGCGCCAGCTGCTTCTACCGATCCGCGAGCTGCCGGAGCTTCGTGAACTGCATCCGCAAGTAGGGGATAAGGTCTACGTCATTATGGAGCATGACAAGCAGGGCAGACTGAAGGCGAAGCTCGCTGGAGAGCAAGAGCTTGCGCCGCATACATTCCATGCTCCGACAAGCTGGAACAATCAATGGCAGGAGGCCATCGTCTATAAGCCGCTGCAAATGGGTACCTTCGTCATCGTGGACGGCGGGGTGCTTGGATTTGGAGCGATCGGGATGATTCATTCCTCGGAGAGAGCACGGTTGCTCCGTCTTGGGGAACGAGTTCAAGTTCGCGTAACGCATGTGCGCGAGGATGGAAGGGTCAATCTGTCCATGTCAGCACGCAAAGAGATCGGTCGCAATGAAGATGCTGATAAAATACTAGCCTATCTGGAGAGTCGTTCGACCGGAGGCATGCCTTATTCCGATTCGACGCCGCCTGATTTGATTAAGCAGAAATTCGGCATCAGCAAGGCGGCTTTCAAGCGCGCGATTGGTAAGCTGATGAAGGAAGGCAAGGTAACCCAGAAAGAGAACTGGACTTATCTGAAGTCTGCGGAGCAGGAACAAGCTGATCAAGAGTAAGAGTACGTGTTCAGACCTCTAGGAGAGTCAGGTGGGAAGTATGGGGAGTTTGACTTCATATCAAAAATTTGCTTACGTATACGATGAATTGATGGCGGATATGCCCTACTCTGATTGGCTCTCGTTCGCGCATACAGCCTGGGAGCATTACGGCAAGCCTGAGACGGTCGTTGATCTGGGCTGCGGGACGGGGAGTATGACGATTCCGCTGGTGAATTCGGGTCTGACGGTGACAGGCATTGATCTGTCCTCGGACATGCTGTCTGTCGCTAGACAGCGCATGGAGACAACCCCACAAGGCGCTCGCCTCTATCAAGATGGCAGAGTGAACTGGGTACAGCAGAATATGACGGAATGGGAACTGCCGGAGCCAGTCGATTCTGTGATCTCCTTCTGCGACTGCATTAATTATTTGCTGGAAGAGGAAGAGGTCGTTCAGACCTTTCGCAGAACCTATGAAGGACTGAAGCCGGGCGGGACATTCCTGTTCGATGTTCATCATCCGAATACACTGCGGCAGTATGACGAAGAGCAGCCGTTCATATTAGATGAGTCTTCTATTTCATATATATGGACTTGCGAGTTCGATGACGAGAGATGCGAGATTGAGCATCATTTGACGATCTTCGCACATGAAGCGGAGCTGGGCGGGGATCTATACCGCCGCTTTGAGGAGTACCATACTCAGCGGGCCTATGATCCGGCCTGGGTGGAGCGTGAGCTGCTGCAATGCGGCTTTCGTGAGGTTCATTGCTACGGCGACTTCAAATGGGGAGAATCGGCCGAGGGGGCAGCTAGACTGTTCTATGTGGCCGTGAAATAATACATGATTTGATGCCGTCAAAAAAGACGCTGCCTCAGGCTGTTATTAACAGCGGGGCAGCGTCTTTCTATATTTATTCAGCTAGCGTGTTGCCAGACAGGACAAGAGGCGAAGGATTAATGGATGAGCTCGATCCAGCCAATTTCCATGCCTGGCTTCACAAAGTCTATTTTCAGCTCATAGAAGCCTTTCTCTAGCTCAAATCTGGACAGCTTCTGGGTAATCCAGTTGCCGTCAGTACCATTCGTCTGAACGGTTGTCAGAATCTCACCGTTGAGGACGAGATTACATGCAGATTGCGACAGATTGGTAGCCTTATAGCACATATTGACGACGACTCCATATACTCCCGGTTCATCGACCTTGAGATAAACAGGTTGATCCTTAGCATCGATGCGGACATTCGTCTCTTTTGACAGTTCTTGAACAGTTTGGCTAGATTCAGCCTCAGGAGCGTTCGCCTTGGCTTTGAACAGAATGATTTCTTCAGCCGGTTTAGGCTCTCTTGCAGATACAGGTGCATTCATAATGAATTTACAAATGTTGATGGCGCATCTTTGCAGTTCCCCGACCGTCAATGTTCCATTCTTCAGCGCTTCAATCGTGTTATCCTCTCTGGAGTTGATCTCTGCTCCATTGTTATTCACGACCATGTACAGATCATTCTGAGCTCGCACCATGAACGAAGTATATTTCCAGCTCGGTTCTCCGCCGTCTACTACATCATTCATGATCGCCCACCAGTCTGTCATGACAATGCCATCATAGCCCCATTCATTTCTGAGAATGGTCGTATTCAGATCATAGTTGGAAGCAGCCCAGTGTCCATTGACTGGATTATACGAAGTCATGATGGAAGTGGCTTCTCCCAATTTGACAGTCATTTCGAAGCCCTTCAGGTAGATTTCTCTCAGCGCTCTCTCAGATACGATGGAATCTGCCTTGGAACGAGCCTTCTCTTGGTTGTTGCATGCGAAGTGCTTTACCGTTGCGCTGGAGCCACCCTTCTTGATGCCGCGAGTAACAGCGGCCCCGAAGCATCCCGTCAAGTACGGGTCCTCCGAGAAATATTCGAAGTTCCGGCCATTCAGCGGATTACGGTGAATATTAATACCTGGTCCTAATAAGGTATCGATTTCATTTCGCAGCAGCTCTTGTCCTTCCATAACATACAATGATTCCACCAGTTCTACGTTCCAGCTAGAAGCAAGCAATGTACCGATCGGCAGCTGGGTTGCTTTCAAGCCGCTATCCATACGGATACCGGAAGGACCGTCAGCCGCGCAGGCTACAGGAATGCCATAATCGAGAAGATGATCGCCAACTCCGCCGAAGGCGGCTGCTGTTCCGGAAGTGACCTTTGGACTGCTCATTCCTTCGCCTCTGACGATTGTAGCCAGTTCCTCATTCGTCAACTGGGCTACAAATTGTTCCAGGTTGGCTTTGCCAGCCTGTACATCCTTCAGAAGGATGCCTTGATTTCCGGTCTGCGGATAGGTTTGCGGCAAGCGCGCCTCAATTCTGTCTTTCATCGATACCGTGCGTTTAGGAACCTCTTCGAAATCGATTTCATAAATGCCATTACTTTTTGGTTTTCCAGGCTTAATGCGAGTGTAGCTCTCTACGGGAGCCATTGCTTCCTCGAGTTGCTCAACGACGATAAGTTCTTCTGCAATGAATGCAGCTTTGTCATGGATACGTACTTTCTCCACATTTCTTACGCTGTTGCCAACGTACAACTCGTAAGGGCCTGCTTCAAGCACATAGCAAGATTTATGCCCGGTTGCTCCGCCATCATCATAAGAGGCCATGGAACGTACGGGGAGAGTGATTGTAAGCGTCTCTGTCTCACCAGGCCGTAGAGTGTTGGTCTTGGCAAAAGCGCCCAAGGCTCTGACAGGCTTGCCAAGCACGCCTTGTGGTGCTTCGTAGTATACCTGAACTACTTCTTTGCCGGCATATGTATCGCCGATATTCTTCACAGCAACGTCCAATTGCAATTCTGTATCCAGACCTGAACCAATCTGTCTGGCTCCTGTTATTTGCATGTCAAACTCGGTATAGGAGAGACCATAGCCGAATTCAAACTGTACTTTCTCAGGACAGAAGGTCTCGAAATACCGGTATCCGACATAGATATCTTCCTGGTACAAGTTCTTGATCTCGTTGCCAAAGTTTTGAGTTGAAGGGTAATCATCGATGCTGTAGGCAATTGTATCGGTTAATTTACCGCTTGGAGATACGTCTCCGGAGAGCAAATCAGCGACGGCATGTCCCCCGATCATTCCACCTTGCCATACGTAGATGACGGATTTGATATGATCCTCGTATACTTTGTCCTCGATCCAGCTTAAATCGATAATGTTGGATACATTCAATACAATGGCTACTTGGTCAAAATGTTTGCAGACCATCTTCAGTGCTTCCTGCTCTTCAGCTGTCAGGCGGTAACTGCCTTCTGCATCGGCATTGTCCTTATCTTCGCCAGCGGTGCGCCCGATAATGAAGATCGCTTTGTCGGAAGCTTGCTTTGCTTCTGCCACCAATTCCTCGGATAACGGCATTTCCTTCTGGCACCATGGCTCTGCAGCCCAGCCGCCTCCGCCGTTGTCGAACGGGTTCTCAGCGATCCAGTTCTGATATTGCTCTGCCAGATGCTCATTAATAGTTACTTTAGGATTGCTGCGAAGCGCATCCAATACATTAATGACATATTCCACATTCACAGCGCCGCCTGATCCTGTGCCGCTCCGGTAATAATTAATCTGGCATCTGCCGAACACGGACACGACTTCTGTTTCCTTAATCGGAAGCATCTTGTCCTCATTTTTAAGCAGTACTCCTCCTTCTACAGCAGCAATTCTGCTATATTCGGCAAATCCTTCTAGAGGAATACCAATCTTACTTGTGCTCATTCCTTCTGTTCCTCCCCAAATATATGAAATATATATCTATGATCATATAATATCCCATTTACACGATCTTTGATATCTGTTTAGTGTCTGTTCAGTTGTTATTTTGCAATCTGAGGTCAAATATCGCTGAATCTCATCGAAACAAGTTGAATTTGTGACAGAAAAAAAGAGCATTTGGATGCTTGACCTGATGCATTCCCGGATAGGTTTCCTATGTTCTCGTAAAAATTAAATAGTTATTACAGCTATATTTCAGTATAATTAAATTAGCCCCGTCTGCATTTTTCTAGAGAGGATTAATCACATAATGAATGAAGTTGTCCCAAAACCGGTGAAAAATTACCGGCGTTCTAAGCCTTCCCAACCGCCTGTACGCATTTACTCGCTTGGCGGGCTCGGGGAAATCGGAAAGAACATGTACGGTATAGAATTTAGAAATGAGATCATTATTATCGACGCTGGGCTGAAATTTCCCGATTCCAAGCTGTCGGGAATCGATTATATTATTCCAGATGTCAGTTATTTAGTGAAGAATCAGCATAAAATTAAAGGTTTATTTCTGACGCACGGACATGAGGATCATATTGGGGCCCTGCCTTTTGTGCTCCGCCAGCTGAAGGTTCCTGTGTACGGGGGACCGTTAACGATCGGACTGGTGCGGGCGAAGCTTGAGGAATATCGGATGCTCGAACAGACGGAATTGCATGTTTTTCAAGAGAATGACAGATTTGCCTACAAGCATCTCGCCGTTCATTTCTTCCGCACTACACACAGTATTCCGGATGCATTCGGGATCGTCGTTGATACTCCATACGGAGCAGTCGTCCATACGGGCGACTTCAAATTCGATTTCACGCCGGAAGATCATCCGGCTAATATCGCTAAGATGGCTAGTGTTGGCAGTGAGGGTGTACTCGCCCTGCTTGCGGATAGCACGAACAGTGAGAAGGATGGATTCACCCCTTCAGAGCATCGTGTAGGCAACGCTATCCTTGAGACCTTCCATAATTGCCATGGCCGAATTCTGTTCGCCATGTTTGCCTCTAATGTGAACCGTCTACAGCAGGTTGTCGATGCCGCCGTTATGAGCAACCGCAAAATCGCCGTCATTGGACGAAGCATGGAGCGCGTATTTGCGATCGGTCAGGACCTGGGATATATCCGTGTTCCTGATGGAATGTTAATCGATATTAAGCAAATTGATAAATATGAAGACAATCGGATCTTGATTATTTGTACGGGCAGCCAAGGCGAACCGAACGCGGCACTGAGCCGGATCGCTTCTGGTGCGCATCGTTCAGTGTCCATTTATCCAGGAGATTCGGTTGTGTTCTCATCATCGCCAATTCCGGGCAATGGCCCGAATATCAATCGCTGTATCGATTTGCTGATGCGGGCTGGTGCCAATGTCATTTATGGCTCCGTATTCGGTATTCATGCTTCGGGACACGGTTGCCGAGAAGATTTGAAGCTGATGCTGAGATTCATTCAGCCGAAATATTTTATACCGATTCATGGGGAATACCGGATGCTGTTAGCACATAAAAAATTAGCAATGCAAACGGGGATGAACGAGGAGCAAGTGTTCCTGATGAATCTCGGAGATACGTTATCGGTATACCGCAATCGCGCCAAGCGCGGTCGCAGCATTCCTGCGGGAGAGGTCATCGTCAGCAATGGCGAGATCCGAACCTTTGAAGAAGAATTAGTAGAAGAGAGAGAAGAGCTTGCTCAGGAGGGTATTGTCATCGTCGTCATGACGGTGGATGTGGCAACACGCCAACTTCTCGCTGGGCCGGATATTGTAACGAGAGGCTTTGTATACATGCAGGACGCCAGACCTTTACTCAGACGGGCGGAGATGGCACTGCGGCGAAGCTTGAAGAAGCTAGGCGAACAAGGGCCATATGACAGCAAGGCCTGGGTGAAGACAACCAATCGGGTATTGCGCAGATTCTTTATCAGAGAGGTTGGACGGACCCCGCATATTATGCCTTCGATTCTGGAGGTTTAAGCGAGTGTTCAAGTAGTCCGATATTCAGCACCGAAGCTTATGCTTCCGATGTGCGTTTTTTCAAAACGCTTCAGTTGGATGAAGCTATGACGGACCTTTTTAAGTGAATAAAGCGCCAGGGGAGAGTGCATTTCAGTTCCCTTTTGGCGCTTTAGGTGTGTTTAGGTTCATTTTTTCTTGAAAAAGTTAATATATGCATAGTCTAATCTGGCAGGGAATGAGATAATGTAGGAAAGCAACTGTCTATTATAGGTTGAACTAAAGAAAGAGCAGAGATAGGCAAGAGTGTGAAATGATTCTGAAGAAGCGAAGCGTTCGCCTTTGTGACCGGATTTCTACCTAATATGAATTTATTAAATCAAGAAATCTAGGAGCAACAGCGATCGTAAGAACATTTCACATGGCTGCCCTGATTGGTATAATCAATAGTTCAGCTTAGTATAGCAGTAGCAGCGTAATATGACAGATTGAAAGAGATGGTGAAGACGAAATGCATTACCCCAATTCACATCCGGAAGTGATCACCTTCGGAGAGAGCATGGCCCTGTTGATCGCTGAAGGAGGCAAAGGTCTTGAATACACTTCTAATCTGACCCCGTCATTTGGCGGAGCCGAGACGAATGTAGCGATTGGATTGTCCCGGCTTGGACATTCCGTTGGCTGGTGCGGGCGCCTTGGTGATGATCCATTCGGACATCGCATCTATAAAATGGTTCGCGGAGAAGGCGTTGACGTATCACATGCCTCGTTCACAGAAGAAGCTCCGACTGGGCTTATGGTCCGCGAAAATGTAGCTGGAAGAAGCTCTGTGTACTATTATCGCAAGCTGTCGGCGGCCAGCAAGATGACTCCCGAGCATTTGGATGAGGAATATATCGCCGGGGCGAAGATTCTTCATATTACCGGAATTACTCCTGCGCTAAGTCCGTCCTGTGCGGAGACGGCTGCAGCGGCGATGGATATGGCAAGACGCCATGGGGTCAAGGTAAGCTTCGATCCGAATCTACGCTTGAAGCTATGGAGTGTGGAAGAGGCTAGAAAGGTGCTTCTACCGCTAGCGATGAAAGCGGATTATTTCTTGCCAGGGCTGGATGAATTGAAGCTGCTCTATGAGACAGATTCGATGGATGAGATCATTTCCAAGCTTGGTGAATTATCTGCGGTAAGCATTATTAAAGGCGGCGATGATGAGACTTACATTCTCGAGAATGGCAAGCTGTCTGCAGTTCCATATTATAAGGTGGAGCATGTAATCGATACCGTAGGAGCGGGTGACGGCTTCTGCGCCGGGTTTTTGGCCGGCCTCTTGAAGGAATACAGTCTCGAGGAAGCGGTTCGTCTCGGAAATCTGATCGGTTCCCGGGTAATACAAGCAATCGGGGATTGGGAAGGCTTGCCGAGTGCGACGGAAATCGAGCGATTGCTTGCCGGAAAGGCGCATGTTGAGCGGTAAGAGAGTGCGTTAGACTGACCATTCTTTGTCCCCATATTGTTCTTATCGGTCACTCGACAGGAATAATTGCAGAAATACACTTATTGAGTGGAAATTCTCGTAAAACCAGAGAATAGCTGCGTTTTTGCAGCTATTTTCTATTTGAAGCTCTATTTTGAAGGAAACTCATCCTAATAAGTGTATAAAAGCAGTTATTTTGCAAGATTGTGCTCATAGATGGCAGGTTAGTTGTAAAAAAGCACTTATTTACTGCTGAGGTACTACTGTGGCATATCGTTTATAACAGCGTGCGAATGGGAGAACTACGCTGGGAGTTGATAGTCACATATTTAGTTGTACTTTTTTGCAATTAGTGAGCACTTTACGGATTTTGGGCATTGTACAGCATGTAGCACGTATTTAAAGACTATATAGAAAATAAAGAAAGAACCTAGAAATGCAGGTTCTTTCTGTTGAACAAGGCCATGCGAACAAGTCTAGCAAATTCTAACGAAACACCATATCGTTATTGGCTCCAAAACCACGGCAAATAAAATCTAACGAAACACCATATCGCTATTCGGGTGAAAATGGGGCTTTGAGCAGCAATTCCACTCAAATAGCGATCCCCAGTTTCGTTACAATTTTCAGAGGTCCATTTTAGCCTAAATAGCGATACCACGTTTCGTTAGAAGGCTATCTTCTCCACAATCAATGGCACAACCGTGCCGCTGTTTACATCAATCAGACCATGGTCGGTGATTTTCAAATAAGGGCTGACTGGCAGGGAGTGGGTGGCGATCGACATGATCGGGTTGTAATGATCATAGCCAAGCGATTGCATCGCTTCGCGCAGCTGTTTGACCGCTTCAGCGGCTGTATCCAGCGGATCTTCCGTTAGAATACCGCCGACTGGCAGATGCATGTTGGCCTTAATCTCTCCGTCCAGTGCGACGCAGAAGCCGCCCTGTTGCTTGATGGCCGTATTCGCAACCAGCAGCATATCCTGTACATTATGGCCGACCACCAGCAGATTGTGATTGTCATGCGAGTAGGTCGTAGCGATGGCTCCTTTTTTAATCGTATCCCCGGTTATAAGTCCAAATGCTTTGCCGCCATGCTTGCCGTAGCGCTCGAAGGTGGCGATCATTCCGCAGCCGCTATTTTCCCATTGGAGCAGACCTTCTTCAGCCGTCAATTCAACCAGAGTTTCCTTGGTGAATGTCGAGCCGTCTGCAACGGTCATCACTCTGCAGCGATAGGTGCCGTCTTCTACGTCAACTGTAGCCGCGAAGTCCGCCTCGGTAAGCTCAGAGAGCTTCACACTATGGTAGAAGTGATCCGGGAAACGGTACGCTGGGGCAGCTTGCAAGGAGGTAACCGGCCCCGTGGCGGAATAAGCTTCCGAGCCCTTCTTGTATACGGACTCGAGCGCTAGCTCGCCCAGATTGGATACAAGCTGGAAGTCCGCGATTTTGCCTGGCGCGATCGCACCCCGGTCATGCAGCTTCATCCGGCGGGAAGGGGAGAGGGTGGCCGCATAGATCGCTTTTTCCGGTGCCATACCCATCTGGATCGCCTTGCGTACGATCTGATTCAAGTGTCCGCGCTCACGGAATGAATCGGCCATCACATCATCGGTAACGAAGCAGAAATGTTCGGATACATCATGCTGAATGAGATAGTCCATCACCTCAGGGGTCATCGATTTCTCCTGAATCTCAATGAACATGCCCGCGCCAATCCGGGCTTCTAGTCCTTCGACCGTTTGATGCGTATGATCGGAATCAACCCCGGCATAGATGATCCGAGCAAGATCCAGATCGAGCAGCTTCGGTACATGGCCTTCGATGACTAGATCCGGATAACGCTCCCGCATATGCTTGAGAATTTGATTGGTCTTGCATTCCGGATCGCGAATGACATCTACGTAGTTCATGATTTCGCCTAAGCAGATCACATCACCAGTAGCCAGCAAGGCATCCATATCTCCGATCTCAATCGAACCGCCGGTCGTCTCCATTGAAGTAGCCGGCACGGAGCTTGGAATGGCGTAGAACATATCTACGGTACAGCTCCGGCTCGCATGAATCATCTCCAGAACCCCTTCAAGGCCAAACACATTGGCTATTTCATGCGGCTCCGGTACGATAGTCGTTACACCATTGCGAAGTAATCCCTGTGAGAATGATTCCGGGGTAACCATCGTACTCTCGATATGCAGATGGATGTCCACAAAGCCGGGAATCATGTACAGGCCGCGGGCATCTACCACTTTCTCCGCTTGGAACGTATCTTCGCCGCGCGGGCCGACATATAGGAATCTTCCATCCTTAATAGCGACATTTTGCTGAGTCCATTGCTTAAAATAGCTGTTATACACATTAGGTTGTAATAATAGCAAATCTGCTTGCATGTCTGTTCCCCCTATTGTTATTCGACAAGTACGAGTTTCTCCGATGGAAACAACAGACGGATTTCTTGCCCACTCAAATAGGGCTGCTGCATCTCCTTGTTCACGGTAAATTCGCCGAGTGGTGTGACCACGACATATTGATAACTACGGCCCAGATAAGTGCTTACCTTGATCTTGCCTGTCAACACATTATCGCCGATCTGAATTTCTTGGAGCGTTCCGGCGATGATATCATCTGGACGGATTGCTCCTTTCATAGACACGGGCATTCCCGGTGCTTTGGCGGCATGAAAATGATAATCTCCGCTGCGCAGGCTATAGAATGAGCCCTCGTCTTCGCGCTCCTGGAAGTCGATGAAGTTGTTGAAGCCGATAAAGCGGGCAACGAACTCCGATTTCGGGTATTGGAAGATGACCGAAGGCTTGTCGAGCTGTTCGATGATGCCTTTGTTCATGACCGCGACCCGGTCGGAGATGGAGAAGCATTCTTCCTGGTCATGCGACACGTAGACGGTCGTAATCCCCAGTTCCTGCTGAATCCGGCGGATTTCTACACGCATGTTGACTCTGAGGTTAGCGTCCAGATTGGACAGCGGCTCGTCGAATAGCAGCAGGTCGGGTTCGATAACGAGTGCGCGCGCAATCGCGACGCGCTGTCTTTGTCCGCCGGAGAGCGCCTGAGGGAAGCGTTTCTCAAATCCACTGAGGCTGACGACATCCAGCATGTTCATGACCCGCTTCTTGATCTCATCTTCCTTGACCTTGCGCTGCCGCAAGCCAAAGGCAATATTGTCGAACACGGACATATGCGGGAATAAGGCATAGCTCTGGAACACAAAGCCGAAGTTGCGTTTATTAATCGGAACGCGGGTATAGTCTTGACCGCCAAAGGAGAACTTGCCGTCCGTGGCCTCAAGGAAACCTGCGATTAGCCGGAGTGTTGTTGTCTTTCCACAACCACTGGGACCCAACAGGGAGATGAGGTGGCCTTTCTCGATGGAAAGGTTGAAGTCCTTCAAAATATATTGCTGATCATAGGCGACCGATACGTTTTCCAGTTGCAATAAATCCATCAATGTATGCCTCCATTTATTGTTTAGTGAAGTAGGTGAGTCCGAGCAGTCTTTCGATCAAAAACATAAATCCTGCGGTGATCAGCATCAGCAGCACCGAGATCGCCGCGATGGTCGGGTCAAAATAATTCTCCACGTAAGTCAGCATTTGAATCGGCAGTGTACTAACACCAGGGCCGGTCATAAATAATGAAATGTCCACGTTGTTGAAAGACTCCAGGAAGGCCAGCAGCACCGAGGCAATAATGCCGGATTTAATGTTTGGCAGCACAACCTTGAAGAAGGTGGACAGTCGGCTGGAGCCAAGACTAAGCGCCGCTTCTTCAACAGCGAAATCGAAGCTGGCCAGGCTTGAACCGATGACGCGGATAATAAATGGCAGCATAATGACGGTGTGTCCAATTAATAGCGCTGTATAGACCGGAATGTGAAAGGCGATAACTACGTATTTCAGCAAGGTAAAACCAAGTACGATCCCTGGAATCAATAGGGGAGACAGGAACAGTGCGTTCAGCGTCTCCTTGCCTTTGAAGGATGCACGATTTAAAGCGTAAGCTGCAGGGATCCCTAACAGAATAGCGATCAGATTGCCTAGCAGCGAGACAAGAATCGAAGTTTTGAAGGTGCTCATAAACATATCAACTTCAAAAATATTTTTATACCAGCGCAGTGAGAATCCGGTTGGCGGGAATTTCAGTACGGTTCCAGGCTCAAAGGAGGTCACTGCGATAATCACAAGCGGCCCGAGCAGAAATAAATATACGATAAAGGTGAACAGGGCAAGCCCAGGGTTTTTGTTCTTCATATCTCTACTCCTTCGGTTTGAATTTGGCCGCAGCCTTATTCATCAGCCCAATGACGATAAAGGTAATAATCATCATGATGGTGGCAATAGCCGATGCCGCCTGCCAATCGTTCAGTGTAATGGCATTCTGGTACAGGAATGTAGCTACGACGCGCTTTTTACCACCCAGGAGAGCGGGTGTCGTATAGGCCGTCAGACTGCCGACAAAGACCAGGATGCTGCCGACGATCAATCCCGGAATGCTGAGCGGGAAGATGATCTTACGGAAAGCGGTCAGCTTGGAAGCTCCCAGGCTTTGCGCTGCTTGGACCAAATCATGATCGATGGACTCCATCACGCCAACCAGCGTAATCAGAATCAAAGGCAGAAACAGATGAACAAGTCCAATAATCATCGCTGTAGGCGTATATAAAATGCTGATCGGCTCCTTAACGAGGCCTAAGGACGTCAGCAGATTGTTGATTAGTCCATTCTTGCCGAGTATGATCATCCAGCTGAAGGAGCGGACGACCGAGCTTGTAAGTAGTGGAAAGATGGCCAGCGCAAGCATAATGCCTTTTCTGCGCGCCGGTTGCTTGGATAAATAATAGGCGACCGGAAAACCGATCAAAATGCACAGCAAGGTTGTCACGACGCTGACAAGTAGGGTCGTACCCAGAATATCCAGGAAATACGCGTCTTTGAAAAATTGTGTGTAAATTCCGATCGAGAAACCGCCATCCTTGAATACAGTCGAGCCGACCGTAAGGATCAGCGGAATGATCATGAACAATGTCAGGAACAGAAAACCTGGTGCAAGAAGCAGGTACAAGTATCGCTTTTTCATGAATGGCAATCTCCTGTTTTTAGAGGTAGTTCAAAAAGTCACGCTTTTTGAACACGTGCTTTTAATAAATTGCAAAATGTAAAAAGGTGAGATACCTCTCTAGTTCGCGCCGCGCAGGCCGGAGATAAATCGGTGAATAAATTTCTCCGAGTCGACCCTCAGGCTGACATCTGCGTTAGGCTCATGCTGAAGGCGGTTGTCAGCCTTTCAAGGTAATCAATGATGACCCTGATCTGATCTAAGTCTCGTTGAGTAATAAATAAAAGCAGGGACTAGGGCAGCCCCTGCTTCATGGAATGCATACAAGGCTGCCTAAGATGCCCGGAATATTATAATAGCGATTAACGGGTGACTTCACGGTTGAAGCGATCTGTCCAAGCCTTCAGGTGGCTATTAACATACGCCATGTCTAGTATCTGAAGATTTTCAACGACATCTGCTCCATAAGTGACGCCAGCGGCTTCTTCATCTGTCAGTTTAACGTCTTTGTTCGCAGGGGAATCCACTTTGGCTTTTGCGGCTTTCTCTTGAACCTCTTGGCTCAGCTGCCAATCGATAAATTGTTCAGCCAGCTCTTTGTTCTTGCTTCCTTTTACTACGTTAAGCGTATTGATGATGGCGTAGGCGCCTTCCTTTGGCGTTACGAACTCAATACCAGGAACCGCCTTTTGCAGATCGTTCAGATACATTTGCATGATCGGTCCGGCTGCTGCTTCACCTTGGGTGAACATGTTTACGAATTCAGAGGTTTTACTGTAATATTTCACAACGCTTGGGTTCAGCGCCGCTAATTGTTCAAAAGCTTTATCTTCGTTAAATTCTGTGCTTCCCGTGATTATCGATGCGGCATCCACCATCATCGGACCGCTGGTCGAGGTGATGCTTGGCATCGTCAGCTTGCCTTTCAGCTCCGGATTCCACAGGTCGCTCCAGGATTCAATGGTCGTTCCGGCTGCTTGCGGGTCATAAGCAATACCTAGTTGGCCAATGGTATAGGCAGGGCCATAGTCTTCGCCGTTAGGAGCTTGGGCGATATCATAAATATGGTCCAGGTTCTTGAAATGGCTGCGATCAATTTTCTCGAAGACACCAGCCTCAATGCCCTGCTGCGCGTAATAATCGGACAGATAGATCACATCGACGTCGGAGCTTCCTTGCATGATCTTGCTCAGACGGTCAGCGTTGTTGCCTGTTTCAAGCACAATTTTGACATTATGCGCCTTTTCGAACGGTTCGTAGACCTCTTTATTATAGAAGTCCTCTGCGAAGCCCCAGGTCGAGATGACCAGCTTCTGCGGTTTGCCACCTGCAGTATTACCGCTGGCACCGTTTCCGTCACCGCTGTTGCTTCCGCATCCGGCCAATACAATTGCGGCAAGACTGCAAGCCAGAAGACCTTTAACCCATGTTTTTTTCACAATAATTCACTCCTATGAAAAGTTTTTCTACATCTATTTCTATTTCGTTTTGAAAAAAAGAAAAGCGCTCTAGGTAGAAGAAAATCTCTAACTAGAGCACTTATTCATTGTAAACAAAGAATAACCGCATCTGCTTGTGGTACTGGTGCGGACAGTCCTTAAGATGCAATCAAAAGGAAAGCGCCGCTAGGTGAATCATCTTTAGTGATGTTCAAAAAGGCCGGTTTTCAGCACCAAGAAGGTTGGATGAAGCTAGGGCCTGAGGAGCAGAGCGTACGTTTTGGGTACGTGAGCACCGGAAGGCCCGGCTGAATTCAAGATTCGATGCCGAGTTACTACTTGATTCACTCCGTGATCAAAAGCGGACTTATTGAACTACCTCTTGCAAAATAATGTTTGTGACAGCCCACTGCGTAGCGGGATCATAGTCCCGAAGCAGCACTTCGATCCGAAGTCCAAGCTCCTCTTCAAGCCGGGATTTCAGCTTCTTCTTGTAAATCATCGACATATAGAAGTCGACTTCATATTTCAAAGCCGGAATCTCGCCCTCCAGAGCCGTAGAGCGGGGGGAACGACGATGTCTGGCATATAATACGATTCCTTCGGGATGTACGCTTGTCTTCAATAATGAAGTACCGAAGCCAAACAACTCCTTGGACACCTCATTATATACCTGGCTCAACTTTTGTTTAAATTCATTGGAATCGTAATGAACCATTGGTCACCTCAAACTTATGATGATTTTGATGATGGGAAGTTCACGCAAGAATTATAATACATAAAAAACATAGACTTTGCAAGTTATCGTTCGGATTTTGAGGAATATTTAATGTTATTTTTCTTTTTTACCGTTCAACATACAGTTAATTCACGAACTTTACAGGAGATGGGAGCTTCCCCGCGAAAATATTGCGAACCCGAGAAAAATATGTTGCTTGCCTTTCAAATCAGGGCGCGACTATATTGAAAATGCGGAACGGGCCCAAAAATGACCGCAATCGTAAGTGAAAGGGGAAGATCATGAAAGCAATCAGTCAACCGGGAAAGCGCCGATCATTTCACCTTCGTGACCATGTTCAGCTTTACCTGATAATGCTTCCCGTTCTAGTTCATCTTTTTATTTTCAGCTATATTCCGATGTATGGCATAGTGATCGCGTTTCAGGATTATTACCCGGGAAAACCTTTCTTATCATTTACAGATGCGAACTGGGTAGGACTCAAGCATTTTATCAATTTTTTTAATGGACCTTACTTTGGAAGACTGATGCGCAACACGTTCTTGCTTAGTTTTTATTTTCTTGTGTTCGGCTTTTGGGTGCCTATTGTATTCTCCTTATTGCTGAATGAACTGAAGCATGGCGTCTTTAAAAAGTTTGTACAGACGGCTAGTTATCTGCCGCATTTTATTTCCAATGTGGTTGTGGCGGGGATGGTATTGTCCTTCATCAATGTGGACGGGATTATGAATGTTATCATCCAGATGTTCGGCGGAACACCAATTGCATTAAATACTGAACCAGCCTACTTTCCGGCGATTTATACGATTACGAGCATATGGAAGTCGTTTGGCTGGAGTAGTATTTTGTATTTGGCAGCCATGTCCTCTGTAGACCCGAATTTGTATGAAGCAGCAAAAATGGATGGAGCAAACCGATTCAAGCAAATGTTGCATATTTCGCTGCCATCGATTCGTCCGACCATCTTCATTTTGCTTATCTTCGCGATTGGCAGTCTGCTATCGGCGAACAGCGAATTTATTTTGTTGATTTACAATCCGATGGTGTATGAAACGGCGGATGTCATAGGGACCTATTTGTACCGCGACGGCCTGCTTGGCGGCAATTTTAGCATGGGGACGGCGGTAGGATTGTTCATATCATTAATTAATTTTACGCTGTTGTATGTTGCTAACTCGCTAAGCCGTAAATATTCAGACTATGCCTTGTGGTAAGGAGGAGTAAGATGGTCTCGGCCCGTAGAAATCCAAACCAGATCAAAGAAGGTTCTATCGTCGTTGACATTATCCTATATGCGATCGCATTCATTATCTGTTTGATCACTCTGTATCCATTTTACTTTGTCATCATCATGTCCATCAGTTCACCGCAAGAAGTAGCTGCCATGAATGTTTTCTGGTATCCGAAAGGCTTCAACCTTAGCTCGTATGAGCTTATTATAAGAGATGCGAAAATGTGGTGGGCTTACTCCAACACACTGATTTATGTTAGTGTCGGTACCTTATTGAACTGCCTAATGGCTGTATTGGGAGCTTACCCGTTAACGGTGCGAAATCTGAAGGGGAGAAAATGGGTGGTCGCGTATCTGCTGATCCCCATGTATTTCGGGGGCGGACTCATTCCTTCTTATCTGCTCGTAAATAAGCTCGGGTTATACAATACGATGTTTGCGGTCATTATCCCAGGGATGGTCAGTATCTGGAACATCATCCTGGTTCGGACCTTCTTTACGACAATTCCGGATGGGTTGAAGGAATCCGCCTTTATCGACGGTGCTTCCCATCTGCAGCTGCTGTTCAAGATTATCATTCCGATTTCCAAGCCGATCCTTGCAGTTATCGCCATTTATTCGATTGTTGGCATCTGGAACAGCTGGTTCGATGCGCTGGTGTATTTGCCAAATGAGAAACTTCATCCGCTGCAAATGTACCTGTATCGGGTTGTTGTTCAGCAATCTGTTGATCTGAAAATGCTGTCTCTGGATGATGCCAAGAATGCAGTGGCCACGATGCTGTCCAATATCCAATTGAAGTACGCCATCATCGTGTTTACTACTTTGCCAGTTATTTTTACCTACCCGTTTTTTCAAAAGTATTTCATCAAGGGAGCGCTGCTGGGTTCCTTGAAAGAATAGCTTTAAGCAGCTTTTCGGGAAAGGGAAAAAAGGTTCATCCTCGGATCTGTAGACATGAATAGAATTGTTACAGTAATATGTAAGCGATTTCTTCATTGACAGAAATGAACTGGCAAGCAGATCCGATAGCAATAGAAACTTTTCGTTATCAAACATTTCTAGGGGGAATGTAAAACATGAAGCGTTGGAGAAGATCATTGATGTCTTTGGTGGCGGCCATTCTCGTGTTCGGGACGATCACAGCCTGCGGCGGCGAAGAGGTGAAAAAAGAGGAGGGAGGCAGCTCTTCGGCGGCAGAGAAAAGCGTCAACAAACTGAAATTGCTTGGGCCAACCGGCTCTAATAAGTACATTAAGTTCGAGGATAGAGATAAATATCCGGTATGGACGGAAGTCGATAAAATGATACAGGAAGCTGGACTAGAGCTGGAATATGAGCTGGTTCCGAACGAGCAATATAAAGTGGTCATTCAGACTAGAATGGCTTCAGGCTCCTCTCTCCCTGACATTGTGAATATTTCGCAGCTGGATAATACGACGGTTCTGAACCTGGCTAAGCAGGGTGTGCTGCTTGATTTGAATCCGCTGATCGAGAAATACAGCAATGGCAATATTAAGAAGATGTATGATCAAGAATTCCCCTATGCCAAAAAAACGACGACATCCCCTGACGGAAAAATGTACTGGTTCAGCGATCTGCACAAAAAAACGTATCAGGAGAAGGACCCGGCTCCAGTGGCCTTGAGCATGCTGATCCGCAAAGACTGGCTGGATAAGCTGAATCTTCCGGTTCCAACCAATGCCCAGGAATATTTGGACACGTTGAAGGCGATCAGAGACAAGGACGCCAACGGCAACGGCAAGCCGGACGAGGTTCTCGTCTACGATACGAGCAAATTTGAGGGCGCTATCGCTCAATGGTTCGGACTTGGCACCGACATTACGGCGGTGGACGTAGAGAATAAAAAAGTAGTATCCCCCTGGTATCAAGAAGGCATCAAGGACTATTTCCGCTATCTGCAGCAGCTTATTAAGGAAGGGGTGCTCGATACAAGCCTGATCGGGGCTACGGGAGAGCAGAAGCAGCAGAAGATGACCGAAAACCAGGTGGCATCCATCAGCGACTACAATCTGGAAACCTATCTGGAGCCAACGATCAATGGCGGCGGTGATTTCCTCCCGTTGATGCCGCTCCAAGCCGTTGAGAACATAGCTCCGGCTGCGCAATTGGAGCCTCCGTTTCTGGTATGGCAAAAATATGCGATTACCAAAGACTGCAAAGACGTGGAAGCGGCTATCCGATTTTTCGATATGATCTACTCTGAGCAATATGCGGACCTGCTGTACTGGGGCATCGAAGGGCAGACCTACAAGAGGGACGACAATGGAGCGAAAGTATATATCAACAACGGATCGGATGAAGAACTGGCGAAATCAGGACAGGTTACTGGGCGTCCGCTATTTGGGGATACCGTATTCCCTCGCGTCCAATTCGCCAATCTGGAATTCGAGCTGTCCGGCGTATCCAAGGAAAAAGCCGACCATGAGCTGAATATGCTTAATTACAAGCCGTATTTCGTCAACATGAACGCCAACTACCTGGCGATTCCGGATGATCAGCAGCTTGAGACGAAGACGAAAATTTTAACGAATCTCAGAACCTATTCGGAAGAGCTTGCTACCAAGCTGGCTTTGGGCCAGAAATCTCTCGATAACTGGGATGAATATATTTCCGAGTTAAAGAAGCTAGGGCTTGATCAGTTGATCGAAATCGATCAGCAACTGCTTGATAGATATAACAGCATCGAATAACGATTATACAACCGGGAAAACAGGCGTCCTCTCCGCCAGCAAGGGGAGTTCGCCGTTTTCCTCCTTCTGCTTCATGATGGATTCATAACCGGGGGAGGGGACGGCCTTTGCGACATGGAAGCTTCGGAAGCGTCACGTTTCGAAAAATCTTTTTATCCTATACCGTGATCCTGATTATTCCGATCATTGTGTTCAGCAGCTTGAATGTCCAGCGGAACATCACGGAGGAGAGGCAGCGGCTGCATGACAAGCATATCTCGGATGCCAATCGGATTGCGGTCGTCGTGGATGATAAACTGAAGGAGCTCAAAAATTTAGGCAAACTGATGAGCGAAGAGTCTTGGGTCCGGAAAATGATGCAGAATACAGACGTGTACGAGAATGAATTTGATTTCCTGAAGATGCTTGAAATTCGTAGAAACTTCGAGAATTCCATCAACTCCTTGAATATTCTCTCCTTCGGAATGATTGTTTTTCCGGAGAAAGAGCAGATTTTTTCTGCTTGGGGGACTTATGCGGAGGATGACTTTTTTTCTGGTGTAGCGGTATTCGATGATGAAACGCGGCAGCGGATCGAGAACAATGTTCTTGAACAACAATATTTCAAGGTGCTTCCGCCGGAAACGGTAAAGCTATGGGGGAACAGCAAGCGTGTCATCCCGGTCTTTCAAAGCCTGGAGGTGGTAAATCAGCCGCGAGGAGTCCTTATATTATTTATTGATAGCGCTTACTTTGCGGACTATATGCATCGGTTCGGCAGTATCGAGTCCAAGGATATGTTAATAACGACCCAAGGACAGCCGATTTACAGGCAGACCCAGGCAGGGTCTGATGGGGAGCACAAGAGCCAACACAGCTACGAGCTTGTCGTGCCCTCGCTGGAGAGCGATCTGAGATATAGAATTTCTTATCTCGATAGCAGTGTGATCGGGATCAATAATCTGTTCAGTTCGCTGCTGGCTATTTTGATATCTTCCGCGCTTGGCGCTTTAACGGCCTTCCTGTTGGCCAAGATTAGTTACCGTCCGTTAGGGGCGTTGCTAAGCAAGCTTTCCGCAGCGATCCGTTATGATGACGTCAGGCATAGTCTCGTCTCCGGCTCCGAATATAATTACATTGAAGAATCCTTTGACCGGCTGCTGCACGAAAATGAGAAGCTTCAACGATCGATGCAGGACTATGAAAAAGCGGCCAAATCGAATTTGTTCCAGCGGCTACTCAAAGGATATTTTACGGATGAACAGCAAATGAATGGACTAAAAAAAATCGGCATCGGCTATACCGATGAAATGCATTACTGTACGGTACTGATCAGCTTCCATGCGATCCGCGACGTTTCAGACTTCGACCAGATCCGCAAAATCGAATTGATGACGATTGTGATTGTTGAGAAGGTGATGGAGCTTCATGGTCTGGATTATGAATTATTCGAAGTGACCCATGCAGATAAGGCGCTGATTTTGTCCTCTGACTATATTTTTGGACAGGAGGGGATGATCGAGCAAATTGCTCTTAGTATCACAGAAGAGATAGAACAGGCCTGCGGTTTTCATCCTTATGTCCTGCCCGGGACAGTAGAGAAGGGACTAGTCGGCATCAGTAAATCGTATTATGCGGCCAACGAAAGCCTTCAATATATTTTGTTCTCGCGTGATCATCAGGCCGACTTACAGGAAGAATCCGTTCAAACCATCGTTGAATATTATTATCCGACTGATTGGGAAGTGCAACTGATCAATAACCTGAAGATCGGGAACCTGGATACGTCTATACAAATTTTACATGAAATCAGTACGGAAAACGGGAAGCGCTGTTTGTCCGAAACGAGTACAATTCGGCTGGTCTCGCTGTTGATGGAGACGATGCTGCGAGTGCTGCATGAACTGAATCTGGATACAGGCATTTACGTAAAGCAATTCGCCAATAAAGCCGAAGGGGCGGATATCGGGGAGATGTGGGGCTATGTATATGAAGTCGTAACCTTGATCTGTGAACGAAACCGTTATTCGAACTCAATGACGACGATCGAAGTAGGTAGCCAACTGGTGCAGTATGTCAGCGAGAATTACACCAGCGCCGACGTCTCATTAAAGCGGCTTGCCGAGATATTTCAAATGTCGGTCTCCAAGGTGTCGAAAATCTTCAAGGAAATTACCGGAATCAATTTCTATGACTATTTATGCCGGCTTCGTATGGAAATGGCCAAGGAGCTTCTGCGGGAAAGAAAATGCGGCATCGATGATATCGCCCATCGCGTGGGCTACGAAAATGTATATTCCTTCAAACGCGCATTTATCCGATATGAAGGCATCAAACCCGATGAGTATGTGGATATAGCGATGTGAAAGGATGGTTATGCAATTAAAAATTACGTTTAATTGTAGAAATACACTTATTCCTAGAAAATTACCTTGAAATCAGGAAATAGCTGCGCATACGGTTCGGCCCCTTAAATCTGGAGTCTGACCCGAGTAAAATACTGTATTCGCAGTCTAACGCTAT
>NZ_BAAACX010000016.1:0-249116 GCF_039521865.1 Paenibacillus motobuensis | reverse complement strand
CTCGCCTGCGGCGCTGCGCTGCGCCTCAAGCTGCGCAGCGGCCGCGGACCGCGCCAGCAGCGTCTCGCGCTGTGCGGCCAGGCTCTGCCTCGCCTCAGCCAGGCGCGGCGCCAGCTCCGCCAGCAGCCCCTCGGCTATGCTCAGGGCTGCCCGTTTGTAGCGGCCGGCAATTCCGGCCGCCACCTCGGTAGCGTAGCGCAGCGTGTACTCGCCAGAGAGCATTGCACCCTCCTTGATCGGCTCCGTGATCCATGACTCTTCCAGCTGCGGCAGCCGCTCGTCAAGTTGCTGTTCCCACCTTGCATCCCAGGCATCGAACCCCCGGCCCAGTTTGCGAAGCAAATCGCGCACATGCCAGTCTACCTGCGCTGCCGTCTGCTCCGCGAGCTTCTCCATGAAAAATCCCTTGCGCCGTTCCTGCTCACGCTGTGTCTTGCCGCGGTGGAACAGGAATCCGGTCTTGAATTCGGGACGGCGACTCTCCAGATAAACCTCTGCCGCGGCTCGTAAGGATGGATTCATAATATAAGAATTGTTCAGCAGGGAGTCAAGCTCCGCTACCCATTTCATGAAGGTAATCTGTTCATCATAGCGTTCTGCATCCTTCTCAAACGCTGACAGTTCATTCTCGATAGACTGCAATGCAGCCTCTCCGCCGACAATCTCCAGCAGTTCCTGCTCCCGCTCTTCTCCCTCGGCCTTGGTACGCGCGATGAACTGCTCTGCACCATAACGGATTGAACAGTTGATGCTGTACTCAAGCAGCTCTGTGCGACTATGCTGCAGATGAGTGATCGTCTCCGTAAGTCGCTCAAGCATGTTCAGCGGATGTGCAAGCTCCTTAAGCGAAATGTGGAACACACCGGCGGGCACAATGCCCCATAGTTCAAAAGCCTGCTCGACGGATTTGCGATAATCGGCAAAGGTTAGTTCATTCTCCCGATGCTTATCGATCTGGTTCACAACCAAATACAGCGGTTTGCCCCAATCCGCCAGACGTCTGGCAAAGGAAAGATTGCTCTCGGAGAGCACATGATTATAATCCATGACATAGAATACTACATCCGCTAAATGCAGCGCGGAATTCGTCGCTACCATATGTGCAGCTTCCCCTGAATCGACGCCAGGAGTATCAAGCAATACTCCGCCATTCTCGAGCAGCTTGATCTCATCCCAAATTTCAATCATTGCATATGTATTTCCGTCACGACAATATTCGTCCAACTCCGCCCTAGAGAGGGTGATAAGCTCTTTGCTAATACCCGCTTCACTCGCGACCTTGGTAAGCCTGACCTGTGGAGCTCCGTTTCGAAGCGCAGCGATATTCGCCGTCGTCGGGATTGGCCCGGATGACAGCACCTGCTTGCCGCAGAGCATATTGATCAAGCTCGATTTACCGGCAGAGAAATGGCCGCAGAAGGCCAGGGTCAATTCATCAGCTGCCAGCTTATGCAGGAGATCTTCGATTTCTCCGGATGCTACTCCATCAGCTCGGCTCTTGTACCATTCGCCAAGTCGGACAAGGCGATTATGCAGGTTGCTGCCTTGTCTATTTGTAATCGTTTCCATTGAAATATTTCTCCTTATAGTAGGATCATCTGACTCTATCCCTTTTGAAATACATACATTTTACCCTACATGTTCATCACATGGAAGCCTTCATTTGCAATCAATCGAATTTATGTATGATTTCCTTCTTTTATCTATATAAATTGAAACGATCACATCCTCAATCCAACTTCCCCCCCTTTTTTTACACGATTTGTTGCAGCTAGCGCCGGGACAAAAAAGGCTGAACGGGGAATATCTCACCCGCTCAGCCATCATGCAATTCTATTATATAGGTAACTATTATACAGTAGCGCTCTCTTCCGCGTTCTCTGCCAAATCCGTCTCAGTCGGGATCAGAATCTCGAACACTTTGCCATGCTGTAGAATCATAACACCTTTATGGCGGTCCTTCATCACAACGACTTCTGGCTTGACAGCCATACGCTCGAGATAATGCGCTGGAACTTCACCGGAATCGCTAACAGTAAGTCCCTCCAGCTCCAATTCATCATTTTCCTTCAGGTTCATTTCCATCACTTGTTCAAATACATCGGAAAATTGCTCAAAGTTGTCAGTATAGACAGAAATACATTTCATCTCGGTTCTCATCCTCACTATCTTAATCTGGTTTCGTCACTTATCTCTATCCTTGCTAAGTTGTGACTTTTTCATACGCTTTTTTCCTTCGCGGCATACATCCAGTAGCGGGCAATCGGCACAAGCCGGATTCTGAGCCTTGCAATGATACCTGCCAAAGAAGATCAGACGATGATGAGTCACGGTCCATTCTTCCTTCGGAACCTGCTTCATCAATTTCTTCTCGACCTCAAGCACGGAGTCATTCCAACCTGCCAGTCCAAGCCTCTTGCTAACGCGTTCCACATGTGTATCCACCGCTATGGCAGGTACGCCAAAAGCATTCGAAATGACAACGTTCGCCGTCTTTCTGCCAACACCAGGCAATTGAACAAGCTCATTATAGTCACTCGGTACTTTGCTATTGTACTGCTCAATCAATATTTTGCACAAGCTCTGAATATGCTTGGCCTTGCTGCGGAACAGACCGATCCGCCGGATGTCCTGCTCCAGCTCCTCAGGCGGGACAGAGACATAATCCTCTGGCGTTTTATATTTCTGAAACAAATCAGCCGTTACTTTATTGACGGTAGCGTCCGTACATTGCGCAGACAACAGAACGGCGATGGTCAGTTCGAACGGATTGCTGTGATTCAGCTCGCAGTGTGCATCCGGGAACATAACGGCGATACTGTCCAAAATATGACGAACCGCCTCAGCTTTCATCTCTTCACCTGCTTTCCTAAGGTCATTCAGCCTCATTAACGGTTAAAAAACCGTCCTGATCCGGGAAACATCCCGCATCAAGACGGTTCTTCTCACGAAAACGATTATTGTTTTTCGATTTCAATCAGCTTGTCGCCATTGAAATACAGAACAATTTTATCATTTTCCTTCAGTGATTGCACGGACAAAGTCGTGTCACCTTGGTGAATATATATATCATCTGTAATCGGGAAGCGATAATTGTTATCTGCTGCGCTCGATCTGAGTACAGAAAGCTCCTTGGTCAACGTGTTGTAACGTGATACTTGACGCTCCATCGAGGTCAATACTTTGACCAGTAGCGAGCCATCCGTGTCCTTGCGAACCTCAACATGATCCTTGGTATTCAGGCTGGAACTGCCTGAGCTTACAGATCCGTTACGGATAACCTTCACGCCGCTGCCAAGCGAGAATGTCTCACTCGTACCATCGAATTTTTTCAACGTTAATACAGAACCATCGACCTGCTCTACCTTACCGAGTGATAATTTCACTACATGCAGAGAGGTTGCCGTTTGTCCACTAAAGGTAACATTGATTGTCTGGCCTACCTTAAGATCATGAATCTTAATTCCGATGCCATTTTCTCCGAACAGTGCTGCCTGATCCACATAGAACTCATTGGAGATACCATTGGCAAGTGCTCTAATACGACTGTTGCTGACATTCACATTCGTAAGCTCGAACTGAACGGTCTTCTTGATAGCAAGTGTCTGCAGCGCATCTTGATTCGTGCTCAGAAAGGCAGTAACCGGATCGCCGGTCCTCAGTTCTGTCCAGCTAACATTGCTCTTACCGTACATAGAGACGGAAGGTGCGATTCCTTGATAAGGAACTTCAATCTTGGTACCATCAGCCTGCAGAATTGTTACATTCTTCTTGGTCGTATCCGTCGATACATAGGTACCTTCATATTTATAGATTACTTGCAACGAGAGAACCCGATCTCCAATCGAGGTTAGGCTGATTCTTCTGCCCTCGGTCAGTAGAGACTCTGCTCCTTCTAGCGTCGGGTTGGCAGAATTGTATTCCACCTTGGTCTTTTCATCCAGAGTAAAGGCATGTACCTTCTTCGCGGAATCCACAACCATCAGAGCTTTGTATTTAGGTTCATATTTAACGACAGATACAGCGCCGACGGATTCGGATTGACGACCGGTTACTTCGATCTTCGTAACCTGCTCCTCAGGATTGATCGTCAGCTTGACCTTGTCTCCGCCTTTGACGTCAGCGATCAGATCATCAAGCGTTGCTTCAGCAATACCGTTGATCACAATAAGCGGCTTCTCAACAAGACGCTTGATCTCGTCCTTGCCGTTCGCATTTGTGAAGCTAATCAACGACTTCCCTTCAATGCTAAGAAGCGTTCCCGTAACTGTCCGCTCGATGCCTTGTGTTACTTCGAGCTTGGTCAGCACATTATTCTTCACTGTGAATTCAACTGCAGAACCCTTTTGCAATTCGCCAGGGTTGTTTACCACCTGATCCTGATAAAGAATAATCGTACTGTCATCATACTTGAAAGTCTCTTCTATACCAGAGGCTTCTTTGATCTTGACCGTTTTCTTCGTCAGATCGAAATCTTCCACGACACCGTTACCACTCTTGTTCATGATCGCAGATTTAACCTGTACGATAATCGGCTTCTTCTCAGCAGTGAATGTCTCACGTTGAATTTCCACCGTGCTGTCTGGAGTCAGACTATCCGGCGCGATCGTATTGCCGTTTTGATCAAGGAACATTGTATTTGCGTCATAAGTATAGGTCACGGAATCATTGTTCACCAACAATAGCATCCGGTTACCGCTAAGAACTCTAAGCAGCGTTCCTTCCGTCTTCTCAAGCTGTTGGCTAGCGTCCCGCACCTCAACATATGAGGCAGAGCCTACTTTATCTACAACGAGCACCTTCGTATACAGCTGTAAGGCGGACTTGGATGCTTTCGTCTCTGAATCCTTCGTGAAGTATACAGAACGATTATCCAGCTTGAAGGTTCTTGTCGTACCGTTCACAAACAATGTCAGGCTGTCATCCTTCAACGAGGTGACGATGCCTTCATATACGTTGTCATAGCCCGGGTTCACATGTTCTCCGCCGCGGCTGAAGAAGGTTGCGAGTTGCGCACGCGTCACATTGCCGCGCGGATCGAATTTATTACCTTCGACACCTTTTGTAAGGTCGAGTTGAACGGCTACATTAACATAGCCACGTGCCGTTGCCGAGATACTGCTCTCGTCGGCGAAGCCAGTAGAAGTACCCGCAGCAGCTTTCGCTTCTGCTTCTTTATCCAAGGCGCGTACTAGAATCTTGGCTATCCACTCACGGGAAGCTGGCTTCTTGCCCCATTCTTCCTTCTCTCGGATGCTGGTGATTTCCTCAGCCTTGTCGATCAGCTTCTCCTGCAGAGCCAGCTCGACATACGGTTTGAAGTAATTGCCGACCGCCAGTTCCTTAGGCGCATTCTCGCCGCTGCCCAGTTTCGAATTCAAATTCATGAAGCGGATCGCCATAGTAATCGCTTCTTGCTGAGTAACGCTGTCTCCCGGACGGAATTTCCCGGCATCGCCGAGAATAATTCCTTCGGAAGCTAATTTATAAATATGCTTCTCCGCCCAGAAGCCGCTCTTCACATCACTAAATAATTGAAATGAGGACGTATTTTGTGTTTGTGCTTGAGAAGCATCTTCCTGTACTCCATCCGCAAAGGCTGCTGCGCCTCCTCCTAGACATAAGGCTGTTACCAGCACAGTAGATACCGCTCTGTTCATATTCCGTTGAAACTTGCGTTTATATGATGACATTTAATTCTCCCTTTCTACAAAATAATCTCTAGAGGTTGTTCAAAAACCTACTTTGCGATAAGAAAATCGGCCTTTGAACTCGACTTCTATAGATTTCTATTCGACAGAAGGTACCTAAGTTCCTCCAATTACGGCTAATTTCTTGTCAGCGGCTGTTCAAGTTCCACATGACCCATCAGTGTATCCACTTGCTGGCCGTCGACTAACAACTGGATCGATTTCACTTCAGAAAATTGGAAGAGAGTTTGTTTAAGCGCGTCAAGTGCCATCGCTTCGCCGCCAGCGCCAAGCCTTGCTTCGTTCGGCAGAGATAGATCCACTACAACCTCACCATTTTTTATTTGGGCAGAGTTGAACACGGCTTTTCCCCACAAAGGGAACAATTTTTGATCCTCTGTGCTTTGCAGAGCTTTTAGCGCTGCCAAATACTTATCATCGTCGCTTGCATAGGTGATTTCTTGCTCCACTTTTTGCATTTCAAGCATCTGGTCATCGCTGAAATAAGTCTCGATCTTTGCAGTCTTCTTCGCATTCACCGAGTTCCCCCCAGTCTCCTGGTTAGCCCCATTTCCTGATTGCCCTGAATCACCGGTATTACCTTCTTGCCCGCTATTACTTCCCTGCTCATTATCTGAGCTTTGCGAATCGCTATTTCCGTCTGCTCCCACCTGTTCCTGAGTAACCCCATTAGATGGGGACACCTGCGGCTTTTGTCCGCAACCAGTACTCAGGACGAGCAGAAGAGCCAGCATTCCTGATACAATTAGTTTTCTGTTCATCATCGTGACCTCCTATGCAAGGTAGTTCAAAAAGTCTACTTATAATCTCGAAATAAACCAGAAAGAGAACTCGGCATCTACTCTTGAATTTAGCCGGTCCTTCACGCTTTTTGAACAGTCATTTAATTAGGTAGTTCAAAAAGTCCGCTTTTGAGCGAACTTTTTGAACTCGGATTTGAGTAACTTTAAGTGATTACATTCCGAAATACTCTTTAATTCCTTTTACAATTCCGTTAGCTACACTATCCTGAAATTGCTCCGTATACATTTTGGATTCGTCATCACTATTGCTGAGGAATCCACATTCCAGCAGTACAGCGGGCATCTTCGTTTCCCGGGTTACATGCAGGCTTTGCGTTTTAACTTTACGATCAGCGAGCCCCGTAGACTGCACAAGATATTTATGCATGACATTAGCAAGCTGAGCGCTATCCGAGCGAGTATAGAACGTCTCCACGCCTGTCGCTGTTGACGGTCCTGAGTTGCCATGAATAGATACAAAGATATCCGCATTCAATTTATTAGCCAGACTGGAGCGATCACTCAATGTCGGATATGTATCGCTCTCCCGAGTCATAACAACTTCGATTTGCGATTCCTTCAGAAGCAACGCCTGAACCTTCAGCGCAACAGCCAGAGTAAAGTCTTTCTCATTCTTCTTGGTAATACTGATTGCTCCTGGATCGCTTCCTCCGTGGCCAGCATCGATAATAACGAGCTTCTTACCATTGCCACCGCCCCCCGGAGTAGTTCCTGGAGAAGTAGAATCCTCAACATTAAGATCAATAATGACAAGTCCATCATTGTTGTTCACGAGTTTATATTTCTTGGCACTATCCATATCCATGACAACCCGTACGGTCGAAGGATTGTCGCTGAACAATGCATAGCGTATCCGTGATATCCCCGGATAATCGCTCACTTCCAGCGATCCGTTCTTGTTACTGTCCAAGTTCTGTCCAGTTGCAAAGCTGTCGCCGAAGCGAGCATTCGGAATATCGATAACGATCCGATCCGGCCCATTCATCGTGAACACACTTGGCTTCACATTCTTGTCCACTGCAATCATAAGCTGATTGTTACTGAAGCTGATTCCATTGATATTAGCCAAATTCTCTACCTGTCCAGGATTGGACGGTTGATTGCCACTGCCTGCGTTTCCACCGCTTCCCGAGCCTGATCCGGAATTTGGAGATACAAGATATGCGGTCTTCGCCTTATTGTCCCAGCTCACCTTTAGACCCATCTGCTCCCCTACAAAGCGAAGCGGAACGATCACCGTGTCACTCACTAATTTCGGAGCCATCGGCAGTCTTACGCTATCACCATTGACGATAGCCGTGCTCTGATCCACGACCAGTTTCAATACAGTATCTAATTGCTGTATAGTTACCGTGCGCGTCTTTTTCTCCCAATTGACGTCAAAACCCAGTTCCTCCGAGACGACACGAATTGGAATCATTACATTGCCCTTCAGATTCTGAACCTGTCCGTTCGCAGGCAAATTCAGTGCTTTTCCATCCAAAACGACGCTTGTACCACCCGAGGCGGCATGTCCCATCTGTGGAAGGACTAGCATAAACATTACAAAAAACATCAACACACCGAAGCCAATTTTTTTCATCCTTCACCCCTACCATTCAAGTATTTTGACTCATGATGTCGGGCAACTGATAATAGCCCCGGCCACCATCAGACGAAATATTAGACGTCCAAAACTCACAAAAGTTGCGATAATATGCCAATTTTCTTATTTTGCAAAATACAAAAAAAATAGTTTCCGAGATTCTCGGAAACTATTGCTATCAGAATTTGGGACTATCATCTAGTAATTGGATGGTCTAAATCAACATGCCCCATCAGCGACTCAAGCTGCTCTCCATCCACGGTCACTTCGATGCTGTCCACCTCAGTAAATTGGAACATCGTCTTCTTCAGAGCTTCGATCGCAAGCGATTCTCCACCAGCACCAAGCCTAGCCTCAGGCGGAAGTGTAATATCGATCACGAGTTGCCCTTTTGAGAAATCCAACGCATTAAGTTCAACCTTGTCCCACAGCGATATCAATCCCTCATCTGCCATCTGCAGAGCTTTAAAGGCTGTCTCATACTTATCGTTCGCATCGGTATATGTTATCTCACGCTCGACCGGCTTCAAATCCATAATATCCTCATCGGTAAAATATAGCGTTACTTCAGCCTTCAGTTGTTCTGGAGTACCCGGATCGGTAATCCCGCTCTGTCCGTTCTGCCCCTGCCCTGCATTGTCTCCACCGCCATTCGAACCCGGTGTCGCAGCTACCGGGTCCTGGATTGATGAAGAGCCGTCATTTCCTTGCGGTGAAGCCTCCGGTTTCTGGCCACAGCCAACAGCCGCAATCATCAATATTGCCAGCAATCCTGAGAGCCATAATTTCTTCATACTTCATTCCCCCTTTGGGACTTACGCATTTTCAAGCGTCTAAATGGATAATTACAGTCCTAAATATTCCTTAATACCTGCAACAATTCCCTCAGCAACACTTTGCTGGAAATCCTCGCTATACATCAGGGCGTCATCCTTATCATGACTCAAATACCCGACCTCAAGCAACACCGCAGGCATCTTTGTCTCTCTCGTAACATGAAGACTGCTATAACGCACCTTACGATCAGCAAGCCCTGTCGCCGCTACCAAATGCTTATGCATAACGTTCGCTAACGGGATACTCTCTTCTCTCGTATAGTACGTCTCGGAACCGCTAGGATTAGCAGGTGGATCAATGCTGTTCCCATGAATCGATATGAATATATCCGCATTCAGGTCATTTGCCAGCTTAGCTCTGTCCTGCAGGCTTACCGTGACATCAGTCGTTCTCGTTAGGACGAAATCGATATCCGGCTCTTGTTCCAGCAGAGCTTGTACCTTTAAGCCGACGGCCAAAGTAAAATCCTTCTCCTGTTTCTTGCTCTTGCTCGTAGCCCCTGGTTGCGTCCCGCCATGGCCAGGATCAATCACAACGATCCTTTTCCCGTTGCCGCTGGAAGGGGGCGGTGTAACTACCGTAGATTCCGTCAAATCTATCGTAATCAGTCCTAGTCCATCTCGAGTAACTGAATATGGACTTGGTGCTTTGAGATCAAGTACAATGCGAACCGTATCTGGATTGCGAGTAAATAGAGCATAGCGGATCTGTGATACGCTAGGATGATCCGTCACGGCAAACTCCCCACGCATTGTGTCGTCCAACGACAAGGCACTTGCAAATTGTTCGGAGAAAGAGGTCTGTGGCAGATCGATGACGATCCGATCAGGCCCGTCCATCTTGAACACACTCGGCTCAATATCGCTAGATGCCGAGAGTTGCAGACGATTATCACTGAAGCTGATCCCATTCAGCATCGCTTGTGTCGCTGAAGGGACAGTGCTTCCGCCACCGTTAGAATTACCTTGCTGCGGAACGTTCTCCGGTGTCCTGCCCTCTTCATTAGGATTCGAGGCGGATTTGCCTCCTCCGACACCCGAACCCGATCCACCGTCAGGACTGTATAAATGAGCGGATTTGGTCTTATTATCCCAGCTTACTTGAAGTCCCATCTCTTCGCCAACGAAGCGAAGCGGAATGAGGGTAGTGTTATTCTGCAGAAAAGGCGCCGTCCTTAGGGTAATCTCCCGATCCCCGGATTGTGCCAACTTCTCGCCGATCACGAATTTAAGAGTTGTGTCAGCCTGGGAGACCGTAACACTCCCTGTCTTCTTCTCCCACGCAACATCATATCCAAGTCCTTCTAATACAACGCGCAGAGGTACCATAACATTCCCGTCGACGATTCCAGCCTGCGCCTTCTCAGGCTGCGTCAACTCGTGACCGTCAAGATAAATATGGGTGCTGACCGGGGAAGCCGCTTGGCTGATTCCCGGAACAGCCAACAAACAGAGCATAAACAGTACTATGAACCTCAATTTCTTCATCATCATATCCCTACCATTCTCGTAATTTACCGCGAGATCGCAGCAAGTGCGAGCAGCACCAACAACTTCTGCAGCAAGATCTGACAAAGCAAATTTCCGGCATCCGACATTCAATAACACTACATCCACCCGACATCTGACAAATCCCTGACAACCGTCCGACAAACAAAAAACTCAATAACCGCACAGTTTGCTAATAACTTCCATGATATCAGATTATAGCGTTTTCTGATAGACTCCTATTTCATAGAATGACAAATGCGTACAAAATTCATAACGAAGTTTTCATGAAGAAAGTTTCATATTCGAGGGCATTTCTCCCAAATCTAGTTGCAGTAAATTTGCAGTCCATAAAAAAGAAGCCGACTCCCTTCTTCTCCGAGATGGAGGGAACGGGGAATCGGCTATCGATGAAATGATTAGCTTAAGCGAATTTCCGCTGCTCGTAGGCAGTGATCAATTCTTCATGCTGCAGTGTCAAACCGATGTCATCCAGACCTTGCAGCAGAAATTGACGACGGTGCTCGTCAAGATCGAAGGAGATACTTAGCCCGAACTCATCAGTAATCGTCTTGCTCTCCAGATCGACGCTCAGCTTATAGCCTTCATGCTGTGCTGTACGCTGGAACAGTTCCTCCACTTGCTCCTCCGACAATTTGATCGGCAGAATACCGTTCTTGAAGCAGTTATTATAGAAAATATCTGCAAAAGATGGTGCAATTACACAACGGAACCCATAATCAAGGATCGACCATGGCGCATGCTCCCGGGAAGAGCCGCAGCCAAAGTTGGCACGGGAGATCAGAACCGATGCTCCGCTATAACGCGGCTTATTGAGTTCGAACTCCGGATTCACATTACCTTCTGTGTCGAAGCGCCATTCATAGAACAGAAATTGTCCGAATCCAGTACGCTCAATACGCTTCAAAAATTGCTTTGGAATTATCGCATCCGTATCCACATTCACCCGATCTACTGGACCGACGATACCTGTTAATTTATTAAATGCTTCCATGATAATGCTCCCCTCTTACTTATAGTGCATGTTCAAAAAGTCCAATTTTCGCACCGAGTTTTGAACAACCTATTTTAGCTCACGATTTCGCTGTTGACATTCCATTCACGCACATCCACGAAACGGCCTTTAATAGCTGCAGCTGCAGCCATTGCTGGAGATACAAGGTGAGTTCTGCCACCGCGACCCTGACGGCCTTCGAAGTTACGGTTCGAAGTAGAAGCACAACGCTGACCTGGCTGCAATACGTCCGGGTTCATCGCCAGGCACATGCTGCATCCAGCTTCACGCCATTCAAATCCGGCTTCCGTGAAAATCTTATCCAGCCCTTCCCGCTCGGCCTGCAACTTCACACGACCAGAGCCAGGCACAACGATTGCCGTTACTTTATCGGACACCTTGTAACCGCGGGCGATCTCTGCTGCCGCACGCAAGTCCTCAATCCGACCGTTCGTACAAGAACCGATAAACACATAATCGATCTCAATTTCTGTCATTGGGGTGCCTGGAGTAAGCCCCATATATTCAATCGCCTTCTCGGCTGCTTTGCGTTCATTATCTGTAGTAAAATCAGCCGGATTAGGTACGGTTGCATTCACATTAGTCCCCATACCCGGGCTCGTTCCCCAGGTTACTTGTGGAACCAGCGAGTCTACGTCAAATTCAACGACGCGATCATATGAAGCTCCTTCGTCCGTATTCAAAGCAGACCATTCAACTACCGCACGATCAAAATCCGCTCCTTGCGGTACATGCTCGCGTCCACGCAAATAGTTGAATGTAGTGTCGTCAGGTGCGATCAATCCCGCTCTTGCTCCAGCCTCGATCGACATGTTGCAGACCGTCATCCGCTCTTCCATTGTGAGTGCACGAATAGCTTCACCCGTATACTCAATAACATAACCCGTTGCAAAATCTGTTCCGTACTGGGCAATGACGCCAAGAATCAGGTCTTTGGCTGTAACGCCCGGCTTACGCTTGCCGACGAAGCGCACTTCCAGCGTCTTCGCCTTCGCTTGCTGCAGACATTGCGTTGCCATTACATGCTCAACCTCGCTTGTACCAATCCCGAAAGCCAGCGCACCGAAGGCGCCATGCGTCGAAGTATGGCTGTCGCCGCACACGATCGTCTTGCCTGGATGTGTCAAGCCAAGCTCAGGTCCCATAACGTGAACGACACCTTGGTCGATCGTATCCAGATCATACAGCGTAACGCCGAAATCTTTACAATTCTGCGACAGCGTGTCGATCTGCTGCTTGGAGATCGGATCAGTAATGTTGTAACGGTCCTTCGTAGGAACGTTATGATCCATCGTTGCAAACGTCAGATCTGGCCGGCGCACCTTGCGTCCATTCAATCTCAAGCCTTCGAAGGCTTGTGGTGACGTTACCTCGTGAACGAGGTGCAAATCGATGTACAAAATGCTAGGTTTGCCTTCTTCCTGATAAATTACGTGATTGTCCCAAATTTTCTCATACAACGTTTTCTTTTGGTTGCTCATTAAATTCACCCCACACAAGGATTCGAACATTGAACAAGTCAGCTGCGGCACTTCTGCCCCTAGCCAGCGACTCGTATATTGAAATCAATATATCACTTAATTCTTCATTGTTCCAAGATATAATAACTATAATGACGATAGGTTTAACCTATAAGCAGAAATTGGGTGAAGCAAGGCAACCTATGCTTTGGCAGTGATTGAGGAGAAGGACCTTGGGAATTAGAGGTAACAAATTGCTAAATGACTTCTAACGAAACACGGTATCGCTATTAGCACCAAAAAGAGCCGTCCTAAATTGTAATGAAACTGGGTATCGCTATTTCACTAGATTAGTGGCTTTTAGACTGGATTCAGCCCAAATAAAGTTATGGTGTTTCGTTAGAAGTAAATTATCGTCGTTAATGGCGAAATAGCGATATGGTGTTTCGTTACAGACATGCGCCCCTGGCAAAATCAAAACAGGCACCCTTGACGGATGCCTGATAAAGTTCAATATTCAAGTCTACTTGAAATCAATTCCCATCACATGATCCAGCGGTACTGGACCGATGCTGCGGCTGTCATTGCTATGATTGCGGTTATCGCCCATCACAAAAACATCTCCCTGTGGGACCTCCCAGGTTTGAGCCGGACCCAGGTTCATTTGTTCCTTAATGTAAGGTTCACTTAGCTGAACCCCGTTGCGATACACATGGCCGTCCTTAATCTCGATCGTATCACCCGGCAGTCCGATGACTCTCTTGACATAGAAAATTTCATTATCTGCTTGGCCAGAAAATAAATTAATGATAGGATGCTCTAATAAATCGTCCATAAAAGTACGGCTCCGGTCCACACGACTATCTACAATAACGATATCTCCATACTTAGGAAGCTTATCTAGCGTGTGCTTGATTTTCCACGCATAGATTCGTTGACTGTCCTTCAGCGTAGGCTCCATGGAATGTCCATCCACTTTATAGGGTTGAATCACGAATATTCCAATCAATATGCTAAGTACAAATCCAATGATGATTGAAATGCCCCAGCCTTGAACCTCTTTCCATACTTTTCGCACACAAATACCTCCCATAAGTTCTACTATTCCTATTATACATAGAATGAATCGCCTATAACAAACATGTTCGACATTTATTACCGGAACAGGATATTCTATCTGACTAATCAAGCCTATATATCATATAATAGTTATAGGTAAAACAAATAAGAATGACAAATATGCATAATGCTAAAATCTATAAATCAAGAGAGGTACCCTATGGAACTAAGACAGCTGCAATATACCCTACAAATTGCTGAGGAGAAGAATTTCTCACGGGCGGCCGACAAACTGCATATCGCCCAGCCTTCGCTAAGCCAGCAGTTATCCAAGCTGGAGCAGGAGCTCGGTGTCAAATTGTTTCAGCGCAATACTAGCACGGTAGAACTGACCTATGCCGGGGAGAGCTTCATTGAACATGCCCGAAAGATTATGGATGCCGTCAAGGAGCTGCGCCAGGAAATGGACGATATCTCCCAGCTTCGCGCTGGCCGCGTAGTGATCGGCAGTATGCCGATTACTGGCTCGCATCTGCTTCCGTATGTACTGCCCGCCTTCAAGGCCGCTTACCCTGAGATTGACATCGTACTGCGGGAAGATACCTCACTTAATCTGGAAAAGCTGACGGCTGGCGGCGGTACCGATCTGAGCCTGCTCTCCCTGCCGCTGCAGGAGCCGACGCTAACCTACGAGCCAATTGGCGAAGAGCCGATCGATTTGGCAGTTCCCCCTCAGCATCCGCTTGCTAGTAAGGCCGGAGAACGGAACGAAATCTCATTGGCGGAGTTGAAGGACGAGCCCTTCATTGTATTAAAGAAAGGACAAGGCTTCCGGAAAATAACGATAGATCTGTGCCGTCAAGCCGGCTTCGAACCAAACGTCGTATTTGAGAGCAATAACATTGAGACCGTCCAGTCATTAGTTGCTGCTGGGATGGGAATTACACTCGTCCCCCACTTCATAGCAAGAGCCAAGCGCAGCGAGCTAATTCCCGTGTATCTTCCACTCGCCGACCCTGCTCCTAGTCGGACACTCGTGATCGCCTATCGCAAAGGGCGCTATTTATCAAAAGCTGCGGAGGCCTTCATCGAAACGTTCAAACAGACGCTGGCAGAACGCTACAGTTCATAAGCCGATGGTCGACGATCCTTGAACACTGGAATCCGTTCTCGCACCTGATGGACGAGGGTCAGATCGAGCTGGCCGGTAATGATCCCCTCTGTCTCCCCGCCCTCGGCGATCCATTCCCCCCAGGGATCGATGATCGCCGAATGTCCAAAGAAATAATCATCGCCATTTCTGCCAGTCGTATTGCAGGCGATCACATACATTTGATTCTCGATGGCCCGTGCGGTCAACAAAGTGCGCCAGTGTTGCAGGCGTGGGTGCGGCCACTGGGCCGGCACGAACATGATCTGCGCCCCGTTCAGCGACAATGTACGGGCCAGTTCGGGGAAGCGGATATCATAACAGATCGACGCCCCAGCCCTTATGCCGTCCAATTCAAAGGTAACGGCCTGATCTCCTGCCGCCAAATACTTGTCCTCATTCATAAGTCCGAACAAATGAATCTTGGAATAGGCCGCTACTTCAACGCCCGTCCGGTCGAAGACCAGCATTGTATTGTATACCTTATCCTCTCTCTTCTCAGCAACGGATCCGGCAACGATATGAACCTTAAATTTATGTGCAAATTCCGAAATCCAGCGACGACTCGCCAGTCCTTCAGGGTCGGCAAGCTCATCAATTTGTTCAAGCGCATATCCCGTATTCCACATTTCAGGAAGAACGATAATATCGGGCTTCAAGGCGGCTTCTGCAGCCTGCTGTATTTTACTTTCCAGGACTTCTCGATTTCGATCCGGCTCACCTGTCGTGATCTCTGTTTGAATTAGAGCAATTTGCCACTTAGTCTGATCTTCCACTATTTTTGTCTCCCTTCTAAAAGCATTTGTCAACCAACCACATGGCTGCCACCGCATATATGCTATTGCCGATATTCGTTAGAACAGTAATATAGAATTACTTTTTGAGCTTTTCTGCCGAAACCACATTGACGCCAATTGCATATTCCTCAGTATCATCCGACTTCGAAGTCGAGGAGATGGTAACCCATTTCTCAAGCAGGGATCTGAATTCCGTCAACATCTCTTCCTTTTGCTCGGGCGAAAGCTGCATACGCAAGCTGATTTTTGTAGCAGAAGCCGCTTCGTAACCATCAGCCAGCACAGGATCGATCATATTGGCGCCCCGAGTATTGAACCACTTTGCCTTCGATTGATAGTATTTCTCCACGATTCCCCCTACAGTTCGGGTGTTGACAAGATCGATCAGCCCGCCCTCATATAACTTCTGGATATGGTAATGGATACTGCCAGGAGATTCCCCCAATTCGTCAGCCACTTGCTTGGAGGTTTTGGCGGTGTCAACCATTGCTCTAATAATTTTAAGTCGCTGCGCGCTGCCCAGTAGCTTTGCCTGTTCTACGGAGATATCGAGAAACTGGGATTGTTCTTTGTTCATCTAAAACCCTCCCCTATTGGATGCAAAAATCATCTGCAATTCTAATTTGATCCGTTTATTTAGTTTGATCTAAAAAGTTAGATCGATTATGTATTGATAATAATCCGCCTTTTTCCAACCGTCAATAAACCATTCAAAAAATTCTCAAAACGGCAAAATCTGAGTGTGTTCCGGGAACAGTTTGGCCTGCACTTCTTTTCAAGCCCGGCGACACATGGTATTCTAGCATTAATAAGAAAACCTCTTCTGGGTATTCTCGGAGAATGACTGATTACATATGTGGAATACATAAACGTGATGACGGGACCAAGTACAAGAGCGATGCGGACCATAGAGAGCAAATTCCTCGGCTGTAAGAATTTGCACTTCGCACTCTTCGAAACCTACCCCTGAGCGGCCGCACGACAAGAGCGGACAGCGCCCCTGTTACCGGGTAATCAAGTTGGATGAGTAAATCATCAATTAAGGTGGTACCGCGGAAGTGAAACTTTCGTCCTTTGCGAGCAAAGGCGGAAGTTTTTTTGTATATTAACTTATCTTTGGGAGTGAACTCCATGCTAAGACGCATCGTTGTCAAGATAGGCAGCAGCTCATTAACCTCATCGGAAGGAGGATTAAACAGGAAAGCGATCGACTTCTTCTCCTCCGAGCTGGCTGCCCTGAAGGCTGAAAATTACCAGATCCTGCTCGTCACCTCCGGAGCGGTCGCAGCGGGATTCCGCGAGATCGGATATGCCGAGCGGCCAAAGCTGCTGCATGAGAAGCAGGCCGCGGCAGCCGTCGGCCAAGCGCTGCTGATGCAGAACTATCGCGAGGCTCTGACTGTACACGGCATATCAGCGGCCCAAGTTCTACTAACGCGCTCCGATTTTCAAAACCGCAAACGGATGGGCAACGCCAGCATGACACTGGAGGAATTGCTTGGCCGAGGCGTCCTTCCCATCATCAATGAGAACGATACGGTCTCTATCGATGAATTGAAATTCGGTGATAACGACACGTTGTCCGCCCTGGTCGCCAATTTGATTCAGGCGGATCAATTGATCATCCTGACGGATATGGACGGATTATATACGAAAGATCCGCGTATTGATCCGTCAGCCCAGCGCATTGACCATGTGCAGGAGATCGATGATGACATTTATAGAATCGCTGGCGGAGCTGGCACCTCAGTCGGAACCGGAGGCATGCGCTCCAAGATCGATGCGGCCAAGATCGCCTCGCGCGGCGGGGTTCCTGTCTTTATCGGTAAGATCAATCAACCGGGGCAACTGGCGCAAACTGTAAACAGTCAAGGACAAGGCACCTACTTCGAAGCGAATGATTCGATACTGCCACGCAAGAAGCAGTGGCTCGGCTTCCTCTCGATTCCGATCGGCACATTGACGGTCGATACCGGCGCAGAAGAAGCGCTGATTCACGGGGGGCGCAGCCTGCTTCCAGTCGGGGTGCGTGAATCGACCGGACATTTTCAGGCTGGGGATGTCGTTGAAGTCGTGAACCCGGACGGCGAGATTCTCGGGCGCGGCATCGTGAACTATGATGCTGATCAAATGCAGGACATCATGGGACTTCCAAGCTCGGAGGTTGTGAAGACGATGAACAGCGTCCATCGTTTGGAGGTCATACATCGTGACGAATGGATTTCATTGAAAGCTTGATCATTTAAGTATCTAGGCAATTCATATAAATTCTAAGGAGGTATTTCAAATGAGTGAAGTGAGACAGAAAGCACAACTTGCAGGTAAGGCCTGCTCCGATCTGAGCGGACTGACTACCGCACAGAAGAACGAAGCGCTGCTTGCAGCGGCCAAAGCGCTGGTAGAGAACAACGAGGCAATCATTGCTGCAAATCAGGAGGATCTTGACCGCGGACGCAGCAATGGAACGAACGAATCCCTGCTCGACCGACTCGCCCTGAATGAACAGCGCATTCACGGTATCGCAGAAGGATTGAGACAAATTGTCTCGCTTCCAGACCCTATCGGTGAATTGCTGGAGACGTTCGAACGCCCGAATGGATTGCATATTGTGAAGCGCCGCGTTCCACTCGGTGTCATCGGGATGATCTATGAAGCGCGGCCGAATGTGACAGTGGACGCCATCGGCCTCTGCCTGAAGACGGGTAACGCCGTTGTCCTTAGAGGCGGATCAGCTGCCATTGCCTCCAACCGTAAGATCGTCGAGATCATCCATGAAGCATTGGATTCGACTTCTATTCCGCGTGATGCGGTGCAATTGATTGAGGATTCCAACCGTTCCTCGGTGGACGAGATGCTGAAGCTGAATGGCCTGCTTGACGTCGTTATTCCTCGCGGCGGTAGCTCGCTCATCCAGAACGTTGTCAATAACGCTACCGTTCCGGTCATTGAGACAGGCGCAGGCATCTGTCACACTTATCTGGATGCCACCGCAGATGCAGCGATGGCTACAGATATTACGCTTAATGCCAAAGTACAGCGACCTTCTGTATGCAACTCGATGGAGACGATGATCGTTCATCAGGATTTCGCCGCTGCGCATCTGTCTGCTTTGGCGCAGCGCTTCAGCGAAGCAAACGTAGAGTTCAGAGGCTGCGAACAGACGAGAGCTCTCATTGATTGGGCTAAGCCAGCAACCGATGAGGATTATGCTACCGAATACAACGACTACATTCTTAACGTCAAGGTCGTCAAGGATCTGGATGAAGCACTGGCCCATATTGCCCGTTTCAGCACGAAGCATTCCGAGTGCATCGTGACAGAGGATCTGTATCATGCCGAGCGCTTCCTGCAAGAAGTAGACGCAGCTGCCGTCTATCATAATGCCTCCACCCGCTTCACGGATGGCTTCGAATTCGGCTTCGGCGCCGAGATCGGCATCAGCACACAGAAGCTGCATGCCAGAGGCCCGATGGGGCTTCCAGCTTTGACATCAACCAAATATATCATTCACGGCAATGGCCAAATCCGCGGGTAATTACACGAGCTACAGCTGCGTTTCCCTAACATGGAGTTATCAGGCTCAGCTAGCCGCTGATACTGGTCCTCCTCTTATATAGTTACCCAGTCGTACTTCGGGGATACTTAGACAATACAAATCTAGTTATCAACAGAGGAGGTCATACCATGGTCACTAACGAGAACAAAAGCACTCCAAATCCAGGTACGATCAGCTTCTACGGCGCCGGCTCCATGGCAGAAGCGATCGCCCGTGGACTCATTCATAGGCAGGTAGCCAGGCCTGCCTCGATATCGATGCTGAATCGCAGCAATCAGGAGCGTCTGGCATACCTGACGAATCAATACGGAGTAGTCACGAGCAATCAGGAGGAACAGAAGAATAAGCTGTTAAGCGAAGCTTCTATCATCGTACTGGCGATGAAACCGAAGGATGCCAGGGAAGCAATCACTGCGATCGCCCCTCACCTTTCGAAGAAGCAATTGCTCGTCTCCGTCATCGCTGGCTTGTCCATCGAGACGATTCAGAAATTGCTTGGCTTCGCGGCCCCGATTGCCAGAACGATGCCAAACACTTCAAGCACCATCGGTTACGGGGCAACCGGGATCTCCTTCTCTGACGAAGTCAGCGAAGAACAGAAACAGCAAGTACTGACGATGTTCGAGGCGGTCGGAACCGTCTCGGTCATTCCGGAAGAGAAAATGGAAATTCTGACAGGTGTTTCAGGCAGCGGCCCGGCCTATGTCTACTTCATGATGGAAGCGATGATCGCTGCTGGTATCGAGGGTGGTCTATCGCCAGAGCAAGCGCGAGAATTAACGATACAGACCGTGCTCGGCGCGGCTGTAATGATGCGCGAGACCGGCGAGGACCCGGCCAAGCTGCGCGCTGATATTACATCACCGAATGGTTCGACCCAGGCCGCACTGGATGTACTGCGTGAGGGCGGCTTTACAGAGGCGGTCAAAGCAGCCGTCCGCAGAGCAGAGGAACGCTCGCGCGAGATGGGGCAAGCCGTGAAGGAAACGTTACAATAAGCTGTTCTAGACGACTGATAACATACCGTATCTGCAAGGTCAGGCCAGTTCCAATCTTGTGCCAAGGAATAGTCTAATCCTGAAGCTGGCTCGATGTCTTCCTGGATCGGGCCAGCTTCAAAGTGACATGGCCGGCAGGAATTTTTTTCTAGCAATTATGTATTCATCTCATCTCAGCTGGGAATATAGCGTGCAGACATATATTTGATCATACGAGTTAGAAGAGATCTGCATCTTTAAGGAGGGACAGTAGTCAATGATGGCCTTTGCACAAATTGCCTTGGAAAAGAAGCAAGCCACGCTTGCCGAGCTTAAGGACGTCAAAGAACAGTTAGCTACCAAGGGCTGGTTCCCAGGTACAAGCGGCGATTTATCAGCTCGTGTCGGCGAGTATACTCCAGATGAATTTTATTTTGCGATCACTTCTAGCGGTAAGGATAAAGCGATGCACACACCAGAGGATTTTCTGTTCATTGATGCTGCGGGCGAAGCCTGTGAGACAACCTCCCTTAAGCCAGGTAGGGAATCTCTGATTCACGCTAAAATCTACCGAATGACTGGCTGCAGCGCTATTTTTCATGTACATACGGTGTTCAATAATTTGATTAGCGAATTTTACGGGGATCAAGGATTCATCCCGGTTCAAGGCAACGAACTGCTCAAAGAGCTCGGAATTTGGGAAGAGAATGCTGCGATTGAAATTCCCGTACTGCCTAACTACGTAGATATCCCTTCCATTGCCAAACTGGTGCCCGGAGCGATTCATTCCGATATTCCCGGATTCGTATTGCGCAATCATGGCATTTATGCCTGGGGCAACAGCATCTGGGAAGCCAAACGGCACCTGGAAGCCTTTGAATTTATTTTTGAGCTGGAATATCGACGCCTCGCCTTGCTTTGATAATCTGCTTTCAAGCGCCTCTTAGATACAATCGCCTGAGGACCCGCAGCTCCCAGCATGCGGTGTGACGTTGCATGGCGCCCGTCAAACCTGTCTTAAATTACTGTAAGACGCTGTTGCAGTAATTTTGTCAAAAAAGAAGATTCTGCGCTTTAAAAACAGCCCCCGTTTCCCAACGAGGGCTGTTTATGCAAATTGTTCGAGCATTCATTGGAATAAGGTAAATCTCCCCAAAACCAATTCGTATTATTTCATTGCCTTCGCCAGCTCTGTGAAAATAACCCCAAGCGCGTACGCCCCCGCATCCGGGTAACCGATGCTCCGTTCACCTACCGTGCCGGCTCGGCCCATCCGGGCTACAATCTCCGCTGTCTTCTGCGCACCTTGAACTGCAGCCTCAGCCGCCTTAACAGCCGCTTGCTTCAGATTATCACCTTGCTCAGCGCTCTTCGTCCACTGATCCGCGAGCGGCACAAGCGCATCGATGAGTGTCTTGTCGCCTACAACGGCTCCCCGGCCGAAGGATCTCTCACCCGTATCCTGGATTCCTTTGACCACGGCCTGCATCATACCGGCAACCTCGCTGACGGACAGCTCCTGCTTCTGCTGAGCATGCTTGCTTGCGGCCCGGAAGCCCGATCCCCAGATCGGTCCAGAGGCCCCGCCGCAGTGCTCCATAATGACGAGCGAGCAGGCATCGAGAAAATCGCCGATATTCTGCCCATGGTGAGCGAGAATCTCCTCCCACTCCACTTTTAACTGTTTGAAGCCTTTGGCCACACTCATTCCGAAGTCGCCATCACCCGCGTGAGCGTCGAGCTCACAGAACGGAACTTCATTTTCGATAATGACCTCACTCATTTGATCGATTAGGTAGACGATATTTTGCAACGATAGCCGATCGTTCTGAATGACCGCTGCCGCAGGGTCGGTCTCATTCTTATACGATACCTCGTCTGCCGCTTTCTCCTCACGAATGACCTCGGTATAATTTACCGGCTCGAACGGGGCTTTAACAGCTAATGCCGGCGTATCGCAGGGTGCAGACAACCATTTCTTCAGCGTATCGTCGAGCTTCATGAGGGTCACGGAGGCACCAGCCATATCGATGCTTGTCATGTAGTTGCCAACAAACGTCTTAAATACCCGCTTGTTCTTCGCCGTCAATTCCCGAATCACCGAATTGTTGAGCAGATACAGCTCTTGAAGCGGTGTGGCACCGAACCCGTTAATCAATACGGCCACTTCCTGCTCCGTCGGATCACTGAGGTGCAGATTATCCAACAACGATTCGACCATGCGTTTTGCCAATTCATCAGCAGACACCAGCTCTTCCCGGCGAATCCCCGGCTCACCGTGAATCCCTACCCCGTATTCCATCTCATGATCTTCGATTTGGAAGGTAGGAGTACCCTTGGCTGGCACCGTGCAGGAGGTAAAAGCAAAGCCAAGACTACGCACATTGTCAATCGCGTGCTGAGCTGCTTCCTTCACTTCAGGCAATGACAAGCCTGCCTCGGCAGCCGCTCCTGCAACCTTATGAACAAGTATCGTTCCGGCGACGCCCCTTCTTCCTACCGTATAGAGACTATCCTCAACAGCAATATCATCGTCCACCTTGACATAATCCACCTCAATGCCGTCTTCGCTAGCAAGATGAGCTGCATTCTTAAAATTCATAATATCGCCGCTATAGTTCTTAATGATCAACAGAGTTCCTTTGCTGCCCGCCGTATTGCGAATCGCTTGATACACCTGGATTTGTGATGGAGAAGCGAATACGTCGCCACATACGGCCGCATCCAGCATCCCGCTGCCTACAAATCCGGCATGGGCAGGCTCATGTCCGCTCCCACCACCACTGATCAGCGTCACTTTATCGGGATTGATCTTCTTTTTAGAAATGACTTTAAATTTATCATTGAAATCCAGCTCAGGATGCGCCAACACAAGCCCATTGCACATTTCCCGAACCAAGGTTTCAGGCTTATTCATTATTTTCTTCATCTTAAACCTCCTTGGTTAATTTATATTGCCGTCCCAAATGGTCAGCAGCCATAATCGCCGATGCAACCGCTTCTTCGGAAATCGGGAACGGCATCGAGTGGATGGACTCTTCAGCGATACATGCTTTCTCAGCCACTTCAAGCAGTTCCTCATAGGTCACATGCTCTACACCGATATCTGCCAAACATACCGGGAGGCCGATGGAGAGGGAGAAATCCAGCACTTCTTTCAATTCTTCCCGGTCGGCATTTTCAAGCACCAATTGGGCAATCGTGCTGAAGGCAACCTTCTCCCCATGGTAATAATGGTGCGTCCCTTCCAGAGCTGTCAGGCCGTTGTGAATCGCATGAATCGCAGCCAGTCCGCCGCTTTCAAAGCCTAATCCGGATAACAGAATATTCGTCTCAACGATATTCTCCAAAGCCGGGGTCACCATGTTCTGATCACAGGCCAGCTTGGCCTTATATCCGTTCTCCAGCAGTGTCTCATAACATAGCTTGGCGAGTCCCAACGCTGTAATCGTTCCTTTGGCATCACCGCATACGCCTTCGCGGACACCGCACGGCAATCCGGCATTCACATTGGAATACGAATTTGCCGTCGCTCTAGCCTCAAAATAAGTCGAGAGCGCATCCCCCATCCCGGCAACGAGAAATCTCGTCGGCGCTTGAGCAATGACTGTCGTATCGATCATGACTACACTCGGACTTTGCTTAAAATACGCATAATCATCGAATTCTCCCTCTGGAGTATAGAGAACGGCGGAATGGCTTGTTGGTGCATCGGTAGCCGCGATCGTCGGTACGATGATCAGTGCTTCGCCTTCAGCTACACATTTTGCCGTATCAATCGCCTTGCCGCCGCCAAGACCAACCGTACATGCGCAGTTATGCTCCTTCGCCAACGCTTGCAATCTTGCTACTTCCTGACGCGAACATTCCCCATGGAATCCGCTTTCTACAAAGGTAATATCGAATTTATGTTTAGTTGCCTCAAGCTTACCCTTCACACGGGCTACATCATCAGGATGTGCAATTAGCAGCGCAGAATCACCAAATGTCTTCACAAAATAGCCCAGATTTAACAGTTCATTTTCCCCTTGCACATATTTCGTTGGACTAATAAACGCTCTTCTCATCTTACATCCTCCTCAAATTGTTTATATTTTAATTATAGGATGCTCTATTTTGAGAAGCATGAAACAAAGAGCTTGATTTAAAGCGTTTTCTTATCGTGTTTTCTTGTCATAGTTCTATATAATTGTATTTTTTTGTCCTCTAGTAGAACAATTCGTTATAATAGATATAGTATTTCTATTACTTCAATAGGAGACTACCATCATGTCCAAATCCCGATTTGACTTAGAGGAAATCATAGATCTGGAGAAATGGGAAAAGCTGCAGGATGCTCTATCGCTTGTAACGAAGATGGCCATTCTAACGGTCGATTATAAGGGGATTCCTGTGACCAAACACAGCTACTGTCAGCCCTTCTGCCAAGGGGTACGTCAGGACTCCCATCTCTCGCAATATTGTCAAAAATGCGATGCCCGTGGGGGTCTTGAAGCTGTCCGCCAGAATAAACCTTATATCTATTTATGCCATTTCAATATTATCGATATCGCCATACCGATCATTATCGACAATCAATATCTTGGCGCCATTATGGCTGGTCAGCTTAAGCTCCGTGAACCTGATATGCCGCTGCTAGAGCAAGTCGTATCGAGGCCTCCCAATGTTGAGACCCATCGCAAGTTCCAAGCGCTAGAGGAGCATTACAATGCTTTGCCGATCCTATCTTATGAAGAAGTGACGAAATGCGTGGACCTGCTGCTGCAATTAAGCACTTATATCGTGGAAGAAGCGATTCAGAAGCATACGACCGTCAATCTGTACAAAGGAATGCTGACCGCAAATTTAGACGCTTCCGGTCCTACTTCTGGCCAGGAACTGAGTCCAGCCGACCGTACATATCGCAAAATTCAATCGATCCAGCAAGAGTTGTCGGGAGCGTTAATCAACACGAAGTTAAAGAACGGAGCCGACAGATTCATCTCCTCGAATACCGTACTCCAGCCTGCCTTTGATTATATTTATGCGCATAAGCAGGAGAGCTTCAGCTTGAAGGAGATGGCCAAGCTCTGTCATCTTAGTCCCAGTTACTTCAGCCGGATCTTCACGAAGGAGACAGGAGAGAATTTCTCGGTCTTCATCGCCAGATTGAAGATTGAATGGGCCAAGCAGCTGCTTGAATCCACCGATTTGTCGGTCAATCAAGTGAGCGATGATCTGGGCTTCTGCGATGCGGGCTATTTCATTAAGACGTTCAAGAAGTTCGAGAGCCTCACCCCTTCCGCGTATCGGAGCATGTACAAGGAATTGTCTGCAAAATAACCCTCCGTCATATAAATGATCGAAGGGTTATTTCTGGCGGATGGTTATATACTCGTAGCCTGGGCAACAAGATTCGCCAGCTGCTCCGGGACATAAGCCTCTCCCTGGCGCAGCTTCAACGTTTTTCGTTCAGGCGGACCATCGAATATTCCTTCGGGAAATTCAATCCCCGCCGGATTAAAAATCGTAAAGCTGACCGCATCCTTGGATGTGGAAATTACAGCGGCATATTTTCCATTTTTCAAGAAATGAGGCTTCTTATATTGAAGACGCTCCTGGGCATCCGGGATTGCCTGATAAACCAACTCACGCAAGCTGACCGCTACTTCCCTTTGCCAATTCTCCTTGATTTCATTGATAAAATCCGTAACTTCCTGGTTCATTTCATCTTCTCCTTTAAGCATAAAATAGAGTTCTTCCAATTCCATGATCAGATTGTTGTAGCAAACTGCCACGTAACACCGAACCGGTCCAAAATTTCACCATAACAGGCTCCCCATGGCTGAAGCTCGAGCGGATAACGGATTTCTCTGCCTGAGTTCTTGCATCCTCCGACATCAGATAAGGAACTAATTTTGCATTCATTTCAACGACCTGCCTTTCACCATTTATTAGATTGAAACCTGCATGCTTCAACTGCTTGGAAGCCGTTTCTATCTTAATGACGAATGGGAAATCGCAAAATCGACAAGTATCAAAAATATTTATAAAAAAATATGTCTTAGTCTATTTTGCCATCGTTCATCATCCGAACTGCCCTTTGATCTTGGCTTGGGTGTCAGCATCGGACGATAACTCTTCAGGTTCAAAAATCTGCCGCAGCTCGATCTCACCTTGCCCTTGACCATGCGGGTCCGGCATCCGCAGCGCCCAATCAATCGCCTCTTCTCGTGAATTCACCTCGATCAGGGTATAGCCTGCAATAATCTCCTTCGATTCGGTGAACGGCCCGTCCACAACTTTTGGCTTCCCTCCGGGCTCCGGATAGGAAATGCGGATTCCACCCGAGCTCGGCTGCAGACCGTCTGCGGATATTAGAACTCCAGCTTTCGCCAATTCCTCGTTATACCTGAGCATCGCCTCCAGAAGCTCCGGACTGGGCTTCACGCCAGCCTCGGAATCGGATGTTGCTTTGACCATCATCATAAATCGCATTATTAGCCTCCTGTCTCGTTATGCGTGTTGTTTATATCCTTAGTATCTTAATTCACCCTATATATTTCATTGTCTGGAAAATAAATACCTGCATTTTTTATTTTAAATCTATGGTTCTCGTAATATCAATGTTTGATCCTAATGCACAAACCCCCCACCGGATTAACCGACAGAGGGTCCAAAGAGCTGTATGCAGATCATTTCCTATCCTAAAATCTTCCAGTGAACTATTCTAGAAATATACGAACCAGATAACGGCTGCCAGTATTATTCGATACACCGCAAACGGGACCAGCTTCACCCGGTTAATCAGCTTCAGGAAGAAGCGGATTGACAGCAAAGCGAACAAGAAGGCCGCGATAAATCCAACAATGAAGAAGGGCAGAGCGTCGAGTGTGAAGTACTGCCAATTCTTAATTAAAGAGAGCGCGCTGGCACCGGCCATGATCGGCACTGCCATAATGAATGTAAAGTCTGCGGCTGCTCGATAGCTAAGTCCAAGCAGTACGCCGCCGGATATGGTCGATCCAGATCGCGAGAAGCCCGGCCAGATGGAGAGGCACTGGAACAAGCCAATAGAGAAGGCCTGCTTATATGTAATCTGATCCACTGTCTCGATTACCGGACGTTTAGAACGGAAGCGATCTGCCACGATCATTAAAATCGCTCCAACGACCAGACCGATCAATACTGTGGCGGTAGAGAACAGATATTCATCGATATAATTCTCCAGCAGCACGCCGAGCAGCCCTGCCGGGATCAAGCCGACAATAACATGACCCAGCTTCAAGCGTCTGCTTTGATACCGCCCAGACATATTCTCACTCCTCTGCTCTCCCCGTCCCTTGGCTTTGAACCGAGACAGCCCAAGCATATCGATGAAGCGATCTTTGAATACGACGAGCACGGCAAGAATGGACCCGAGCTGAACCACTACCTTGAACGTGTTAGCGACATATTTAGAGGTGAAGATCAGATCGGTCTTCAGCCACATATCGTCGACGATAATCATATGCCCCGTAGACGAGACCGGAGCAAATTCCGTCAGCCCTTCTACAATGCCGAGAATAAATGCTTTTATAAGTGAAATGATATCCATTTGCTTGCTTTCGCTCCTAAGCTATATAGATTGAGTTGCTCTAGGACTGCACTTTTCTTCGTTTACGCCAGAACAGCACGGCAAAAGTGAGTGCACCCACGGCGATGACTGCATAGGCGATATGGGAATAGACATCCATAAACTCCACAATACTCTCCCAGGAGCCGCCCACGGCGGCACCTAGCGAGACAAGAATCACGTTCCAGGCCAAGGTCCCGATGGTAGTAAAGAGCAGAAACAAGCTGAATTTCATCTTGTTCATCCCTGCCGGAATGGAGATGAGGCTGCGGATCAACGGCACCATTCTACAGAACAATACGGTCCAGTAGCCGTATTTATCGAACCAGGAATCAGCCTTACGTATATCCTCCTTCTTCACTCTTAGATAGCGCCCATATTTTTCGATAATCCCTTCGAGCTTATCTACATTGAGCAGATAGCCAATTCCATACAAAATAACAGCGCCCAGCACCGATCCTAACGTGGAGGCGATAACTACGCCTGTAACAGTCATGCTTGTAGAAGTAGTCATGAAACCGCCGAACGTTAAAATGACTTCCGAAGGGATCGGCGGAAACACATTTTCAAGAGCGATCAGAAACAAGATGCCGAAGTATCCGAACTGTTCCATAATGCTCGTAATCCAATTATCCATGTATACCTCCGTGTAAACTTAGAATTAAGTTTGAAGCGGGCCCTCCTGTCTACCTAAGCTTCATTTCAATTAGTAAATTCTGATTGCCTTCTGTAAATTGCGCAAATAACGGGCCCGGATGAACAGGAAATAGACAACCTGTACCAGACAGAAGCTACTCAGAATCAGCCCAGCTTCCCAGGCAATTGACATATATAAATAGCTCTGCAGAGCAATAAATGCAAACAGGCTGTGGATCATTGCTACTCCGATCGGAACGAAGAACAGTAATGCCAACTGCTGTGACACGACCTTCTCCATCTCCTGGCGGGTTAATCCGAGCTTCGTGAGGGCAGCATACTGCCTGCGGTCATAATCCAGATCGCTGTATAGTCGAAAGTACAGTACGCTGCCTGCGGCGATGTAGAATACGGTCCCTACGAGGAGTGCGAAGAACAACAGCGCACCATACGAGCTCCTCTGCACCTCGAACAGTGTACCGCTCACCGTCAATGCATAGGGCTTACCTGCCTCGAAGTCCATTTTGCCATGCTTGGTCAGTTCCATAGCCATCCCCATGGTCTGTTCCTGGTGATCGACATAAAAGCCTGTGAATCGGTCCGTCCGCTCTCTTTCCTTGAGGTTCTGCAACAGCGAATCATTAACGACCAGACCAGAGAAGGTTCCCTCCCGACTATTCCCAAGCTCCGGGGTTAAATATTCGGGCACTGCAACATGCTCGGTAATTCCCGTCTCTCTCAAGCGGATTCCCCGCTCCTCTAGCGTATATTCCGCTAGCTTCCGCTCCTCCAGCAACAGCCTCTCCCGCTGCGAGCTAAGCAGTACCAACGCTTCCTGCGCTCCGGGCGGATGCTCACTGACCATAAGACCAGCCGCCTTGATCGCTGCTTCATAATCCGTGAAGCCAATCAAGGGAATCGTTCGCGGCTCAGAATCAAGCGTAGATTCCTTCACTTTGACATAGATCAGGTCCATACCGCCCATCTGGTACGGTACTTGCCTGGCTTGAAGCTCGGAGCGGATTTGCTCCAGATGTTTGGATGCAAGCCTGCTTCCTTGCTTGGCTACATAGGCAATATCCGCCGGGTAATCCGCCTCGAATTCATCCGACAGCCTGTTGATCGAAGCGAACACGCCGATCGCACAGAAGGTAACTGTTGAGATAATCGTAACGAGAAAGAACATTCTCGAATTATCCTTCAAGCGGTAAGACAGATTCGAGATCGTGACCAGATTCGTCTTTCTCCAATAAAATTCAATCGTTCTCTTGGCCCATTCGAGCAATGACAGGCTGAGCTGAGTGTACAAGAAATAGGTCCCAACAATAGTCATACACGTAACTGGCACCATGCGGATTAATACGGTGGATGCCGTAGCTGAAGCTGCAAGATAGTAGCTTGCCACCAGCAATAGAGCCGCCAATAGCGACAGGAGCTTGGAAGCCTGTGGCGGTGCTCCCCGGTGACGATCCGACTGGAAAAGATCGATGAGACGGGTAGAACCCAGCAGCATCATTGTACATAGGGAAATGACGAGAAACAGCAAGGCAAAGGCTCCGATCGTAAGCAATAAGCTATATAGCGACACATAGAACGGCAGCGAGACAATCCCTAACAGATTGGAACCTGCCATGAGGAATAACTTGGCAGTGAGTAAACCACCGATTATCCCAACGACAATAGCACCGGCACCGATCAGCATATTTTCATAGAACAGCATCTTACGAAGCTGCTTATCCGTCATCCCCAGCAACAGCAATGTTCCAAACTGATGTCTCCGTGAGCGGAGAAAAGAACCGACCGAATACAGCACAAACAAGAAGCAGAATACATACATGATCGACACCGCTTCAGCAAGAACGACCTTGGCCGGACTATACAGCGGCTGCTTCGTAAGATCGGGATGGAACAAGAACAATGCGCAGACAAAGAAGATCATGACCGAGAAGGAGCTGCTTAGGAAATAGGCAGCATAGATCCGTTTATTGCGCAGCACATTGCTATGGGCGAACTGTCGGAAAGTGATGAGATTCCCCTCCCAGCAGCGACATCATGTCAATAATCTTCTGGAAGAAGACCTGCCTGTTATCCCCGCGATAGATCTCGTTATAAATCCTTCCATCCTTGATGAACAGGACTCGATGACAATAACTGGCCGCAATAGCGTCATGAGTGACCATCAGAATCGTCGTCTTATCCTCGCGGTTAATCAGCTCGAACGCTTCCATGACTTCACGTGATGATCTGGAATCCAGATTGCCCGTAGGCTCATCCGCAAGCAACAATGAAGGCTTATGAATCAGAGCGCGGGCGATGGCTGTCCGCTGCATCTGCCCACCTGATATTTCACCTGCATACTGCTTCATAATAGATTCAATTCCTAGCCTGGCGGCGAGCGACTGGGCTCTGCTCTTCATCTCATGGATGGGCAGACCTTCCAGGGTTAGCGGCAGCACGATATTCTCTTCCACCGTCAATGTATCGAGTAGATTGAAGCGCTGAAATATGAATCCGAGCTGACGTCTGCGGAACAGAGCTGTCTCATCCTTGTTCAGCTTTTGCGGGTCCAGGCCATTCAGGGTCAACGTTCCGCTTGTTGGCTCGTCAATCGTAGCGATCACATTCAACAGCGTCGTCTTGCCGCTGCCGGACGGTCCCATAATTCCAACGAATTGTCCCGTTTCGATCTTGAAGGACACATGGTCCAGTGCTCTCGTCGATATTTTTTTGCCTTCGTAAATTTTGGACAGTCCGTTAACTTCTAGAACTGGCATGAACTGCGCTCCTTTTCCTTCGCTAATTTGAGTATACTAAGGGACAGATCACCGCTGCCATTGGTTAATCTTACACTACCTTACTTGTTTGTAAGGTTAGAGCCTTCTCCCCCGAAATATAACTATGCTTCAAAAAAAATCCGTACCGTCGTCCCCTGACTGGCCTTCGATTCAAGCTCCAGCCGATGCCCTAGCTTCTCACAGATTTGTTTCGCCAGATACAGGCCCATCCCGGTGGACTCTTGGAAGCTGCGCCCGTTCTCCCCGGTAAAATAGGCATCAAAGACACGTGGCAAATCGCTCTCTTGAATTCCGACTCCTTCATCTGTCACTTCCAAGACCGTATGCCCCTTTTGCTGAAAGCCACGAAAATAAACTTTTCCCCCAGCCTCGACTGTATATTTCACCGCATTCGTAATCAGCTGCGTTATAGTAAAGGACAACCATTTCTCATCCGAATGTATATACAATGAGTCAGGTACCGCGATATCCGGATACACCTTACCGCGGATAAAAAGCCTTTTCTGTGCTGATACAACCGTCCTGATCAAGTCGCTCAGCTGCAACTGCTCCACGACAAAATCATGCTCGAACGCATCAAGCCTCGCCGTATAGAGCACCAGCTCAAGCCCCTTCTGCAGTCGATCCAGCTCATCTCTAAGCGCATCGAAGCGTGGGTCATCCTCATCCTGAATCATTAAATGAATAACAGAAAGTGGTGTTTTCATCTGATGTACCCATTGATTCATGAATTGCACCTGATGGTGAATTTTCTCCTCCTGAACGTTCAAGCTGGCCAAATAACTGCGGTATTGCGACTTCAACAAATGATGTAATGCTTCCAATAACGGCGTGCCGGTGTGAATCTCTTTAAATCGATCCAACGATGAGCTTGTCCGCTGCTCCAGACTTCGGTATAAGGTACGCTGAGTGATGTAACGGTAGGTCAAATAGAGCAGCAATATAGCGCCACTCAGGAGCACAGAGTACAGGATCACAGCTATATTGCGGTATCCATCAAGCCAATAAACTAGTGATACAACGAGAAGCTGCAATAAATAAATGAATATAAGCGGACGCTGCTCCTTCAGAAACAATCTCACGCTTCACCCTCCCAATGGGGTACCAGTCGATAACCTTGCCCACGCACCGTTTGCAGCGCATCCTCTATACCTAACATCTGCAGTTTCTTACGCACACGGGTGACATACACATTAAGGGTATTGTCATCCACAAATTTCTGATCATCCCAAATTTTCTCCAGCAGACGATCCCTACTGACGATCCGCTCCATCCGTCCCATTAACTCATCAAGAATCTTCATCTCGGTCAAGCTCAGCTCTACTTTTGACTCATCAATGGACAGAAATAACCGCTCTTTATCCAGCGACAGTCCAGCAACGGATACCGTCCTGTCCCCGGTACCAGAAGCATATGATCCATAAGCCCGCCGCAACTGGCTCATCACCTTCGCGATCACGATGTCATAGTCGAACGGCTTCGTAATATAGTCATCGCCTCCGTTCTCAAGCGCCATAACCTGATCCATCTTGCCCTCGCGGGCTGAGATGAAGATGATGGGGCATGTCGATAGACTGCGAATCTGTCTGCACCAGTAATAGCCGTCAAATTTGGGCAGATTGATATCTAGCAGCACCAAATGCGGCTCATACTCCTCGAATTGCTGCTTGATTGTATCGAAATCAACCGCTGCAAATGTATCGTAATCGAAGCGATGCAAGTAATCCCTCAGCATACCGGCTATGCTTGGATCGTCTTCTACAATGAATATTTTGAACATGAGCAATCTCCTTTTGTCCGACTCTTATTCCTGAATTGTAACAAAAATAGACATACATATAAAAATAGAGAGGCAACAGCTCTTTGGGAGCGAAGCCTCTAATAATAAACGCTTATGTTCTGGTTAAAGTTAGCACAGTCAATGATCCCCTCGGTTCATCGCCTCAGAGTGCCGATTTATTCCGCGTGCCAGCAGACAGCAACTTCAATCCCCCACCGATTAACAGGAAAGCAATCAGGGCAGGACGTAAATATTCGTATACGAAGTAAGTGATGCGCAGTCCCGGGAAATACTTCTCAATCGTCGGAACCAGCAGATCCATAGAGACATAATAGACTCCTAACAGAATCAGAATGATGCCAAGCCAGTGCTGATAATTTCCTTTGCTACCGATTAATGGCCGGTCCTCCAGCGGCAAAATGCCATAACGACTAATATGCTGCAGCCCATCGAACAGACTGAAGAACCAGATGATCGGGATCACGAACAGAAACACTTTCAAACGCAGTACATCGATCACATAGAAGCTGCCGAGGAACAGCACCATTAATTGCAAACCGCGCTTCTGAAGACCGAGATACATTTGACCCGCGCCTGGAAATGCCGATAGCAAGGTAGCAAGAATTTTGCTGCGTCTGCCGTCGATCCGGCCGGATTCCCATTCATCGAACAAATTGCGGTCCCTGATAATCTCCCCCGCCTGCTTGCGGTGAACGAGCCCGACTGCATCGAACAAAGAATAGAGCCAAATGATTGGCAGCAGCCCAAGGAACAGAAGAAACACCGACTCATGTGTAATGCCCGTCACGAACAGCAGCATCGTAAACAGTCCGAAGAACGAGATTAGGAAGGACAGACCTCTCTGCATCAGTCCCATCTGGAAATGGCCGAGGCCAGGCACGAATGAGAGAAGAATAATGAAGAAACGCTCCGTGTCCTTATCTTTTTGACTCATCGGTGGAGGAATAATTCCCAACGGATCAAGCGGATCTGCAATATTAGACTGCTGAACGACAGCCGGTTCCCGTAGCAGCACGATAATAAGATCGAGCATGGAGATGCACCAGAGAATAAACGCTGCAACAGCGGTTATACCAAGGAATACTTCCCCTCCTGAAGCTATTGCTAATAGAATCCCGAACAAAATCCCCCCGAAGAAAAATACCGGGTAGAGTACGCCTCTTACCTTCTTCCCCCAATAAAGATGCCCCAGGCCGGGAATCAGGTTTAATATAAGCGCAAGCAAGCGATTGCGATAATGTGCCAATGTCATTCCTTCCTTTCTGTATCAAGTATTAGTCATGCTATTCCATTTACTGATTCAATTTATCGAACCAGCCAGTAGTCGCCTTCATCAGCCTATCGCTAACCGATACATCCTGATTAGGACGGTGGATTGCCTCATTAGCCCTTAAGAATAAATGGTCGAAGAAACCGCCTGTCATCAGCAGCAAAGTAATTGACGCAGCGATTACGTATTGCAGCCAAGCCTGATTGAACCATCTGCCGATTGAGCTCTGCTCCTTCGCAGGGTCTGTGGCTTTATCCGAGGCATCCGGCAATGAGGCCATCAGCCCCTCAAGCCAACGCTCATCCTCTCTCATTTCCGGCAGTTCACTCTCTAACGATGATAGAGCTTCAGAATAAAGGAGTGAGGCTTCCTCATCTTCAAGCAGCATATTCTCCAACCGCTTCTCTTCTTCCCAAGTTAACTCTCCTTGAATATACGCCTTCCAAATCTGCATAGATGCTTGATCCTGTGGTCTCACTACCATTCCTCCTCCTTCCAATGCTCTCTCATCCATCTTCTCGCACGATACAGCTTCGATTCCACCGTCTTCTCGGTGATATCCAACTCAGCGGCGATCTGACCATAGCTCTTGCCATCCAAATAGAAGGCCGTAATGATCGTCTGATGCCCGTCCGGAAGCTGCTTGATTTTCTGTCTCAGCTCATCCCTCTGCTCCTCTACGAGCAGCCCTTGCAGTATATGCTCCGATTGGACCAGCATTCGTGAAGCCAACTCAATTACATCCCCTTGCTGTTCCCTGCGACGCTCCCGCTTGCGCTTCAGATCAATCGCTTTATGTAGAGCTATTCGGGTTAACCAGGTCTTGAAGCCTTGCTCACGGTATTCGGAGAGAGAGTTATAGATCTGCAGAAAAGTTTCCTGCGCGGCGTCCTCGGCTTCCTGTTCATCATGCAGCACAGAGTAAGCTATTCGATAGACATGGTTCTGGTAAGTCTTCACAAGCTCGCGGAACGCTTCCCGGTCCCCTTGTCTGAGCTCCTGAATAAAGCGCACTTCATCCTTTTCGCCAATCTTTCTCCCCTCCTTCCATATAATAGACGTAGGCTAACTGTGCAACCCCTGCATCATTTTAAAAATTTTTTTATTTGTTGTGGCCTATGTTACTCTACAGTTTCTTCCCTGTACGTACTATGTAACGGATATAGGGCCACTTAGTTAGCATCTCTGATTAGAATTTCATAGAAAAGAATCATTTGTAGAATTATGCGGCCATAAACGCGCTACCAAATAACATATAACGAAAAATATATCTTTTTTTGTAAAGCAATTGACATTTCTAGTATTTTGGAATAATATATAACAAATTTAACTATTAAAAATTTTAATATGCGACACTTTGATATAGAGTTCATTTTATAGTTTTAGTTAATTCTTCTACAAGCACCGACATCATCTCCTGAAGAAGCCCGGCTCCCATTTTATCGTTTGGATTTGGGTATACGCCTTGGCTTCGGGAGTTGATCATAATTGCTAGTTATGAAAGGAGGAGGGCGGTTCACTGCTGCGAATGCACTTCTGAGATTTACATGACCCTAGAATTCAGTCATATGTAAGCGCTAACTTTGTATTAACTAGAATAAAGAGGAATTTATTTTATTTAAACGAAGGAGGAGTTAGTATGACGGTTCAAGCTTTTGCTGGCACTCATTTCTCAAGACTGAAGATGCTCTACGTTACAGCAGGTACCTTATTCTTAATATTTGCATGCTCTCTGATCTTTGCGAATAGCGCTTCTGCACATGGCTATGAGGTAAATAGCCGCGCTAATTTATGTTTTACAGGACAGAATACGAACTGCGGAGCCGTACAATATGAGCCATGGAGTGTTGAGGGACGCGGCGACTTCCCAGAAATCGGTGTGCCTGATGGAAAGATTGCTAGCGGTAACAAATTCTTTGAGCTTGATGAACAGTCATCAACTCGCTGGACAAAAGTGAACATGACCGGTGGAGAGCATACTTTCCATTGGAAAATCGTCGCTAATCATAGCACAAATACCTGGGACTACTATATTACTAAGAAAGGCTGGGACCCGAATTCGCCGCTCAAGCGCTCCGATCTGGAACTGTTCTGCAGATATGTGGATGACGGCGCAATCCCGCCAAATGATGTGTACAATGATTGCTTCATTCCGAACGACCGTGAAGGATATTATGTCATCGTAGCTGTATGGGATATTGCCGATACAGTTAATGCGTTCTATCAAGTCATTGATGTCAACCTGTCCATTAATCCATCCGCACCTACAAACCCGGCTCCCGGCTTCCCAGGAGATCCAAACCGTTTCGGTGAGTACCTCGTCTGGAACAACATCCGAGTATACACGGAAGGCGAGATCGTCGTGCATAACGGACAGTTGTGGAAAGCGCTTTGGTGGACTCAGAACCAAGAGCCAGGTACGACTGGTCAATGGGGACCGTGGCAACTGATCGGCCCCGCGCCTAATCAGTGACGGCTATATAACAAAGAGCCAGGCTATCCTTCACTTAACGGAGGCCTGGCTCTTCTTATGCAATTCATTGCTTCCTGTTCCTGTTCATCTTAGCGGGACCCGGTACGGAACTTCTGAATATGGGCCTTCGCATCCTCTACCGTCTTGACCCGATTGCGGCTCCATTCCAGTAGAATCCGGTCGATGTAGCGGAAATGAACCTTTCCGGCAAATACCGCTTCTTTCAGAGCCAGCAGAATCAAATCCTCTGGATAGCTGTCCTGATCCACCCAGCCGGAGATCGTCTCAAATTCCATCGGCGATAGCGGACGAGCAAATTCCTTCTCGAAAATAACGAATAAATTACGTTGCTCTTCCTCCTTTGGTGCAGGTGCAGAGGCTTGCGCTTCAGCCTGCCGCCCTGTGGCACGTTGCTCAGCCAGGCATTTCCCCAGCTTCTCATACATCCCCGATAGATTGTAACGCTCCGATTGAATCCCGGCAGCCTCATCCATGAAGTCATCGATACTAAGCCAGCCTTCCTTCATCAGCCGTCTGATGACAGGGGAGAGCCCGCCGGGCGCTGTGCCCATCCGCAGCTCCAGTTGATCGATAGAAGGAAAATCATTATGCTCCACCTGCTTGAATGAAAGCAGCTGAACGAGCAGCATGACTTCCATTTCATCTAAATGCAGCTGCCGGTAATGGACGAACAGAACATAAGGAATATTCACCATTGCCGCCTCAAGTCCGAAGGAAATCCCTTTGGACCATACTTTCCAGCTATCGTTCATCTCCATCTTAACCACCTTGCTTATGGATATAAGCGGTACAGCATCCGCGGGAACGGAATCGTCTCACGGACATGCTCAAGTCCGCAAATCCAGGAAACCGTACGTTCCAAGCCTAGACCGAAGCCGGAATGTGGCACAGAACCGTATTTACGCAAATCCAAATACCATTGATAAGTTTCTGAAGACAGATTATGCTCCTTGAAACGCTCTTCCATCAATTCAGGATCATCAATCCGTTGCGATCCCCCGATAATCTCGCCATAGCCTTCAGGTGCGATCATATCAGCGCATAATACAACTTCAGGACGGTTAGGGTCAGGCTTCATGTAGAATGCCTTGATGCCAGCGGGATAGTTCGTAATGAACACCGGTTTGTCGTAACGTTCCGCGATTGCGGTCTCGTGAGGCGCTCCGAAATCTTCGCCCCATGGGATATCGAAGTCTTGTGTATGCAAGTATTCGATCGCATCATCATACGAAATGCGAGGAAACGGCGCCTTGATATTCTCCAGCTTAGAGATGTCGCGGCCCAGTGTCTCCAGTTCAGGACGACAGTTCTTCAATACCGATTGCACGATATGAGTAACGAAGTTCTCCTGTACGACAAGGCTCTCCTCGTGATCCGTAAATGCCATTTCCGGTTCGATCATCCAGAACTCAATCAAATGACGGCGAGTCTTCGACTTCTCAGCCCGGAATGTCGGCCCGAAGGAATATACCTTACCCAGAGCCATTGCTGCAGCTTCCATATAGAGCTGGCCGCTCTGTGTCAAATAGGCATCCTCATCGAAATATTTCGTATGGAACAGATTCGTTGTCCCTTCCGCCGAGGTCGGAGTCAAGATTGGCGGATCCATTTTTGTAAATCCGTTCGTATTGAAGAACTCCTGAACCGCGCGAATGATCTCTGCACGGACAACCATAACCGCGCGCTGCTTAGGACTGCGCAGCCATAGGTGACGGTGGTCCATCAGGAAGTCTACTCCGTGCTCCTTCGGCGTAATTGGATAATTCTCTGTCAAATGAATAATCTCAATATCCGTTACTGTCATCTCGTAGCCGGATTGGCTGCGAGGCTCTTCACGAATAACTCCGGTAACATACATGGAGGATTCCTGGGTCAGGCTCTTGGCCTTCTCCCATACCTCTTCACCCACTTCGCTTCTCACGACAACGCCCTGGATATATCCAGTACCGTCGCGAAGCTGCAAAAATTGAATTTTGCCGCTGGAACGTTTGTTATTAAGCCAGCTGCCAATGACGACAGTCTCGCCAACATGCTCGCCAACTTGACGAATCACGCTTTTGTTCGCCATGCCCTTATCTCTCCTCTTAATAGGCTGTTCAAAAAGTCCAGCTTCTGCTGAAAACCGGCCTTTTTGAACATTCAATCTAAATAAATTGCTACTAGTTATTCTCCTGAACGATGCGGTACGTGTCACGTGCAATCATCAATTCCTCATTGGTCGGAATAACCAATACTTCCACCTTCGAATTCGGCGTAGAAATACGACGCGGATCTCCGGAACGTACCTTGTTCAATTCTGGATCAATCTCAACACCGAGGTAAGTCAGGTTCTCACATACCTTCTCTCTGACGACTACAGAGTTCTCCCCTACACCTGCTGTAAATACAATTACATCAACGCCGTTCATCGCTGCTGCATAAGACCCTATATACTTGCGCAGACGGTATTCATACATTTCAAACGCCAATGTGGAGTTTGGCTCGCCCTCAGCCATGCCATCAGTAATATCGCGCATATCACTACTGCTTCCCGAGATCGCAAGCAGACCACTATGCTTGTTCAGCATCGAGTTAACTTCGCTTAGCGACAGCTCTTCTTTGTTCATGACAAACGTAACAACAGCTGGATCGAGATCACCACTGCGAGTTCCCATCATAAGGCCTTCAAGTGGTGTCAAGCCCATAGAAGTGTCCATAGACTTACCGTCTTTGACAGCTGTTAAGCTAGCGCCGTTGCCGATATGACAAGTGATGATCTTCAGATCTTCAAGCGGACGGTTCAAGTACTCTGCCGCTACCTTGCTTACATAGTCATGAGATGTACCGTGAGCTCCATAACGACGAACCCGGTGCTTCTTATATAATACTTTCGGGATCGGGTACAGATATACCTTCTCTTCCATCGTCTGATGGAAAGCTGTATCGAAGGCAACAACCTGAGGCACCCCAGGCATATTCTTCTCCGCTGCATTAATACCCAGAATAGCTGGCGGATTATGAAGAGGAGCCAAGTCGAACAGACGGCGAATTTCCGATTTTACATCGCCAGTAACGAGCGCAGAACCTTTGAACGCTTCCCCGCCATGAACGACGCGGTGGCCTACAGCTTGAATTTCTTCTACGGAGTTCAGAACGCCGTGCTCTTTATCGGTCAATTTGTCAAGCACTTTACGGATAGCCGTTGTATGTTCGAGGATTTCGCTAACTTCAGTAACTTCCTCTTTGCCTGTTGGCTTATGATTCAGGATCGAGGAATCCATACCAATCCGTTCAACCAGGCCTTTAGCTAATACCGATTCATCGGTCATATCATACAATTGATATTTCAAAGATGAACTACCTGCATTAATTACGAGCAATTTCACACCCGGTCACCATCCTTATCGTATTTGAAAAATCCTTCACCAGTTTTCACACCGAGAGATCCGGCGCGAACCATTTTCTTCAACACGTAGGAAGGGCGATATTTAAGTTCGCCGAATTCACGGAACATGCGCTCAAGAGCAGCAAGTACCGAATCAAGACCAAAGCGGTCGGCCATTTCCAGAGGCCCGTATTGGAATTGATAACCGATGCGCATTGCATCATCGATATCCTCGGCTGTAGCAACGCCTTCGCCAAGTACATGCAGTGCTTCATTAATCATCAAGCAGATGATTCGGGAGGTCACAAAGCCCGGGGATTCGTAGACCATAATTCCGTGCTTATCTACAACTTCTTCCACGAAGCGTTTCGTCTCTTCAAAGGTGGATTCCGAAGTCTTCAATCCGCGAATAATTTCAACGAGATTAATTTTAGCTACTGGATAAATGAAGTGCATACCAATAACGCGTTCCGGATATTTCGTGGAGCCGGCAATTTCAGTCAAGCTGAGCGTGGAAGTATTGCTGGCCAGAATAATGTTGCTTGGGCATACCTGATCCAATTGCTTGAATACCTTTTTCTTGGCATCCAAATCCTCCGAAATGGTCTCGATGACCATATCGCAGGTACCGAGTTCGGCAAAATGAGTTACTTTATGAATTTTGGATAAGATCAGTTTCTTCTCGGCCTTTGTAATAGCCCATTTCTCGAGCTGCTTATCAAGGCTCGTCTCAATCATGCTATAAGCATGGTTAAGTTTGTCGTTCGTTTCTTCAACGAGCAGTACATCAAGTCCTTTAGCTGCGAGCATTTCAGCAATCCCTTGCCCCATTGTGCCGCCGCCTATGACACCTATCTTTTTGAAATTCATGGTTCTTTCGCTCCATCCTTTCATGATCTTACGTAATATTGTACCCCAGATGTCGAATAATACATCTTTTTATACCCAACATATAATAATATCTTAGCACGAAGAAAAAGTAAAAAAAAATAACCGGCATCATGTTTTATGCCGGTAAATAACTGATTTCACTAAATTGACATCGGAATTGTTCCCCAGACAATCTTTCTTCCTTTAAAAGGATTTCCAAGGAATTGTCGAATATCGCCGAATGGTCGTTTAAAATTTGCTTGGACTTGGCTGCAAGCTCATCCAGTATTCTGGAATTCTCTCTCATGAGCACTTCCTTCGTCACCATATCCATATTCATAATTCCCAAAGAGGTAAGGCCGGATGTCATCATCGTCTGAACAATGTTCAAGGCCTGCTCAAAGTCATTACTTGAACCAGTGCTACGTCCTCCGTAATAGATTTCCTCCGCCGCTGCTCCCGCCAGAGCGACGATAATCTGTCCTTCAAGATAATCTTTGGTATATAAATATTTCTCATCCTGCGGATTATGTCGAACATAGCCGAGCGCCCGACCACGCGGACTTAAGACGACCTGATTGACGCTGCCTGGCGAGACAACCTCGGCAGCAACGGCATGGCCAAGCTCGTGCACAGCAACCCGTCGCTTCTCTTCCACTGTTGACTCACGATCCGTCTTCTCCCCAAGCATGACCTTATCGATCGCTAGCGACAGATGCAGTTGTGTGATCAGGTCCTTGGATTCACGCATCGCATAGATCGCTGCTTCGTTCATCACGCTCTCCAATTGCGCACCCGAGAAGCCAAATGTCTCCTCAGCTACCTTCTCCAGATCGACATGCTCGGCCAGTGGCTTATTCTTAGCATGGAGCTGAAGGATGTGCACCCGCCCTCTTTTGTCGGGAAGATCGACTTGAATATGACGGTCAAATCGTCCTGGACGTAGTAGGGCATTGTCGAGCATCTCTTTGCGGTTGGTGGCCGCGATTAACAGAATACGAGGTGTATCCGAAGTATAGATCCCATCCATCTCCGTCAGCAGTTGGTTCAGTGTCTGATCGTATTCACGCTGCTGTCCACCCTCGCGCTTACCGCCGATCACATCGATCTCATCGATGAAGATAACGGCACTTTCTTTATTTTCCTTCGCGGCACGGGTACGCGCATCCTTGAATAAATCGCGGATCCGGCTTGCCCCGACACCGACATACATTTCAACAAACTCACTACCGGAAGAGGCTACGAACACGGAATTCGTGTATTGGGCGGCGGCTTTGGCCAGCAGCGTCTTCCCGGTTCCCGGCGGACCTGTAAGCAGGATGCCTTTGATCGGCCGGATACCGAATTTGGATATTTCCTCATAACGGACCATGAAATCAAGCGCCTCGATCAACTCTTGCTTAGCGCTCTCCTGACCACCGATCTCTGCGAACGTCAGCTTTGCCGGTCCATTCTTTCTGCGTCTACGATCTTGTGCTGCACCTACGGCAATACCACCGCGCATCTTGGCCAGAACAAACAAACCGCAGGCGATCAGACCGATGAACACCAAAGGCAATATATTAACGCCGATAAATGCTAGAAAAATAAGCAGTACAGGTACTACGCCAATGATAATTTCCGTTATTCTCTTACGCATTTGGCCATGCCCCCATTCGCTCTGGAACGCGAGGTAAAATTATAAATTTACTGGCCTTACCGTCTGTAAGTGTAATATACACATTTTTATCATCCATCTCAGCCTTCGCTGTAATAGATTGATTCTGCTGCTGTAGTTGGTCAAGCGCTGTATTAATATCGGTATATTGCTTGTTCTCCATCGCTTGGGCAATCGGGAACAGAACCTTGTTCCATGCTCTGTTCAGATCGCGATTCGATTGATCCTTGATCTCAAATGACAACTTACGCTGACCCACCCACTTCTTGCCATCCTCCTGAATATACTTGACCAGTTCACCCAGGTCGGTGCCGGGCTTAAGATCCAGTTTCAAGGCTACTTGCTGCCGGTTTATATCGGATTCGACGCTGTTCACGCCGTCAAATTGCTTCACTGTCTTCTCGAACGGGCTCTCTACCACCCAATGCTGATAAGAATACCAGCCGCCAAACAATAGCAGTGCGGAAACCGCAACACTAGCAGCGATCGTTCCAATTCGCAGTTTCACGAGATGTCCCCCTTCAACATGATATATTAATAGTATATACTTCAATCTATCAAAACGACTGGATTCAGTATATCACATTTTATGCCCAAGAAGAAAGTGAAGTGTGAACACTATTTTAAATCTAAGATATTAAATGTTTCCATCCCTGGCTATTCTCATCTTAATGCTAAAAAAACAAGCCCTGTTCAAAAGAGGATAAAAGCGCATCGATCGTATATTCATACTTCGATTTCGCTAGTCTTTTGGAACAAGGCTTGTTATCTATCTCTACTTCTAACGATTAGGCAATGTGAACATTTCTGATAAAGACTCGCCATTGCTGAAGCTATAGAAACGGTAATAATAATGTGAATTATCTTTATAGAACAATTGCCATACATATTGATTGTTATATATACCCGGAGTCAATCTAACAATATTGATTCCAGGCAACTTATCTTGTATAATCTTACGAATCTGCGGCTCGGATACCCCTTCGGACAGAGGTTTCTCCACTGCCGCTTTCCCTTCGGGCAGCCAGACCATGACCTCTTCGCCGTTCGCATTCTTACCTTGGACGACCCAGCACACCTCATCCCAGACCGACTTCCACACCTTTTCCGATTCAACAAGTCCGGTCTCTTGTCTGGCCAGTGCTACCGCCGCATTCTCTCCCTGCCAAATATCCTCTTGAATATATAAATAGAAGCGGTAAAGGCCAAAGAAGATGATCAGCAGGATCACAATGGAGAGCAGAATCCATTTGGTTCTATTCTTCAACCTTCTCTTCCTTCCCAGTTAGAGTTCTAATTCTCACCTTACCGGCCGAGAAGTCCTTCAAAAGCCGTTTGCGCCTCATAACGAATGCGCTCCTCATCCAGCGTCAGACATTCACCATGACGGACAATCTGCTTGCCATCGACCCATACATGCGCTACGTCCTTAGGGCCTGCTGAATAGACGATATGAGAGATATAATCAGTCCGCGGCAAGAAGTGAGCTTGGTCAGTGTTTACGGCGATCATGTCGGCCTTCATTCCAGCTGCCAATTTGCCCGTATTGTTCAAGTAGAGCGATTTCGCCCCATACTCTGTTCCCATACGAAGGGCTTCAAGGGCAGGTACGGCCGTTGGATCGCCGGACACCCCTTTATGGATCAGAGCGGCCAGCCTGATCTCCTCGAACATGTCGAGATTATTGTTGCTCGCTGGGCCATCTGTACCTAGCGACACCGTAACGCCTGCTTTCAGCAGCTCCGGTACCCGCGCTACCCCGCTAGCCAGCTTGAGGTTACTGCCCGGGTTATGAGAGATTGCCACCTTATGGGCGGCAAGAATCTCAATCTCTTCATCGGTCAGATGCACCGCATGAGCTACCAAAGATGGACGAGTAAAGAAGCCCAGATTAAGCAGATGTTGAACAGGACGAACGCCATACTGGTCAACATTTTGCTGGACCTCCGCTTTTGTCTCGGACATATGTGTGTGTAATGGCAAATTAAGATCATGCGCTGCCTGCACAAACTTCTCAATATAGTCCGGCGGGCATGTGTACGGAGCATGCGGCGACATCATTGTTGTAATCCGTCCTTCAGCCTTGCCGTGCCAATCACGAGCAATGCGGATCGCTTCGGCCAGCTTCTGATCCTGTAGTTCAGGTGGACAGAGGCCGATCACACCGCGTGTTAGAACACCTCGGATGCCCGATTCCTCAACAACCTTACCCACTTGATCCATATGATCATACATATCTAGGAAGGTCGTAGTTCCACCTTTGACCATTTCCAGGACAGATAAAGAAGCACCCCAATATACATCCTCAGGAGTAAATTTTGCCTCCATCGGCCACATCTTCTGCTCCAGCCATTCCTGCAGGACCATATCGTCTCCATAACCACGCAGCAATGACATCGCCGTATGCCCGTGTGAATTGACGAGGCCCGGCATGAAGAGCAGGCCTTTGCCATCATATGTCTCCGCACCTTCTACGCCCTCTGGGCGCTCCTCGCCGATATAAGAGATCGTATCTCCTTCGATCAGCATATAACCATGGACGATCGGATTTTTCCCGTCCAGTACTGCGAATGTACCATTCTTAATCAACCATTTACGACTCATCTTCCGGTAATTCCTTTCCGCTCTGCAAATAATAAGCAAGACTAATAAGGTCTGTTGTGAAATCTGCCGCATGGATACGCACGTCAGAAGGAACCTTGATGATTGTAGGCGCAAAGTTCAGAATCGCCCCTATACCTGCGGCAACGAGCTGGTCGGCAACGCGCTGCGCCTCCACATCAGGTACCGTAATAATCCCGATCTGAATATGCTTATCTCTTACAGTCTGTTCCAACTCCTCGATCGGCTGAATCGTAATGTCTTTGATCTTCTTGCCGATCTTGTCCGGGTTGGCGTCAAAGACTGCGATAATCCGCATATTATCCTTCACATAAGTATTGTAATTGGACAAGGCTTGCCCCAAATTACCGGCTCCGACAAGAGCTACATTAATCTGCTGGTCTAAATTTAGAATTTGCCGTATTTTCTCGATCAAGTATGAGACGTCATACCCGATCCCCTTCCGACCAAAATCGCCGAAATAAGCGAGATCTTTGCGGATTTGAGCTGGATTTAGATCCAGCTTCTGTCCGAGCTCCTGGGAAGAAACCGTCAAGACCTCGCGATGGCTTAATTCATTAAGAAACCGCAAGTATACAGGCAATCTGCGCACAACCGCATCTGAAATTTTTTCTGATTTCATATATTTTCCCCCTACAGGTGCATTTCGAAGAAATTACGACTCTTCGTCATCGTTTAACCATTCTGAGATCCGAGGAACCATCTGCGTAAGTGTCATATGTTCCATCTTCGGTCCCGGTAATGAATATAAAAAGTATTTGCCATAATAAGATTCCAAGATGCGAGTATCGTATACAACGACAATTCCTCGATCCGCGGAAGAACGAACTAGACGCCCAAACCCTTGCTTGAAGCGAATGACCGCCTGAGGTACCGACAGCTTCATGAAGGGGTTCTTCTTCTCTCTCTGAAGTCTTTCACTCTTAGCCTCAACCAGCGGGTGATTCGGCGGCTGGAACGGCAGGCGGACAATCGCCAGGCTCGTCAATGCTTCGCCAGGAATATCTACGCCTTCCCAGAAGCTGCTTGTCCCGAGCAGTACCGATGCTTGCTGCCCTTGAAAACGACGGGTCAGCTTCGTTCTGCTGCCGCTATCCATCCCTTGTCCAATGACGGTAATCCCTTCATCGACCAGCCGCTCTTTTAATGGGTCATATACTTGCCGCAACATCCGATAGGATGTGAATAGAACAAGCATCCGTCCCTTGGTAGCAATAGCTGTATCCGCCAAAGACTTCACCAAGGTCTCGATAAAATAATCATCGCCTACGCTGCCCTTAACGCTCGGGAAGTCCCGCGGTATGAGCACTAATGCTTGCTCCCGGTAATTGAAAGGAGAGGGCAGCATCGCAGTCATCAAGAGGTCTTCACTAGCTGCTTCCTGAAGACCGAGCTGTTCAATCACATATTGAAACGATTTATCAACGGTCAATGTCGCCGAAGTCATAACTACACTCTTCTTCTTATCGAAGAAATATGCCTTCAATTGAGCGCTGACATCAATCGGTACAGCAAAAATCTGCAATGAACGATTGCGATAATTCCCATTGGCTTCAAGCCAATATACCGTATTCTCATCCTCAAGCTTCATGAAGAAACGGAGTGTCTCACGTTCATTGGCCAAATCCTTGAGCAGTCCGCTGATATCCGTAATCAAGCTCTCTGCGCCGTAATCATCCTGTTCCTCGCGGATTTCGGCCACCATTCGCTCGCCCTTGCGGAGGATATCCCCCAAGGTAATATATATCGAGTTCTCCAATGTAGTTAGAGCATCCCAAGCCTTGGGCTTCTTATCGGGCAGGAGCCGGGTTACGAACTGCCCTGGATCTCCAGGGGCCGCATCGGAACGCTCAGATATTAAAGCAAATAACAGTTCGCTCAGTTTATCCCAATTCTCCTTTACCTCGATCAATGACGGATACATTTCATCAATGACCGTCATCCATTTCATCGCCGCTTCTGCTCCCGCTTGCTGGAGCATGAAGTGCAAGGATGGAAGCTGCCCCGTCTTGCTATCCTTGAACAATCGGGTCAGGGTATGGACAACTGTAAAATATTTGAGCTGCAAGCCAAGATGCTTGCCAGCAACGTCCTCAAGATGATGAGCCTCATCGATAACCAAACGATCATACGCCGGTAGAAGCTGGTGTCCTGCTTGAATATCAGTGAACAGCTTGGAGTGATTCGTTATGACGACATCGGCTACACCCGCTTCATGCTTAGCACGGTGATAGAAGCATTTGCGGAACCAAGGGCAGGAACGTCCAAGACAAGAGTCGGAGTCACTAGCCACTGTTTCCCAGAAATCGCCGCCGCGATTTCCTAGATTAAGCTCCTCATCATCCCCGGTTTCCGTTTGAGCGAGCCACACGATCATTTGTGCGGCCGTCATCACCTCTTCTTTTGGGGTTGTGAAATCTCTTTTATTTATTTTATGTTCAAATTTGCGCAAACACAAATAATGCTGCCTTCCCTTGAAGATAGCGGCCTGGAACGGAAAAGGCACGACCTCCGTTAATAACGGAAGGTCTCGCTCCCTGAGCTGCTCCTGCAAGTTAATCGTATGAGTGCTGATCATAACCTTCTCATCCTGCTTCACACTATGGTAAATCGCAGGCAGGAGGTATCCAAGTGACTTTCCGGTTCCGGTACCGGCTTCAATCAAGAGATGCTTATCCTCGGCAAAGGCCTGCATCACTTTGTCCAGCATCATGGTCTGGGCTTCACGTTCTTCATATTCAGGCAACTTCACCCGCAGCTGTTCTCGGACCTGCTCCATGAACTGTTCAAAGGACACGTCCTTGAGCGGATTCACAAGCATATGATCCCGAGCCGGCTCAATATCCATCCAGTCATCAACCTGGAGCGCGAACTGCCGATAATACGTGAACCCATCCGGATTAACGCCAAGCTCCTTCTGCTGCTTCTCCTGAAGCATCGCGTCAAAGAACCAGGCCAGATCGCTGTCCTCGTTGTTGAACAGATCAGACAGCCGCTGCAGTGTAAGCAGAGGCAACTGCTCGATCTCTTCCAGACATTTGAGGAAGATCAGAGCCGTAGCAAGCGCATCGCTATCTGCCTGATGGGGCCGATCATGCTGCACATTGAATTCCTGCGATACCAAACCTAGCTGATAGGTGGATAGCGAAGGAAAGAATATTTTCAGAAAGTCCATCGTATCGAGAATGCGTCCGGAAAAAGGCAAATATCCCGTCTTATCGAGAGCGCTCTGTAAATAATTGAAGTCAAAAGCTACATTATGTCCAACCAGAACTGCATCATCGAGTAATGGAACCATCTCCATCATAACCTCGTCCAATCCAGGCGCATCTTTGACATCCTCTTCAGTAATTCCGGTCAAGCCTGTAATAAATGGAGGTATTGGGATTCCCGGATTTACATAAGAGCGATAAACTTGTGAAATTGTCAAATCATGGTCTATAATGGCAAGTCCTGCCTGAATAATCTCATCAGAGGACTGATTGCCTGTAGTTTCAAAATCAAGTACCGCATATTTCATTTTCTCGTTCCAAAGTCCCTTCCATCCAGTCTCATAAACAGCATAACAGAATATAGCCATTTTGAAAATTAACTAACATTTTAAACAAAAGATAAGAATACTCCGAACGAGGCAAATTTTATATTCAAAAACAAAGCGATGCCTCGGCATATGTCGAGTGCATCGCTGACAGATAAAACGTTGATAAGCTCGGCTCGATTCATTCTGTACGTTACATTAAGGGAGACAGTTCATCTCCAAATTTCAGCTTCCCCGTACTGCTGTCACAGGCCTGCAGGTTCATCAGGGGTTCAGGCAGCGTCGGATCGCTCCGATGAGCCAGGGCGAAGTATTCTTTCGCCTTTAGACGCTTCCCCCTCTGAGCCTCGATACAGCCTAGCGCATTATAAATAATGGAACGAAGCCGATTGCTGGTCGCCTTCTCCAGCACGGCGATGAAGTGTGAAGAAGCTTCGGATAATTGCTGCAAATGCAGATGACACATCGCTAAATAAGTTCGGCCAACAAGACCATCCGGATAATCATGCACAACGTTCCGGAATTGTTCGAGCGCTTTTGAGAACATCAGGAGCTTATAGTAGCCTTCCCCTTTCTCATAAGCATCGGATTTCATCTCAGGAAGAACAATGTTAGCATCCTCAGTTTCATTCCAGTTTTGCCTAACCGCTCCCATCTTCTCTTCAAAGTTCAGCCATTCTTCAATAATTTCGTCACTCATGTGCTTGAGGAGGTTCCATTTATGCGTGAGTTCCTGCTTCTGTGTTCCTTGGGCATTCGGATAAAATTTTGATATCTCATCCAACATTTCATTCATTTCCGCAAACATATGTTGAAACATCATCCGCATCCCACCCCTTAAAAAATGAAATCAGTGCGAGCCTTAAGATCATTTTTTGTTCCAAGGGGACTTTTCATTCTCGCAGGCATTAATTGCATACCCATACTAAGGAACCAAGCTAAGCGCCCTCATTAACGAATGGTCGAATGCAGCTCCTTAGATGCCGTCTCGACGGGTTTATTATCTTCTCCGACAAATACGACCGTCGGCTTGTAGTTCTTGATCTCTTCATCCAACATTTGAGCGTAAGAAATAATAATAACTGTATCCCCTGGCTGTACTAATCTTGCTGCCGCTCCATTGAGGCAAACTACTCCGCTACCTCTAGGTCCTGGAATAACATATGTCTCCAGCCTGGCTCCATTGTTGTTGTTGACGATTTGTACCTTCTCATTCTCCAGAAGGTCGGCGGTTTCCATCAAATCTTCATCAATTGTAATACTCCCAATGTAATTCAGATTTGCCTCTGTAACCGTTGCGCGGTGAATTTTGGATTTCATCATCGTTCTATACATGGATAGCCTCCCCCTTTCCCGTTAACAATACGTTATCGATCAGTCTTGTCGTACCGAATTTGACGGCTACAGCGATCAGAATCACTGCGTGCGCCTTCAGCTCACTGCTAAGGGAGTTTGTCTCCTGAAGCGGGGTTAAGCCTGGAAAGGCAGCTATCTCCACATAATCGATCTCTGCCAAAGGCTCACTGCCAATCTTCTGCGTAAGCTGCTGACGTGCTTCCATCACTGTTGTCGTATGACCACTGTATACATCTGCCTCCAACTGTTTCAAACTACGGGACAGAATCAGCGCTGCTTCGCGTTCCTTGGCACTTAGGTATACATTGCGCGAGCTTAGTGCCAGACCATCGTTTTCACGAACGATCGGGCAAGGGACGATCTCAATATCGAAATTGAGATCATTGACCATTTGTGCGACAACGGCAACCTGCTGGGCATCCTTCTGACCGAAATAAGCACGGTTTGGTGCAACGATATTGAACAGCTTGCTAACTACTGTCGTTACCCCATCAAAATGGCCTGGACGGGAAGCCCCGCACAGCTTCGAGGTCAACTCAGCAACAGCTACCTTTGTCTTCGTTGGCTGTGGATACATTTCTTCCACACTCGGCATAAATACAGCATCGACGCCTTCGTGTTCAGCGAGTGCCAGATCGCGCTCCGTATCCCGTGGATAGCGGTCCAAATCTTCATTAGGCCCAAATTGAATCGGATTAACGAAAATGCTCAGTACAACCAAGTCGTTCTCCGTTCTTGCTCTTCTCAACAAGCTGGCGTGGCCCTCATGCAAATATCCCATCGTAGGGACCAGTCCAACTTGTAGTTCCTTACCTTCCTTGATGGCGGCAAGTCGCCCGAATTTCAGAAATTCCTTTAGCTCAGATATCGCTGTGAATACTTTCATGAATGAGTTTCCGCCTTTCCTTTGCCATACAGATTGTCCAGTACTCTATCTTCAGCGGCAAATACATGTTCCTCTGCAGGGAACTGCCGCGTCTTGACTTCTTGCACATAAGCGGAGATACCGCTGCGGATTTGCTCTCCAATGTCTCCAAAGGTTTTAACGAACCGTTTATTGCGGTAATTTGAAGTATATTTAAGTACATCGTGATATACAAGCACCTGCCCGTCACATCCGCGGCCAGCACCAATTCCAATAGTAGGAATAGACAACTCGGATGAGATATAAGCTGCAACCTCTTCCGTCACAAGCTCTAGCACGATGCCAAATGCGCCTGCTTGCTCCAATGCTCTGGCGTCCTCAAACAGCCGCTTCGCATCAGCTTCATCCTTACCTTGAATCCGGTAACCGCCGATTTGATTGACGGATTGCGGCGTAAGTCCGATATGACCCAGCACCGGAACCCCGGCCTGAACAATTCGTTTGACGGTATCAGCGATTTCAGCTCCGCCTTCCATCTTGACGGCTTGAGCATGCCCTTCTTGCATAATCCGGCTCACCCCACGCAGTGTCTCGTCAATACTTCGGTGATAGGTCATAAACGGCATGTCGGTCACGATGAACGTATTCTTTGCGCCTCTCGCTACTGAACGGGAATGGTATACCATATCATCCAGTGTTACGGGAATCGTCGTATCATAGCCCAGCACAACATTGCCAAGCGAATCCCCGACCAGAATAATATCAACCCCGGCCTCTTCAGCGAGCACCGCTGATGGATAGTCATAAGCCGTGATCATAGAGATCGGGTCGCCATCCTGCTTCATCCGTTTCATTTTCACAATGTTTAACATTTGTTTTCCAGCCATAATCCTATCTCCTCCTGGTTTGTCGTTTTCGATGCGGTATCTCGAACACAACAAAAAAACCTTTTAGTTACGCACTAAAAAGGTCCGAATCCAAAGAAGAGTCACTTTCGATCGTCCCTTCTGTCTCGGTCCTCTTCGGCTCAGAGCAGAATCCAACGTTATACCTGACGTTATTATTCACTTGTAGTGGTAACACGTACTTATGCTGTACTTCTATAGCTTGTGTAACAAGCTATTCCTTGATGAATACTTATATCTGCTAAATCGCCATGCTATACCGCTCGAAAAGAGTGCAGTTCGGGTAACCTCGATACCGCCTCCTGCGAACAGTATAACAAATTATTTTTTATCAATAAAGAGGTTAGTTCAACCTCTATATCCTGCCCAACTGGATTTCACCGGAGTAGATTGTCCGTTCCTTCCCATGCTGATCGGTGATCAGTAAGGCGCCTGACGGATCCAAACCGGTTGCAAACCCACTGCTTTCTCCCTGCGGTGTTCTGATCTGCACCTGACGGCCGATCGTTACAGATAAGGCTTCCCAAAGATGGCCGATCGGAGCAAAGCCCTCTTCATTGTACAAATTGTAAAGTTGCTCTAGCTCATACAGTATTTCTGCGATCAGAAGAGCACGGTCTTGCTTGCTGTCGCTCTCGATTCGAAGCGAAGTCGCAACGGAGCGTATCTCTTCAGGTATATCCTCCAGCTGCAGATTCACATCGATACCAATCCCAACGATACAATATTTGAGCAGCTCGTCCTCACTAATCGATTCAACCAGAATCCCGCACAGCTTACGACCCTCAATAAGCAGATCATTAGGCCACTTGATACCAACGTCAACCCCGCTGACCTTGCGCAAGGCGCGGCATACACCCACGGCTGTCAGTAGCGTAAGCTGAGCTGCAAAGACGATCGGCTGGCGTGGCTTCAGCAGCATACTCATCCAAATTCCCTTGCCGGATGGGGAGTACCATTTCCGTCCTTGCCTACCCCGCCCTACAGTCTGCTCTTCAGCTATCACTAGCGTTCCTTCAGCTGCACCTTGCTCAGCTAACGCTCTGACTTCATCCTGTGTTGTCTTAACGACATCCATAACGTGAATTTGGCGTCCGAACGTTACAGTCTGCAGTCTTGACAGCACATCTTCTCCATGGATTCGTTCTGGCGAATGAACTAGTCGATATCCCTTACGTGAGACCGCCTCAAATTCATATCCGTCCTGTCGCAGCTTATTAATCTGCTTCCAGACCGCTGTTCTGCTGATCGACAATCGCCGGCTTAACTCTTCGCCTGATATATATTGTCCGGGATGATCCAGCAGCATTTGCAATAAACGATTAGATTCCATCTCAATTCACCACGTCTTTCACATGCTCCAACAACGCTTCACGCTCGTTGACCAATTCTCCCATAGCTACAGACTCGAGCATTTGCTTCATTAACTGTCCGAGCCACGGCCCCCCCTTTTTACCAGTGCACTGTATAACATCACTTCCAGCTATCGCTAAATCACGCAGCTCGTATACCGTCATCCCTTCATGCCACTCTCTAACTTGATCGAGTAGGCGGTTCAGGAAGTCCAGCTCAGCAAGCTGCTTCCATTCGGGAACGGGATAACTGGCTTGGGCAGCCTCTTGTAGCAGCGCCTGATAACATTCAAGCCAGTCAACCACCGTGTCGCTGCCATAAGCAAGCTCCAATAGAATCCAGGTGTGCCGCCATTTTTGTACATCTTCCTGATCAGCAGGAGATAGAGTATATAGACGATCCAGCCACTGTTCGTCAAATCTGATCAGCTTGGTGGTCCGCTCCACAATCAGGTTAGAGAATGTCCAGTGCCGCATCAACTCTTCAGCCTCTTCTGCATGGATATTAAGTCCTCTTAGCAGCAAATACAGACGCTTCACTAAACCGGACACTAACGGATTCTCCATTGTTCTTATATAACTCTCCCGAATTGGCTCGAGATAAGAGACCGGATATTTCACTTCATTGATCATACCGCTTCGCTGAATCAAAGCTAGTCCACGCAATGGACGTGGCCCTTCAATAACCCGCTCAAATTCCGCCCGAATTCGTTCCATCGCAATGAAGGACAACATGCCCCTTCCGGCTACAAGGGCCCTCCACAAGCTCTTCACCGGCCTGAAACCGAATACGGAGGCAAATCGAATCGCCCTAATCATCCGCAGGGCATCCTCTTCGAATCGCTCCCCTGCTTGGCCGACGCAGCGAATCAAGCCAGCGGCGATATCCTCTCGTCCGCCAAATGGATCAATCAGTCGCCCTTCCATGCCAAGCGCCATTGCATTCATCGTGAAATCGCGTCTTTGCAGATCTTCTATGATCGCATCGACAAATTCGACCCGAGAAGGCCGGCGATGATCCTCATAATCCGATTCTTTGCGGAAGGTTGTTACTTCAAACGAATAATCACCCATAAGTACCATCACCGTTCCATGCTGAATCCCGGTGGGAACAGTACGATCAAAAAGTTCGATAACCTGGTCCGGTCTAGCTGAAGTAGCGATATCCATATCATGAACCTCGCGGCCCATAATTTCATCACGCACGCATCCTCCGACAAAATAAGCTTCAAAGTCATGCGCGATTAGTATATGTAACACCGCTTCCCCCTGACGGTACATCAGGGGGTCTACCTGTTTCCATGAATCCATTCTATTACAAGCCTCCATGCTAATTAATCGATAAGAGGAAGTTCAAAAAGTCCGCTTTTAAATTCTATGCTCGCAGAGATGATCAGCTTACCGATGTAAGGCCAGGCACTTCGCGATCCAACACACGATAATAAATAGCTTCATAAATAGAGGTAATCCGATCACTGCCGAAATCATTTCTCGCGCGATCCAGGCAGGCCTTCTTCATACGCTCCGCTAGCTTGTCGTCGGAGAGCAGCGAGATACAATACTCGGCCATTTGATCCGTGTCGCCAATAGGAGCGAGGAATCCACTATCTCCATGCGTGACGAGCTCGGGGATACCGCCTGCTACCGATCCAACTGTCGGCACACCGCAGGCCATGGCCTCCAAGGCAACGAGCCCAAAGCTCTCCTTCTCCGATGGCAGCAGCAGAACATCAGCCATGGAGATAACATGAGCAATATCATCTTGCTTGCCAAGGAAGTGTACCTTATCGCAAAGGCCCATCTCCTTGATTTTACACTGGATCTTCGGCAAGTCGGGGCCTTCGCCGACAAGCAGCAACTTGGAAGGAATCTTGGTGGTTACCTTCTCGAAGATATCGATTACATCGCTGACCCTCTTGACGGGACGGAAGTTAGAAATATGCATGAGCACTTTCTCCTCGGGAGCGGCAAAATCATCGCGGCACTCAAGACAAGGTCTAGGGTAGTACACACGCTCATCCACGAAATTGTAAGCCAAATCGATATCTCTCGAAATATCAAGAACTTCACGGGTCTCTTTGATTAAATCCCGTGATACGGAGGTAACCGCATCGCTCTCGTTAATGGCAAGTCGGATCAGATCCTTAAGCGATTCATCTTGAGCGAGTACGGTAATATCCGTTCCGTGTAGTGTCGTAACTACCTTCAATTGGTCCCCGACCATCTGTTTGGCCAGGAAGGCACACACTGCATGCGGCATAGCATAGTGTACATGTAATATATCAAGATTCTCCCTCTTGGCTACCTGTGCCATCTTCGTAGCCAGAGATAGATCGTAAGGTGGATAGCGGAACACATAATAGTCGCTGACTTCGATCTCGTGATAAATAATGTTCTTATGGAAACTTCCTAGCCTGAAAGGTACTCCATGACAGATGAAATGAACTTCATGTCCCTTCTCTGCCAGAAGTTTACCGAGTTCGGTCGCAACAACCCCCGAACCTCCCAGTGAAGGATAACATGTAATGCCAATTTTTAGATGCTGGTTCATTGGCGGGGGCCTCCTTATAAATATAGTCAGTGTGTGTGTTCCTATATAACTTATGAACTCCGAGTTCCAAATAGATTAACAACATATGGGGTCTTGACCGCAAACCCCTCAGCATAAGGAATAAGCTTACGCTGGCCAAGCAATGAATCCCGGGCCTTCACCCTCTCAACATAGCCTTGATTCAGCGGCGTAAGCGCGATTTCCTCCTCCCGCGGCTCCGCTCCGAACTGCGAGCGATAGCAACCCAGGGCTTGCTCTTTCAATGCATAGTTGTCCGTTACATCCACGAGCAGATCAGGAGTTCTCCAGTCGTTAATGAAATAGAAGTAGAGCTCCGGCGCAGCTACCGCGGGCTTGTCCGGCATATAACGACGTAGTTTGCTATTGAATACTGCATCCTCAACAAGCTTGCTGCAAGCGATATGATCTGGATGACGATCTTCCCAATAGGGGGCAAAAATAATAGACGGTTGATATCCACGGATTACCGACGTTATCGCCGCAATCTGTTCCGCAGAGCCGTTCAAGCCACGATCCGGCAGTCCAAGATTCAGGCGCACTGTGACCCCGAGCAACTCGGCAGCCGCAGCGGCCTCCTGCTTGCGAAGTTCAACATTACCGTTAGAAGATAGTTCAGCTTCTGTCAGATCGCAGAGACCGACTTTGTATCCGGCAGTCACCTGCTTGGCAATTGTACCGGCCATTCCAATCTCTGCATCATCTGCATGGGCACCAAAAATTAATATATCAAGCGGTTCGCTCATTATTTTAACTCCGGTTTGAGCAATTCAACCAATTCACGCCAAGCAAAATCACCACGGTCCAAGGCACGAACGAGAATTTCCGCCGTAGCCATATTCGTAGCAACTGGAATACCGTGCACATCGCAGAGACGAAGCAGCGCTGTAATGTCAGGTTCATGCGGCTGGGCCATCAATGGATCGCGCAGGAAAATAACAAGATCCATTTCATTCTGGGCAATCAGCGCCCCGATCTGTTGATCGCCGCCGAGTGGACCAGATAAGAAACGGTGAATTTTCAGATTGGTAGCTTCCATAATCCGTTGTCCCGTTGTTCCTGTTGAATATAGATTTTTACCTTGAAATACTTGCTCGTAAGCTACTACAAAATTAACGATGTCTTCTTTCTTTCTGTCGTGGGCTATAAATGCGATGTTAAGCATCTGTGTCATCTCCTACTCTTCCATAAAATGTTCAAAACCGTAAATCATCCCTTTACAGTTCAAAACCTTCTTCACTGCTATATTAACACCAGGCATGTATCCTGCGCGATCATAAGAATCATGGCGAATTTTCAAAGTTTGGCCAAAATCCCCGAATACGACTTCTTCTTGAGCAAATATCCCTGGAAGACGAACGCTATGAATCCGGAAGCCATTATAATAGCCGCCGCGCGCCCCTTCAATGGTCTCCTCTTCATTCGGATTGCCTTGTCTATGTTCTTTTCGATTCATCGAGATCAATTCGGCTGTCTTGATCGCTGTACCGGAAGGCGCATCGAGCTTCTGATCCCCGTGATATTCGATAATTTCCACATTTGGAAAATATTTAGCCGCTTCGGCCGCAAATTTCATCAGCAAAATAGCGCCGACGGAAAAATTGGGAGCGATAAGCCCGCCTAGCCCTTTATCATGGCATAGCTTGTCCAGATGCTCGATCTGCTCCGGCGTAAATCCGGTCGTACCGGTCACCGGAGACACGCCAAATCTGATTGCCAATTCCGTATTGGCATAAGCAGATTTCGGCGTCGTAAAATCTACCATGACCTGCGGCTTGCTCTCAAGAAGAGCGAGCTCCAGATCAGAGGTAATCGCGACTCCGCACTGCGACTTGCCAACTAATGTTCCAGTGTCCAATCCTTCTTCTGACGGACTTATGGCAGCTACTAATTGAAGCTCTGGATCCTCAAGCACCATCTTAACGACTTCTTTACCCATTTTGCCGGTTGCACCGACAACGGCTACTCTAATTTGTTCTCCCATTTTTAATCCCCCTTCACTTGAACTAAGATGATGACTGATTCAATTTGTTCTCCAATTGTTGTTCCAATTCAGCGAGCTGCCTCGTAACCACTTCATCCTGAGGCAAAGCATAAGCCTCGCGCAGAGCGGACAGGGATGCATCATATCTCCCCATCTCGCCATAAGCAATCGCTAACCATGCCTGCACACCGACAGATAAAGGGTCTAGCTCACCCGCCCGTTCAAGCAAGCGGACGGCCTGTTCAGAGCGATTTGTCTTATCCTCTGTCTTCCCCTCCAGATGCCTTCTGGCGATCCCAAGTAGCTCTTTGGCTCTTAGGCGGTCGAAATGAAGCATATATTCTTCATGATCGGGCGCAAGTGTCGCTGCAAGGCGAGCATGTGTCAGAGCCTTATCGAGGCAGTTACTGCGGGCGCTAGTGATGGAATGGCGATAATGAATATCGGCATTATCCGGTTCAACAATCAATGCCTGTTCAAACCAATAGAGCGCCTGCTCAAAATCATTCTCATAAATGCTACGGTACGCTTCGCTTAAATACTGTTTCGCCTTCATCTGCTGTCCCCCTAACCAAATGGGCTGATTCACTATTACAGCATATGAAGGCGCTACTTATTCGGTGTCCTTTTTCGTCCAACGATCCGCATCTCGGGTCGAGAATTTACGCATTACTTTATCATGGGCCTCCGTCAGATCAATTCCAAGCGAATTGGCGAAGCAAATCGTAATAAAGAGGATGTCTCCCAATTCCAGCTCGATCGAACCCTCCGGCTCATCCGGCTTCTTGGGCTTCTCTCCATATGTATGATTGACTTCACGGGCCAGTTCCCCGAGCTCCTCGCTCATTCGTGCGATTAATGCCAGCGGACTGAAGTACCCTTCCTTGAACTGTGATATATACTTGTCCACTTCGCGCTGCATTTCAGCTAGAGATTTCTCATTCATCCTATCACCCCAACCTGTTGTCTAGATTAATTCTTATGTTATCGTAACAGGAAATTGAAAACAAATTCTTTTTGGAGATATACTATGAGTGCGATGTTCAAAAAGTCTGGTTTTCAGCACCGAGCCTACTTCTATGAAAGAAATGCGTAAATTGATTATACTACTCACTGGTAAAGGAAGAAACGAGTATTATGAAAAATATCACAAATTATGCGCGATCCATAATTCCGATTATTATCGGAACAGCCATTTATGCCTTTGGGCTTCTGTATTTTATAATTCCGAATCAGCTCATGGAGGGCGGCGTTACCGGTATTACGATTCTGTTGAAGTATGCCTTCGCCATCTCTCCATCTATCTCGAACCTAGTCATCAATATCCCCTTGTTCCTCCTGGGCTGGAAAATTCTCGGCGGCCGGCAGATGATTCTGACTGGTATCGGTATCGGCTCGCTGTCTTTCTTCTTATGGCTATTTGAACATATCCTTAGTCAAGGCTGGATCGAAATGCTCCAAACTGATTATATTCTCGCCACGATGTACGCCGGCGTTACGCTTGGAGCAGGTCTTGGCATCGTCTTCCGCTTCGGCGGCACGACTGGCGGCTCCGATATTATCGCCCGGATTCTTGGCCGCAAATTTGGCCTCAGCATGGGGCAGGTCATCCTCAGCATTGACGTCGTCATTATTGGCTTATCTCTCTTTTATGTACGTAAGGAAAATATTCTATACACGCTCGTTGCCGTATTTATCGCCTCCAGAGTGATCGATTTCATTCAAGAGGGCGCTTATTCCGCCAAAGCATTCATGATCATCAGCGATCACGCTGAGGCGATTGCCGATATTATCACCAATGATATGGAGCGCGGCGTCACCTTGATTCCCGCCAAAGGAGCCTATTCGAAGCAGGATAAGCCGATGGCTTACTGTGTCGTATCTCGGCAGGAGATCAGGCGTCTTCAAAGTATCGCCAAATCGGTAGATCCAAGAGCTTTTATTATCATTAGCGATGTACGCGATGTTCACGGAGAGGGTTTCCGCGAAGAATAAAAAAAGAGGTGCCCCAGCACGATATGGGGCACCTCTTCTTCCATCAATCAGAATCGAAAACGATCATTCTTCTCGTTCTTGCCAGGAACCGAGATCACAGTTTGGCTCGCTCGATATTTCCTGTAAGCTGTATAGCACAAGGCGAGCAGAATCCAGCCACCGATCAGCAGGCTCCAGTTCCACGGATTTCCGTATCCATTAATCGGTAGAAAGACCGGTTCATCTCCTTTTTTGCCGAACAATTCCTTAATGAACCCTTCTCCTTGCTGTAAAGCACTAGTCAGCGCAGACATATCTGCATCCTTCTCTTTCGTCAAGCTATCCGTATAATACAACCACGAATCAAAACGGCTGATTTCCGTCATATCTTTTCGGATCACTGCTGCTGGACGAATTAATTCATAATGCGACTTCAGGCTAAGATAAGCTTCTCTTAATGCAGCTCCGCTCCCAGCAGCACGAGCCTGATTCATACGCTGCAGATCCTCGCCAAGTACCTTATAATACTGATGCCATAATGCCTGCTTCGAGTGGGTAAGACTGTTCACGGCAAGTCTAAGCCGCGCGGATGAGCTGATCCACTCCTCTTGTCCATCTACGGCCTTGGCCAATGTCTCTTTAACATCCATGATACTCTCAGCCAGAGCATGAATTCCCTCCACTGAAGTCAACCCCTTGAAGGATAGGCGCTCCAACGCATCAATAACTTGTTCCATATCCTGATTCGCTTTTTGCGTATTCCCCTGCTGCATGTCTTGATACAACAATTCCGTAGCCGTTTCCAACTGCCGCAGCTTGTCAGCCCTTTCTTGCTCCGTTATTTTGATATCCGCGGCCTGTGCGACTGGTAGCCCGTCGGCATAAGCCTGGGATCCTTGCAGAAGCAGCAGGATCATTGACAAGGCAGCTATTAGACAATATCCTTTCCATTTCACGGACATCCCTCCCTACCATCATGTTATGGCAGGCTGTCCACACTTAGAACCTAGAGGTAGTTCAAAAAGTCCGCTTTTGATCACGGAGTAACTCAGGAAGCCGACTCGACATCGAATCTTGAATTCACCCGGGTCTTCCGGTGCTCACGTACAAACTACGTACGCTCCGCTCCTCAGACCCTAGCTTCATCCAACCTTCTCGGTGCTGAAAACCAGACTTTTTGAACCTTTATTTAATGAGGTAGTTTAAAAGTCTGCTTTTGATAAAAAAAACGATCGATGTAGTTCAAGGATGAGCGACCTTATTGAAAGGGATTCCTACGAAATTAGTCCATTAGCATATGAATAGCGGAGCTCATATCCGTTACATTTCTTAAGTGGCCAATATTCGCAAAGTAAGAGCTGTGGCTTCCGTTAGAGATTTTTTCTAGCTAATTCTATAATCGCTTAGCTGCCCGGAGGGCAATCCAGCCAGCAAGTGTGCTGGCGCAAGTCAGCGCGAAGGTGAAGATCATCACCGCGTTCACATCATTCCACAATACTTCCGGCAACCACGGGTAGACCCCAAAGCTGTAATCAATAAAGTCATTCAATATCGTCCAGCTCCAGGCAGCGATCAGCATGAATGAACCAAATTTAAACAGACGAACATATAGCAAAGCTTCAACTGCCATAGCTAAATGGGATGCCACCAGCATCCAATCCTGCCATACCAGCACATTTCCCTGGGCCGCTCCTGCAAATATAATCGTAACCGCCCAAATTCCGTATTTAATGCTCGTTACGACGGCCAATCCTTCAATAACCGTTCGGATGAAATAGAACTTCCCTAACTTCTCGGGGAACAATAGAAATAATAAAGCTACAGTAAAAAACAAACTAGCTGTAGGGCTGTCTGGAACAAATACAATCAGCCAATGCGGCTGAGTCGCCCAAGTCTCCCGCAGCTGATTATCGTACCAAATGTACCCATAGATCGTACCGAGCAGATTCACAATGAAAAGACACCATAGTATGTATTTATTCCCGAGCAAGGATTTGCTCCATAAAGTCGACAGCCTCAAGCGTCAATCTCCTCCCCATTAGGCGGGACTAGCCCGATAGATATGTAAAAACCTGATCGTATTCACGATCAGGTTCATCAAGTTATTACTATTCTACTGCCTCGGCCTTCTGCTTCGCAAGCCATTCAGCCAAATGATCAATATCATCATCGCTTAGGCCATTTGCTTTCGCAGTATCATACATAGGTTGCATTCTGCCGTTAAAGCCTTCTTTAATAATAGTTAGAATTTCTTCTTTATTATGCTTGTCGCCAATACCCCGCAGTGACGGGCCGCCGCCACCCTTCAAGTCAGCTCCGTGACAGCTGATACAAGTGGCCTTCTTAAAGGACTCCATTGCCGGATCATCCTTATCAACGATGGCGATCTCTTTGTCTTGAGTAACGTTGGTTGTTGGTAGCCCCTTCTCCCGGTTCTCGCGCGCCTTCTCTTCACGCTGAATATGCTCTGGTTGAAGCCCTGTAGCCTTCAGCTCGTTCTGATAGTGAGTCCAGGCGAAGTTAGTCAAATAGACCAGCGATGCAATCGACAGAAGCATTAATGACGAAGCAATCGGGCGCTTATAGAATCTGCGCTCCTTACCACGGTCAAGAAATGGAGCCAACAATAGAGAACCAAAGGCAACACCTGGAATCCCGAGCGTTCCAAGAACGACATAATCTCCAGAAGCATATGGATATTTCAAATACTGATACAGGAACAGAAAGTACCAGTCTGGCATCGGAATGACCTGAGCACTAGGGTTGGCCGGAAAACCGAGCGGTGCCGGTTCGGAAATTGTCAACACGAGGAACCCGACGAGTACAACAACGCCAACCATCCATTCCTTAAGTAGAAAGTTCGGAATGAACGCTTCAGATTTCCCCGGATAAGCCGTGTAATCGGGAGGTGTAACGAAGCCGTCGCCTTTACGAACACGTGAATCACCGACATATACGACTTTTTCTTTCGATTTGTCTCCGTGAGCCATGTAAATGCCTCCCTTCCTTCATTTATTTTATAGAGGTCCGCTTTTGATCACGAAGTGAATCATGAAGTAACTCGGCATCGAATCTTGAATTCAGCCGGGTCTAAGCAAATGCTTACGAAGTCATGTTTCCTACGGAAACATCTCAGGTGCTCACGTACAAACTACATGCAAATGCTTTCGAGGTCGTTTTCTACGAAAACGTGTAGCTCCGCTCCTCAGACCCTAGCTTCAGACGGGCCTTCTCGGTGCTGAAAACGGGCCTTTTTGAACATGATTTTTATAGAGGTCCAGAGATCCCTTGTCTGCGGATCATGATAAAATGTCCTACCAATAGGAGCAGCAATACAGCCGGAAGGAAGAAGACATGGATCGCGAAGAAGCGAGTCAGCGTCTCGGCACCGACAATGGTTCCGCCCTGCAGTAATTCCTTAATGACCGGTCCTAGCACCGGAACTGAATTGGCGATTTCCAACGTAACCTTGGTTGCGAAATAGGACTTGTTATCCCATGGCAGCAAATAACCAGTCAGACCGAGACCGATCATAACGAAGAAGATCAGCATCCCGACAACCCAGTTCATTTCCCGCGGCGCTTTGTAAGAGCCGGTGAAGAATACCCGCAGTGTATGCAGGAACATCATCACGATAACAAGGCTTGCTCCCCAGTGATGCATCCCGCGAACGATCTGTCCAAAGGCAACCTGGGTCTGCAAATATTCAACGCTGGCATAAGCGTTCTTAATATCTGGTACATAATACATCGTCAGGAACATTCCCGACAAAATCTGGATCACAGTAATAAAAAACGTCAGTCCGCCGAAGCAATACACAAAGGCAGAGAAATGATGCGCCGGGTTAACATGCTCTGGTACTTCATGGTCAGCAACATCTCTCCAGATCGGCGTGATATCGAGACGTTCGTCAATCCAGTTATATACATTCTTAAACATCCGAATCTACGCCTCCTTACTTCACTCTTGTATTGGCGACAATGTCGCCGAGATAAACCCAATCATCTTTCAACATAACCTTGTACTCATCCAACGGCTTCGGTGCAACAGCAAGCTGCTTGCCGTCCTGCGTGTAATGCGCCCCATGACAAGGACAGTGATATTCGTTAGGGAAATTTTTGTCACTGTTCCATCCGACCGTACACCCCAGATGTTTACAAATCGGTGAAAGCGCATAAATTTTGCCGCTCTCATCTTTACGAATCCATGCCGTGAGCGAGGCGATGCTGGAATACCAACCATCCTGCTGTGGAAGTTCAAAATTGAACTCCTGCGGCTCATTCGTTATTTTGCTGGCTTCGACCACTTTAATGAAAGCGCCCTCGCCCTTTTTATGCAAAATCGGATCTACGGCAAAACGAACCATCGGAAGCGTCACTCCGCCTACCATAAATGCGGTGGCGCCTCCCAATGTGTATGTAAGAAACTGCCGCCTGGACATTTCCTTACGGATGGGCGGTTTATGCGACGATTCATGCTCGTCATGCTGATTGCTCATAATGTCTTCAACCCCCTTTTTCGCCAATTGATCTTTAATGATCTTCCCTTTTCAATGACAATAATCACATGAATATGTAAGTCAGTTTAATAATATATTAGCGTTTTGAGAGCGTCAAGAATTTGACACATATTTTCCAAGGATAAACAGTAGGTATATTATTAAAATGTCAATAATTTGTCACAATTGAATCGATCCGGAACTTTGCCAAAGTGCTTGAACAGCTTGTCTAATTTGTTCTGCTCCCTCGGGCGTCTTATATCCAGGAAAAGCCTGTGCCGTCACGATAAGATCCGCATCGGCCAACGCTTCAGTTGTCCACGTCGCATCGGCCGACATGACAATGGCATATTTGAATCCAGATAATTTGATGTTGCGACATACTTCGTTGATAAGCTCCGCAATCTGTGTATCTCCATATTGAAAAGCTGGATATGTAACGACCCTGCCTTTGAACGGAATCTCGATGCAATCCATAATATCCCGTAACCGTTCCAATTTGCCCGTCACTTCAAATGGCCGCTCCGTTCCTGCAAGAGCAGTAACCGGAATTAGGCAAGTATCGAGATAAGGACGCAATTCCTCCCAGGCAGATGACTCAATTTCACTAAATTTCATGCTCCATTCCTCCCCTAGTATCACTCCTATTATAGTCACAGAGATGTCACATTTAAAGGGTGGATTTCTTTAGTCCATTAGCTGTTATTTAAACTCGCATAATTAAGAGGATAAGTACGGCTTCACTCCTTCAGCAAAATAAAAGGAAATGCCGCGCGGCATTTCCTTCTAATGATCCAATGTCTTCAGTTCATCCGTAAGAAGTCGGAAGGCCACCTCATCGCCTTTGGCCAGGGCAGAATCAATCTCGCTATATATTTGCTCCGACCGGCGCTTGCGCAGCGCTTCATCCCAGACCATCTCTGCCGCTAAACTGAGCATCGCTTCATAAGTAACCTTCATTTGATCCATAGGATGCACCTCCAATACATTGTCATGAGATCCTATATTCTTTGCCTTTCACTACATAACTTTCCATCGTCCGTTTCATTCTAAGCAAATCATCTTCTTTTAATTCACGTACGACTCTTGCAGGAGAGCCTAGAGAAAGAGTATAGGGTGGAATTTTCGTATTCTCTGTTACTAATGATCCTGCTCCTACTAAAGCATATTCACCGATTTCCGCACCGTTTAAGACGATTGCCCCCATCCCGATTAATGTACCTTGGCCTATCGTTGCGCCATGAATAATCGCACCATGGCCTACAGATACCTCGTTCTGAACAATGAGCGGCTGATCGGTATTAACATGCCCGATGACACCATCTTGAATATTGCAGCGATCACCGATCATGATTGGCGCTAGATCTCCGCGGAGCACCGCGTTGTACCATATTGTCGAATCCTTACCTACCGTTACTTCACCGATGACCTTTGCTCCTTCGGCCACAAATACCGATGAATCCAGATTTGGTCTTCTTCCCAGGTATTCAATCAGCATGACGAACCACTCTCCCGCCGTTTAGTTGGGAGTGATTGTAGCAATAAGGTACACTATTGTCAACGAAACTAAATATTACCTTGCCTAGTCCTTATGCAACTGCTTAATTGCCATCTTGCCAAATCCAGTTGTTTGAACATACCGTTCTCCATCTTCATTCTCTCCGATACGGATCATTCCCAGATGAAGCATCATGCGTAGAATTCGCTCTTCGAATATCGATTCAGGAGTATCATAGAAGAAAGGAGATATTAGATACCCCAGTTTCTGATACAATGACGCCACACTAACCCAGTCTGCAGAAGAGCGTTCGATCCAATAGATAATCGAGAGCAGGTTCGGGATCGGTATTTTGTACAGTCTCAGCCAAAAGGTCACGAACTGCAACATTGCTTCACGATGTTCTTCCTTAAGATAGGCTAGGCCGGTCGAGGTTAGCCTGAGGCTGTCGCCTTCCTCTTTAATCAGACGGATATGATAGGCATAATCATATAGCAGTGAGAAACGGCTCGGATAATCCTTGAATCGGCGGCCATAGCCAAACCTCCAGCCTTTGCCAACGAGCGGTTCGCTTACATGCAGCATATCCATGATCTGCATTTGGCTGCGCCGATACATCACACCCTCTGCATTAAGAGCGACACTATGGTTCATGACATATTCAAGGAACAGCAGCAGATCGGTCGTCATGAGCTCAGGCTCTTCCCGATATAGTACAGGTTCTTGCTCTGCCTGGATAACCTCTGACTTAATACGCCTCTCAAGTACCTCGCGAAGCCTATGACGCAGGTCATCGGGCACCTCGAACAAGTAACGGGTAGCAGGGGTTGCTCCCTGGAAGAGCCAGGCACGCTGTCTGAACCGGGATATAACCTCGCGCGGATTCTCCCGCTCTTGCTCCTGATCAAGCCCGGCCTTGACTGCTCGTGACTGCTTGGCACAAGCCAGCAAATCCTCAAGACTGAATTGCTTGCGGCCATCGAACAGAAGAGCGTTCAAGAAGCGTAAATCCTCTATGCTCATTCCGTCCAGATGATGCTCGATGAAGCCACGCCGCCCTACCGTCTGCAGGATGGACTGAATCAGTTCATGCTTGGAGTTTCCATTGCAATCGCACTGATAATGGTTCGCTATTCTGCTGAGTTGCGCAATATCAGCATAAGTTAGCATATCCGCCAGATTCATAGGTTACCGCCTCGCCGTTTTAATACCATTATGGGAATTTTGACGGTAATTATTCCTTCATACCAAAAAAAACCAGCCCTTTCAGGCCGGTTTCACTTGTTATAGTTCATTTAAAAACTTATATATCCTCTAGATGGCGTGTGCAATTATAGAGACGCATATCCCAATTATGATCCTTCTTTTCTAGTATAGTTAAGGACAGATTACCGATACGCTCCGTACATTTATTATGATAAAGAACTGTAAACAACTGGGCTAATAAACCACCGTGAGAGATTACAAGCACATTATTGTCGCTATACTTCTCACCGATCTCCTTCAAGAACGACAAAGCTCTCTCCTGAATAGCTTCATCGCTCTCCTGACCAAGATCTAGCTGCTTCCAATCCACTCCCCAGAGCGTCTCCCGCTCTTCGGCTGTTAACCCCTCTACTTGGCCAAAAGCCTTCTCAACCAGTCTCGAATCCGGATCATATAACGGAATATTCAGAGTTCTGGCAATGATCTCCCCTGTCTCTTGAGCCCGAGATAAGCCACTTGTAATGACAAAATCCCATTTATACTCCTGATCCGTAAGCAGCCGCCCCGCTAACTTCCTCGCCTGACTACGCCCTTCTTCATTAAGGGGAATATCACTCTGCCCTTGAATTCTCCCGATCTTATTCCAGTCTGTTAATCCATGACGTATCAAGCCAACTAGCATATTCAACCTCCCAAAGATTATCTCTAATATCTCTAAAATTCGGTGAACTCCTATATAAAAAAAGATAAACACTTCTTCTGGGGAAGAAGCGCCTATCAAATCTCACGCTATCTCTTGGAACGGCGTACGCCCTTCCAGGACACGATGGCAAGAACCATGCCCCCCATCGATAAGTACATCCAATATTGCGGATAAGTCGGGCCCATCTGCACTACGAACGGATCTACAATGCCACGAACTTCGGTCGGCAGACTGAAGGAGACATGGCTCATATTCTCGCTATCGGTTGTAGCCACCGCAGTCGGTAGAACTCCGGTCAAAGATTCATATTTCGAATCCTCTTCCAATTTTCCACCCATCACGAACAGCAATGTGCTGCATAGGAAGACTACGAGGAAGCATGCTGCCCATAATGAGACACGCCTGCTAATCCGTTTATGAAATCCGGGGTCCCGAACATCTGGAGCAAGCCAGGGAGATTCCGAGTAAATTCTATCCATTACCTTGCGATTCACAGATTCGGCTTGTTCTTCAGTAATCTCAAACGGCAGATCATGAACCGCTTCTAGACTTTCCTGCCAGAAACGATATTCAACCGCACAGGTTTCACAGCCTAAAACATGCCACTCCAGCATTTGTCTAAGAGGATCATCCTGCGGAAGATCCGGAAGTAGTGGAAATAACTGCTCCGCCTCTCTACAATTCATCTGCTTTTCATCCCTTCATAATGCTCGTAGCTCGGCTCATAGAAATAGGGTTCAAGCTGACTTTTTACACTGCTGCGTGCTCGGAACAACAAGGATTTCACAGCACTTACACTTTGACCGAGAATGCAAGCGATTTCCTGATAGTCCAGTTGGTCGTACTCACGTAATATTAGAGCCGATCGCTGCTTTTCCGGAAGATTGTTAATTGCTTCGCGAACAAGGCCAACACGTTCATTGCGCAGAATCGCCTGTTCAGGGACAAGCTCGTGCGGCGCAACAGGTATGTATCCACTCTCCTCTAACGGCACATTGCCACTTCGCTGCTTACGTAATTCACTCAGAACGGTATTTCTTGCAATCGTATAAAGCCAGGTAGAGAAAGAAGCATCTACTTCACGGAAAGAGTGCAAACTTCGAAATGCTTTATAAAAAGTCTCAGAACAAATATCCTCTGCCAATAATTCCAATTGAGCGCTCTTTAGCATGTGATATACAAATGCCAAAATTTTGCGTTGATACCTACGCATTAGCTCCGAGTATAACTCGGTATTGCCTTCTTTTATCTCACGAATCATCTGGGAATCCGTCATTTAAGTGCGAACCTCCTCGCCCGTCCATGCGCTTATTCCCCGTTCGATTCTTATACATTATTACCGAACAGGATTAAAAAAGTTGCGGTTTGCTTATGTAATTATAAAAAAAACATCCATATGATGGCGTCATTATCAATTCATATTGCAATCCTACAATATTATACCATAGAAGAAGCACCGATAAAAATATGTCCGGGCTAAGACAACGACATGTAGTTGAATAGGATAACATTAATCTTCACCACGGCATAAATTACTTTTATAGTGCGTTTTCTAATTTCACAAACGGAAGAAGGTAATAGCATGTCTTCTCCCGGCAAAAGCAACAAAGCCAGAAATGGCAGCTCCAAAAATGGCAATTCAAACAGTAATTCAAACAGCAAATCTTCCAAATCAAAACAGCAGAAACCCGGGAGCATTGAAGCCGCTGTTGCCGCCTTGCTGTTGACCGGTAAATTAAAGGTGGACTCGGTCGAATTGTTCAGGGAAGCGTCTGTCGTCATCAGCTTGATTGGCCAATACAAAACACTTGGCTCCGGTAACGGATCGAACATAGATAAGCTGGTCTCATTTTTTCAGAACAATGGTGATCTTACTCTAAATGAAGTATTTGCCGCGATGAAAAAAATGACAGATTGAATAGCACACCGTTTGACAGTTTGACGTAAAGGGGGCTTCAGGGATGGGAGAGTTTGATGGCGAAAGATTTGCTGAGCTTCTGATTTTGATCATCGTTATTAGCTTGCTGTTCTTCGGATCGACGGAGATTGCCAATTTCACTTCCGGACCAACTCCGGTTTAAGCCGTTTGTACCTGCGGATCTAGGGCTTTATTTCCTTATTGTTCAACACCTCCACTTTTGAGGAAGAGTTGTTTCCTGCCCGGTTCGTATTTTCAACCAGCTGTATTATATTTTTGTAGGTTTGCTGAGCCCCCAGCACCAATAGTGCTCGGCCAAGAGTCGTTAGTTTGAGTTGTCTTGAACAGAATCCCCCGATTGTCATCATTAAAGGGACTGTTGGTGAGGTATTGGACAAAATAACCTTCTCCGACAGTTCTTCTTTATCCGCCAACAACTGGAATGAGCTGGTTATCGCAGGAATAACCGCTTTGGAATTGCCCCGCCCCACACTGAAAATATCATTCCCTTGATCATCCTTGCCATGGTGGATCAACTTCCCATGTTCCTGTGGAAGCAGCTTGTCGAACATGTAAGTATTCAAAATTTCCTCCTTTGATGGCTTACGGTCTCGCGGCAACTGATTCAAATGATAAGCTGCAGCCAAGACCGAGGTATGTGTCCCCCCATAGCAGTTGTAAATGTAGATCATGCTAATTTCCCCTTCATGGTTATTATTTAAGATAAATGTGTCCCGTTTACCTTCAAGATATACTCTTTGAGTTTTAGTCGAGCTATTAGCAAGCACCGTATTTTGCCATATATATAAAAGTTAATTTGGGGGACGATAATTCCCGGGGAATAAAATATCAATTCGGAGGAAAAAGCCATGAAAAAACTATCTTCTGTCCTGCTATCCGCAACTCTTCTTCTTTCCTTCGCATCGGCTGTTGGTGCGGCACCTGCTCATCAAACCAAAGCGTATGAGCATAAGATGCATACCAAATCGATGCATAAGGAAAAAACAGGAAAGCACAAAGTGCATGCAAAGAGCCACAAGGCTAAGAGAATCAAGACTAAGGCTACTGAAATGCCTCGCTCAGGGTTTGGCGGCGCTAGCGAACAAACAGAATAGAGGAGCTGAGAGAGGGGGATTCCCCTCTTTCTATATTTATCAAGATGAAAATGCTGCGATGGAAACTCACGATCATTACAATGCTTATAGCCTTAGCCTGCTCGAGCTGTTCTGCACCAGAGACGAAGAACAAAGCGGAGAAACAAACCGATCTTCCACAGACTTCAACACAGTCTGAATCCAACAGCGAAATCATACGGCCTAATCATCCAGAAAAGACATCCGAAGACGCCGTACATACTGCCCCGGTTGAGCCATTCCTGCCCAATCATCTGTATATTCCAAGCATTAATGTCTTTGCAAAGATTATGCCGGTGGGTGTTGCAGAGGATGGACGAATGGATGTGCCAGAGGATACTGAAATTGTCGGCATTCTGCAGCCAGGCGTTCTTGCCGGAGCCAAAGGGAACGTCATTATGGACGGACATGTAGACAGCTATACGGGTCCGGCTATCTTCTTTAATTTGAAAAAACTGCGTCCAGGCGATACCATCATCGTATCTAATAAGACAGGGCGACGACTAACCTATGTAGTTGAAAGCGTTGAGTCCTTCATTACGGCTGAAGCTCCGCTTGAGAGAATTTTTGGCGATACGGAAGAACACAGGCTCAATCTGATTACTTGTACGGGAAAATACAGCCGCAAGAAAAAAGAACATGAAATGCGGCTCGTCGTGTTCGCCAAATTACAGAATGGGACCTAATGGCATCTCATAGTAAAAGGGAAAATTTGTAGTTAATCTACAATGAAAGCGCTAAAAAAATGTGTTGACAGAATGAAAACGGATACATTATAATAAAAGCACAGTATGGTTTCTCTCCACTCCTATCCAATATCTGATGCTCGTTAGTGAGCATGCGTCACTTCAACTACGAAGTGGCGTTTTTTTTATCGATTTTAGACCGCTTGAACTTATATGTATTATTAAAATCAAAAAGCAGGGCCGTAAAGACCCCGCTTTCCGTTAAATTCATATAAGAATAGAGTTCAAACATATACAGCATAGCCCATCGATTGCAGATGCTCTTTAGCTCGCTCCATAGCGCTCTCCTGACGGAAGGACAAATGCAGCAGTCCAGGCACATCCTCGCGGCTCTCGATAATCTGAATATTGCTCAAGTTAATGTTCTGATCACCAAGCTCCGTCGTAATCTGTCCAATAATCCCCGGATGGTCAGGGACATCGATGTACAAATCGAACAGCGAGGAGATCATGCCTTTGCGTCGCTCAGGAAGCTCGCTGCGGAATCGGTTTGCTTTGACGAAGGAATCGACGATACCTTCCCCATTCCTGTCCTCCAGCATGGAGATGAAGCCACCAATCTCTTCATTCCAATCCTTAAGCAGCGATAGCACCACGTTGCGATTGCTTAACAGAATATCACGCCAGATGATCGGATCGCTGGAAGCAATCCGCGTAATGTCGCGAAATCCGCCTGCCGCAAGGGTCCGATACAGGCCGTTGGAGGCATTGTAATCGCACACTTGATTCACGAGCGCTACCGCGATAATATGCGGCAAATGACTAATCGCACCAACGATCTCATCATGCTGAACAGGATTAACCCGTACGACCTGCGCCCTTGTATATAGCAGAAGTTCCTCCAGCTTAGCATAAGCCTCGTCTGGAACACCGGTTGCCGGCGTTAGAACATAATAAGCATTCTCGAACAGCAGTGTCGAAGCTGCCTCCACACCGGATCTCTCAGAGCCGGCCATAGGATGGCCGCCAATGAAATACACGTCCGGTCGCGACAGTTTCTCTGCCGCAGCAGCGATCGAAGCCTTCGTGCTGCCTACATCTGTAATAATACAGCCTGGCTTAAGCGGAAGTGCATACAGCTTCTCCAGGTACTCTTCCAGATTACCTACAGGCACACATAGAAATATAAAGTCGGCGTCACGCACCGCTTCTTCCATAGAGAGGGTCGCGGAATCCACAACACCCCGGTCCAGCATCACTTCGAGCGATCCGGGACGGGGGCTGTGGCCAACAACCTCAATCCCCGGCTTGCCGCGAAAACAGAGGGCTAGAGACCCACCAATCAATCCAACACCAAATATTGCAATTTTTGTAGTCATAAATTTTCACTCAACTTCTACTAAGATTATTTACTTCATCATAAACAGGATACTTGTCAAAGCTCATTGAGGTCATTTATGGCTAGATGTATACACTCGCTAGACTCGTACCTTACGCTGCTGAAGCACCTGCTCCAGAGCTGCGATAAACCTCTGGTTCTGGCTCTCTGAGCCAACCGTTACCCGAATGGAATTCGGATATTTAGAGAAGCCGCCGCGCACAATGACTCCCAGCTTAAGCAACTCCTGGAACATCTCCTGTGACGGAGTCTCCACATCAACCATAATGAAATTGCCATGTGCCGGGAAATAAGACAACTTAAGACGGTCGAATTCACCATTTAAGTATTCAATTCCCTTGGCATTCTTCTTGCGGCATTCCGCTACGAACTGGTGGTCTGCAATCGATGCTCTCGCCGCAGCCTGACCAATCCGCGAGGTGTTGAACGGCTCACGTACCTGATTAATTAGTTTGATGACTGCAGGCTGACCCACACCATACCCGATGCGCAGGGATGCCAGGCCGTAAATTTTGGAGAACGTGCGAAGCACGACCAAGTTCGGATACTTATCCAACAACCGGATGCCATCTGCATAAGACGGATCAGTAACGTACTCGGCATATGCTTCGTCCAGCACGACCAGTACTTGACCAGGAATCCGATCCAGAAAAGCGATCAAATCCGCTTCAGGTACGATAGTCCCTGTCGGATTGTTAGGATTGCAGATCCATACAACCTTAGTCCGATCATTAACTGCCTGAAGCATTGCTTCCAAATCATGCGTTCCTGCCTGTAGAGGAACCTCGATACTGATTGCGCCCTCGATATCGGCGTTGCTCTTATAGACGGAGAAAGTCTGATCCGCCATAATGGTCTCGTCTCCCGGAAGGAAGAAAGCTCTGGTAATCAGGGCGATAATCTCATCCGAACCACAGCCGAAAATAATTTGATTAGAATGTACCCCCAGATGACTCGCTAATTCTTCGGTTAATTCCACCGCACTTCCATCAGGATAAATGCTGATATTAGCAAGCTCCGCTTCGATCGCTGCACGAACGCGAGGGGAGCAGCCATATGGATTCTCATTCGATGCGAGCTTGATAACTTCTGTAAGACCAAGCTCCCGCTTGACTGCCTCGATCGGCTTACCAGGTTGATAGACCGGGAGGTTTACGATTTGCGGTTTTGGCAGCATAGATTTTCTCCTCCTTCATTCCTTACACTCTTAATTTTGCCACAAAGTCACGAATTTGCAACAAGCCCTGTTCCTTCGTCGCTTCACTCTGTAATAATGGCAATGCTTCCTCGATCTTGCGCACAATGGCACTACCGACGACAACCCCATCACAGAACTCGGCAAAATGCTGAGCCTGCTCTCGGCTCGAAATGCCGAAGCCAACGGCGACAGGAAGATCGGTGCCCTCCTTCACAGTCTTGATGAAATCATCCACTCCTTGGGCAAAAGAAGCTCTTTCTCCCGTAACGCCGAGTGAGGACACACAATAAATGAATCCACGGGCCCGGGACACAATACGATGAATTCGTTCATTCGAGGTGGGAGCGACGAGTGGCACAAGATGAACATTCGCTTCATCCGCCAGATGCAAAATTTCCTCGGATTCCTCGTACGGTAAGTCAGGGATGATGAGTCCGCTAATTCCTGCTTCCTGCACGAGCCCAAAGAAGCGTTCAAATCCAGTCTGCAGGACCGGATTGAAATAAGTGAATAATACGATTGGCATTTGAATGCCGCTCTCTCTAGCCAGGCGGGCTACCTCAATGCAAGTCTCGATCGTAACATGATGGGCCAGCGCACGCTCTGATGCCCGCTGTATGACAGGACCATCAGCTAATGGATCGGAATAGGGGACGCCTAGCTCAACGATGTTCGCACCGGCCAGCTCGACTTCTCTTAATATTTCCATAGTAGTCTCCACATCCGGATCACCAACTGTAATGAACGGCATCAGTGCTGCTTTGCCTTCCTTGCGAAGCTGGGCAAAGGTCTGATCCATCAGATTCTTTTCCGTAGACTTCATAGCGCAGCACCCCCTTCAGTGTAAGCCATAATCGACTCCACATCCTTATCTCCGCGCCCTGACAGACAGATTACGATGATCTGTTCACTGCTCATCTCCGGCGCCATCTTCATAACTTGAGCCACAGCATGTGCCGATTCCAGCGCAGGAATAATTCCCTCTGTTCTGCTTAGTAACTGTAGAGCATCTAGCGCCTCCTTGTCGGTAATCGGGTAGTACCGTGCCCGCTCTATATCTTTCAGATAGGAGTGCTCCGGTCCGATGCCTGGGTAATCGAGACCCGCGGAGATTGAATGGGCCGGCTTAACCTGTCCATACTCATCCTGCAGCAAATAACTAAGTGAACCCTGGAATACACCCTTGCTTCCTTTCGTCATCGTTGCCGCATGAAATTCCGTATCAATGCCTCTACCTGCTGCTTCGGCACCAACCAATTGTACAGACGCATCTTCGATAAAAGGATAGAACATGCCGATTGCATTGCTGCCTCCGCCAACCGCAGCGACGAGCATATCCGGCAGTCTTCCTTCCGCGTCTAGAATCTGGCGACGCGTCTCATCACCGATGATCCGCTGGAAATTGCGAACCATCATCGGATACGGATGCGGTCCAGTCGCCGAGCCAAGAATATAGAAGGTGTCCTCGACATGACTGACCCAGTAGCGCAGCGCCTCATTACAAGCATCCTTCAAAGTGCGTGTTCCAGACATAACTGGCACGACCTCCGCGCCGAGCAGCTTCATGCGAAACACATTAAGCTGTTGACGCTTCGTATCTTCTTCTCCCATGAATACCTTACACTCTAGACCGAGCAGTGCTGCGACCGTAGCCGTAGCCACACCGTGCTGGCCCGCGCCTGTCTCAGCTATGACTTTTTTCTTCCCCATCCGTTTTGCCAGAATCGCCTGGCCAATCGCATTGTTGATTTTATGGGCTCCAGTATGGTTCAAATCCTCGCGCTTCAAGTAGATCTTCGCACCGCCCAGGCTTTCGGTCAGTCGCTCCGCATAATACAGCGGGGTCTCCCTTCCTGAATACTGCTTCAGCAAATATGCAATTTCTGTTTGAAAATCGAGATCATCCTTATATCGATTATAGGACTCCTCAAGCTCAATTAGCGCGTTCATTAACGTCTCCGGGACATAACGGCCGCCAAATGGACCGAACCGCCCGTGTTCATCAGGAACTTGTGCCACCTTCCCCTTCACCCTCTCCACGAATGCTGTTATTTTATCTATATCCTTGCTTCCATTCATCTCCACACCGCTCGACACATCTACACCATCCGGGTGTGTATTCCTCATTAATTCAGTAATGTTATCGGGATTCAGTCCACCAGCAATCCAGCAAGGAATACCTTGCGCCCTGGCCCAAGCCTGATAAGGAAGAGCCTTCTCCCAGGCAAAAGATATCCCTGAACCACCGCCATAAATCGGGTCATAAGTGTCTAGCAGAACAGCGTCCACAGCGCCTGCATAATCTTCGATCTTCAATTCTCCACTGAGTGATCCGCTCTCCAGTACGGAGAAGGCCTTGACCACCTGAATCTCAAGTCGTTCCCGTACCTCCCGGCAAAGCTCCGGACTTTCGCCGCCATGCAACTGCACCGCATCCAGCCCTGCAGTCTTCACAATATCAGACAGCTCCGCCAGCTCAGGATTTACAAATACGCCAACGCCCTTTGGGATTTCTGAAGTCTTCCATTCTTTAAGCTGCGCCGCCAACTCGGCCGCCTGGGCAGGACTTACTTGCCGCTTGCTCTTGGCGAAGACAAATCCAATATAATCTATGGGTAAATGTATCATCGATTTTAGCACTTCAACGGATTGAAGTCCACATATTTTTACTGTAGTTTCATTCATTTTCAGGAACGCTCCTTCCGCAAGACAGACCCGACCCCATCTTGCTCCAGCACACCCATCAACTCATTCACCGCTTGATCGACACGTGGCTGTCTCATGAACGTCTCGCCAATGAGGAGCCCCTTCGCGCCAGTCTGGGCCAAATACTTCACATCCTCAGGAGTACGAATTCCGCTCTCACTGATCAGTGTCACCTCCGCGGGTACCATAGAGGACAATTCAGCCGTTACCTCAAGCCGCGTCTCAAATGTATGAAGGTTACGATTATTGATTCCGATAAGTAGGGCATTCCCTAGCGATAGGGCTCGTTCCATTTCATTCCGATCATGAACCTCAAGCAGAACGTCCAGATCCAGTGCAGCAGCCGTCTGCATAAACCTGCGAAGCTGTTCATCATCCAGAATTGCCGCAATCAGTAGAATCGCATCCGCCCCGAGGAGTCTTGCCTCATAGATCTGCATTTCATCGATGATGAAGTCCTTGCGCAGCAGCGGGAGCTTGACATGGTCGCGGATTTGCTGCAAATAAGAGCCGCTTCCTTGGAAGTAGCTCTCATCGGTCAAGACCGAAATACAATCCGCTGCTGCAGACTCATAGCTGCGCGCGATCTCCACTGGATTGAAGTCAGGACGGATCAACCCTTTGGACGGCGACGCCTTCTTTACCTCAGCGATCAGCCCTAATTCCCGCTTATTCCTCACGGAGAGCGCCTGATGAAATCCTCGCGTTGGCGGAAGCAGAGAGATTTGCCGCTCTGCTTCTATTCGTGTTAATCGTTCGGTCAGCTTCTGAACTTCCTGTCTCTTCGTCTCGACGATTTTATCAAGATACATAACTTAAATCCTCCGTTGTATGAATAAGCTGTTCCAGCTTGCTGTATGCTTTCCCCGAATCGATCGACTCGGCGGCAATGACAACTCCCTCACGAATGCTGTCAGCCAGGCCAGACACATAAATGCAGGCTCCGGCATTCGCCAGCACTACATCTCGGTAAGCCCCCTTCTCGCCTTGAAGCACCCGTGAGATGATCTCAGCGTTCGTAGCCGGGTCTCCTCCCATCATTTCAGTGAGCGGATATGCTTTTAATCCGATATCTTCCGGCTGAATTTCATAGGTGTTCACTTCTCCGTCCTTCAACTCCGAGATCAGAGTTGGCGAGGAGATGCTGATCTCGTCCAGCCCTTCCCTACTTGTTACAACAAGTGCCCGTTTGGAACCTAGCTCACGAAGCACGCTAGCAATTGTCTGGGTCTTGTCGGCATCATAGATTCCCAGTACTTGTCGGTCAGCACCAGCCGGATTCGTCAACGGACCGAGCATATTGAATACGGTCCGCACTCCCAATTCTTTGCGCGGCCCTGCCGCATACTTCATCGACGGATGATAAATCTGCGCGAACAGGAAGCAGATCCCGATCTGGTCGAGACAACGCTTCGCTTGCTCTGCATCCAGATGAATGTTCACTCCGAGCGCTTCTAACACATCCGCACTTCCAGCGCGGCCAGAAGCAGAGCGGTTGCCGTGCTTGGCTACGCGAACAGACACGGATGCGGCAACAATGGCCGATGTCGTCGAAATATTGAATTTGTGAATGCCAGAGCCGCCAGTTCCGCAAGTATCCAACAACCGAGTTGACTCTGTGTACATCCGATTCCCCTGTAAGCGCATAGCCTCGGCAAATCCCGTAATTTCTTCGATCGTCTCACCCTTAATTCGCAAAGCCGTCAGAAGGCCGCCAATTTGCGCCGGAGTCGATTCTCCACTCATAATAACTTCCATGACTTCCTTCGCTTCTTGCCGTGCCAAATGTTGGCCGGCTATGACCCGTTGCAATCCGGTTTGCACAATTTGCTGTCCGTTCATCCTCTCTACTCCCTTCTTAGCCCCGCAGGCGTATATTCATATAAATAATCCTGATTGGTCACCGCTTCATCCTTCGCTTGCAGCGGAAACATCTGCTCAGCCATCCGAATTGCCGTTAACAAAGCCTTCGCTTTATTCACTGATTCTTGATATTCGTTCTCTGGCACCGAGTCCCATACGATCCCGCCCCCGGCCTGTACATAAGCCTTGCCGTTCTTGAATACGATCGTCCGAATTGTAATGCAAGAATCCATATTGCCCGAAAACCCAAGATAGCCGATCGCTCCAGCATAAGTTCCTCTTGCTTGCTGCTCCAACTCGGCGATGATCTCCATCGCTCTCAGCTTCGGCGCGCCTGATACAGTTCCCGCAGGCATACAGGACAGAAAAGCATCGAAGAAGTCCTTGTCGCTCCGCATTTTACCGGATACCTTGGAGACCATATGCATGATATGCGAGTAGCGTTCAATATTCATATAGGACTCACATTTCACACTACCGAACTCCGATACTCTGCCGAGATCATTGCGTCCCAAATCAACCAGCATCAGATGCTCTGCTCTTTCCTTCTCATCCTGCAGCAACTCGGCCTCGAGCGCCAGATCCTCCGCAGTGGTAGCACCGCGCGGTCTCGAGCCAGCTATTGGCCGTGTCTCCACCCGGGTTCCCTCTACCTTCACTAGAACCTCAGGCGATGTACCGACGATAATCTCGTCGTCCATTTTAAGATAATACATATACGGCGAGGGATTGAGCGTCCTCAGAACTCTATACACATGCAGCGGATCGACCTCTGTCTCAATATGGAACCGCTGCGATAATACAACTTGAAATATATCTCCGGCTCGGATATACTCCCGGCCCTTCTCCACATTCGCTATGAACTGTTCCTTCGTTAGATTGGAACGAACGTCCCCAAGCTCTACTTGCGTGGGAATCGGCTGCCGGTTGAACTTCTCGGTCGGATCTTCCTCTTGAAGAAATGCTGCTGCTTCATCAAGCTTAAGCTCTGCCTCCTGGTAAGCCCTGCGTATATCTTCCTCAAGATCCCCATCTTTGACATGCACATTGGCAATCAGCAGAATACGCTGCTTAATGTGGTCGAAGACGATAATCTGATCGCAGAACATGAACTGCAGATCATTCATATTGAGATCATCGATCCGGTGCTCCGGCAGCTTCTCATAATACTGCAGCAGATCATATCCGAAGAAACCAATCGCTCCCCCGGTGAAAGGAGGCAGTTCTGGAAGCATCGGGCTACGGAATCCCCTCAGGATGGAGCGAAGCTCCTCCACAGGTTTTTGCGACTGTTTCTGCTCTTTGACGCCGCCGCGCTCTACAACTAACTGGCCTTTCTTGGCGGTAATCATCATGAACGGGTCTTTGCCGATAAAGGAATAGCGCGCCCAGTTCACACCACCCTCTACACTCTCCAGTAAAAATGCCCGTTCCCGCTCGGCGATCCGCCGGAAAATACGGATAGGCGACTCCATATCCGCCAGTAATGTGCGTACGATCGGAATCAAATTATAGTCTTTGGCCAGTGCAATTACCTGCTCAACCTGTGGGGTTGTCATGCTCGATCACTTCCTTCTTCTCATCTTTGTAATACTTTTTTTTGAACTTACTCTTATAGGCAACAAAAAAACCTCTACCGAAGTAGAGGTAACTTAGATTCGCAGTATGAAGTGACGTCTGTCCTGTACAATGCCGACAAGCATACGGAATGAAAAATCACAGAAATTACGGATCCCAAAATAACCCGGAGTCTCATAATTCCTACGGAACAGTAAATACACCCGTCCCCATGTATAGGTTCCCCTATAGATTCATCCTCTGTATGTCCTGACCATTTCAGGCATAATATCTGAACTAGACTACTCTCTCAGCTAAACTCTGCTCATCTCAACTCTACTCAGCTCAAAAAACCATTCTTAACCAAAATCTTAAAATTAATATACATGATTCTTTGCCAGTTGGCAACTTTCTTTTTTTGCCTAAATCCAGACATCATTCCGGTATTAAGCTTGCCCGCTGATATCCGGACGAAGGCTTCTCGCCTCATTCATATACATATGCTTCATTTCCCGCTGCGCCTTATTCGTATTTACATGGATCAACAGTCGGATGCACTTCGGAAGCGCGTTCTTCACCGGGATCTCAGTCGAACACATCAGCGGAACCATATCCCAGCCCTGCAGCACACGAATTGCCTTAGCAGGAAAAGCAGCATCAAGATCCGGCGTAACTGTAATCCAGACACTGCAAATGTCCTCAGGCATAATCTCATTGGCAGCGACGACCTTCTTCAATAGCTCTGCTGTTGCGTCCAAAATTTCCTGTTCCTCGTTATGAGCTACCGTCGTTGCTCCGCGGATGCCGCGATTATACATTCTGTCTTTCCCCTTTCAATTCCCCGATAACCCGGCGTACCTCGTCTAGTGTCACATCGGAGACAATCTCTACCTTTCCGATTTGAACCGGGAGTACGAATACAATTTTGTTCTCTGTAAACTTCTTGTCATGCATCATGGCCGAGATCAGTTGATCTTCATCCAAATGCACTGGCATGGCCGTTGGAAGTCCGAAGCCTTGCAGAAGCTCTACTGTTCTCTCATAAATCGCTGCCTCTCTGCCGCGATGAACGGCAATCAAAGCCGCTGCAGCCATACCAATGGAGATGGCTTCTCCGTGCAAATACTCACCATAGCCTCCGGTGGCCTCAATCGCATGACCAAGCGTATGACCGAGATTAAGGATAGCGCGGAGTCCTTGCTCCCGCTCGTCTGCCGCAACAACCTTCGCTTTAACCCCACAGCCCTGAATCAAACCATATTCCAGAGCTTCCGGGTTCAGTGACAGCAATTTACCGGCATGGTCCCCGCACCAGTCGGCGAACTGTTGATCCCAGATCAAGCCATGCTTCACCATCTCGGACAAGCCTGCACGAACTTCACGATCCGGTAAGGTCTGCAATGAACTAACATCGTAGAGAACCATCTCAGGTTGATAGAAGGCACCGATCATGTTTTTAGCCAGACGATGATTGACCGCCACCTTCCCGCCAACGCTGCTGTCATGAGCCAGAATAGTCGTCGGCATCTGAATGAAGTTTACCCCGCGCATATAAGAAGCAGCTACGAATCCTGCTAAATCGCCAACCACACCGCCACCAAGAGCTACAACGGATGATTTACGATCCAGACCGCTCTCAATCGCCGTCGTCATTACTTCCTCAAATACAGCCAATGACTTTGAAGGCTCTCCGGCCTCAACAATATGATGAACTGTCCGGTAACCGCTCGATTCCAGAGAGACTTCAACCTTCTGCAAATGCAGCGGTGCTACATTGGTATCTGTAACGATCAGTACCGGACTCTTCTTCGTTAATCCATGACGCTCAAAATAAGCGCCAGCTTGTTCCAGCAAATCTCCGCCAATATAGATCGGGTAAGATCGATCGCCCAAATCTACTTCCAGCGTTCTCATTAGTAGGCCTCCAATTGAGCTAGGTAGCCCTTGTAATTGCGCTCAATCTCTTCGATGGAATCTCCGCCAAATTTCTCAAGGAAAGCCTTCGCCACTTCCCAGGCTACGACATGCTCTAGTACTACGCTTGCTGCGGGTACAGCACATGCATCAGAGCGTTCTACCTGAGCAGTGAAAGGCTCCTTCGTATCAATATCAACGCTCTGCAGAGGTTTATAGAGCGTCGGGATCGGCTTCATTACCCCACGTACAACAATCGGCATACCGTTCGTCATCCCGCCTTCGAAGCCACCAAGACGATTGCTTGCCCGGTAGTATCCGCGGTCCTCACTGTACAGAATCTCATCATGTACCTGTGAACCAGGTATTGTGCCCGCTTCAAATCCGATTCCGATCTCCACACCCTTGAAAGCATTTATCGACATAACTGCTTGAGCGATTCGTCCATCCAACTTGCGGTCATATTGCACATGACTACCGAGTCCAACCGGCACGCCTTCAACGATACATTCTACAATTCCACCGATCGAATCGCCTTCGGACTTAATTTTATCGATGTATTCCTCCATCTTCTTCTCTGTAGCCTTATCCGCTACACGGACAGAGGATTGTTCAGTAATCTCTATCAGCTCATCCAGAGATAATTGATGTGGAGGAGCTTCGATCTCGCCGATTCTCTTCACTTGACCGCCGATCTTAATGCCGAAGCGGCCCAGGAATTGCTTGGCAATCGCGCCAACGGCAACGCGAACTGCGGTCTCACGCGCACTAGAGCGCTCCAGCACGTTACGTAGATCCTTCAGATCATATTTGAGTCCGCCATTCAAGTCAGCGTGACCCGGACGAGGACGATGAACACGACGTTTCTCTTCGTCAGTGCCTTCAATAGGCTCAATATTCATAATGTTACGCCAATGCGTCCAGTCGTTGTTCTCTACAACGACAGCGACAGGCGCTCCGGTCGTATATCCATGGCGAACGCCACCGACAATAGCCGCGATATCCTTCTCGATTTGCATCCGTCTTCCACGGCCATACCCCTTCTGACGACGGGCGAGCTCATAATTAAGCGCCTCAAAATCCAGATGCAGATTGCTAGGCAATCCCTCGATAATAGCAGTCAACTGAGGACCATGTGTCTCCCCAGCCGTTAAATAACGCAAAGTCATGCTGCGTTCCCCCTTTAAACTGTTAAACTGTAAAGAACTAAAACCCGATAATTACTCTGCTCATTATAGTATATGACCTTTCCTTTTGACAAGAAACCGTAGGCCACTAAGAACAACCGGATCAAAGTTAGATTCTATTCTAGCATCTCAATTGAAATGTGACTACATAAGAGGTAAATTCTATATTTCTAAAGCAAAAACGCACCCCCTCCTGAACCACCGAAGGATGATGCGCTTTCATATTATTTCGTTGCCGACTGTCTATGCCCTGCAGTCGTAGAAGAATGCCGGTACAGATCCTCTGCACCGTCCGTAAGCAGATCGTCGAGCTGCTGCCGCTCAATCCCGAGTACCTGAGCGCATTCCTGCGCGGTAAGGAACCCGCGCCGATATGCGTTAATTACCTTCCTCTTGTCCATAAGCTGACCTCCACGAGATACCTGATCGTTCGTGTTCAAAAGCGTACTTTTTGAACTACCTCTGATACTTCTCATTATCGGACAAGGGCACCAGGAATATACTGCGTGGGATTAAGCTTTTTTGCGGTAGAAGAAAGTCTCGGAAGTCTCCAAATCGTATTGCCCCGGTGAGAAAATCTGCTCGGTGCTTCCGACGAAGAGGGTCCCCCCCGGTCGCAGCGATTGAGCAAATTTATGGTACAGGTCATGCTTCGCCTCTTCGGTAAAGTAGATCATCACATTGCGGCATACAATCAGATCGAAGCCTTCCTCAAAAGAATCGGCTAGCAGATTCTGCTTCTTGAAGGTAACATGCTTCTTCAGACCTTCGTCGAATCGATACATCATGCCGTCCTGGGTAAAGTACCGCTTACTCACATCGGCCGGAACATCCTTGAGCGAGCGTTCCAGGTATAGGCCTTGCGCCGCCTTGGATAACGCCCCTTCATCAATGTCCGTGGCAAGCAGATATGTACTTTGCAGCAGCCCTTGATCGGCGAGGATCATCGCCAAGGTATAAGGCTCTTCCCCGGTTGAACAAGCAGCGCTCCATATTCTCATCCGCGATCTACCGTTGCTGAGCACAGGCAGTACCTTGTCACGGAGAATTTCCCAGCGGTTCGGGTTACGCCAGAATTCGGATACATTGATCGTCATCTTATCCAGAAACTCATAGAACAGAGTTTTGTTCTCCATCATTGCCTTGAAGAAAGAAGTGAAGCTAGAATATCCGTTTTTGTTGCGCAGTGTTGTCAGACGCCGTTTCATTTGCGCCTCTTTGTACTGAGCCAGGTCGATGCCTGTACTTTTCTTTACATTTTGAATGAATCCCACATAATCGGCAGCATCATGATCCGCCGGTTCTGTCTGCAGCGCGTCAAATCCGAGTTTATTCATATCCATGAGTCAATCGTCTTCTGATATCCCAGTAATTCATCCTGCTCGAAGAAGTTAGCGATCTCCCGCTCAGCACTCTCCGGGCTATCAGAGCCATGAATCAAATTAAACGGCGTGTGAGCCGCAAAGTCGCCGCGAATCGTACCTGGAAGCGCCTCTGTTACCTTGGTCTTACCGATAACGAGTCTTGATAAGGCGATTACATCATCGCCTTCCCATACCATAGCGAACACAGGACCGGATGTAATAAAGTCAACCAACTCACCGAAGAAGCTCTTGCCTTCATGCTCGGCATAGTGACGTTTGGCTTGCTCTTCAGTAGCTAGAACCAGCTTACCGGAAACCAATTTGAAACCTTTGTCTTCAAATCTGCTAACAATTCTACCAATGAGTCCGCGCTGTACACCATCCGGTTTTACCATTAAAAAAGTTCGTTCCAAGGCAATCTCCCCCGATTTTACATTGTCATTCTACATGAATTTATTTATAGATAGCGGTTTCATTGGTATTTTATCAGAAAAATGGCCTTCCGTTAAGTAGTATTCAATAGGTGCGTCTGTTAATAAATAAAGCGATTTCCTTCAGATGCGTTCTAGGCTTTATTTCCGGCAAGCCCGCCAAAGCATCCATTGCCTTTTCAATAAAACGATCGGCTAACTGCTCCGCACGGGTAATTCCATTGCTTGAGACGATCATATCGATCGCTTTGGACACGCTGCCGCTTCCATCGCCAGCATGAATTCCACGGATTTCTGCAAGCAGCGGCTCCCGAAGCTTCTCTTCCTGCAAAGCATAGATGACTGGCAAGGTTATGTTACCCTGTCGCATGTCACTACCGGGTGGCTTGCCGATGGTCTTCTCTGTTCCGCACAGATCAAGCAGGTCATCGCGAATTTGAAAAGCCATGCCGACATTATATCCATATTGGTACAGCAGCGAGTGTACCTCTTTCGGAGCCTCTGCAGCAAGCGCACCCAGCTGACAGCTGATTGCGATCAGAAGAGCCGTCTTGCGGCGAATTCTAAGCAAGTAATGGCGCACCGATTGCTCTGTATTGAAAAAGTCACGGATCTGCTCCATCTCGCCAATCGACATCTGCACCATCGCTTTGGCAAGAGTCTGGTGAATCTCCGGATTTTTCAGCTCCGTAGCAATCATCAAAGCTCTAGCGTATATGTAATCGCCGGTATACATTGCAATTCTATTATCCCATTTCGCCTTGACGGTAGGCTTGCCTCTGCGTGTTCCAGCATCGTCAATGACATCGTCATGGACGAGAGAAGCGGAATGGATCAGTTCCAGCGGAACAGCAACATGCTGCAGCTTCTTCAGATCATATTGTCCGAACTTCCCGCCAAGCAGGACAAATACAGGGCGAAGCCGCTTGCCGCCTGCCTTGAGCAAATGAAGGCTCGTCTCACTCAGCAGCTCATCTCCGCCTTCGATACTTTTGTATAGCTGTCGTTCAATAAAATCCATATCCTTTTTCAGCGCGCCGAAAATGTCTATTAGCTTCATTCTTTCACCCGTGTCAGCATATTCTCATTCCATACATTGATACGAACCTTGTGCTCTAGCAGTCCCATCTCATAGGCGTAAGAGAAGTACAAGGCTAATCCGTTCTGCATCTGCTCATTAAAATCATAGCATAAATTATTGAAATAATGACGCCAGTAATCCCGAGTGCCGCCAATTTCATTGCACGCCACTTCAACCAGCGATGACAGATCGCTCAAGCTTCTGCGCTTACTGTCCTGGAAAGCACGGCTCACCTCGGCCAGCAGTTCAGGCCGATTCTCTGCGAACGATTTCTGAACCGCCCATACGGCAAACGTCATTCCATACCCTGTCCATTGTTTCCAGACTTCCCCTAAATCCGTAACGATAAACTCCTGATTGTGCCAGGAGGCCGAAATAGCGTTGTCCCCGATCAGCAGGGCGGCGTCGCTATTCGCCATCATAAGATCCAGATCAGGCTCGCTGTCCCAATAGGTCGGGCTTCCTCCATACGCTTTCTCCATAATGATCTTCAATAAGTTTACCGATGTTGCCGAAGTGTTCGTTAACGCGATAACTCCGTTCCGAATTTGTTCCGGCGGTTTGCGCGAGAAGAGTAATATGGAATTAACCGGACCGTTGGAGCTAACCGACAGATCCGGTAGCAGAACGAACTGTTCCGCACTGTAACCAAAAGCAAAGGAGGAGACCGGCGAAATGTCCAGCGCCCCCTCAAACATCCTACGATTCAGTAAAGATGGTACTTCCGTAACGAGACTTGCCTTCTGCGAAAGGGCATCAGGCTTAAAGTGATGGAACATCGGCCAGCAGTTTGTATATTTGATTTTGCCGATGAGGATGTCGTCATTCTCCCGGTTGTCCATTGTGATCCCCCCACCTCTTAAACAAAGCATGTTCGATTCTTAAATTATCCAGAACCTTCCCTACCAGAAAAGACACTAAATCATCGATGCTGGTAGGACCGAAATAAAACGCTGGCATAGCAGGGATTATCCTTACTCCCAGCCTGGCCAGCTTCAACATATTCTCCAAATGAATGGCATGCAACGGAGTCTCCCTTGGAACAAGCACGAGCGGACGAGCCTCTTTCAGCATGACATCGGCTGCCCGTGCCATCAGGTTATCCGAGGATCCGCTAGCGATCGAAGACAAGGTGCCCATCGAGCAAGGCATCACGATCATCCCTTCTACCAAGTAAGACCCGCTGGCGATCGACGCCCCGATATCATTGATCGGATGATAGACACAATGTCCCTCATAGCCGCCAAAATGTTCTTCAATGAGACGGTTACGGTCGGACACATCCCAGCCAAGCTCCTCTTTGATCACCCTCCAGCCAGCATTGGAGACGACCAGATGCACATCATAGCCAATCCCGAGCAAAGTTTGAATCAGCTTGACCCCATAGATTGACCCGCTTGCTCCCGTGATGCCAACAACCATCGCTTTGCGTCTGTTCAGATTCATCAGCGGCTTTGCACCACCAAATCAACTAGCGTAAAGGTGAAGACGACGATACTCAATACACCGTTCATATTAAAAAATGCAGTCTGCAGACGGCTGAGATCCGTAGGCGACACAATATGATGCTCATAGAACAGAATCAGATAAGCGATAATCATACCGGCGATATACCACCAGCCGAGATTAGCCAAGAATAAGAGCAATACGAAGCCAAGTGCAGTAGCAATATGGAATGCCTTGGCAATTTTGAGTGCGCCTGCAACGCCGAATCTCACCGGAATTGAATGCAAACCTTCCTTAGCATCAAATTCAACATCTTGGCAAGCGTAAATGATATCAAATCCGGCGATCCAGAAGGATATTGTCAGATAGAGGACCATAGCTGAAGCATCGACCTTGCCTGTGACTGCCGCCCAGCCGCCAAGAGGAGCCAAGGCAACGGTAAGCCCAAGCACAACATGGCAGAGCCAAGTGAAGCGCTTCGTGTATGAATAAAATACCAGCATCACGACTGCGATCGGCAGCAGTTTCATAGAGAGGGGCTCCAGCTCTGCTGCGGCCCAGAACAATAATACAAATGAGAAAATAATAAAGGCAATAACCTCGCCGATCTTCAACAGCCCTGCCGGAATGGCGCGCCCCTTAGTGCGCGGGTTCTTGGCATCGCTGACTCGGTCGATCAGGCGGTTCAACCCCATCGCTGCGCTCCGCGCTCCAAACATGGCCATAAGCACCCATCCGATCTGTGCCCAGGTTGGCAACACATGGTTGATAGCTACCGAGCCGAGCAACGCACCCATAAAAGCGAAGGGCAAGGCGAAAATAGTATGTTCAAACTTGATCATCTGCAGAAATGTGATCGTCTTTTTTAGCATTATGGCGACTCCTTGATTCCAATGTGTAGAGCAGCTATGCCGCCGGTAAGAGGATAAGCCTCAACTCGTTCCAATCCTGTCTCACGGAACGCTTCCTTAAGCTCCTCACGACCAGGGAACGAGGCCAGCGAGTCAGGCAGCCACTTGTATTGCTCATATCTCTTCGCAACCATCTTACCTAGTAGCGGAAGCACCTTCTGAAAATAGAAATAATAAATGCCCTTGAACGGCTGCCAGGTCGGCTTGGACAATTCCAAGCATACGACCATACCGCCAGGTTTCACGACGCGGCGCATTTCGCGCAGAACCTGATACAGATCCGGTACATTTCTGAGTCCGAACCCGATCGTTGCGTAATCAAAGCTATTATCCTCGAACGGCAGCCCCATTGCGTCACCCTGTACGAGTGAGATTCGGTCACTGAGACTACGCTCGTTCACTTTCCTCCGTCCGAATTTCAGCATATTCTCGCTGAAGTCGAGCCCGGTAATCTGTCCTCCGCTCGCCTCAGCCATACTGATCGTCCAGTCGCAGGTACCGCAGCACAGATCGATCGCTGTATTTCCCGGCTGCATATTCATCTTCTTCATCGTAAATTTACGCCATGCCTTATGGCGACGGAAGCTTAGAAGATCGTTCATCATATCGTATTTTGGAGCAATGCTCTCGAATACAGAGTGAACGAATTGTTCCTTCGGTCTTGAAGTCACGTTATTCATGTTCAGGGGATCACCTCAGCCTTCCTGCGCCGCTCGGCGCTGTATCGATAGTACGTTCTGAAACGGCTCCAGTACAGAGACGATCTCGGTGCAGAGCTTGTCTCCTCTACACTCCTGAAGCAGCATCTGTACGCGTTCTACGGATTGCTGCAGCAGACCGCTCAATTGCTCCTTCATATTGTATTTAATGAGCATAGAGCCCCATTCGCGTTCTCCGACACTGTGGCAACGCAGCATTTCTTTGTCTTCCGACGTCCCGGATTCCAAAATATGTAAGTAGGCGTAACCGCGTCGCTTCTCCGGTATATTGGAGCTATGCTTCAATTCGTCCATCACAACCTCGCAACGGCTCAATTCTGTAAGCATCAATCTCCATACATTCTGCTTGGACTTATCCAGCAGTCCAGAGAAAGCAAGGAACAGGCTCATCTTCACCTGAGTACTCTCTTTTAGATAATCCTCTGCCGTAAGCAGCATCTGCTTCAGCTTCGTATAGAGCTTGACCTTGAGCGAGTTCGCCTCGCATATCGCCGAGCTCATCGCAGATACCATATCGATCTCTCCTGCCCCTGCCAACAGTGCATAGAATACACTGCTGAAGTAGTCTCCGGCCAACACCTTCAGCTGTCTGGAGCGCATCTTGCTCTCCTTCTGCTCACCGCCGCCAAGATCGATCAGATCGTGCGTATCCATTCCCGTCTGTACAAGAAAAGCCGCTAAAGCGCAGTTCTCTGCCGATTTCTGCGTAGCGCCCTCCCTGTCCGTCAGAAACGTATAAAGCAAACGAACACGGGGTACCGGGAAGTCCGGAAGCTCCGTGTGAGTTGAAATCATGTCATATTCAACATACTTTCTTGCCAGTTCCGTTATGCGATCAAGTCTCATCCTCTGCCTCCGAGCACCTATTACTGGCATCCAAATCGTTAAAAATAGCGATGCCACAATCCTGTATATTATATCATATGTTATTTCCCAGCGCACGAAAGACCTAACTCAATTTACGGACTGCCGCCATAAATTCGTTCTCGTAATATGGAACCATCGCAGCAAATCATCAGACAACTCCTGATCTCCATGATTTCGCAGCATTTCCAGCGCACCCTGAGGCAGCTCATTCTTATGAACATCCGAGGCTAGCAGCAGATATTTTGTGCCCAGCCAGCGATCTTCGGCAACGAAGCGCAGCAGAAGCTGATCGACGTTAGTCGTCCGCTCGAACGCAAATGAGATCAACTCCGCCATCCCAGCATACAACCGACTCTTATCGAATTGATCAGCTGTGACCTTCAAATCCACAGACAGAATCCCTCCATTCAGATCCACCTTGGATATTGGCACAGGAAGTTGCAGTGCAATCAAACCATCTACCAGATTGTCATCGTTCAGCTCTCCTGGCTGGCCAGCAGCAAAGACTGTATGGACCGCCGTATTCTCCAGCAGTCGCCCGTCCAGTTTGGATAGAACCGCTAGAAGGACCACACTCAAGATCGATACGATGAGTAATTGAAGCATCCATTTCCGTCTCATGGGCCTCCCCCTTCTTCTGTAATCAAGAAATCCACAGTCTAATAGAGGTGCTAAAAGTCTGACTTTTTAAACACGTATTTATACTGTCCCTATTTCCATTGTACAAAAGAAAAAAGCAGGCTATGCCTGCATTCACAAAATCACTCTTCCGTATCGATGATCCCATGCTTCGTATATACGACCGCTTTGCCTCTCACCTTCACGGCAGAGGTATGATCAGTAAACTGCGCAATGAGCACTTCACCCTTATCCAGCTTCTCCGTATGATGAAACCGCGTGTCTTTGCCGCGCGTTAAGCCGATGACCGTTACGCCTTGGTCCTTGGCCTTGACGACGAAGTAATCCCCGCTATTTGAGGTTTCATTCTCATCTTGATGACGCTGCTCCATGATCAACCGCTCCTTTTTCTATTTCAGAACATCTCCTAAAAGAAAAGGCCGTGAACTAACGCCCACGGTCCTTCGCAAAAGAAGATATGTAGAAATCTTATTTAATTCCGTCTTTGAGCGCTTTACCCGGTTTGAAAGCGGGGATCTTGCTCGCAGGGATTTCGATTTCCTCTCCGGTTTGCGGATTGCGTCCTTTACGTGCGGAACGCTCACGAACTTCAAAGTTACCAAAGCCAACCAGTTGAACTTTGTCTCCGCTTTGAAGTGCTTCAGAAATGGCTTCGAATACAGCATCAACCGCTTTGGTTGCGTCCTTCTTGGACAATTCTGTGCTCTCAGCTACCTTGGATACCAAATCAGATTTATTCATTACGATTCACCTCCCTATTCTATAAAATACTTTACTCTGATATTCTGTGTTTCCGTTTTGCCGCAGAATATACGTTAAACCGCGTTATTACCCTGTTTATACCTGATAAAAGTTGAATTTTACACTCTTTTCAGCGACGCGGAACAAATTTATAGTAATACAGGAAATCAATATTTTCAAGCTCTTTAACTACAAGAAGCGATGAATAGGTAAAAAGTAACCGCATGCAGCCCATCGGCAGCACACGGTTACTTAGAGGAGGAAACCGGATATTCCATTAATTTGGACCTATGTTCACCTTTGATCACGAAGTAATTCAGGAAGTGACCTCGACATCGAATCTTGAATTCACTCGGGCCTTCAGGTGCTGAAAACTGAACTTTTGAACGTGTTTACGTATTTATAGGATTATTGCGATCAGACCGCCGGAGCCTTCGTTGATAATGCGGCCGAGCGTCTCTTGAAGCTTGTAGCGGGCATTATCCGGCATCATGGCAATTTTGCCCTGAATTCCTTCTCTGACGATCGAATGCAATGAGCGACCAAAAATATCGGATTCCCAAATCTTAATCGGATCGTTCTCGAAGTCCTGCATCAGGTAACGAACGAGCTCCTCACTCTGCTTCTCTGTACCGATAATCGGCGCAAATTCCGATTCTACATCGACCCGGATCATATGAATCGATGGAGCTGTCGCTTTCAAGCGTACGCCGAATCTTGAGCCTTGACGAATCAGTTCCGGCTCGTCGAGAGCCATCTCGGCCAGTGAAGGAGCGGCAATGCCGTAGCCCGTTGTCTTGACCATCTCCAGCGCCTCGGCGAAGCGGTCATACTCTCTCTTCGCATGTGAAAATTCCTGCATCAGCTGAAGGAGATGATCCTTGCCGCGAATCTCAACACCGACAACCTCCATCAAAATACGGTCATATAAGTCATCCGGCGCATAGAGATCAATCTCCGCCACACCTTGCCCCATATTGAGACCACTGAGACCGGCCTTATCGATGAAGTCGTATTCCATAAAATTACTTACGACACGATCCACATCTCGCAGACGGCGGATATCCTTGACCGTATCCCGTACAGAATTCTCGTAATTGCTGCGCAGCCAGTGGTTCTCGTTCAATACCATAACCCAGCTCGGCAGATTGACGTTGACTTCATGAACCGGGAATTCGTACAGTACCTCTCGCAGAACGCCTGTTACGTCTTCCTCAGTCATCGTAGCTGCGCTGAGCGTAATGACTGGAATATCATATTTAGCGGCGAGCTCTCCGCGAAGCTGCTGCGCTTCCTCGCTATTCGGCTTTGTCGAGTTGATTACCAATACGAACGGCTTGCCGACTTCTTTCAATTCCGCTATTACCCGTTCCTCCGAGTCCACATAGGAATAACGCGGAATATCAGCAATCGTCCCGTCCGTCGTAACGACAACGCCCAGCGTGGAATGCTCCTGAATGACTTTGCGTGTGCCGATCTCTGCCGCTTCCTGGAACGGAATCGGTTCTTCGAACCATGGCGTTGAGATCATACGCGGACCATTCTCATCCTCGTAGCCCTTAGCGCCTTCTACCGCGTAACCGACACAGTCTACTAATCTTACATTTACTTCGAGACCTTCAGAGACCTTGATCTGCACCGCATTATTAGGTACAAATTTAGGCTCTGTTGTCATAATCGTCTTCCCGGCTGCACTCTGCGGAAGCTCATCCACAGCGCGGACTCGATCCGCTTCGTTGGTGATGTTCGGAAGTACGACAGTCTCCATAAAACGCTTGATAAATGTTGATTTCCCTGTGCGGACAGCTCCGACAACTCCGAGATAAATGTCGCCTCCAGTTCGTTCGGCAATGTCCTTATAAATGTCTACTTTCTCCAATACCAATGATATCCCCTCCTCAAATTTTGCCGAAGGAAAAATGCTTTGAGAGCATCCGCTTCGTCATTCTCATTCCTTAACGCCTACTGCTATAATAGGAGCGGCAGCTCCTCTTGCCCGTGCCCGCCGCCGCGAACCGCTGTGGAGTGAGACTGAACGAAAGCGGCGTTAACTCGTACATGCATTTGGACTAGTATCATCATATGTACCAGATGCGGATTTATGACGGAATTTCAAGAGAAACCGTTTTTTAATTGAAGCGTTGCAAAACGCCATACAGGCATGATTCCGCCACATAGAATCTATATGATTATATGAGGTTAGTTATGACGAATAAAAAAAGAAGACTGCCAAAAAAACATCCGGCAGTCTTCTTCATATCCTATATTATTTTGCAATGTTAATACTGTTAAACGTTCCGCTATATCCCGGTGGCTATAGCCACAGGCACACCATCCAGCCATCTGTAAGGCAGCGACTTGACAGGAACGTAATAGGAATGATCCGTTAAATATTCTCTAAGATCCTTCTCCTGATCCGCTTTTGCATCAAGCTGGGATTTATCAATCACCTGCATGATATCAAAAGCGTAATCAAGATAGACAACGCCCTCATCATCAACGAGAAATGGTTGCTCCTGTCCCGAGAAAACACTGCTCACCTTATAATTCTGTGCACCGGCCAGCTTCAAATCGACCATGTACAGACCAGGGTAAGCCTCCGGCCCATCCTGGACAGGCGAAGCCCCGTCATGCTTGCTGCGGTAGCTATCGACCATTCGCTGCACATCATTTACCTTCTGTACCGTTAATAGATCCATAACCTTGACTGTAGGATCTACCTCTTCATTTAAGACTAGGAAATATACGCTACCTCCCTGCTCAAATGCCGCACTCGGAATCTCCTCTATATAACCCTTATCATGCATTTGAATCATATCAATACGGTATTTCTCATACCTCGGCGTCTCCGGGCCGGCGGTAATGATCGGCAGTATGCCTGTGTCGGTCTGGAATTGATCAAGCGCCCGTTGAACACGATCGACGCTCTCCCTGTATGATCTTGTATTGGTCTGTTCTTGCCCACCTGGATACATACATCCAGATAATACGGTCAGCAGACATGCAAGCATAACCAGGACCAGAAAAGTCCTGGATTGCAGGCTAACGATATGACGGTTCAAGCGTTTCAACGAGCATCCCCCTTTTTTTATATCTCATCCAGCTTTTGCTGCTCTAATTGCTTTCTAATCGCCGCCTTCAGAGGGTCCTCGGGCAGCTCAACCTCAGCACTGCCGCAAATGATCGCCTGACAAGCCAAGCGGTATCCTTCGTCAAGCAGCGAGCCAAGCTTGCGTCTCTCGGCATCATTAGGAGGCCGTAGCGCATCGGCATGTTTGGGATCAACCTTGACCTTGCACATCAGGCAGGCCGCCTTACCACCACAACGTGTCGCGATATGTACCCTTGCTTCCCGGGCGGCACGCAGAACGCTTGTCCCTGGGCGTACTTTCACTACTTTTTGCGGAGGATTAAATCTTATTTGTGTCTCTCTCATCACCGCTTATCCTCCAATCATTTATGTGCTAGGCTTGATAGTCAGATTCTTGCCATGGCCATGATAGCAGCGGCTGATCCAATAGCTCGGCCATCCTCACAATCTGGTCCTGATTCCATTGATTCCGCTTCAGGAGGACAGCCAGCAGAGGCATATGCTTCTGCGGCTCCCTGCGCATCACAGCTGCAATATTCACATAGCGGTCAGGGCGACCTCTTAGTACGTTGAAGACGAACTCATGGGCAAGAGGCATCAGACTAAGCGACTGCTCTTGTACCTCTGTCAGCACTGCAGATGAGGCCAACACCTCAGCAACCTCCGTCCTATAGAATCCACCTTCCGATCTTACTTCGAATCCCCCGACCAATTCTATCGAATACGAGCCCAGAGAATAATGACTCAGTACAGAGACATAGCGCTCGGTTTGATCGAAATGTGGTTCATCTACCGCAATAGGTTGCAATAATTCATGAATCCGGTGCGCATCATTTAAATCCGCATACACATCAATATCCCGCGGAGCAGCGGGGATCGCTACCCCTTGCAGCAGCAAGCTACTACTTCCCCCCAGCATCCAAACGCCTTCCGCTTCCCGCAATCTTACAGCCAGCTCTGTTAATGCAGGGATCATCCCGGGATACTTATTAATGTCAGACTTGACCCCATCTGTCATGTTATTCCCTCTTTCCTTAGTCTGCCTCAATTCGTCTGTCTATGTAATCGATATAAGCCCCGTCAGGAAACCCGCCAGCATAATGACGAAAGCGGCCAGCGAAAGTATCCCCTTAAGCAGCCCCTTCGTCTTGGTTCTTGCAAACGTAATCAGAAATACGGACAAGCCCATGACGAGAATCGCTGCAATTGACAGCCACATCTTGGTCATTGCATCCAGAACCATATTCATACACTCCTATAAGAGGTTATTCAAAAAGTCTACTTTTAATAAGAATTTAAATTTCCTTCGATTGATATGATGAATATTATAGCATTTCGACTGAAAACAGGCTACGCGATTGAATAAAATAAATAAACAAAAAAGCCCCACAGGAATTTGTATCTCCTGCAGGACCATTCCCGACAGAGCAGCCACAATGATTAATGGAGATCAACTCCAGCTTACTTCTTGATCATCATTTTCATCAGAGCCTGCATATTGCTCGCGTTCATGCCGCTCTTCTTCACTGCGCTGACGATTTCATTTATTGTACTTTCTGTAACGGGCACTTTGGCAGCCGCCGATACCTGCTTGATCAGCTTGCGCAGCTCAGCTTCATTCTGCATTGTGGACGGCTTCACATTGCTAGCCAGCTTCTTGACTGTGCCTTCTGTTATATTTTTACCGCTTTTTTTGTTAATGGCATTAAGAGCATCCTTGGAAAAATTGTTCATTCGTTCGCCTCCTCCGTTGTCCTCTTCCCTATAGTATGAGAACGGAACGAAAAAGGTGAGTGGGCTTCCTGCTCAGATATAAGTATGCCATCTCCACCATCAGCATACTTCCTGCTGACAGCAAACAGTATCTACTTATGCCAAGTTTCCCAGGTCTCGATGGACATCAGTTCCATCTCTGTCTTCTTATCGCGACCCATCAGAGCTTCCACCGCTGTCCTAGGATCGAGACCCTCGAACAGAACCTGATAGAGCTGCTGGGTAATCGGCATCTGTACCTTGTACTTGTCAGAAAGCGTATGGGCAGCTTTCGTTGTGCGAATTCCTTCCACAACCATGCCCATAGAGCTTAACACCGTCTCCAGCTTCTTGCCCTCGCCAAGCATATAACCAGCACGCCAGTTACGGCTATGACGGCTTGTCGCGGTAACGACAAGGTCACCAACTCCCGCTAGCCCGGCAAAAGTAAGTGGATTGGCTCCCATCTCTGCGCCAATTCGAGTAATCTCGGCAAGTCCGCGTGTCAGCAGTGCTGCTTTGGCATTATCGCCAAAGCCTAGACCATCCGACATCCCCGCGCCAAGCGCGATAATGTTCTTCAGTGCTCCTGCCAGCTCTACCCCGACCATGTCGCGATTCGTATAAACGCGGAAATAAGGGTTCATGAACAGATCCTGAGCACGGATAGACTCCGAATCGTCCAAAGCCGCTACGACCACAGTCGTCGGGCAGCGCTTCACGACTTCCTCGGCATGGCTCGGTCCGGAGAGAACGACGATACGCCCTTCCTCGCATTCGAGCTCCTCTGCAATTACCGTGGAGATACGCTTGAGCGATTCAGTTTCAAAACCCTTGGTAGCATGCACCACCAGCATCTCTTCCGTCCAATATGGGCGCATCTGCCGGGTAACTTCACGAATCGCAGCCGAAGGGGCGACGATAACTACGGCCTCAGCCCCGTCCATCGCCTCATGCATGTCCGTCGTAGCGGTCAAATTCGGAGATAGAGTAACCCCTGGCAGGAACCGCCCATTGGTATGGAGACGGTTGATTTCGTCCTTTTGCGACTCATTGCGAGTCCAGATGACAACATTCATCTCCTTATCCGCCAGCACGCTTGCGAGCGCTGTTCCCCAACTTCCCGCTACCAGTACAGCAACCTTCCTAGCCAACGTTACTCCCTCCCTTAGAACCTAGCTTATTCTCTCTGCCCTGCGCAATCTTAACGATATTCGTCCGGTGTCTCCATATGGCAAAGAGACAGATAAGCAAACTAACCCAAAAATAAGGACCAACGCCCTCAATAAAAACAAGAAAGATAGGCGTTAACAAAACAAATAATAATGAGCCAAGCGATACATATCTTGTGAATACGATCGAGAGAATAGCGATAATTCCAGCATATAATGCCGGAAAGAAGAACAGGGATGCCATAACTCCAATTGTCGATGCTATCCCCTTTCCTCCACGAAAACGGAAATAGACCGGCCAATTATGACCGACAATAACCGCAATCCCACATAGTGCAGGCACCCATACAGAACCATCGCCAAGCCAGCGGCCTATCCAGACTGCGGCAATCCCTTTCAGCACGTCAAGCGTTAATACGAGGATCGCCGGCCCTTTACCGAGTACTCGAAGTGTGTTTGTAGCGCCTGCATTACCGCTGCCATGCTGACGAATATCGATTCCCTTGATCCCCTTAGCAATCACAACACTGAAACTGACCGAACCCAGTAAATAAGAAGCAAGAACTGCAATGACGGATAAAATCAACTTGTCGTCCTCTCCTAACCCTCATCAGACTTACGCCGTGTGAACAGACGAATCGGCGTACCTTCAAAATCAAAAGCGGCGCGAATCTTATTCTCCAGATAACGTTCATAGGAGAAGTGCATCAGCTCTGGATCGTTAACAAACACAACGATCGTCGGAGGCTTAACCGCTACCTGAGTCACATAATTAATCCGCAGCCTTCTGCCTTTATCCGTAGGAGGCGGGTTAATGGCCACCGCATCCGAGACGACATCATTAAGCAGATGAGTCTGAATCCGCTTCGTATGTTGATCCGCAACATGCTGAACAACCGGAAGCAGCTTGTGGAGTCTTTGCTTCGTCTTAGCCGACAGAAATACGACAGGAGCATAGGTCATGAACAAGAAATGATCACGTATTTTCTGCTCGAACAGGTGCATTGTCTTATCATCCTTCTCGACGACATCCCACTTGTTCACAACAAATGCAGAAGCTTTGCCTGCTTCATAAGCATAGCCAGCAATGTGCTTATCCTGTTCAATGATTCCCTCTTCCCCATTAATGAGCACAAGTACGACATCCGCACGCTCGATCGCCTTCATCGCACGCATTACGCTATATTTCTCAGTCGTCTCATACACCTTGCCCCGCTTGCGCATACCGGCAGTATCAATCAATACATATTTCTGACCGTCCTTCTCGAACGGAGTATCGACAGCATCACGAGTTGTTCCGGCGATGTCGCTGACAATAACGCGTTCTTCACCTAATATCGCATTGACAAGAGAGGATTTACCAACGTTTGGACGTCCGATCAAAGCAACCCGGATCACATCTTCATCATACTCATCATCCGTCAGCTCTGGCAGATTCTCAACGATGGCATCCAGCAGATCGCCGATTCCAGTGCCATGGCTACCGGATACACCAATGGGCTCACCGAAGCCGAGATTGTAAAATTCATAAATAAAATCCTGACGGCCGATGTTATCAACCTTGTTAACGGCGACAATGACAGGCTTACCACTTCGATAGAGCATGGTGGCTACTTCTTCATCCGCACCAGTTACCCCTGTCTTAGCATCACACATGAACACGATTACATCAGCTTCCTCAATCGCCAGTTCAGCTTGCATCCGAATCAATTTCAGAATCGGTTCTTCATCGCTAAGCTCAATACCACCTGTGTCGATAACGCTGAACGGTACCCCATTCCATTCCGCCGTACCGTAGATTCGGTCCCGTGTAATACCCGGCTTGTCTTCAACAATAGCCAGTCGATCACCAATCAAACGGTTAAAGATTGTAGATTTGCCTACATTCGGCCTACCGACAATGGCCACTACGGGTCTTGCCATAAGCATTCCTCCTAAAATCGTTCAAAATCTATATTCACTTACTTTTGATTATCCCGTAAAAAATACACCTAAATAATCATAGCAAAAAAAAACTGAATTGGCTAACTATAGTCTTGCCAAAAAAAACAGCGAACCCACATAAGAGGGTCCGCCGATCTCAAAAGCTAATATCCGCTTATTTCAATTTGCTCAGCTTGTCTCCAAAACGTTCGCCTAGAGTAATGCTAAGTCCTTGGTTGCTAAGGGAAACATTAGGGTTATCGCCCAGATCTTCTTTTCTTACGCTGCTGCCTTTCGAAGGCTTCTCGCTCTTAGGCGTCGGAGCTGGTGCTTCTTCCGTTTCCTTAATGCTCAGGCTCGCACGTTTTTCAGATGCGCTCAGGTCCAAAATTTTAACTTGAACCGTTTGGCCTTCTTTCAACACTTCAAACGGCGTGCCGATATGTTTATGAGAAATTTGCGAAATATGAACAAGTCCTTCAACGCCTGGAGCGATTTCAACGAAAGCTCCAAAATTAACAAGACGTTTTACTTCACCGCTCACAATATCGCCAATATGGAATTGCTCGCTTGCTGAATCCCAAGGTCCTGGCAAAGCAGCTTTGATGCTCAGGCTGATTTTACCTTTCTCAGGGTCAACCTTAAGAACTTTAACCTTGACTTTGTCTCCCTCAGAGAGGACGTCAGCTGGTTTGTCAACATGGCTCCAAGAGATTTCAGACACGTGTACAAGTCCGTCCACGCCGCCCACATCAACAAATGCGCCGAATTGGGTCAAACGCTGTACTGTACCTTCGATCACTTGACCTTCAGCAAGGCCAGCCATAACTTTTTGCTTGTTAGCCTCGAATTCTTCATCGAGAACATCCTTTTGGGACAGGATTACTTTGTTGTTCTCTTTGTCGATTTCTTTCACTTTTACGCGCAGCGTACGGCCTTTGTAATCGCTGAAATCTTCAACGAAATGGCGTTCAACCATGGAAGCCGGAATGAAGCCGCGCAGACCTACGTCTACAACAAGGCCGCCCTTAACAACGTCGGCAACAGTAACTTCGAAGGTTTCTTGGCTGTCCAAGCGAGCTTGCAATTCATCCCAAGCGTTCTCGCTGTCGATTGCACGTTTGGAGAGAACCAGACGTTCCTTCTCGTCGTCGATGCTGACAACCTTGGTCTCAACCTCTTGACCAACCTGTACGGCATCCGCAATGCTGTCCAGGTGGACGGAGGACAATTCACGAATAGGAATAACACCGTCATATTTATATCCAATGCTGACATAAGCTTGGTTATCCTCGATTTTGACGATCGTCCCTTTTACGGTGTCCCCTTTTTTCAAGGATACGATTTGCTCCATTTCTTCTTGGCTTGCCAGGGCGGCTTCCAAGCCATTCTTTGTTTCTTCCGACATGTCAATAACCTCCTCAATTCAAAAAAAACCATTTATTTAAACTCGCTATTAGCGTAGTTCAAAACAATTCACGAATATAGCTTACCAATTATCCCCTGTCTTCATGCATTCACAGCAAAATGGGTTTTATCGCTATATCGATTGTTTCAGTTCTGTAATTCGGGACATAATGGCATCTGTGGCCAGATCGACCGCTTCGGTCTTCGGCGCTTCCTTGAACTGGTCCATATCGATCGGTTCGCCGTATACTACAGTCACTTTACGAAAAAGTTTATAATTGCCGATAATAGCTGCAGGAATGACTACTGCATCACTGCGGAGCGCAAAGGTTGCCGCCCCTTTCTTGCCTACTCCCATATCTTCCCCTTTAGCACGGTGGCCTTCAGGGAAAATACCCATTACATGTCCATCACGAAGCAAAGTCAGGGAAGTCTTGATCGATTCCTTGCTCACGCTGCCGCGTTTGACAGGGAAAGCTCCTAGCTCTTTAATTAGCCAGCCAAGGCCAATAATATCGAATAATTCCTTCTTGGCCATAAAATGAACCTTGCGATTCAGCAAAATGCCGATCGTTGGAGGATCCAGCAGACTGATATGATTAGCACATAACAGTACTCCCCCCTCTTGAGGAATATTCTCCATTCCCTTCGCTTCCAAGCGGAACAGTGCCTTATAGATTACTCGAAGCACTGCGCGACAAAAGCTATAAATCATCTATACTTCTCCCTCTCTCCCTTGTATGCTCTGCGCCCTAGATACGATAAATTCAGCAACCTCATCAATCGACATATGTGTCGTATCCAGTAGAATCGCATCCTCAGCCTGGCGAAGCGGAGATATCGTCCGTTCCCGGTCGAGACGATCACGCTCTGCGATATCAAGTTCAAGCTGCTTCAGAGTGATGTCGCTTTGTTCCTTCATTTCCTTGTATCTGCGAAGAGCTCTCTCCTCAATGCTTGCGGTCATGAATATTTTGACTTCAGCATTAGGGAGCACCGTAGTTCCGATATCACGGCCATCCATGACAACGCCTTTACGCAAAGCCATTTGCTGCTGAAGTGAGACAAGCCTGCTCCGCAGCCCCTCGATTTGCGCATATCGGGACACTTTGGCGTTAACTGAAATTGAACGGATCTCCTCAGTGACATCTATGCCACCAACCAGCACCTGCTGTCCGTTCTCTCCGGGAATCAGTTCGATTTCCAGATTGTTTACCGCTTGCAACACTTGATCCACATCTTCCGAAGATATACCTTGCTGGAGCATAGACCAGGTCGCAGCCCGGTACATCGCACCGGTATCTACATAAACATAGGACAACTTGCCTGCTACCTTACGGGCGATAGTACTCTTACCTGCCCCGGCCGGCCCGTCGATCGCGATGTTAATTCTGCAGTTAGCCTTAGACGCTGCACTTGCCAATGGGGCATTCCTCCTCAAAAACGGGTCTCAAGAAAAAAGCAGGCTTTGCCTGCGACGTGAAAATTATACCACACATACCTAAGGGATGCAAAAGAGAATAGCGCGAAAAGAGTAATATTAGCGCCTATTTTCCCGCTGAATCGGAACTCCCTCAAACTTATCTGCGGATGAAAGTAAGTGTCTAATTTCAGGTATTCGAAGCGCCAATTGCAGCAAACATAGGCTGATCACCAGCAATAGAATGATCCTTCTCATCCACCGCTCGACCGGCCTGCAAACTCGCAAGAACAGCTCCGTATAATCATGTGCGTCTTTGTCATTCACCCTAATCCCCCCTTACACTCATTATTAGGTATTTCCTAATTTGAGGTTGGGGAATCATTTCACTACTAGTGTTTAGTGTGTGTTCAAAAAGTACGGTTTTCAGCACCGAGAAGGTTGAATGAAGCTAGGGACTGAGGAGCGGAGCTACACGTTTTCGTAGAAAACGACCTCGAAAGCATTTGCTTGTAGTGGGTACGTGAGCACCTGAGATGTTTCCGAAGGAAACATGACTTCGTAAGCATTTGCTAAGGCCCGGCTGAATTCAAGATTCGATGTCGAATAAGCTTTCAGTATTTCTTCGTGTTAGATATAGAATTTATTCGTTATCAACGGAGTTGATGAAATTCTATATCGCAAGAAAACCTTCCTTTGAATCGCGGTCGCTCATCTCTGAATGACTTCGATCGGTTTTCTTATCAAAAGTGGACTTTTTGAACTTCCTTTATCAACGATTCTTGAAGTCAAATTGCCGTTCAAAGCAGTAGCGAATAATCTTCTGACGCTCCATATCGGAAATGCTGACCAGCTTCAGCATAGCGATCACTCGATCAGTCTCCAGCTTCTTAATGCGAACAACCTCAGCTTCAAAAGGCACATGATCAATGGAACCATTCTTGTATGGGATCAGCAGCCAACAATACAACTGATCACCTTGGGAGAACTTGTATTTACTGTCGCATTTGAAAGAGACTCCGCCTCCCCCGACATCATCTGTATATGTGATAAACCGGGTGTTGTCCTTCATTCTTACCGCGATCTCCAGATCAGCCACCACCCGAAGGAAATTTCTCCTTTGAATCTTGGTAATCGTCTCTGGCTCCGGTTTGCGAATACGTATCATCTGCACCTTATCATCTGCAAAGCCGGTAACGTATGTATTAAAAAAATTCTTTATCCCGCCCTCAGACAGAAAATATACAGAAAGCTCGTCCCCAACAACAAGCCGCTTGAGTCTTCCTGTTCCGCTCTCGATCGGTACCTCAATCAAAAATGAATCTTCATCATCGTCGGCAATTCGCGATTTATACTCTTTCTCTTGCACCTTCTTGTCAACAGAAGCGACATGGATGTAGACAAGATCATTTACTTTCGGGTACAAGCTTTCACCTCCTACGTCAACATACATATAAAATTATATCACGCTTATCCCCATATAGGAGATACAGAATTTTAAAACATTCCATTAAAGTAGAAAGAGCCGAATCAGGTCCTTTAATAAGGCTTCCTGGTCCAGCTCCTGTTGGATTTTGAAGAGGTTAAGCTTGCTTCTTATGCTTTGGTAGGTTTTGATGATTATCCGTCTTGTTCGTTGGTTTATTGCTTCTTATCTCTTCGATATTCTCTTCGGTACCGTTCTCTGCATTAATATAGATGCGATAATCCTTACCGTTGATTGAACCACCGAATTCGTAAGTCAGCACTTTGTCAGACAGATCATTCTTAATGAGCGCTAGTCGGTTGTATTTCTCCTTGAAATCGGAGTTCAGATACTTCCGTGCTTGGTCTACCGTCAGTTTCGGCTTAGGAATCTTCTGATTAACGTCACGCTCATACACATAATCACTTGCCTGCAAGCCAGTCACTTGGCCATTGTCCAGACCTACACGTACAGTAACTTTCTCAGGATAGATCAAGACATCTCCTTGTTTATTAACAAAGGTTAAGCTCCCGATATTGTCATATTGATCATAGGATACCGCAGTCATATTAGGGTACCCTTTCTCCTTCAGGAACTTTTCCGACTCAGCTCTTGCTTCTTTATAGCCTAGTGATCTCGGACCAATTGTCCGTTCGCAGGAATAGGATATCAGATGCCCGCCATTACGGGTATAATCCAGCGTATAAGTCTCATCCTTCTTACCATCGGACTTGGCTGTGTAGGAAGCCCACTCCGTACCGCGCCCATTCTCCACAACCTTGATGTTACCGCTGTGATGCCCGATAAATTGTGCTGCCTTATGCTTGATATTCTCAGCTGTAATCGGGGTTCCACCAAGCTTCTTCACCGACCGTTTTGTGTACATACTGGATACGGATGGACCCCAGTCAAGCTCAGGATATTCTCCTACCTTCTTATCCACCGTCTTGAAGCCATCGATAATCGTATTATCCTTCGCTTCTTTATTTGTCGCCAAGGCGGTCTCTACGTCCATCCAACGCAGACGATTGGAGATAACTTTGTCCTGAACATCTTGAAGATCCTTGGAGATTTGTGCTGAGCTATTGTAAAGCTCCTTCAAATTTTTAACCTCATTATCCGTTAACGGCTGCTTGGTCAGATCGCGAACCGCTGTCTGATAAGAGAAGTTAGAAATTCGTGATAGGAATTCCTCGGTCTTGCTGAAAGGAAGCATTGTAAGCGGAAGCTGGTTGATCTCATTTTGCGCTTCGCTTGTAATTCTCCAGACATTAACCAGACCCTTGCGCTGGGAACCGGTCGATGCCGAATGAACCGCCAGCGTGTTGCCAAGCTGACTATGAAGCCGATCGACATGATACGACAAGTCATGGAAAGCGCGCTGATATTGGTTCTCGGCTTTGATCAAGATCGAGTTCTTCTCCTGATTCTCCTGATATCCCCATACCAATGCGCCGATTAATAAAAGAGTGGCTATAGGAAATAAAATCGCACTCAAACGTTTATACATTGGCTAAAACTCCTTTCTTCATCTAAGCTGTGCTTATTTTGAGTTGAAAAAAGAAGCTTTATTCATACTGTCTGGAAAATTAGGATATCCGCACCGAATTATAGTGCTTCCTCAATTAAAAATTCATCGCGGTTGTTGCAGAGACACTGCTTAAAGCCTGTTTCGATCTGGTCTTTATCCTTATCTTTCCTCCCCCGCAAAATGAAACGCTCACCACATGCTTTGCAGGTTATACTAATTTTGATGCGCATAGCAAAAAGGCACCCCTTCCCGTTAACGGATCATTTGCCCGTAATAACTGGATTTAGGATGCCCTATTTGTAGTCATATTAATCTTGGCCCCCCGCCTCAGTAAGACGGAAGGGAGAACGTTTTGTAGCGCGATAGATTTTGCCCAGGCCTCCATACCAGAAGAAAGCCATCAGTGGAACGATATACCATATCCAATATTGCGATAAGTTATCTAGTATCCAATCATAGACCCCGTGCCAGAATAAAGGCAGCAGAAGCGAGAAGAGTAAATACTTACGGTTGCTCCATCCGATCGAAAACTTCGCACGACCCAAGTAATATCCCATCATGACGCCAAACATGGCATGTCCCGATACCGGAAGCAAAGCTCGGACCATCATCGTTCCCATTGTCGCATGGCTGGCAAAGGCGTAGATTACATTCTCGACGGTTGCAAAGCCAAGCGAAATGGCCGTTGCATAAAGAATGCCGTCATAAGGCTCATCAAACTCGGTATGGTGATATATGAGATAAAATAAAACAAACCACTTTAACGCCTCTTCGACGCCGGCGGAGACAACAAAAGCTTGCACTATCGGACCGTCTCCCAGCCAGATCGTTAAACCGCGCTGTAATATCATGACCGGCAAAATGACTAGAAATCCGATCAGAAACACCTTAAGAACCATCTGCAACGGTTCAGCGTCGTACTTGTCCCTGAGATAGAAATAAGTAAGCAGGGCGATACCTGGAGCGACCGCTGCAGTTAAAATTGAGAAAATTAGCAAACGGGATACCTCCTTGTATCGTCCCTTATCTCAAAAATAGCTGACCTTAAAAGTCTGCTTAATTTTGTAATTTAAAATGGCTGCAAATCACTTCCACAGCATTCTCTGCGATGACTAAGCTCCCGTATTCCTCCAGCACAGCCGAGGTTACTGGTGTAGCATCGCCGAATTCCGCCATTACAGCGATAATGGCCTGAATCTTGGCCTCTTCAAGAGGCTCAGGATCTACTTGCAGAATCCATTTGTTATTATATTTATACAATCTGCCGAGATCTTTAAGCATATGATTAAGAACGTGAGCCGCTTCGATCAATATTTCGAAGTCATCGAAAGAATACAGAATGGTGTCACTGCTCTCTAAGGTCACTTCCATTTCATATACTTCATCCGGCAATTCATCCTCATAAGACGACCCAAATCCAGGATGATGATGGTCATATTTACCGCGTGTAACAATCACGACCATCCCTTGTGCAGGCAAAGCGATCACTTCAACAGCCAAAGGACCGGTAGCATCGAATCCAACTTCCTTGTATGCCTGATCCATCATTTCAGTAAACAAGTCATGAACCTTGGGAATCTCTTGCCACATATCCTCTTTCTGAATGCCACGCTCGCTTAGATCATCAAAAGTAAGGAAAATCCGTATCTTATCCTGGCCAAGTCTTTCTATCCTCATACAGGATCCTCCTCTCATGCCGTTGTTATAACAAATTATGAAACGTGTTTTAATATGTGATGGAAATGGTTCTTTGTATGTATGTTATCATTTATTTTAAGTAAATGCACGTAATAATGTTAGGCAAAAAAAGAATCATTTTTCGCTGAATTATCGTATCCTGCGAAAAATGATTCTTTAAAGTAAGTTTCCACTGCTTGTTAGATCTATTCAGTTACAATCCTGGAATTTGTGTGTTGCTCTCCTTAAGAATGGATTCGACTTCTTGCAACACTTCTGGATTCCCCTTAATAAAATCTTTGATCTGATTTACAGTGTGTTCCTTCGAATGATTCGCTGCGGACGATGTGCTCTGACTGGGAAACACCTGGGCACTTAGCGTGCTCCCACGGCTACTCGTCGATCTAGCCTGCCCGTAATCCTTCCCCGTCTTCATGCCCGCCAGGCTCAAAGCTGAACCTGCTTCGCTCATCATACCCATCCAATTGATTTTACGCTTAGATGCCATGACTCCAGCGGTGGCGCCGAGGACAACTCCCCATAAGAATGTGGAAGATCTCACCTGAACAACCTCCTTAGTTATGATAAAATCACACTTATTGTTCGCCCTTTAAAACAAACTCATGCGGCATAAATACAGGAAAGCATTGCATGTCATACAGATTGGCTCACGCCAGGGGTAACAGTTCAGAACGTCCGCCCAAATATTTACGCAAAGCAGGTGGAACATAAATAGAACCATCTTCACGCTGATGATTCTCCAACAGCGGGATTAATATTCTCGGCGAGGCGACCGCCGTATTGTTAAGCGTATAGCAGTACCGTAGCTTCCCTTGCTCATCCCGACAGCGAATATTCGATCTTCTCGCCTGGAAGCTATGCAGATCCGATGCGGAGTGTGTCTCGCCATAATTGCCACGACTTGGCATCCAGGTCTCAATGTCGTACTGCTTGTAGGTCTTCTGCGACATATCGCCTGCGCATACAGCCATTACCCGATATGGAAGCTCCAAAGCCTGCAGAATATGCTCGGAATGTGAAGTGATCTCTTGAAGAAGTTGTTCCGATAAGGCAGGGTCAGGCTTACAAATAACGACCATCTCCACTTTGGCGAATTGATGAACCCGGTATAAGCCACGTACATCCCTTCCTGCTGATCCGACCTCACTGCGAAAACAATTGGAGACGCCGGCTAGCTTGATTGGTTTCTCCACATCAACGATCTCGCCCCTATAATATGAGACAAGCGGTACCTCGGACGTACCGACCATCCATAACGATTCGTCTTGTAGAGCATAAGCTTGATCCTTTCCGGTTGGAAAAAAGCCGGTGTTAATCATATTTTCTTCACGAACCATCATGGGAACATCAAATGGGATAAAGTCGTGTTCCAGGAGCAGATCCAGTGCGAGCTGCTGAACGGCGCGATGAAGAAGCAGTCCCAACCCCTTCAAATAATAGCTGCGGCTCCCACCGACTTTGACCCCGCGCGGTATATCAATCATATCGTGGCGGATGCCCAAGTCGACGTGATCGAGCGGATCGAACGACCATTCTGGACGTACTCCCCATCTTCGTACCTCAATATTGTCCGCTTCCGAATTTCCTTCCGGCGTGTCGGGTGAAGGAACATTCGGAATGAGCATCATGAGGCGTTCAAATTCATTATTCACTTGATCCAGCTTCTGCGACATGCCTGCAATCAGCTCGTTAAGCCGCTTGAGCTCGATTTTGCTTAGCTCCGCTTCATCAGCCTTTCCCGCTTGCAATAGCTGTGCCACCTGGGCTGAGCCTTCATTTCTCTTCTTCCGCATCCCTTCAACTTTCCCCAGCAATTCCTTTCTCTGATCGTCCTTCCGCAAGCATTCTTCTACAGATACCTCGATCCCCTTTTTCTTCGCAGCCGCCTGCACTTCGGCGGCATGGTCACGAATCCAATGAATATCCAGCATTTCTAAACCGCTCCTTTTGGCTCTGATAAAAATACAAAGAGCGCCCTCATCCTTTGGGACGAGGAGCGCTCTGCTCGCGGTGCCACCCAATTTACTGAAACGTAATAACACAGCTTCAATCACTTGGTTCCGCGGTAACGGGCGGTCCGTTAAACTTAGGATAGACATCTCTATCTTGACGAGAACGCCTCTGAGTTGGATTCTCTTCATCGGCATTTTTCCGGTTATGTTCTTGTTGTTCTACATAATATATGCAGCCCACTCAAAATGTCAAGCCATGTTCAAAAAGTCCGCTTTTCAGCACCGAGAAGGTTGGATGAAGCTAGGGACGAAAGGAGCTTCTACAAACCATATTTTTGGCCCCAGGGGGATATACTGATACCCCACCACAATAAAAAGACGAGCAATCCTATAAAGATATACAATAGCGAGTTGAGGAACCATTTCTGCAGCTTCAGCCGCTGTGACGGAAACATTTGCTTGCGTGTCGGCAAGTCCTTCATATTGGTTCCATCGGCTTCGTCTTGTTCCTTGAATACTTCATCCGGAACTTCGTTCACAAGCAGAGTTTCATCCCGAGATGCATTCTCATACTCTTCCTTCTGATAGTCCGCCAAGAAATCCGGTCCTGTTCTATTGGCTCTAGCTTCTGATGAACGACGATGTCTGGTCTTGGTGTGTTTGGTCTCACGGCTGCGTTCATACCGTTCAACCCTGCTCAAACGTTCACTCATGTTTCCCTCCGATATTTAATGACTAGCCCAGATACAAGGTCGATAATGAAATGGCATAAAATAGGCGCCCAGAGGGTCCCTGTCAGAACATAGATGTAACCTAGACCATAGCTGCTCAAAAATACCCACCCCGTCGGAATCCAATGCTTCAAATAACGGACATGAATCACTGCGAATAGAATACTCGTCCAATAAATGCCAAGTCCATGCTGGATAGCTCCCCGGAACAGCAATTCTTCGCATATCGCTACTACTAAGCAGATCAATATAATATGCCAAATAGGACGGCTTCGGAAGAGCATATTGTTAATTCCGCCATCATCCATGCTATCCTCCCCAACAAATCTGGAAATGAGCATATCTGCACAGAACATAACACCGGCCAATCCGATACTATAGTATGCAAATTCAGGATGTTCAGGAAATGTTAACACAGTTAGGGGGTTTCGCTTCTGAAATAACAGTATGATTATACCGATAAATAAAGTAAGTCCTTGAGTAAGATACAAATTGATCAACAAGATTCGTTCATTAAGTTGACCGGGATCGACCTTTTGTATCTTGATTTTGCCAAATTTGAACTTTTTCATATAATTTGTCAAACCCTGTCCTTTATAATGATGTTGAGATGAATACCTATTTGTTCGCTCATGGACTGAAAAATATGAAGTAAGGAGCGGTACTCATGAATCGCAAATCGAATTCCTCCCGTAGTGAGATGCTGTTTACAATGGGCTTTCTCTTCACCTTGATCGCTGCCTTCGGAACGTTCTTTCTGGGCTTGCAGATCGGCGTTAGCAAGACGGAGGCGAAATACGCCAGCATCGCCAATTATGACTATGTGCTTGAATCCGATGGTTCCTATCAGCAGCAGGATTTGGTAACTTTTTATTTTACGGTCTTTCAGCCGTACCAGAATTTCAAGAACAACTACGTCTCAACTATGGATAGATACCATCGAGGCGCTCATGGCGACGGGGATGTGATCTCCAGTCAGACACTGAAGCAGTTACGCAAATCAGCACAGGATCAGTACAAGGAAATTGCATCGTATCAAGTATCCAGCAATTCTCCACTTTTGCTTGAAGCTCAGGCCGACATTCTGAAGAGTCTGCGACTCTTTGATGAGAATATCGATCGGTCGGTCAAACAAACAAGCATTATCACATTAGCCAAGCTGTCAGATAGTCCGGAGACTAACGATGAATTTCTGGAGAGCGCTGTGAATTTTGGGCTTCAGGCTCAAAATAAGTTCTATGCATCCATCTTAAAATGGAGTTCCAAATACGATAAATCCATTCCGGACTCATTCAACTTCAATACCGGCACTACGATCAAGGAATGGAAGAAATACTCCTTCGCCATAAAGAATAAAGCTGTTGCTGATATCATGCTTAAGGACAAAATGTATGTGAACTATCTGCCTCAAGATATGACAGCTAAGATCGATCAAATGATTACTAGCGGAAAGGCATCATCGCTCAATCTTAATTCTGTGCAGTCCGTTGTGAAAATTCTCACAGAAACAGAAGCTATTCAGGAAAATGAATTTCTAAAATGGAAACCTGCTTTTTATAAATCCGAGTCACTTCCTGAACTGCCTTTTTTCTTCGAGGACTGAAGGATCAGACAGAAAAACAGAGTTTTTTCGACATTAACAAAATCATAACTAAAAAAACGAGCAGATTCAAGAGCGCCCCGCCACCCGGGCATATTGTACCATTCACAGTATTGACACCTTTCTTAGACCATGGTACATTATGAAAAATCATACTCATGAAAAACAATGAAGGAACATGGCTGCTATGAAACTCCCAGAGAGCCGGTGGTGCTGCGAACCGGTAGTGTACGTAACAGCTTAAGCGATCCTGAGTCACTGCGTTGAATCTCAAGTAGGCGCAGTCGGAGAACTCCGTTATCAGTTTTGTCTTGACGACAAATGAGGCTGCTTCTGCGAAGAAGCAGTGAATTAGGGTGGTACCACGAACAACTCTCGTCCCTTACTACGGTAGTAGTGTGCGGATTGAGAGTTTTTTTGTTGCCCTGATACACGCTGAGCTGCTTCATAGCACGTTGTGCCTTTGTCGCAGTATAACGGGAAACTACTGAAGAGAGTGAGCAAATGCTTCTGCAAGGCGAGTGAACGAGCACATTTATAGAAGTTGAACTATTAGTTCAGCTTATATATACAAAAAAGACAAATATTTAGGAGGCAAAGAAATCATGTTTAAAGTTCTTGTATCGGATCCTATCAGTGACTTGGGGATTCAACAGCTCGTGGAAGCTAGTGACGTCGTAGTAGACAAAAAGACAGGACTTAGCGAAGATGAACTGGTTCAAATCATTCCTGAATACGACGCATTGCTTGTTCGCAGCCAGACAAAGGTGACCGATAAAATTATGGAAGCCGGCAAAAATCTCAAGGTGATTGGTCGTGCCGGCGTCGGCGTTGATAACATCAACCTCGAAGCGGCAACGAAACGTGGAATTATCGTCATCAACGCGCCGGATGGCAACACGATTACGACCTGCGAGCATGCCTTCGCCATGATGATGGCCCTTGCCCGCCACATTCCACAGGCATATGCCAAGACCATCTCCGGGACTTGGGATCGTAAATTCCTCGGCGTAGAGCTCCGCAATAAGAAGCTCGGCGTGCTAGGTATGGGCCGGATCGGTTCAGAAGTCGCCAAGCGGGCCAAGGCATTCGGAATGGATATTCTCGGTTATGATCCGTTCCTGACCGAAGACCGTGCAGAGAAGCTGGGAATCAAGCTATCCAGTGTCGATGATATCGTCCGTAATGCTGACTTTATTACGGTTCATACTCCATTGACTCCAGAGACCAAGCATATGATCTCCCGCCCTCAATTCGAGGTCATGAAGAAAGGCATGCGCATCATCAATTGTGCCCGCGGCGGAGTCATTGATGAAATGGCTCTTGTTGAAGCGATCGATCAAGGTATTGTGGCCGGAGCTGCCTTCGACGTGTTTGAGAAGGAACCGCCGGAAGCGGATCATCCATTCCTGAACAATCCAAAGATCATCGTTACTCCGCATCTAGGTGCTTCTACCGTTGAAGCCCAGGAGAATGTAGCCATCGACGTATCCGAGCAAGTGCTGCACATTCTTCGTAACGAGCCGTTCAAGAATGCTGTTAACATGCCGCCGGTTGCACCAAGTGTAATGAATAAGCTGACTCCTTATTTCGAGCTTGGCGAAAAGATCGGCATGCTTGCCGCTCAACTGAATCAACAGGCTGTGCAAGAAATTCACGTAGACTATGCCGGGGATCTGGCAGAGGTTGATACGCAGCCATTGACTCGCTATATTATCAAAGGCGTTCTGTCCCGCCACTTCGGAGACGATGTCAACATCGTTAACTCGATCCATCTGGCCAAGGTACGCGATGTGAAAGTGGCTGTAACCCAAGCTTCGGCAACAAAAGGCTTCACGAATTTGATCAGTGTAACGCTGAAAGCACCGGACGGCACGGAACATTGCATCGCTGGAACGCTATTGAACGGCTATGGTGCAAGAATCGTCCAAATCGACAAGTATCCGGTGGATATCGCTCCAGAAGGCCACCTGATCTTCGTATCCCACAATGACAAACCGGGGATGGTCGGTCATGTAGGAACCCTGCTTGGCAGCAACGAAGTCAATATCGCTTCGATGCAAGTTGGACGTAAGATCGTAGGCGGCGCCGCGATCATGGTTCTTACCGTGGACAAGGCCGCTCCTGCAGAGGTAATTAGTAAGCTGACTCAATTGCCTGAGATCAATAAGGCGCAACAAATCGCATTTATCTAAGATATTAAATAAGGGCAGTCTCCTAGTAGTTCCATTGCTAGGAGATTGCCCCTTTATTTGGACTTAAGGAACATGTTCCACGTTGAACAAGATTTCTCTCGCTCGTTCAACAAAAAAACCATCCTTTCTGCAAACAGGATGGTCATACATTCGAATTATTGATGCCTTTCGACAGGCAATATCATATGGAATATCGTCCCTTTGCCGAGCTCGCTCTCCGCTTGGATCGTACCTTGATGCGAATCCACGATGTTCTTCACAATTGACAATCCCAGTCCGGTTCCTACCGTCTCCCCCCGTACACGGGCCTTATCAGCCTTGTAGAACCTCTCAAAGATGAAGGCAAGGTCATCGGAAGGAATCCCTGCACCGCTGTCCTTAATTGAGGCATGCAGCTCCTTACCGAGCTTACTCTCGCGAATGTGGGCGCTGATTCCGATCTCTCCCCCATCTGGCGTATGCCTGAAGGCATTATCAAGCAAGTTCGTCAGTACTTGTTCCAGTCGGTCCTCATTAGCCTGTTCCAGATACATCGGCGAATTATCAACTTCCAGCTTAAGCGTGATGTCATGCTCCTTGGCTCGAACCAGGAATTTGCGGTGCATACGCTCCGCCAACTCCCTGAAATCCATTTGTGCCATCGGCATGTCAATATAACCTGCCTCCATGCGGGCCAGGTCGAGCAAATCACGGACGAGGCGGGTCATGCGAAGTGATTCATCATGGATTACTTGTACAAGCTCAGCCTGTTCCTCAGGCGTCGCAGCCATCCCGTCAAGAAGCGCTTCGCTATATCCTTGCATCATCGATAGCGGTGTACGGATCTCGTGGGAGACGTTGGCGACGAAGTCGCTGCGCATCTTCTCCAGCTTAACCTGCTCCGTCACATCACGTACGACTGCCACCGCACCACGAATCTCTCCGTCTGAGGCAAGCGGAGTCATATGTACGGACCATACGCCTTTCTTCACATGAATATTCATGCTCTGGTCGCCTTCCTGATCCAGTACACGATGGAACATAGGGATGAGCGGCTTCGGAATTCCGCTCCAATAATCATCCTCCGTCATTTCCTCCATTTCAGAGGCCGAATCCGGAAGATCCCCCCAGAGCTCAAGTACTTTCTCCCCAGGAGGATTCGTCAAAATAATTGCACCACTGCGGTCCAGTGTAATAACTGCATCATACATACTCCTTAGAACGCTGGACAGATGCTCCTTCTCATGCTTCAAGCTCCGGATCGTATTCTCCAGCTCTTCAGCCATATGATTGAAGGTAATTGATAAAGTTCCGATCTCATCGCTTGTGCGAAGCGATAGCCGAGTATCATACTTCCCCTTGCGAATCGAGTCTGCCGCGCGGATCAGCTGCTGCATCGGCTGCGTAATCTTTGTGAACAGAAACAGTGCGAAGAAGGTGGTGAGTGAGAATCCAATCACACATACGATTACAAACATCTTCTTAATTGCGGCTGAATTCGTAAAGTTCGTGTCGATATACGGCAGCAAAAATAATCCTAATATCAACAGTACACAAGCAACCAGGCCAATGATCGTCATCCACAGCTTGCCGACCAGCGATCTCCAGAAGCTCACTTACTTAGCAACCTCCAGCTTATAGCCAACTCCCCATACTGTAGTGATCATGGCCGCTGATTCTGGTGATACTTTATTCAATTTTTCGCGCAGACGCTTCACATGCGTATCTACTGTACGAAGATCGCCGAAAAATTCATAATTCCATACGTCCTTCAGCAATTCCTCACGCGAGAATACCTTATCCGGCGAAACCGCCAAATAGTGCAGCAATTCATATTCCTTTGGTGTCAAGCTAACTTCCTGCCCATTGGCTGTAACACGGTGTGCGTCATGTTCAATAATAAGATGAGGGAACACAATGTTGTTGCTGGTTCCGCTTTCTTTGGTCAAGTAAGCAGTCGCAGAGGCGCGGCGCATAATCGCCTTGACACGATAAATGACTTCACGCGGGCTAAAAGGCTTAACTACATAGTCGTCAGCACCGACCTCAAAGCCTTGAACCCGGTTCATCTCCTCACCCTTTGCCGTCAGCATCAACACCGGCGTCGCTTTTACTTGTCTTAATCGATTGCACACTTCAATGCCATCGATTCCCGGCAGCATCACATCAAGCAGAATTAAGCCATAATCGTTGGACGTCGCTTTTTTCAGTGCGATTTCTCCATCCTCAGCTTCGTCGATTTCGTAACCTTCTTTTTCCAAATACATTTTTAGCAATCGACGAATACGCTCCTCATCATCAACCACCAAAATGCGATTCTCTTGATCTGACATCAACAACAACCCCTTCATCATCTTACCCATTCACCAGAGCGAATTATAGGATTAATAATATTGTTAGTCTGTGCCCGCGTAAGAATGCAAACCTGCAATAATGAGATTAACACCCACGAGCGTAAACATTACCACAAGGAAACCAATGACGGCGATCCAAGAAGCCTTGCGTCCGTGGAAGCCACGAGACAAGCGCAGATGTAAATAAGCACTATAGTAGAGCCACGTAATGAGTGCCCATACTTCTTTTGGATCCCAACCCCAAAAACGGCCCCATGCTTGCTGGGCCCAGATCATAGCAAATACCAGTGCCCCAAGTGTAAAGATGGGAAATCCGATAGCAATCGCCCGATAGCTGATCTCATCCGCATCATTCGGATCAATTCCTTTAACGGCAGGCGCCAACACTTTGCTTAATGGACGGCGAAGAATAAGCCTTAGTAATAAATATAGCACAATCCCGGTAATTAGGGCCCAAATCACCGTATTCAATTTACGGGCCGAGCTGGCTCCGCTCATCCATGACGGCGCTTCGAACCAAGCCCGATCCATTCCAAGGAAAGACGGAACAGACTCGGCCTTGCTCTGATAAGGCGCCACGATTGGCGGCATATGGTAAACTCCCTGTTGTTCTATTGTACTATCTTGTTGTACTTGGCTGTCAATCACTGTCTTATTTTGCGTAAATACAGCTTCATATCCACCTGCCCGGAAGGCAAAAACCGACACAATAAAGCCCACTACTATAATAATAGAAAATAGCGTAAATTCAATCCATCTTTTTTGGCGACGTGCTGATTTCTCGTTGCTATCGAATTCGATCGTACGAAGCAGGTATAGCAGTGCTGCTACAAAGCCAACTGCGAAGAAGGCTTCGCTGGTCGCTGCCAGCGTCACGTGAATATACAGCCAGATGGAGCGTAGCGAAGGGATGAGCGGCTGTACATCCTGCGGGAATACGGCGGCATACGCCATAATAATAATCGCAATCGGCAATGCGAACATGCCCAGCAATATTTTTCGATAGATCAGGAAGATCACGGTAAATGCTATCATCACCATCATAGACAGGAATGTCATGAACTCATACATATTGCTGACTGGAATATGCCCGCTATAGGCCCAGCGAAATGCGCAGTAGATCAGGTGCGACAACAATCCCAAGGAAGAGGTTGCAAAGGAGATTCTCCCCCACTTGCGTTCATGACGCTGCGGGTCTCTATTTTTCCACGTCTTCCCCGTAACAGCAACTACATAAAAAATAAAAGAAGCACAGTATAGAAAAAAAGCAATCATAAATCCATATCGGCTAATTTCTAAAAAATCCATACCTATTCCCCCCCATTTTCCAATGACTTCTCATCTGCTTCTATGCCCATCGCGCTTAGGAACGAAGATACTTCACGGCGCATGCCGAACCAGTTCTTCGTGGTATGCGCGCCAAGCGTCAATATTCCTTCATCAATGCGGAGCCAGATCCGCCGATGTTGCCAATAGAAGCTCATGATCAAACCAAGCATAACGATTCCAAGTCCAAGCCATACAAAAGGCATAGCCCGGTCAATCCGAATATTCAAATAGCTCGATGAAGCGATAATGTCTACGTCCTCCATCGACTGTACGTCTAATTCCAGTTTGTTCTGCAGTCCGCCAAGCTTCTCATTAATAGCATCCTGCTGGAATCGTTCTTTATCGATCTGCTTCGGAAAATAGATGAACTGACTGCCTTCCTCCGGCAAATCCGGACCCTTCACTACAAAGAGAAATGCCGGAGCATTCGGGTCCTTGGATTTTGAAATAGGCTGCCCTTGCTCATTTAAGGAGAAATCCAAAAATTTATTTTTTAATTCCAAGGTGTATGGACCAAGCTTGAACTCCTGTTGCGGGTTGTTCATCTCAAGCTTGAATTTCCCATATTGCTCGCCGGTCACTTGATTCACCAATACAGGCTGAACCGAACGAAGCTTAGGGGTTAAATCGAAATCAAATTGATAGGCGCGAAGCCCTTTATAAGTTAGAGGGTCATTCACTTGAATCGCGTGTCGTTGCACCTCTTTAAGCTGAGGCTCCTTGGAAGGATCATCGCAATTCGCGGTACATTCATACAGAACAGCTTTCGTCTCGAACAGCTTCGCGACTACTTTACCCGTCTTGCGGAAGCCTTCGGACATTTCATCTTCCGAATAATATTCCACCCTAAACTTCTCATTCTCCAGATATAGGTTCGTCCCGGGAATCTTCGTCTTCTCCCCTTCGGGGAACCAATAATGCTGATCATAATGCAAGCCAGGCAAGCCCCTGAACAACACGGCCAATAAGAAGACAATCAGTCCGATGTGTATAATATAGGGGCCCCAGCGGCTGAATCGCTGCTTCTCGGCAAGAAGCGCACTCTTCTCTGTATGCACGCGGTAGCCTTTCTTTCTGAGGGGCTTGACAGCCCGCTCTACCCAATCCCTGCCTTCCTCGGCTAGAGGTCCTTGGTAGACGACCTTCTGGCGTGTAAGGAATTGCATATGCTTGGGAATACGCTGCTTTGAAAGCGCTTTGTAAAGTGGCAACACGCGGTCCAGGCTGCAGATGACGAGAGATGCGCCGATCATCACCAGCAGCAGGACGAACCACCAAGATTCATAAGTGTGAGAAAGACCCAGTTTATAATAAATTTCACCAATCTGCCCGTACTTGTCCTTGTAGAAGGTGGTCGGATCAAAATTAATGAAATTGCTCTCCTGCTCAAAAATAGTGCCCAGCATAGCGCCTACGAGCGTAAAGATAATTAAATAAACCGCAACTTTCACCGACGAGAAAAAGTTCCAGATCCGATCGATAAAATTGGGGTTTACGCGTTGGGAACGCCGGGCTACACCATCATAACGCATTTCTAGCAATCCCTTGGAATCGCCTCTGTCATCCAGCGGCTTCCCACAGGATTCGCACAGTACCGTACCAACCCGATTCTGATGACCGCATTCGCATTTTGTATTCTCTATCAATGCCATAGCCTCTACCCCTCAGTCTGTACAAGCTGCTTAATCTGCTCATTCAATGTTTTCAGATTCAGCTCACCTTGCTGGATAGAAGCGATTTTCCCTTTTTTATCTACAAAAAAGGTGGTTGGCATCGGTACGACTCCATAATCGCGAACGGCTTCGTTATCTGTGTCAAACAGAATCGGAAAATCAGTTCCAAGCTGCTGTGTAAAATTAGTTACCGTCATCTTGTCTTCACCCGTGTTGATTCCAAGCACAACAACTCCAGAGTCGCGCCACTTCTCCCACTGCTGCTGCAGGGCAGGCATTTCATTTACGCAGTAGGTACACCATGTAGCCCAGAAATTGATGACGATGGCTTTGCCTTTGTATTCATCCAGGGTATGTACTTTGCCATCGAGTCCAAGCAGCTTCACAGCCGGAGGCTTACTGCCAACCACGGGCTTGTCGTTCCCCCGGCCGAGCACTGCTGAATTGATGGCATATGCTCCTAACACTACAATACAGAGCAACACTATAATTTGAACAGGACGTCTCGCCTTCCCCATATCAATTCTCCTCACTATGACAATTTTCATAAATCAATGAACAAATCGTGAACATCCTATGAACATTATAACGAAAATTGCCATATTTTTCGCAAGGGGAATTATGAATATTATGTGTCTGAATAGGCTAATCTTTTTTTCGCGGTTTAAAATTTCTTTTGTTCTTGTTGGGCTTGACGGGATTTGCAGGCTTATCCGAGCTTTCTCTTTTCAAAGATTTGCTCTTTTTGCCTGATGCCTCAGCTAACTTATATAATCCTTCTACTTCTTCCTTCGTTAAGTGGCGATAGATCCCTCTCTTCAAATTACCGAGAAATAGATCACCGAAGGAGATTCGCTTCAACTTGAGAACCGGATGTGATATCGCATCGAACATACGGCGCACCTGACGATTTCTTCCTTCATGGATCGTAATCGAAATCGTCGATTGCTTACCTTCCGGATCGATATCGTGATATTCCACTTCTGCCGGGGCAGTTATTCCATCTTCGAGCATAATGCCTTGCTTAAGCTTGTCTAACTCGGTGCCATGAGGCACACCCTTCACCGTGGCCAAATAGGTCTTGGAAACGTGATGCTTAGGATGAGTCAGCAGATGAGCAAAGTCCCCGTCATTGGTTAAAATAAGCAGGCCTTCAGTATCGTAATCGAGACGTCCGACTGGATATAGTCTCTCTTTAATACCTTTCAGGTAGTCGGTGACTATCTTTCTTCCCTGCGGGTCTGAAGCACTTGTAATGACGCCCTTCGGTTTATTGAATACGAGATATACTTTCTTCTCTGCACCAATAGTTTTACCGTTTACGGTAATGACGTCTACATTCGGATCAGCTTTTGTTCCAAGCGTGGTCACGACTTCATCGTTCACCATCACTTTACCGCTCAATATCAATTCCTCACACTTTCGGCGCGAAGCTACGCCAGCATTGGCTAGTATTTTCTGTAATCTCTCCATTTTTACATTAGTCACCTCAATACACATGATACCTATAGGAGATGAAATTCACAATAGGCCGCAAGAAAGCTATTCATATTGCAAAAAATATAACCGCCCAAGCAGGAACACTCCCTCCCCAAGGCGGTTAGATCATATGTAATCTCTATATCGAATAATATTAGCCGAATAAGAGCAAGCAAATAAACACAGCAGCGAAGAATCCAACAACATCGGAGAACAAACCTACTTTGAGGGCATAACGACCGTTGCGAATTCCGACAGCCCCGAAGTAAACGGTCAGTACGTAAAGGGTGGTATCAGTACTCCCTTGAATGGTTGATGCAATTCGCCCGATCAGAGAGTCCGGTCCATAGGTTTTGATCAGGTCTGTCGTGAAGGCTAGAGAGCCCGTGCCTGTTAAAGGACGCAGCAGACCTAACGGCAGCACCTCGGCAGGAATACGGAAATATTCGAACATGGGTGATATCAGGCCGACAAAGAACTCGAGCGCTCCCGATGCCCGAAAGACGCTAATGGCCACCATCATTCCGACCAAATTGGGGATGATTCCAATCGCCGTATTAAAACCATCTTTCGCTCCGTCGACGAAGGATTCGTATACAGGCACTTTTTTAAAATAAGCGTATAAAGGAATGAATGCGATCATGACCGGGACGGCCCAGGCCGATAGACTATTAACCCACTCCAGCAATGAAGCTCCCCCCTTTCTACCTTTTCAAAGTAATCGTGTTAGGGGGGCTAAGCGGCGGTATCTTCTTGGAGTATCGCCTGCGGTAGAATCGATCGGCAACAATCGCCGCCATCGTTGCGATCGCAGTAGCTATAAGCGTAGAGCCAACAATCTCCGCCGGGTTTGCCGAGTTAAAATTAAGCCTGATCGCGATCAAAGTCGTAGGAATGAGGGTTATACTTGCCGTATTAAGGGCAAGCAGTGTACACATTGCTGGAGAGGCCGTATCCTTGTTCGGATTCAGCTCCTGGAGCTGTTGCATCGCCTTGATCCCCATCGGCGTAGCGGCATTTCCAAGGCCGAGCAGATTTGCGCTCATATTGGTAAGAATGAAGCCCATCGCCGGATGATTCTTAGGAACATCAGGGAACAGATAAGACACTACAGGTCCAAGCAATTTGGATATCGTCTTGATTAGCCCCGCATCCTCCGCCATTCGCATCATCCCTAGCCAGAAGACTAGTACGCTTATCAGACCGAAACATACCGTAACACCCGTTGCAGCGCCGTCAAAGGCCGCTTGTGTTACCGTATTGATATCGCCCTTGACCGCAGCGAACAAGAAGCCGATGACGATGAGTCCCAGCCATATTTTATTTACCATATCCCCTCATCCCCCTAGTTTTCAGCCAATTCGTTCCTTTCCCTAATCCCCCGAAAATAACAAAGATCTCAATACATGCTGAAATGATGTGAACCAATCCGGCCGCATGCTGCCAGAGCTGTATACCTGCTGATACTGCTTTGGAATCGGAGGAATGCTACCGCGCTTGTAGACCGGAATCTTGCCAATAGGCTTCTGGTCCAACATAATGTGAAGCTCCCCCCGCTTGCCGAAGTGAAGCTCGTTCTCCTCCTGCAGGACAAGCTTCTTGCCGATCCGTTCGAGTTCTTTCGGGGTTAGAGCATACTTGAAGCCTATACCGGCAACAACTCCACTTTGCAAGGTTTGTCCCCTCTTAATAATCTCCATAAGAGGAAAGTGGTCAAAGCCATAATCAAGCAGTTTACGGTGATCATTCCAATCGTCCCCGTCATTAATCGTTACAACCACGAGTTGTTGACCATTTCGGGTTGCTGAACTTACCAGGCAGCGTCTAGCTTTTTTCGTAAAGCCTGTTTTAACACCGTCCGCTCCTTCGTAGAAGCGCAGCATCTTATTTTTGTTAATCCATTTATAATCCCATGGATCATTCGGATTCGGGGCTTGTTTCACCTCGGTTTTGACGATCTCCTTAAAATCAGGATTATGCATCGCGTACGCTGTTAGCTTGGCCAGATCAATAGCGGAAGAGTAATGATTCTTAGCATCCAGCCCATGCGGATTCTGAAATTGAGAATGCTTTAGACCAAGGAGCGACGCCTTCTCGTTCATCAGACGGACGAATCCTTCCTCCGAACCGCCGACATGTTCGGCGATAGCTGTAGCTGCATCATTCCCCGAACGCAGCATTAGGCCAAACAGCATATTTTCCAATGTCATCTCTTCGCCCAAATGAAGATATATCGACGATCCTTCTTTACCGTATGCGGATTTGCCAACCTTGACATTATCGGATAATCTCCCATGTTCAATAGCGACAATTGCCGTCATAATCTTTGTCAGACTGGCAATCGGAAGCTCTTCATCTCCATGATGTTCGTATAGAACCCTGCCGGAGGTGACATCAATCAGAGCAGCCGCTTGGGCATGATCCCCCGGAGCCTGTGGACTTTTCGGCTTGTCTTGCTCTTCAGCTTGTGCCGCTAATGGATATAGCAGCAGAAGACCGCTCGTCAACAAGGATATAAAGCGTATCTTAGATGTCATTCTCATCGTCGTATTCCTTTCGGCTGAATGCTTGGCGAACTTGTATCATTATATGCATTTCACTAAGATAGTATGTCCCAACTTTAGAGGTAGTCAAAAAGGCCACTTTTGATCACGATGAATATCAAGCAGCTGATTCAGCTTCGAATCTTGAATTCACCCGGGCCTTCCGATGCTCACGTACAAACTACGTACGCTGCGCTTCTCAGTCCCTGGCTTCATCCAACCTTCTCGGTGCTGAAAACTGGACTTTTTGAACACTTAATTTAAAGGTAGTCAAAAAGGCCACTTTTTCTTGCGATATAGAATTTCATCAGCTTCCGCTGATAACGAATAAATTCTATATCTACAAAAAAAGACCCCTCCCGGAGCTTCCGGAAAGGATCGATTGTTGCCCCTTGGATGTTAAACTTATCAAAAGCGGACTTTTTGAATTACCTCTTAAAGCTCTGTATGAACTTCAATTTTGGGCTCATCTTCTTTGCGACTTGGAATCATCGATTGGATTCTGTCAATAACATTAGGCAGCGCATCGATCATCTTCTCGGCCAAATGAGTCTGATTATCGAGTGGAACAATGTGTACGCCTTGGGTACCTACAACAAGAAAGGCAATCGGATTAATGGAGACACCGCCCCCGCTACCGCCACCGAAAGGTCTTATTTTAGCATGGTCATCAGAATTGCTGGAGCTGCTCTTTTCATAATCATGATCATTCTCAATACAAAAATCACTGCCTCCGGCAGCAAAGCCAAAGCCAACGCGGCTGATCGGTAGGATCACACTGCCATCAGGTGTTTGAACAGGTTCACCGACAATGGTATTCACATCAACCATTTCTTTGATGTTCTCCATCGCCGTTTGCATTAGCCCTTGAATTGGATGTTCAGCCATTATACTTCCTCCTTAAGAATTGGGTTGAATAAGGACTTCCTACGCTTTTCGTAGTCTGCTCATACCGCGCGTGTTGTATGTATGGGATTTAAGTCCTTGAAGTCTTATTAGCGATCTGATGATTTTGCTGATTTGGCTTTGGACAATAACTTAAACCATTTGCGCAGCCCTTTATTCTCGCGTAATACACGAAAGACCAATACAAACGAGGCATAAAAAGCATACCCTAAGCGAATTCGCGCTGTACATTTCAATTGGCTGACAAACAAAGGAGGAATTCCAAATTTGGGTACCACGAATAGTTTGGGTCTTTGTTGCAGTGAAATGTGATAAGACAAAAATCCGATAAGGGTCGATTTGAGTGCCCAAGCGAAACCCGTCAAAGTTGCGGTATGCGCAGCATTGGAAAGGGCAATATTAGTAGACCATTCTAATTGGGCAACCTTAATATGCTTCAATGTGGCTTTCATCCAGCTACGAAGTCCTAGGGTAGCTTTCAGCATCTCTCTAAAATCGTCAGCCCATTGCTCAATCTTATGTTTATTAATTGCCTGCTCGTGATTTGCCGTCTGTCCCTCGTTCAAATTATTGCTATTTTCTCCCCGGATAATCAATCCATCCTGCAAATTCTTCAGTTCAATCTCCGGTATTTTATAGTGAAGCGAGATGAGGCCAAAGAGCAAAGTAACATCGACCGTAACTATGTCATTCTTGTTACTCTTCTTGGCAAAGAACTGAAGCTTGATATGCGATAATAGGAGTAACACAATGATGAGACACAGCAGGAACAGGCTGCTTCCGAGCCAAATCCACACGAGAACGCCCTCCATGCTATTCAGATAACAAGCTCTTAATAGTATGGCTGTTCACTATAAGAAACATTCGTAACGCAAAAAAACCTCTACCTGCTTACGGTAAAGGCTAATATTGGAAAAACAAAAAGGCCTATTCGAACGGCCCTTCGTCGTTATTCGTTAACTCCACTTTGTCACGCGCCACATCATCAAAGGTTAGCTGCTGTTCTTCCAGCTTCTTGAACAAGAGCTGTGTCTCCTCCTCAAGTTGATCCGATGGCTCGATATCCTCCATAACCGGCAAGTCCTTCAGACTAGCAAGCCCAAAGTAGTCGAGAAATTCCTTGGTTGTCCCATACAGAATCGGTCGACCAATTGCTTCGGCCCGTCCTACTTCTTCAATCAGATCTTTGTTCACCAGAGTATGAATAGCTCGCTCCGATTTGACACCACGAATCCCTTCTACTTCAATTCGTGTAATCGGCTGTCGGTAAGCAATAATCGATAATGTCTCGAGCGCCGCTTGAGACAAGGAGGACCTGGAAGGTGAATAAGCCAGTCTCTCAAAATAAGGTGCATGCTGGGGCAAAGTCGCTAATTGATAGTTGCCGGCAATTTGAACGACCTGTAGACCGCGTCCCGCTCGTTCAAAAGAGTTCTTCAAATCTAAGAGAGCATCATTTATGATCTCTTTACGCTGCTCGGTTACTTCCGCCAGCTGTGCAACGCTGATTCCTTCCTCCCCGGCAAGAAATAGCAGACCTTCAATAATCGATTTCAATTCCTGAAAATTCATCGGCCGAACCTTCACCTCTCCACTCAATAACTATATCATCAAACAGTTTGTTCTGATAACAAACCACTTGTTTCATCTTCATTAATTCCAAGATAGCCAGAAACGTAACGACAATCTCATGACGATACATCTCCTCATGCAGCAGCTTGGAGAACAGCAGTCTGCCTCCTCTACCGCTTGCTTCAAGCACGGAGACCACTTCATTGATCCGATCTTTCACCGAGATCTCATCCCGATGGATTCGCGCCACTGTATTGCGTTTGACCGCTTTGCGGATCGCCTTCTGGAAGGCTTCTATCAAATCCTGTGTATGCAATCCCTTCACCGGATTCTCTTGAATTTCAGGCAAGAATGGAGTCAAATCCTCAGGTTCCTTCGTGAAAATAAGGCTGCGTTCCCACTCCATTTCGTGCAGTTGCTCAGCGATTCCCTTATACTTCCGGTATTCAATCAGTTGGCGAATCAGTTCTTCACGCGGATCCTCTTCCTCTTCATAATAGCCGTAATCTTCATCCAGCTCGATGACAGGCGGCTTGGGAAGCAACTGTTTGCTCTTGATGGACAGTAGTGTGGCCGCCATGACGAGAAATTCACTGGTAACCTCCAGCTCCAGCTCCTGCATGTTATGTAAATACTCAAGGTACTGGTCGGTTATCTCGCTGATCGAGACTTGATTAATATCGATCTCCGCTTTATCAATCAAATGCAAGAGGAGATCAAGTGGCCCCTCGAACGCTTCCAGTTTATATAATACAGTCGTCAATGAACTTCCTCCACCCATATAAATGCCTACGTAACATAAACATCTCGAATAAAATGAAAATGCAGTACCCTAAAAAGGGTACTACATTAAATAAGCACTATTTTAGCTGTTTCGTCAAGTTCGCCATTTCAATGGCCGCCATTGCCGAATCCCAGCCTTTGTTGCCCGCCTTCGTTCCAGCACGTTCAATGGCTTGTTCAATGTTCTCTGTCGTCACCACTCCGAAGATGGTCGGTACACCTGTCTTCAAGCCAATTGCTGCTACGCCCTTAGCGACCTCGTTGCAGACATAATCATAATGTGTTGTTGAACCACGGATGACGGTTCCCAGCGTAATGACAGCGTCGTATTTGCCGCTTTCCGCTAACTTCTGTGCCGCGAACGGAATTTCGAACGCTCCAGGAACCCAGGCTACATAAATCTCCTCTTCCTTGACGCCATGCCGTTTCAAGGCGTCGAGCGCTCCACTTAACAGCTTGCTTGTGATAAACTCGTTAAACCGTCCAACTACAATTGCGTATTTTAATCCTTCAGATACTAAATTTCCTTCAAATACATGTGCCATATATATCCATCCCCTTCAATTTGTATTTTTATTAGTTAATACATAATAAAGTTACTGCTGTTAGGATTCATCCTGCTCGATATCATCAAATTCCAGCAGATGTCCCATTCTAGCCTGTTTCGTATGCAAGTACTTGGTGTTGTCCTCATTAGCCTCCATTTGGATAGGCACCCGCTCAACCACATTCAGGCCATATCCTTCTAGACCGGTAATTTTACGCGGATTATTGGTCATGAGGCGAATCTCGCGAATACCCAAATCCTTCAGAATTTGTGCGCCAATCCCGTAATCGCGCAGATCTGGTGGGAATCCCAGCTTCAGATTGGCATCCACCGTATCGAAGCCCTGCTCTTGAAGCTTATAAGCTTTCAATTTATTGATCAGCCCAATACCACGCCCTTCTTGACGCATATAGAGCAGCACGCCTCTGCCTTCCTTCTCAATCTGACTCAGTGCCGCCGCAAATTGTGGGCCGCAGTCACAACGATGAGAATGGAAGACATCGCCGGTGAGACATTCGGAATGCACACGCACCAGAGTTGGTTCATCACCACCGATATCGCCTTTTACAAGCGCCACATGCTCTTTGGAATCAACATCATTGGTATAGGCGACAACTCTGAAATCACCGAAATCGGTTGGCATATGCACCTCTACCTCACGATTAACCAACTTCTCCTTCTCATTGCGATAATGGATCAGATCCTTGACACTGATCAGCTTCAGATCGAAAGTTTTGGCGATTTCAGCCAAGTCCGGCAATCTCGCCATCGTACCGTCTTCCTTAACGACTTCACAGATCACTCCTGCCGGATATGCCCCGCACATCCGGGCCAGATCCACAGCCGCCTCCGTATGCCCGGCACGGCGTAGTACACCGCCCTTCTTGGCGATCAGCGGGAACATATGCCCTGGGCGGCGGAAGTCGCCTGGCTTGGCCGCCGGGTCCATGAGCTTCTGAACTGTCAGTGAACGCTCATGAGCCGATATACCGGTTGAAGTAGCCTGGTGATCAATCGATACGGTGAAGGCTGTTCCGTGATTATCCGTATTTTGCGCCACCATTGGCTGCAGCTCCAGCTCCTCCGCTCGCTCTTGTGTGATCGGCAGGCAGACAAGACCGCGCCCTTCCGTAATCATAAAATTAATAACTTCCGGGGTTGCTTTTTCCGCTAGCGCTACAAAATCTCCCTCGTTCTCCCGATCCTCATCATCAACTACAATAATGACTTTGCCGCGCATCAGATCATAAATCGCATCTTCAATCCGATCTAATTGAATATCTTCCATATGAATCCCCTCCTGCTATTGCTGCAAATTTCAAATGAATCTCAGGAACCATAAATTCAATCGCTATGTTCATTCGGTTGCCTAGAAGACCTGACGATCTCAAGCGAATCCATTCTCGACTAGAAATGATAAATCTACGTTTGAAGGATTGCCCTTCTGCGAATGACCTGCTGGGCTATTACTGAATCTCAGCAGATGCTCCATATACTTGCCTAGCACATCCGTCTCCAGATTGACCGTGTCTCCCGCCCGTTTTAACGCTAGCACTGTCTCACTCCAGGTATGTGGAATGATGGATACCATGAACCTTCCTCCTTCAACACTGGCGACCGTCAGACTGATTCCATCAATTGTAATCGAGCCTTGAGGAATAATGTATTTAAAAAGAGCTGGCTCCGAGGGTTCAATTTCGACAAAGACGGCATTTTGATCTTGACGCATATTTGCAATCGTGCCGGTTCCGTCCACATGCCCTTGTACGATGTGTCCGCCGAATCTTCCGCCTGCAGCCATAGCTCGCTCTAGATTCACCTTGCTGCCAGGCTTCAGATTCCTCAGATTCGTATGGCGATAAGTTTGTGGCATGACATCTACCGTAAAGCCGGAAGCTTCCAGGGAAGTGGCGGTCAGGCATACACCATTTACAGAGATGCTGTCCCCCAGCTTCACATCATCCATAATACGACTGGCCAGAATGCCAAGCACCATCGCTTCTCCCTTATGGCTGATCGATTTCATCGTACCGATTTCTTCAACAATTCCAGTGAACATGATCTTGCCTCCTTGTTACCCTACGACTCTGGTTATACGGAATACACCGGCTTTCCTTTGACACAAATATTATCACCAATGAGCTCTACTTCCATATCCTTTAGCACAATGCTATCTCGCATTCGTTCATAACCGTCAAAGACAAAGCTCCCCGGCGATTCAAGGCCACCAATGAGTTTGGGAGCAATAAATACCATTAATTCATCGACCAAATGATGCTGCAGCATCGACCCGTTGATCCTTCCTCCACCCTCTACCAGAATCGAGGCAATCTCACGTTCGCCAAGTAGGCGCATTGCATGCTTCAGATCAACCTCAGGGCCGTCTCCACATATCATGATTTCAATGCCTTGCTTGCGCAGCCCGTCTATTCTGTCTTGAGCCGCACGGCTTGTCGTCAATAGGATGGTTGGCGCCTTGCCGTCCGTCAACACTTGGCTATTCTCAGGAATCCTTAAGGGCGAATCAACGATAATTCGAATGGGAGACAATCCTGGAACCGATAACCTTGTTGTAAGCATTGGATCATCGGCGACGACCGTTCCGACACCTACCAGAATTGCCTGATGCTGATGTCGCAAGGTATGCACCATTTCGCGGGCAGCATCATTGGAGATCCATTTGCTGTCGCCGCTCTTCGAAGCGATCTTGCCGTCCAGAGTACTAGCTGTCTTGAGCGTGATATAAGGCAATCTCGTCGTAATATACTTGTTGAATTTTCTATTGAGTTTAACAGCTCGCTCACGCAGTACACCGACTTCCACCTCAATACCACTCTCGCGTAGCATCGCGATCCCTCTGCCCGCTACACTTGGATTAGGATCTTCACAGGCTATAACGACACGCTTCACATTCTCCTGAATTAGTCGCTGCGAACATGGAGGCGTCATGCCATAATGACTGCAAGGTTCCAATGAGACATAGACTGTACTATTCTCAGCCTCAGCGCCTGCCATATTTAGAGCATGCACCTCCGCATGAGCTGTCCCTCTTCTCAAATGTGTGCCTATACCAACAACAGCACCATTCTTCACGACGACCGTACCGACCACCGGATTAATTCCAGTCTGGCCCAGAGCACGCTCAGCCATATCCAGAGCAAGACCCATATAAAACTCATCGTTCATCATCTGCATTCTTCCCACCTCCCTCGCTGTATCAGTGTAGAATCCAAAAATAAAACCCCGACGGAATCTAATCCATCAGGGTTATTATGAGAGTGAGTACGCAAAAAAATCACATCGCTGAACAGACAAAGCCATTATGGCTATGCTGTAACAGAAGCTATGTACATTATGCACATTAACTTTGTGAAAATTAGAACTTACTGACTGCAAGTATGCGGCATTTATGAGTATGTCCAAGCGCATAATGTTAGCCTAAAAGCTCTGCTGCGTCTTCCTTCTCCCATCCAGACTATACTGTCGGTCCCGGAATCTCACCGGCTCAGCCATATATCGCATGAATAGATCAAGTGATATACAGGTCACGGACTCGTACATGCATCTTATTAGACGTAAGAAGCCTAATTAAATAGAGCATGCCATCACCGTCGGTTGGGAATTACACCCGACCCCGAAGGAAAAAATATTCGATTATGCAAAACAGTTGTTGCATAACGAATGTTAACACTATCATCTTAAAAAATCAAGGATCGAACAAACTCCCCTGATGAGGCACTCGTTCTGTGTATAAAATTTCGTGCAAAGCAGATGATAAACATTGACGTGCAGCGTTGATTTTACAATGAACACTAGAGGAGGCAATTCCATGGCTAAGCCCGACGATCGTTCGGACAACGTACAAAAATTAAGCAAACATATAAGTAATACCATTCAAAATTTTCATGAAGGTCAGGATTACCTAAGCGAGCATGCCGACGAAATCTCCGGCACCGAGAAACAGCAAATCGAGGATAAAAACAAGAAGCGGCTCAGAAGCATTGAAGGATTCCGTGAAGAAATCAAGGACGAAAAGTCCGATCAGCAATAAAACCTGTATAATTTCTAGGGTTGACTAGAAAATAGGTACAACAAGAAAGAGCCTGCAACTACGCAGGCTCTTATTGCATTTATTCTATTCGTCCCAGACAGTTACTTCTTGCATCTTGTCACCAGGACGGACTTGATCCACAAGATCCATGCCGGAGGTTACTTTACCGAATACGGTATGTACCCCGTTAAGATGTGGTTGTGGTTCGTATACGATAAAGAATTGGCTGCCGCCAGTATCTTTGCCTGCATGAGCCATAGACAGAACACCGCGTTCATGCTTCGTCACATTAGTTGCAGTCTCACATTTGATCGTGTAACCCGGGCCACCCGTACCATTTCCGATTGGGCATCCACCTTGTGCAACAAAGCCTGGAATTACGCGATGGAACGTAAGTCCGTTATAGAAACCAGAATTAGCCAGTTTCTCAAAGTTTTCTACCGTACCTGGCGCTTCTTCAGGCAGAAATTGAATTTCAACCACTCCACCATTTTCCAATACGATCTTGCCTTTTTTCATATCGGTCACTTCCTTTTATTTATTCGTTAGTCAAAAACCTATTCCAGTGTACTATGAAATGCCCGGTAGAGCAAAGAGGAAGCCTACGTACAAATAAAAAACCGTGAAGAATGCGCAATTCATGCGTTCTCCTCACGGTTCTACTCATTATAGACAAGTGCTAGCTCTTAATCCTCATAGCTCTTATTTGTAGGAGGGCTGCTTCGAAATCCGCTCAGGAATCGTATCATAAGCAACGATATCATCGAGTGTCTCGCGTCTCACTACGATATCGCTATACCCATCCTTAACAAATACGACTGCTGGACGTGGAATCCGGTTGTAGTTGCTTGCCATCGCGTAATTATATGCTCCCGTACAAGCCACTGCTAATAGATCCCCCGTGTTCACAGTTGGGAGCTCAATATCCCAGATCAGCATATCGCCTGTTTCACAGCATTTCCCAGCGATTGATACCAACTCTTCATTGGAATCAAAAGCACGGTTCGCCAGCAATGCCTCATATTTGGATTCATAAAGAGCTGGACGTGGATTGTCGGTCATTCCTCCATCGACAGCAACATATTTGCGTACGCCAGGAATGTCCTTATTCGTACCGACCGTATAGAGCGTAGTACCAGCATCGCCGACAATACTGCGACCTGGCTCCACCCAGATTTCCGGAAGCTCAGGATAGCTAAGGCTAAAGTGCTGCTTCACTGCATCCGTAATTGCCTTGACATAATCAGCAACCTTCAGCGGCGTATCTTCCTCTGTATATCTTATACCGAAGCCCCCGCCAAGATTAACTACTTTAAACAGAACACCGAGCTGTTCCTTGACATGAGCAGCGAAATCAGCAACTCGCTCAACCGCTAAGTGGAACCCCTCAACTTCAAAAATCTGCGAACCGATATGTGAATGAACCCCGAGTAGATTCAGATTGTTGCACAAGCCTGCCGCATTAACTGCTTCGAATGCAGCCCCGTTCCCGATATCAAAACCAAACTTGGAATCGATCTGTCCGGTTGAAATATACTCATGCGTATGCGCTTCGACTCCAGGAGTTACGCGAAGCAAAATGTTCACCACAACCTTCTTCTCAGCCGCAATGGCCTGCAGCATATGCAGCTCTACCATATTGTCGACTACGAAGCAGCCGATGCCCGCATCAATAGCCATCTCCAGCTCAAATGGCGTCTTGTTATTGCCATGGAAGTGAATTCTCTGCGCAGGAAAGCCTGCTTGCAGTGCGGTATACAATTCGCCCTCAGAGACTACGTCCAGAGACAGGCCCTCTTCCTCAACTAGCCGGCACATAGCCATAACACAAAAGGCTTTGCTTGCATATGCAACCTGGAAGGACAAACCGGATGCTCGGAAGGCATCCATATATTCACGGCTCCGTTGCCGTATAAGGTCTTCATCTACAATATAGAGCGGTGTGCCGTAGGTCTCTTTGAGCTCTACTGTATCACAGCCGCCGATTTCCAGATGGCCTTTCGTATTAATTTTGCTCGTACCGTGTAAATACATCTATGCAATCCTCCACTGTTTTCAATTTTACACCAGTATAGCAAACAAACGGTGAACTGAAAAATGGATTATTATGAATATGATTTGTGTTATTTGGTAGACACGCCCACCATCTATTCGTTCTGCGGCATCCGCGTGCGGTCACGCGGCTTGTTGAAAGACGGTCTTTGCTTGGATGACATAACCGGAACCCGGAACAAAATTGCGGCCATTGCTTTGGCATTAAATGGGATAAATGGCCATAAATAAGGCGAGTTATAGGAACGTTGAAAAGTAAGAAACAGAATGTACAGTGTCGTTCCGACAACTAGACCAGGACCGTCAAAGATAGCTACAGCGACAAGCAGGAACAACCGAACCATCCGATTGGCCAGCCCCAATTCATAACTTGGCGTTGCGAACATCCCGATTGCTGCGATCGCCATATACAGAATTACTTCGTTGATGAATAAGCCCGTCTTGACGGCAATATCGCCGATCATAATCGCTGCGATCAAGCCCATAGCTGAAGCGAGCGGGGTCGGGGTATGCACAGCCGCCATGCGCATCAGATCCACGCCGAACTCTACGAGCAGAAATTGGGCGATTAACGGAATTTTCGCTTTATCATGCGGTCCAACAAATGCTAGTATATCCGGTTTGAATTCCGGATGCATCACAATCAACAGCCATAATGGCAATAGAAACAGCGACGCAAAAATTCCAAAAAAGCGTACCCACCTTAGATAAGTGCCCATGAACGCGGTTTGCCTGTTCTCCTCGGCATGTTGACATAAATCAAAGAATGTCGTAGGCAAAATAATGACACTGGGCGACGTATCGACGAATATTACGACCCTTCCTTCGAGCAAATGGGAAGCAACGACATCCGGGCGCTCGGAATATCGGACATGAGGGTACGGGCTCCAGCCTCTGTGAAGAATAGCTTCCTCAAGCTGTTTGTCGGCAAGCGGAATTCCGTCCATATTTAAGCTTGTTATTTTCTTCCGTACCGCTTCAATCTCCAGCTTGTCGGCAATATCATCAATATAAGCCAAACTTACATCTGTCTGTGTCCGTCTCCCCACCTGAAAGGCCTCGAACTTCAACCCAGGATCACGAAGCCGTCGCCGAACCAAAGCTACATTCGTCAACATCGTCTCGGTGAAGCCATCTCTGGCGCCGCGTACGACCCGCTCAAGCGAAGGCTCTTCCGGACTGCGCACCGGATAATTGCGCGTATCCATAATGATCGCTGTCTGTTCGCCCTCTATGAAGAATGCGCTCATCCCGATCAGGATGTTTTTGATCACGACACTTAATTCCTCGGCCTTCTCCACCTGAACATGGGGGATATACATTTCAAAAAAGGAACGCATCGCTCCAGCGGATAAATTGTCCGGCGTTAAGTAAGTGAGGCGCTTAAGAATTTCCAGCATAATCTCACTGTTGGCGAAGCCGTTAATGAAGAGCATTCCCGTCTTCTTGCCAGCGAAGCTCATTTCACGGAATACGACGTCAAAGCTCTTGCCAAGACCGATAACTTCCTCAAGCGTCCGCTTCGTAGTAGCTAGACTTCTGCTGATTCTATCGCTCTGCTGCCAATATATGATGGAATCCTCGAGGGAGTCAGACTTTTCTGCGTCCCTTTTTTGTTGAACCTCTTTTTTGGTCCAAATGCCTATATGAGGCTCCTCTGGACGAGTGTTCTTATCTGACTCCTGCTCCTCCCGATCCGATTCTCGAATAAAGCCAGGCATATTCTCGTTATCAGCATGCTCCCGGATATGATCATTTTCTTGGTCCATCGTAACTAGCTCCCTTCGAAAATATGGCTGCGATATTCTTGTGATTTAAGCACCGGAGGGCCCGGCTGAATTCAAGATTCGAAGTCGAATCAACTTCCTCGATTTACCTCGTGTTAGATATAGAATTTATACGTTACAGCGAAGCTGATGAATTCTATATCGCAAGAAAACCTACCTTTGAACCGCGGTCGCTCCTCCTTGAATGACTTCGATCGGTTTTCTTATCAAAAGTGGACTTTTTGAATTTCTTCATTCAGTAAAGATTCAAAAATCCGGTTTTCAGCACCGAGAAGGTTGGATGAAGCTAGGGTCCGAGGAGCGGAACGTACGTAGTTGGTACGTGAGCACCGGAGGGCCCGGCTGAATTCAAGATTCGAAGTCGAATCAACTTCCTCGTTTTACCTCGTGTTAGATATAGAATTTATACGTTATCAGCGAAGCTGATGAATTCTATATCGCAAGAAAACCTACCTTTGAACCGCGTTCGCTCATCCTTGAATTACTTCGATCGGTTTTCTTATCAAAAGTGGACTTTTTGAATTACCTTACGGATTGTAAATGAACCATTCGAATAGCGACCCGGCCACCTTACCAAACACCATTGCCAGCAGCAATCCGAATAAGTACCTCTGCATATGAAGTCGCTTGGCAATGATCGGCAGCACATTCAGCACCTCGGTCAATGCGGCCGCAAGCATTCCGATAAAGATGCCATTGAACAGGCCGACAACGCCGCTGAACAGCCCAGGTCCGGCTATTTTCCAATTCCAGAAATCAGCAATCGTGCCGATAAATGAGCCGCTGACCATCGCTCCCTCATACCAGTGGACTTTATCGAAGGTTCGTGTAATCTGGGCGAGACGCGGAATCATATCCAGCACGATAAATAAAGCGATCACCCCGGCACCGACGGCGATTCCCCCAGCAAATCCAAGAAACATAAGACCACCGTATATCACCGCACCGCTCAAAGGGGCTTCTCCCCCTTCTCCTTGGCCTCTTGTTCGCTCATCCGTTTATATTCCTCAGCAACCACATATTGATTCAGATTTTCCTGGTACAGGAACATCTCGACCTCAAGGGGAGTAGGCTCCTCATTCCATTTCTTCTTGAATAGATGATTGAAGAAGATGATCATCCCGAAGCCGATGCCAAGGGAGTATGCGCCTTGAAAAAGATAAGGATGCTCGTCCCGGTGACCAGTAATCATCTCCACGATCCGCACCTGAACCTCCGGCATGCTTACATCAGCATGGAAGTTCATGATCGTCAATGCGGCTCCGAAGAATAGCAGGAGCCAGACTACCGCAAATAGCACAAGTGAAGGCTTCTTCTCCTTCACGATCATCTCGATCAGCACATGCGGCTCACCGATCACTTCAACCTGAGCCGCAGGAAATCGCTGCTTGATAACAGAAATCACTTGCAGGGTATCGATCACGATGAGATTGCCATCGCTCTTCTGCGGCCGCTCAAGCTCCAAATTTAACAGAACTTCTTCTTGATGAGGCTCGGCGAGTACGCGAGCAATGTCGCGAAGATGAATGGGGGAACCAGCCGGAAGCCTGACTTGCTTGCGCAGCCGTACATAAATGCAGGGATGAGGTATTGGGTTCAATGATAGCCACCCCTTTTTTTCGTAATGTCCATAGTATGCCAAGTGAGACTTATATTTACTCGAAGTTGTGACATTTGCGGCTTAGGGCGCTAAAGAAGCGGTCAAAAATGTCCCTTAGAGCAAGAAAAACATAATCTCGTATTCCTAACGGACACTTTTGACCATTAGAAGCACAAATTAGCAGTTTCCCGTGGTCCTTTCCCCTGTAATGGACAAAATTGTCCGTTACAAGTGAAGCGAACTAAAGACTGGGCGCTAACGGACAAAAATGTCCGAGTACTCCGGCCAAAGCATGAGGATTTCCGCTTTTTTGGACATGCAAAAGGGGATGTCTCCGGGTCAAAAACCAACCCTTGAGACAGCCCCTGTCTTTCAATCGTATCGAGCTTAAAACAACCCTTAGATTTAGAGCAACGATCCCCTGCATCCTCTGGAACTACTATTGAGCGATCTGATCGCGAATGCTCTGCAAGATCTTCTTCTCTAGCCTGGATACCTGAACCTGGGAGATTCCAAGCCTGGCCGCTACCTCAGATTGCGTCTGATCGCGATAATAGCGCAAATACACAATCAGCCGCTCCCGCTCTGACAATCCATCGATCGCTTCATGCAGAGCCAGCTTATCGAACCAGCGTTCCTGGGACTCATCGGCGATCTGATCCATAAGTGTAATCGGGTCGCCATCATTCTCGAACACCGTCTCATGGATAGAGGCTGGCGGCTTATTCGCCTCTTGGGCGAATACGACATCCTCCGGCGTTACCCCGAGCTCCTCCGCCACTTCCTTCACCGTCGGAAGTCGGTTCAGCACCTTGGACAGCTCGTCCTTCTTCTTGCGCACCTTATTCGCCATTTCCTTCAACGAACGGCTAACCTTCAACGTTCCATCATCACGTAAGAAGCGCTGAATTTCCCCGATAATCATCGGAACCGCATAGGTTGAGAATTTGACATCGTAGCTTAGATCGAATTTATCCACCGACTTTAACAGTCCGATGCAGCCGATTTGGAACAAATCCTCCGGCTCGTAGCCACGGTTCATGAACCGCTGTACGACCGACCAGACCAGCCTTGTGTTGCAGCTTACGAGCCTGTCCCTGGCCACATTATCTCCAGCCTGGCTCAAGGCGATCAGCCTTTTCACTTCCGCATCGTCCAAATACTCTCTCGAGGCTTGCTTCACTTCGGCATCCATATCTCCAACCCCTAATTGTATAAAGCTTTCTTCGATACGATCCTCTTCTTCATCCGAATCGAAGTGCCGCCGCCAACCTCGCTTGCGACGTCAAACTCATCCATAAAATTCTCCATGATTGTAAAGCCCATCCCGGACCGTTCCAGCTCCGGCTTGGAAGTGTATAGCGGCTGCTTAGCCAGCTCCAAATCTTCAATCCCGCGGCCTTTGTCTTCGATAAGCAGGGTTATCGTATCCTCCTCAATCCAGGCGGAGATCGTGACCACTCCTTCCGAATTCTCCTCATAACCATGGATAATAGAGTTTGTTACCGCTTCAGACACTACGGTCTTCAAGTCTGTAATCTCATCCATCGTCGGATCCAGCTGAGAGACAAAAGCGGCTACCGTTACTCTGGCGAAGGACTCATTCTCCGATTTTGCTGCGAATTGCAAGGTCATAAAGTTGCTACTATTCTCCTTCATAGGGCGACCTCCAACTCCGAGAGCGCGCTGCTCTCATTTTCATAAATAGACATAATCTTGAACAAGCCTGACATCTCCAGCAAGCGGAATACCGGCGGGTTCACGTCGCTGACGACCATCTTCCCGCCCTTTTGCTTAATCAGCTTATAGCGTCCGAGAATAACTCCAAGCCCTGAGCTGTCCATGAACTGCAGCGATTTGAGACTGAGCAGTAAATTGCGGCAGCCCTCTCGCCCAATCTCCTCATCCATGCGCATACGCACCAAATCTGCAGTATGATGGTCCAGCTCGCCGGATAAACGTACAATAAGCGTCTCGCGATGCCTCACAGTTTCCATTTGCAAATTCACGTCTGTTCACTCTCCTCCCTGACATGAACACAACAATTCTACACGTCTTTGAACGAATCCTGCTCTATGACAAAACTAGAAGAAAAAACCTATTAATCTACAAAAAACATATGCGAAGCCGTTCGTTTGAATAAGGTCCAAAAGCCAGCTTTCTTAATTGCGGTAGCCGCATTCAAATCGAACTCGGCCAGCGTCCGTCCATCCTGAACGATTAGGAGTTGGCCAATCAATTGCCCTTCCTTGACAGGGGCGGCAATCTTCTCAGGAACAACCAGCTTCTGCGTAATATTCTCCAGCTTGGAGCCTTTCTTGACCAGAACGCTCATTGTCTTGGAGGCGGTCAGTTCAAGCTGCGCGGCCTCCCCCTTCTGAACCTTCACTTTTCCGATCACCTCGCCGGATTTATAGATCGGTTGCAGCGCGTATTGCGAAAATGCATAGTCGAACATCGCGGATACTTCACTGTTACGCGTCTTCGTATTCGGCTCCCCGAGCACGACCGCAATCAAGCGCATTCCATCACGCTTCGCTGTCGCTGCCAGACAGAACTTGGCTTCTGAGGTATACCCCGTCTTAAGGCCATCTGCCCCGCTGTAAAAGCGAACAAGCTTATTCGTATTGACGAGCCAGAATGGCTTAGCGGAATCCTTGCGCAAATAATCCTGATAGGCACCGGTATACTTCGTAATCCCCTCATACTTCAGCAGTTCGCGACTCATCATAGCGATGTCATGAGCAGAGCTGTAGTGGTCAGCTACTGGCAATCCATTGCAGTTGGCAAAGTGAGTGTCTTTGAGTCCAAGCTCCTGTGCCCGCTCATTCATTAGCTTGATAAAGCCCTGTTCCGAGCCTGCGATCTTCTCTGCCAACGCAACGGAGGCGTCATTACCAGAGGCCATTGCTACCCCCTTCAATAGATCATCGACCGTCATTTCTTCCCCGACCTCGAGGAAAATTTGCGACCCGCCCATCGATGAAGCATGCTCACTCGTCGTCACCTTATCTGTCAACTTCAAGCGCCCCTCATCGATCGCTTCCATCGTCAGTAGCATCGTCATAATTTTCGTTATACTGGCAGGCGGCAGCTTCTCATGACTATGTTTCTCATAAATAACCGTCCCGGTGTCCGCATCTATCAGGATAGCAGAGCGGGCATTCTCTGCCAGCGTCAGTACCTCTGCGTTATCGCGTGCCCCTCCATCCTCTGCCAAGGCCGCCATAGGCCATGCAGATACTGTCAATATAAGAGCCATAAGCCCACTGATTAGCATCTTCTTCAAGCGGTTGTTCCCCCTTTATACTAAAAGTCTGGATTCTGCTAACCTAGTATGCTCCATTTCATGGCATTATATTCCTACATGACAGTTCCCTAAGAAAAAAAGCGGCATTCCCGTGAGGCTTATGCCTCGCGCAGGAACGCCGCTTAAGATTATGTTTTATAATACTTTATCTCTTAACTACAGCTGCGGTATGATCGTCTGTACCAGACTGAGGAATTGCTCACGTACACGATCCGTCGTCTCCATGACTTCCGCATGTGATAATGGCTGGTCCAAAATACCAGCTGCCATATTGCTGATACAAGAGATACCAAGCACCTCAAGCCCCGCATGACTCGCTACAATGACTTCTGAGACGGTGGACATACCGACGGCGTCCGCGCCCAGTGTACGCAGCATGCGGATCTCTGCCGGAGTCTCATAGGATGGTCCAAGCAGTCCAGCATACACGCCTTCCTGCAGAGAGAACCCCAGTTTGTCCGCAACAGACCGCGCGAGCTCACGCAATCTACGGCTGTAAGCCTGCGACATATCCGGGAAACGCGGCCCAAGCTCATCGTCATTGGCACCGATCAACGGATTCTTCCCTGTCATATTGAGGTGATCGGATATGAGCATCAGATCGCCTGGAGTAAATGAGGTATTGACACCACCGGCCGCATTGGTAACGAGCAGCGTCTTTACGCCCAGTTCTTTCATAACCCGTACAGGGAACGCTGTCAATTCAGGACCGTAACCTTCATACATATGGAAGCGGCCTTTCATCATAACGACCGGCTTGCCCTGCACTTGACCGATTAATAGTTCACCAGCATGTCCTTCTACCGTGGACTGTGGGAAATGAGGAATATCTGCATAGGATATGCTGACCGCCTGTTCAATGTGGTCGGCAAGAATACCAAGTCCAGAGCCGAGAATCAGGCCAACCTCCGGCTTCATCTTAGCTACGGACGAAATATACCCGGCCGCCTCTACAATCATCTCTTTGGTAAGTGTCATTGTCATTTCTCCTTCAAGTTATAATAAATGGCTCATGCTACAGACTTCATAACTTCCTACTGCGATAAGCTTCTTTATTCCTTAGTACCGGTGGACCGATCTTCTATTTGCCGTTTTGCCCGCGGATGAAAGGAATCATACACCGATTTTAGATTTCCACCCGATTTATTTAAATAGAGCTGTAGGGTCGAAGCACTCTGATGGCCTAACATCTCTTGCACAGCACGCACATCCGCCCCACCCTGAAGCATATGTACGGCAAATGAATGACGCAAAGTGTGCGGGGTAATCTGCTTGCTGATACCTGCCTCTGCCCCGTATTTCTTAACGATTTTCCAAAATCCTTGACGGCTCAGCGTCCCTCCCTGACGATTTGAGAACAACGGACCCTGGTCTGCTTCCTTCACCCATCTCGGACGGCAATCCTTCAAATAACGGTCTAGCCATTCTATCGTTATGGCCCCAACAGGAATAATTCGTTCCTTGCCGTTCTCACCTGCACAGCGCAGAAATTGCAGCTGCAAATTAATGTCGCTTACCTCCAGAGAGATCAACTCGCTAACACGAATTCCTGTAGCATACAATAATTCAAGCATCGCTTTGTCCCTTAACCCCAAAGGGGTATCTGGATCGGGCATGTCCAGCAAAGCTTCTGTCTCTTCAATGGTTAACGTCTCAGGTGGGGTCTTGTCCATTCTCGGAGACTCAATCATCAGGAACGGATCATGATCAATCATCCGCTCCTGCTGCAAATAATGTATAAAAGACCGCAGTGTCACGGTGACCCTGGCAATGGTCGCAGGTGACTTGCCCTTCTCCTTCAAAGCGGAGAAATAGAGCAATATCCCGGCCCTGGTGACCTCATTGAAATCATCGATTCCACGGCTCTGCAAATAAGCAACAAACTGCTGTAAATCACGGGTGTATGCTTCCTGTGTTCGCTCACTCAGACCTTTACGATCCGCCAATTGCGATATAAAAGAGGCAATAACCTGTTCCAATTCATCGCCCCCTCTCATCCTAATCTATCATTATTCACCATACCAGAAAAATAGCTTCAATCTCTGCAATGGAGTCTCCGGATCTAGCGCATCCATACTTCCGGCATGAAAGGCCTTCACTGCTGAGCCCTCAGGAATACGATATCTATCCATCGGGAGCAAAGCTACATCCAGGTAGCCAAACGCTTTGTATAAGGCATAAGTAAGCATGATGAATACAATCAGATACTTCAATAAACGTAGACTCTTGCGCAAAGAAATGACCATCGTTCTCCCCTACCTTTATCACGGATTGCCGCCCCGCTCTGCCTTGAGACGAGAACAGCATTTGTACAAGTATATATCCAATCCGCCAGGTTTATGAGAGCTTCTACTCCTATTATTGTACATGCAAAAGCATCCAAATAACAGATTCAACTGTCGTACAACTTAAGACAAAAAAATAAGGCAGAGCGGTTAAATCAGCTCTACCTTATTGTAATTATCTTAACTATGATGGCCATCTTCCGGCTAATCTCAATCCGTCTTATCCGTTTTATCTGTCTTATCCTTACAACGATGACAAATACCCTGGAAGTCAAGACGATGATCAAGAACCGTAAAATTAAATTCCTTCTCCAGACGTTCCTCTAATGGCCCAAGCCAATCCTCACGTATCTCATCCATTGCTCCACATTGAACGCAGATCAAATGGTGGTGGTGATGCTTGTTCGTATCGGTTCGCAAATCATATCTGGCTACGCCGTCGCCGAAGTTGATCTTCTCAACGACATGAAGTTCACTAAGCAACTCCAGGGTCCGGTATACGGTAGCCAAACCTATCTCAGGAGCTTTATCTTTAACGAGCATGAATACATCTTCAGCACTAAGATGATCCTCTTCATTCTCGAGCAATACGCGAACCGTGGCTTCCCGCTGGGGCGTCAATTTGTAGCCATGGGATTGTAACTCTTGTTTGATTTTCTCGACTTTCACTTCCACGTTCTCCCTCCCCAAGCATCGCCGACATTAAGCTGCTTTAATAATTCGCTTCTTTCATTATAGGGGGAGTTAATCAACAAAGTCAAACATTTTGCTAGAGTGAGAACCTATATCAACAGCGGGGTGACCCAGCTCATGAGCTCGGGAGATACCCAGGTCTCAAAGGTGGAAATAGCGAGTAGGATCGCCGCCATAGCCAACGTCAGCGAAGTATATGAGAAGAAGGGTCCAGCCGCACTTCCGCTGCGATGCAAAAGCACCCGATTGCGGATAATGCCTAATGAGAATCCGACAGCCGCTACACTCGTGATCAGCAGTGCGGGGATAACGATCAAATTATGCGGGGCAACTGAGACAATTGCGAACAGCAGACCTTTCCATGTGAACTGCCCGACCAGACATCCTACCGTGAACCCGATCAGAACACCCTTAAGAAAATCAAGAATAAGAATTCCCGGCAGTCCGATAACCGAAAGGCCCAGCAGCCAGATCAAGCCAAGCCACTTCAAATGCAGGCTTGCCACAGCCCAGAAGGATAAGGCCTGGAATGAAGCTCCCCCATCGTTCACCGATACGAAGAAGTCCCCCAAATAACGAGACAAATCCTGCTGCTGCTCAAATGTTAAGGCATTGACCATCAACGCGCCGAACACAACCCCCATCAAAAATAATACACTGACAAATACATATAAAGGTGTCTGATCCCGTAATGAATGACGAATTGGTTGCAGCATAGGAGCCCCCTTCTAATCCAGCTTTAATATTCCTAAGGATTCAAGATATAGCCTTGAGTATCCTGATAATACAAGCTATGAAGAAGCCCGCTCCCTTATGCTTAAGTTCCAGCATGTCCTGTTATTCTTGCACAACCTTGCCGTACATCCCTCCGCCGCCTGCCTGAAGATGTAATGTCCCGGCGCGGGCAGCGCATATTTTATCCGCTAATTCCTCGCCAACTACGCCAGACAACTGCGTCTTCGAGACGTGATGCAAAATATTCATTTCCGTATCGAACACCGCCAACAGTTGATTAAGCTTTGACGGCCCCAAGCCTGGGATAAATTCCAGCGGGACCTGATAATGATACGGCGGCCGGCACGCCGGTATACTCGACTCTCTACGGTCGGCGATCGACAGAATCCGGTCCAGAACACCGCGTACGAGCTTGGTACTGCCGCAGTACGGACAGCGATCCACCGATACTTCCGCTTCATCAATGATATAGTTGCAGTTGCTGCAGTATGTCCGATGATACTTCCCAAGCCGCGGGCTAAGGCCATAATTGCCGGCAACTCTTCTGCCGTTCTTGCCGCTAAGTGCTTGTTCAAACTCTTGGTAAGTTGGGGCCTGCAGAATCATTTTATTGTACTCTCTGCCGATCTTGCCCAAGGAATGTGCATCTGAGTTAGTTAGAATCGTGTAATTATCCAACTCACTGATCAATCCTGCCATCTCTGAATCTGCGCTCAAACCTAGCTCAACTGCACTGATAAGCTGGGGATCGAGCACATCAGCGATCCTTGGTGCACAGCTTCCATATATACTCCGATGCGGTGTGAAAATATGCGCAGGGATCACCATCCCGCCCCGCTGATATACTTCTTCCTGCAGTTCTCGCGCAGGTACATACACCCGCTGTGAGCTTAGCTGCACGTTCTTCATTCTTGGCTTCAACCATTCTGTGAATGAACGCATCGTCTCGAGATACGGGAAAAATACAAGCAGATGGGCCGGCCCCATGCCTGGCTCTCTGATTTCTAATTCACTGCCGAGCAATAGCGTCGTCCCTTCGTATGCGATGCCCCCGTCTTCAAGCTCCCGCATCTGCCCCTGCTCCAGGCTGGTAACGATGTCAGCTTGAACACCAGGTGAATGACAATCGATGATACCGACCAGTTGAATCCCTTTGCGCACAGCAGCTTCTTTGGCAATATTAGCGAACGTCAGGTTTCGGCTGCCGCTAATTTTTACCGGAGCCCCCGCTTCGGTCCTGCCAATATGAATATGCAAATCAGCAAAATACGAGGAGAGATTTGGGTTGTTCATTTCATTTGAACTATTCATTGCCGTCTACTTCCCTGCCTGCTGGCTCAGCCTGCGCTGCTGCCAGATATAAAAGGCTACCATCGTCTTGGCATCGGCAATTCGCCCCTCAGCGATATATTGCTGAGCTTCTTCAAAGCTAACCTCATATACCTCGAGGAACTCATCCTCATCGGGCGCCATCTCCCCGCTCGTTAACTCCTCCGCTAAATACAGATGAATCACCTCATCAGAGAAGCCTGGAGCTGTATAGAAGGAATGCAGAAGCGTCATACGCTCGCAGCGATAGCCGGTCTCCTCTTCAAGCTCACGTGCAGCAGCCTCCATCGGATCTTCACCCTTCTCCAACTTACCAGCTGGAATTTCCAGCTCACAGCGGCCCATCGCTTGGCGGAATTGATCAACCATCAACAGCCTTTCATTATGAAAAGCGAGCACGGCCACTGCTCCGGGATGCTTCACAATCTCTCGCGTTGCTGTGCTTCCGTCCGGTAGTTCTACTGTATCCACCTGCAGTGAAATGACTTTCCCCTTAAAAATCGGCTCGCTCGAAATGGTCTTCTCCATCAGTTTATCTGTCATATGATCCATGATCCTCCTCATGAAATAATTGATCATTCGTTAAGTCACTCATAACTTGTCCGCTTCGGACATATGGTGTTATTATACCAAACCTCCACGTAAAGGAGCAGCGCTCATGAAAAGCTATTTTTCGGAAAAATCAGTCTGTGTTCAAGGCAAAGCCTGGCAAGTTCGTATTATGCTCAACCAATGGCAAAAAGAAGTAGGAAAATCTGCCAAGGTCAAGGATCTGATTCGAACGCGGACCAGTAAACAGAATAAGAGAGGTGAATGAACAATGGCGTACAGACCGCCGCAATTAGATAGCACACCTAATATTCCAGATATATTAGAGCGTGGAGAAGATCTGCATTCATTGCTTTACCACTTGGAAAGCACTAGCGATTCTACAGGGGTGCCTGAATATAATTTTTTTGACCGCTCCGAGCTTATTCAATATTCGGTCTCATCCGGCATGTTAATTGCAGCCGCTAAGCTGGCCGGAGATAGCGACCCGGTACTACGATGTATGCTGATTTGCAGCCTTTATGAGCAAGGTTATACAGAACTGGCGGAGGAGCACCTCCTCAAAATAGCACATAAGCTGGTTCCCCCCCGGACCCCATATCAAGAAGCCGCGAGAATATACGGAGAGATACTGTATGATCAAGCCCGTTATGAAGAAGCTGCCGCGATTTTTACCGCCTTGGCCGAGACTTGCCCTTCCATGGCTTCAGTACGTTATGCCTCAGCTGCCTGCCGTCTTCAGGAGAAGGTTCTGCGACTGAGAAGGCGGATGGAATTGTACCACCCGGATCAGGATGAACGGCTTAAAATTGAGAAGTATATTCACGGATTCTTGGACATGCTGGCTTTTATTGAGCAAACGCATTGGCATTCGAAGTGGAATGACAAGCAACGAAGTCATTTGCCGGAGCATTTAAGCGCCAACATCAAACAAAACCGTTCATAAGCCCTAGGCTATTGAACGGTTTGTTTGTCGTTGCTTACTATTTATTTACGGTCTGTGCAATGATCTCCAATGCCAGCTCTGCAGTCTTCACAATGTCCTCAGCCTTGATCCGTTCGCGGGTCGTATGAATGTCTTCATAGCCAATAGCCAGGTTCACAGTTGGAATGCCTAGTCCGTTGAATATATTGGCGTCGCTGCCGCCGCCAGACATGAATGTAGCGCCTGACAGGCCAAGCTTACCTGCTGCTTTCTGTGCCAGAACAACAACAGGCTCCTGCTCCGAGAGGTGGAAGGACGGGTATACAATCGTACTGTTAAAGACGCCTTTGGTATGGTAATCCTGACAGGTGGATTCCACCGCCTCCTTCATTCCGGCAATCTGCTTCTCAAGCTTCGCTTGTGAGGTGCTGCGAGCTTCGGCATATAGCTTCACATGATCAGGGACGATATTCGTCTCTCCCCCGCCTTCAAACTTGCCGATATTCGCCGTAGTCTCCTCATCAATCCGTCCGAGCCTCATACGAGCAATCGCCTTGCCTGCTACCTGGATCGCACTGATGCCATCCTCTGGATTCACTCCAGCATGAGCCGATTTCCCATAGATATCAATCGTAATGAGCGCACGGGAAGGAGAAGCTACACAGATCGTACCTACATCCCCGTTCGAATCAAAGGCAAAGCCAAATTTGGCATCAAGTAAACCAGCATCCAGCGCTCTGGAGCCAGTCATGCCCATTTCCTCGCCTACGGTAATGACGAACTGAATTTGCCCATGCGGCAAATTGTGCTCGCGCAGCACCTGAATGACCTCCAGCAATGAAGCGACGCCAGCCTTATCATCAGAGCCGAGAATCGTCGTACCGTCACTACGGATCCAGCCATCTTCCCCAACGATAGGGTTAATTCCTACTCCGGGAGCGACTGTATCCATATGACTCGTGAACAAGAATGGCTCCGCATTCGTCTGAACACTCGGCTTCAAAGTCGCGATTAGATTTCCGGCACCGTGTCCCGTTCTGGCCATGGAATCGTCCTCAATAACTTCAAGTCCTAGTTCTGTAAATTTATGAATCAGAAAATCGGCAATTTCCCGCTCATGCTTCGTCTCGCTGTCAATGCGGACCAATTCCAGGAAGAGTTGAATCAATCTTTCCTTATTGATCATTGGACTTTCCTCTCTTTCACGTTTACGATATTATAGAAGTTGTTCATAAAGTCCACTTTTGATCACGAAGTGAATCAAGAAGTATTCAAGGCATCGAATCTTGAATTCAACCGGGCCTAAGCGGATGCTTACGAAGTCATGTTTCCTACGGAAACATCTCAGGTGCTCACGTAGGTTCTGCCTACGCTCCGCTCCTTTCGTCCCTAGCTTCATCCAACCTTCTCGGTGCTGAAAACCGGACTTTTTGAACTTACAAATTAAAGGTAAACCAACTTAACAAATCTATATTTAAAAGGAGTTTAGGTATGTCTAAAAAATGGTTAAAAATCGTAGTCTATCTGATGTTGTTTGCGATGATAGGTTCTACACTATTTGCGCTGCTTGAACCTCTACTCATGCGTTAGCATCTTCCCATATCGTCTCATAACCGAAGACTTCATTAAAATAAGGAATGATGTCATGGGCCACCTGTTCAACAGTAAATGTCTTGCCCGTGACATCTTCCAGCGAAGTTACTCCGTATTCCTGAATTCCGCACGGAATAATCCCCTGGAATCCCTCGTTCTGAATGCCTGATTTAATATTAAAAGCAAAGCCGTGACTCGTTACAAAGCCGCGACGGTGGCGACATTTATTGAACTTGACGCCAATCGCTGTAATCTTGACATTTCCGACCCATACTCCGGTATATTCCGGCTTCCTTGACCCTTCGATTCCGAATTGAGCCAAATAATTAATGATCACCTGTTCGAGATTCCGTAAATAGCCATGCAGATCAAGGCCATGCTCGCCATCGAGCAGTAGTAGCGGGTATCCCACTAGTTGTCCTGGCCCGTGATAGGTAATGTCCCCGCCACGGTCAATTTGGACCAGCGAGATCCCCTGCTCCTTCAGCTGCTCTGGACTGAGCAGCAAGTGCTCAGGATGCTGCTGAGAGCCAATCGTATAAGTCGGTGGATGCTGAAGAAGCAGCAGGTGCTCCTGCTGCTGTCCGTCGCTGATCGCTTTTACTAATTCTTTTTGCTTATCCCAAGCTTCCCCATATTCAATCATTGGAGTATAGCTTACTAATAATGGTTTGTTCATGCTGATGTCCCCCAGAAGAATCAATAAACTTGCGTATCTAACGTAAAGCCTTCGATATTATCCTTCACGCGCTGCATGAACCGTCCGCAGATAACGCCATCCAAAATACGGTGATCCAGTGACAGACACAGATTCGCCATCGAACGAACCGCGATCATATCATTGATAACAACCGGGCGCTTCACAATCGACTCGAAGGTCAAAATCGCGGCTTGCGGATAATTGATAATCGGCTGTGTTAAGATCGAACCGAAGGAACCGGTATTGTTCACGGTAAAAGTTCCGCCTTGCATATCGTCCAATTTCAATTTGCCCGCACGAACCTTGGAAGCCAATTCATCGATTTCCCGGGCAAGGCCGGCGATGCTCTTCTGGTCGGCGTTTTTGATAACTGGCGTTAACACAGAATCCTCTGTACCTACGGCGAGAGACAGATTAATGTCCCGTTTGACGATAATCTTGTCGACTGCCCAGACGGAATTCATGATTGGATAGTCTTTGATCGCGCCAACAACGGCTTTAAGAACAAAAGCCAAATAAGTCAGGTTGATGCCTTCTTTTTGCTTGAATTCGTTCTTCAGCTTATTGCGAAGCTGTACAAGATTGGTCACGTCGACCTCAATCATCATCCAACCATGCGGAATCTCCGACACACTCTGACGCATCCGGGTGGCAATCGTGTTGCGGATCGGCGTTACATCAATTAAGTATTCTGAACGTCCGCCCTCTACTTCGATCGTCGGAATACGTGGTGTCTCGGTTAAGTGCAAGCCTGAATGACGTACAGGTTCTGAAGCTGGAGCTACAGGAATAATACCTGGCGTAGATACAGCTTGTACAGGCGCAGTCTGAGGCTGCGCTGCAGGCACCGATTGTACTGCCGCTGGAGTCGCAGTTGCCGGATTAGCGGAGCCCTGGTTCTCGATATAGTGTAATACATCCTTGCGTGTTATTCTGCCGCCTAATCCTGTGCCAGGCACCGCTTGAAGATTTATGCCATGTTCAGCCGCTAATGTCTGAACTGCAGGCGAGTATCTGGCACGCTGTGAATCTCCGCTCTCTACAGAAGCATCCATGGTAGCTTGTACAGATTCAGCCGCTTGTGGCGCACTCTCCGAAGACACAGCTTGTTCTGTCTCAATCCGACAGATTACCGTTCCTACGGCAATCTCCTCGCCTTCCTGCACGAGAATCTCGCCCATAATCCCGTCCATAGTTGACGGAATCTCAGCATTAACTTTATCGGTAATGACTTCGCAGATTGGTTCATACTGCTCTACAGGATCGCCCGGCTTCTTGAGCCATTTGCCGACCGTCGCCGATACGAGCGATTCTGCCAATTGCGGCATCATAATATCATTCATTACTTTCTTGAACATGCTCTCACTCCCATTTAGAGGTTGTTCAAAAAGTCCGCTCCTCAGACCCTAGCTTCAACCAACCTTCTTAGTGCTGAAAACCGGCCTTTTTGAACAGCATATTTAATATAGCGCTAATTGAAGCATGGCTTCTTTTAACTTGTCTTTGTTCAGCATGAAGAATTTCTCCATCGGCGGACTAATCGGCATCGCTGGCACGTCTGGCCCGCACAACCGCTGAATTGGAGCATCGAGATCATACAAGCATTCCTCAGCAATAATCGCTGATACTTCAGCCCCAATCCCACCAGTCTTGTTGTCCTCGTGAACGATCAGCACTTTACCGGTCTTCTTAACCGCAGCGATAATGGCTTCGCGATCCAACGGCTGAAGGGTGCGCAAATCAAGAATATGCGATGTGATACCTTGCTCAGCCTCCAATTCCTCCGCAGCCTGCATAGCGAAATGAAGTGGCAAACTATAGCTGATTACTGTAATGTCCTCGCCCTCTCTCAGCAGATTGGCTTTGCCGAGCGGAACCGTATAATCCTCTTCAGGAACGTCACCTTTAATGAGCTTGTAGCACTTCTTATTCTCGAAGAACAGCACTGGATCAGGGTCGCGGATGGCCGCCTTTAACAGCCCCTTCGCATCATACGCCGAATAAGGAGCTACGATCTTCAGTCCCGGCGTACCGAAGAAGATCGATTCCGGACATTGAGAATGGTACAAACCGCCGAAAATACCACCGCCAATTGGCGCGCGTACGACGAGCGGACAATCCCAGTCATTGTTGGAGCGATAACGAATCTTAGCAGCTTCACTAATAATCTGGTTCGTAGCTGGCAGCATGAAGTCGGAATATTGCATCTCGGCAATGGGTCTCATTCCGTACATCGCTGCTCCAATCGCTACACCCGCGATCGCAGATTCGGCCAGCGGCGTATCAATAACGCGCTCTTCACCGAACTGTTGCTGCAGTCCCTTCGTAGTCGTGAACACGCCGCCTTTGACGCCAACGTCTTCTCCCAACACAAATACTCGTTCATCGCGCTCCATCTCTTCCTTCATGGCCAGGCGAAGCGCATCAACATATTCCATTACCGGCATATTACTGTCCCTCCCCATCGTTCGCATATACATGCAGCAGCGTATCTTCCGGGTTCGGGAACGGAGCACTCTCGGCTTCATCAATTGCAATCTTAAGCTCGTGCTTGATTTCTTCCACTAGTGCTGCTTCCTGTTCCTCGCTCCATAAGCCGCATTCCATTAAATAAGACTTCATTCTTGGAATGCCGTCCTTCTTCCAGTTCTCCTCGATTTCCTCTTTGGTACGATAAGCCAGATCATTATCCGAAGTCGAGTGTGGAGAGAGTCTGTACATCATCGCTTCAATCAAGGTCGGTCCCTCGCCACGAACTGCTCGTTCGCGTGCTTCCTTCACAGCCTGGTATACTTCAAGGGCATCATTGCCATCAACACGAATCCCCGGGAACCCGTAGCCCAACGCACGATCAACCACTTTGCCGCCGAGCTGCTTCTGGATCGGTACTGAAATCGCATACTGGTTATTCTCACACAGAAAAATAACCGGCAGCTTCTGTACGCCAGCGAAGTTAAGCCCTTCATGAAAATCCCCCTGATTGCTGGATCCTTCGCCAAAAGTTACGTAAGAGACGATATCCTTCTTCTGCATTTTTGCCGACAATGCTACACCGACTGCATGCGGAACCTGTGTCGTTACAGGGCTGGATCCAGTCACGATACGCAGACGCTTGCTGCCGAAATGGCCTGGCATTTGCCGACCTCCGCTGTTTGGATCATCCGCTTTGGCGAAGGCCGACATCATTAATTCCTTCAGAGTCATTCCAACGGAAAGTACGAAACCGTAATCCCGGTAATACGGGAGAAAATAGTCGCGTTCACGGTCAAGTGCAAAAGCTGCAGCAATCTGAGTGCTCTCCTGACCAATACCAGAAACGTGAAAATTGATCTTGCCTGCTCGCTGGAGCAATAAGCAGCGCTCATCGAATTTACGAGCGAGCACCATATATTTATACATATCTACTACTGAGGTTTCTGATAATCCGAGCTGTTCATGTCTTGGCTTCGTTTGAACTGAACTTTTTGCGTTCATGGAGTTACCTCCTTCATATGGTTCCCGTATCTTATAACGTCTTATGTTGCCTAATCTTAAAACCTGGTACTAAGACTTGGGTTAACCTTATTATAAACCTTTTCCCTGTAAAAAGAAAACATTTAAAAGTACATGTTCAAAAAGGTCGGTTTTCAGCACCGAGAAGGTTGGATAAAGCTAGGGCCTGAGGAGCGGAGCGTACGTTTTGGGTACGTGAGCACCGGAAGGCACAGCTGAATTCAAGATTCGATGCCGACCCACTTCTTGATTCACTTCGGGATCAAAAGCGGACTTTTTGAGCAACCTCTTAAAAGTTAATATTCCGACCGTCTACAACCAGCGCGGCTTCCCCGACAATCTCGGAAAGCGAAGGATGAGCAAAGGCCACTTGTCCCAGTTCCCAAGGTGTGGCATCCAGCACTGCCGCCATAGCAGTCTGGTTAATCAACTCAGTAACATGATTCCCGATCATTTGAACACCAAGAATATCTTGGCTCTTCGCGTCGGTCACGATTTTTACAAAGCCCTCTTTGTCACCATGAACGAGCGCTTTGCCGATCACCGAGAATGGAGCTTTGCCAATCATAACTTCATGTCCCTTGGCTCTAGCTTCCTTCTCGCTTAGGCCAATAGATGCCACTTCTGGTCGACTGTATACGCAGCGTGGAACTTGGTTCTCGTCATAATGTAACTCTTCTTCGGCGATATGATGCACGGCAACCAAACCTTCATGACTGGCTGCATGAGCCAATTGCAGACCGCCAATGCAGTCGCCGATTGCATAAATATGTGGCTCCGTTGTCTGCATATGCTCATTGACGCGGATAAATCCGTTGCTCAACGCAATATCCGTATTTTCCAGGCCGATATTCTCTACATTAGCTTGTCTTCCGATCGAGATGAGCAGCTTGTCACCTTGTAATTCGATCGTCTGATCCCCTTGCTGGGCCGAGATATGTACTTGGCCGTCCATCACAGCATAGGTATCCGGCAATACCTTCACACCCGTCAGCACTTTGATTCCCCGCTTGTGCAAATGTTTCTGCAGCTCGCGGGCCACTTCTTCGTCTTCAGCTGGCAGCAATTGCCCCGCCGCTTCAACTACAGTAACGTTGACACCAAAATCTTGAAGCAAAGAAGCCCACTCGACGCCAATGACGCCGCCACCTACGATAATCATGGATTCAGGCAAATCCTCCAGCAGGAGCGCCTCATCACTGCTCAGAATACGCTCTCCATTAGGAACAAGCCCTGGCAGACTGCGCGGCCGCGATCCAGTCGCAATAATCAGATTGGCCGGAACGACCGTCTCCATCTCTCCGTCATTTAACTCAACCGCAACAGCTCCGCTCTTCGGTGAGAATATAGAAGGTCCTATCACCCGACCTTTCCCTTGGATGACGGTGATCTTATTCTTTTTCATCAAATACTGAACACCTTTATGCAATTGATCAACGATCGCCTGTTTCCGCTCCTGTACCTTCGGGAATACCAGTGACAAGCCGCTCGTCTCGATACCGTAGCTGGCGCTGTCCTTCATTTGCGCATACAGTTCCGCGCTGCGAAGCAACGCCTTACTAGGAATACAGCCACGGTGAAGGCATGTTCCCCCCAGCTTGTCCTGCTCAATAATTACAACCTCTTTACCCAGTTGTGCGGCACGAATCGCGGCAATATATCCGCCCGTCCCTCCACCAAGCACAGCTACGTCACATGTTATCGCCATAAATATATCTCCACCATTCTATTTTCGAATAATTACTTTTGCTATATTCTACATTTTACCTCGTTTTTGAATGATTACAAATGAGGCTTGTAAATAGACAGAATCCTAAGAAGAAGGTATGATTAGAATAATTCCAATTCATTACTGTTCGCGAAAGGAAAGGGATACATATACGATGAAGCTGATGATTTCTCGTTTTATTGCGATTGTTATTCTGGTTATTCCCGGCATCGCAGCTATGATCGGCTTTTTGAAAATCAAAGACGCTGTTTTCCTTTATTATTCCCAGCATGGCAATGATGCCTTGGCTGCTCCTACCTTCGACTGGCTTAATTTTATTGTCGGATTGTTACTATTTGCAGCTGGCATCAGCTTCTTGGCAGGCTGGATTTATTTTCGCGACCGCAAACGCGGCTACGGCAAGAGCCACAAGAAGAACGCCGTCACGGAATAACCCTTACTCGACTCACTTTGCGACCAAGACTAACAAAAAAACTCTCTCCCTGCCGTAATTTATGTACGTATTGGGAAAGAGTTTTTTATTGTCTTATAGATTTCAGCACCGAAGCCCCGGCCTTTTTGAACACAAACTTATAGATTGATTACTCATACAGAGCATCCTTCAATTTGGTAGACATCCTTGGGTTATGCTTGGCCGAGAGACGGAGAATCGTCTTCTTCAATCGCTTATTCTCCTCTTCCAACTGCTGCAGCTGATCTATTAATTCTCCAATCCACTGCTTGTTACTGTCCGACTCATTCATTTGGGCCAACATATCTCTATAATGTTCAAGCTTCGCTTGAATCTCCTTCGTCTCTTCCAACATCCTTCGTCCTCTCCATTACATCAAATATAGCTATTCATAAGCTGCCGACGAGATCTGACTTATTTATTGTAGCATAAGAGATAAAAGAGCGCTGAAAGATCATTTACAATTCCTACTTAGTCCCCAATAGTATTAGTCTCGCTTCCACTCATTCATCTGAATAGCGGCATGGATCCGCTGCAGCCATTTAATAATCTCGGCTATACCAATGAATAAGAAGCCCGCAGCTATTCCATAAATCCAATAAATGATCGCGTTCCATAAGCTGAGGCCTTCACTTAGACGACTGTCCATAATGCCTACAATCATCCCAATTACTAACGACAAAAAAATCATCACAATACCGAACACGAACAAAATCATCGAAACCATATTGCGGGGTTCATACTTATTTACATTCCTACGCATCTCATCAACTACGATAACGTCCAATTGCCCCTCTTCCCGTAATCTTTCAGCCTCTAATTCAGCCGACGACCTGACAATATATCGGATCTCCCTCTCGTTATTGGTCTCCCGATCCCTATACTTCACATAAAAAGCCACCAGCATCTCCCCTGTGTAATATTTCCATTTATCATATCATGCAGATCTTAAGAAAGTCATCCAATCACTAAAAATAAAAAAACGCCAAGCGCCACTTCCGGTCTCTTGACGTTATGTATTTCGGACACAGTTATCGATTTATGGACTCATCAGGTTAGTGGCACTACTCCCAAGTCCTCTTCTCATTAATCTCCATCTTCTTCTTGAAGGCTTGATCCAGATCAATCCCAAGCTTGTTAGCCAAGTCGAATATATTCCAGACGACATCGTACATCTCAAAGCCAAGATTCTCTTTCTTCTCTGCTGCAGGATCAAAGGATACCTCGAGAACTTCCTTGGACAGCTCTCCTACTTCCGTCATCAAATAGAGCATCCGCTGTTCGATACCACTCGTCTCAAAGCCCTTCTCCTTGCTATACTCTCTAACATACTGCTGAAACTGTGCTGTGTTCATATCCAGATCCCTACCTTTGCATAGAAAACAATGCATTATAAAGTATATGAGACAGTATAGAACGGTAGGATGGTCTTGGCAAGATGGGATTTATTTCGGCTATTTAAACTACCATTGCCTTTATTTGAGATTATTCATGCGCTTTCCATTTGCATTCTGTTATCTCCATCCCACTAAACACGGATTTAAAAGAAGAATCCCCAGGACTGCATGCATAAATCCCCAGCTGTATTTCCCCTCCACCTTCAAATAAATGAAAAATACGCATTTGTCTATATTCTACACCATCGTATGAATATTCGATGCAGAAATCACGCTCACGACGGCTAACTCTGTAAAACATACTTTTAATGTTGGCATCAATGTCTGTAGTAGCCCAATCTGAATATCCATTGTTCGTAACGACGCTTCCTAATCGTTGATACTCTTCGTTTTCGTATTCAATTGAAGCTTTGAACCAATTATCACTATCTTGATAGACAATTATACCGCATTGATCAAACTGTTTTTTAGTATCAAACTCTGTTCTGACAACAAAAGAGAAGTAGGGTTCAATTATCTTAAACAACAGGGCTGGAGCATTATCGTTTCTAAAACCATAGTATGTACGCTGCCAGAAGTCTGTGCCAGGGATAGTTTGAATGACAATTTCATCTTCTTGAATAGAATAACTCACCGGTTCATTTAACCAAAATAATTTGTTCGATTCGTACCTCATTAAATGTTCCTCCAAAACTTTTTTTAATTAAGATTTTTTCGTATTTTCCTTATCGTTATCTGTAATTTCCATCGGCATTCGACGATGACTTCAGATTACACCCCTTTTCAATTTGTGTACTATTTTAACGCATCCAAATGTTGTATGCAAAACAGCTTCAAGATGCAAGAAGGAGTGCCAGTAATTTGTTAGCTTTGGAAACTTCTCATTTCTTTTTCCAATAACACAAAAATACTGGAATTATTGATGCCGGTGTTTATGCAGCGAGTGCTGGCAGCAGCCGGATTAGTTGTTGCGGGGCACTATTCTAAACGCCGAAATGCCGCCATACAGTTTTTGCACAAAAAAATAGTGCCTACCTCTTAAGAGATGAGCACATAAGATTCCAAAAATATGCAATTCTGTACTATTATCAGTTCTTACGTAAAACTTGCTTAAGTTTAGCGGAATAACATGCGAATAGTTTGTCGGAACGATCGTTCAACATCCGATAAATTTTCGAGGAACACTCGTTCTACCCAGCGCAATTTCCTCGCATCACTACTGCTTTCACGACACCTTATGCTCAATCCGCAGCTTGTCAGCAACCATCGCGATGAACTCCGAGTTAGTAGGTTTCGATTTGCTGATGTTAACGGTGTACCCGAACAGGTGGCTAATCGAGTCAAGATTGCCTCGTGTCCAGGCGACTTCGATCGCATGGCGAATGGCACGTTCGACGCGAGAAGGTGTCGTCTTGAATTTCTCAGCGATAGCTGGATAGAGGGTCTTCGTAATTGCCCCCAAGATTTCAATGTTATTGTAGACCATTGTAATTGCCTCGCGCAGATACTGATAACCTTTAATATGCGCGGGTACCCCGATTTCATGTATGATAGTTGTTATATTCGCGTCCAAGTTTTTGCCTTTGCCAATTGGAACAACATTCGATTTACTAAAGGATGAGGATGGCGTAGTCCCCGTAGTTACCGTCGATACGCCCACCAATTGACGAATGCGATTAACGAGAACCTCCATATCGAAGGGCTTGAGGATGTAATATGATGCTCCAAGCTGTACAGCACGCTGCGTAATGTTCTCCTGACCAAAAGCGGTCAACATAATAATTTTGGGCTGCGGGGTCAAATTCATTTCGCGTAACCGTTCCAATACGCCCAGACCATCCAGATGCGGCATGATAATATCCAGAATTAACACGTCTGGAATTTTAGAAGCGTTGTCGATCATCTCCAGCACTTCTTCGCCATTATAAGCAATTCCCGAGACGATCATATCGTCCTGCTCCGAGATGTACTCTGCGAGCAAATTCGTAAATTCCCGATTATCATCCGCCAACAACACTTCAATTTTCTGCACTGACGACGTCCTCCTTAAGTACTTGAATAAATTGCTAACTTACTTTCTCTTCCAGATTAAGGATTCGACATGTGAAAGTAAATTCCTTCTGTCGAAAAATTTTTTTCTTTAATTTTTTATCTGTTTAAGATATAATAAATTATTTATTTACAGATTGCGATACCTTTTTATTAATTTCGACAAAGCTTAGCACAAACCCCCTCTCGCTAGCGACAAAATATTCACCGCCTTCAGAGCTGTATTATCCCGGTCCATTCAACATACTTCCCGCTAAACAAAAGATCCTAAGGCTTAACTAGCCTTAAGATCCTGGTAAGTCTGTTTATGCTTAAGAACTCCTGCATCCTGCAGCATCCACTCGATGAAGCAGCCATAGCCCGAACGAGGATCATTCACAAAGACATGAGTCACTGCACCGATTAGCTTACCATTCTGGATAATGGGGCTGCCGCTCATTCCTTGAACAATTCCTCCAGTCTTCTCAATCAGGCGCGAATCCGTAATACGCAGAACCAATCCTTTGGTCTCCGGAGCATTCTGTCGGGATACATGGATGATTTCAACTTTAAATCTCTCCACCCTTTGTCCTTCAACAACGGTTAAAATTTCTGCTGGGCCTTCCTTCACTTCTTCAGCAAAGGCAACAGGAATTCCGTCTTTATATACACTATGTTCAGGATTCTCGGCCATTTTACCGAAGATGCCGAATGGAGTATTCCGTTCAATTGTTCCGAGAGTTCTTCCTTCTTTGATAAAATGTGCTCGCTTCTCGCCAGGTTCCCCACTCTCACTCTTGGAAATTGATGTTACGCTGGATTGCAAAATTTGCCCGCTGCCTACGATGATCGGTGTCTGGGTGTTCATATCCGTAATGATATGCCCCAAAGCTCCATATACCCCATGTTTAGGCGCATAGAAGGTTAACGTTCCAACACCTGCAGCCGAATCGCGGATATAAAGACCAATTCTCCAGGAACGATCCTGATTGTCAAAAGCGGGAGTAAGCAATGTCGTATAAGTTTTTCCGCCACGCTTGTAAGTAACTTTGATCGGTTGGTTCTTCTTGCCCGCTTGATCTGCAATAATAGCAACATCTTTGACATCCTTTAATTCGACGCCATTTAAATGGGTGATTAAATCTCCTGTCTTCAGTCCAGCCACTTCTCCAGGGGATAACTTGTCATTGTTAGTCGCCACCTGATGATGACCTACGACGAGGATGCCTGCGGATTTTACTTTAACTCCGATCGTCTGCCCTCCGGGGATGACCTTCAAGTCTGGAATTACATTGACTTTCACGGTCTTGAGAGGAATTTGTCCAAATAATTTCATGCGGATATTCGCTTCACCGCTACCCACAGTATCCAGCTTGAGCGGTTCGCCTAGGGAGACTGTCATGGTTGGAACTGCCTGCCCATTCAGTGTAAGTACATCAGGCCGATCAACGCTAACAGATGCCTGCACGGGCAAAGCTAAGTGTAGCTGTGTGCCCTGCCCCTGGAACAATCGCAGCTCATCCGGCAAATTGAAGGATTGTCCATTTACCGCGGTTGAACCGAGAAAACATAAGAAAAAAGCAAATAAAAGACCGAGTAATCTCTTGGTTAGGTTCGGGTTCAATGGCTGTCACACTCCCTTTAGCTTCTTCGCTTGACGAAAAGGTGGTCGCCAATTGCGTACCTATAAGATACCCTGGGGCAGGTCTTTTATTACTGTCAATCATTGTTCCGGCCTCAAATTGAATCCTTTTGGGCCGCAGCCAGCTTAAGCATTTCCTGAGCATGATGCTGCGTCTTCTCAGTAATCTCGACACCTCCAAGCATACGGGCCAATTCATTCACGCGCCCTTCTTCGCTGAGTTCCTCGATCTGAGTCATTGTCCGCCCATCCGCTACGATCTTCTCGATTAAATATTGCTGATCTGCCATACACGCCACCTGTGGTAAGTGGGTAATGGAGAAGACCTGGCATGTTCTCGATAGCCGGAACAGCTTCTCGGCGATCGATTGAGCGGCACGTCCGCTAACACCTGTATCCACTTCATCAAATATAAGTACAGGAACATTGTCATGACGAGCGAAGATACTCTTCATTGCAAGCATAATCCGTGATAATTCCCCACCGGAAGCAATCTTGCTCAAAGGACGCAATGGTTCGCCCGGATTCGGCGATATGAGAAACTCGGCAACATCGATACCATGACGACCAGGACGGATCTTCCTTCCCATCCAATCCACGCCCTGAGCATCCTCATTCCAATCCAGCTTCACCTTTAATGAAGTCCGCTCCATCTGCAATTCCTTAAGTTCAATCTCGATCTGAGCAGCAAGCTCCTCCGCCTTTTGGCGGCGTACACTACTCAACTGCTCAGCCTCTTCAAGCAACTGTTCAAGTAGCTCTTCACGTTTGGCCTCGAGCTTGTCCAGCAATTCGTCCTTATTCTCCAGGGTCTCTGTCTCTCGGAGAATCTTATTATAATAAGCCAGAATATCCTCGGCATTGTCACCATACTTGCGCTTCAGGGAAGACAGCAGATCAAGCCGATCTTCCACTTCCTCCAGACGCTCCGGATTAAATTCTATATTATCCCTGTAATTACGCAGACTATAGGAGGCATCCTCAAGCTGATAGTAAGCACTTTGCAGTTGCTCCAGCATAGGACCGATTCCGCGTTGATCGAAGCCAGCAACGTCATTCAGTTTGGCTAGCGCTTTCGCAACTGCTTCCAATCCTTGTGACCCATAGAGCTGATCATAAGCCAGGGATACGGAGTCCATCATTTTCTCACTATGGGATAGCTTGTTCTTTTCCTCCAGTAATAATTCATCTTCACCAACTTTTAATCCAGCAGCAGCAATCTCTTCAATCTGAAAACGATACAGATCGAGCATTTGTAGAGCTTGCTGACTAGTATTGCGAAGATCATTATATTCCTTATTCACCTTGGCGTAGGCAGAATATGTATCCTGGTATTTCGCCTTAACGGGACGGATTGTCTCAGCACCGTAAGCGTCCAACAATCCGAGATGAAGCTCAGGCCGAAGCAATATTCCATGCTCATGTTGTCCATGTAAATTGATTAATTGCTCTCCGACTTCGCGCAGCATGGACAAATTGACAAGTTGACCATTAATACGTGCAGTACTTTTGCCCTGGGCGCTGATCTCACGACGAATGATCAACAGCTCCTCTGAACTTGCACTAATGCCGAAATCCGCAAGTGTGGTCCATACCGAATGCGCTGGCGGCAGATCAAAGGAAGCCTCCATCTCCGCCTTCTCACAGCCATAGCGAATTAAATCCGCAGATCCGCGACCTCCAGCAATAAGACCAAGGGCATCGATAATAATCGATTTACCTGCACCTGTCTCACCGGTAAGAACATGAAATCCGTAATGAAACTTGACGTCTACTGCCTCCACAACCGCCAAGTTCCGGATCGATAAATGGACTAACAACGGCAACAACCCCTTTCCCAATTAAAGCAATATCACGAATCAGGAAATGAAACCCATAATTTGGTCGATCACAAAATGGCTGTACGCTTCGTCCCGGCAGATCATCAGAATTGTATCGTCTCCGCAGATCGTTCCAAGAAGATCAGGCCATTCCATATTATCTAGCAGAACAGCAACAGAGTTAGCTGTACCCGGCAAACATTTGATGACTACCAGATTGCCTGTATGATCAATGCTTACGAAGCTATCGACCAGCGCACGCTGAAGCTTCTGGATCGGATTATAACGCTGGGCGGTCGGCAACGAATATTTATACCGTCCGTCATCCGTAGGAACCTTGATCAGCATCAATTCTTTGATATCACGGGATACCGTAGCCTGGGTCACCTGAAAGCCGGATTCCCTGAGCGCTTCGACCAATTCATCCTGTGTTTCAACTTCCCGATTTGAAATAATTTCTCTTATTTTAATATGTCTTTGACCTTTCATAACATCCTCCATGTTCATTCATTGGCTATTTCATCCTCTTCGGATTCTCCTGCTGTCAAGACGATCTCCCGGATGGTCTCCTGTTCTAGATCAATATACAACACGCCGGCGCAATCCGGGTACAGTAGCAGAAAGCTTAGAAAATCCTTGCGCATGCCGCTGCCTGTCCACTCGATGGGCAAGCGTTCCCGGGATATTCTAACAATATAGAATTCCCTATTCTTGACGACAATATAGTCGATAAACAGACGGCTGTGAAAAACTTGATCATCCACCTTGAAGGTTAATGGAACCTTCAGCTTGTCGCTAAGGACCTCATAGCCTGCCTGTTCCAGCATATTAACCGCCGGATGCTCCAGAATCTCTTCGTTCATCTCGAATCCAATGCCGGATCTTAATGTAAAGGGCTTACGTACCCAGGAACGAAAAGTCCGGTAAATCAAGAACAGAATAATTCCCGTAATCAGTAGCATCAATAAACCGTCAGAGTAATCTCCCATCCCGAAATCACCTCAGAGATTAATTCGACGAATGAAGGCCAGCTCCTGTCATGAAGGCAACATTTTATTCACCTCTTATTATAGGGAACATCTGTTCTATTTTCAATATTATCATTCGTTAATCCACAAAAAAATTAAAACCCGTCATTTCGACGGGTTCACACTGAATACTGCTCCAGCTTCCTCTACAACCTGACGGGCAAGCTTGGAGATCGCTTCCGGATTAGCCTCATGAGCTAAATCGTCAGTCAGGCACAGATGCGCCAAAAATTCAACATTCCCCTCCCCGCCAGTGATCGGCGAGTACGTCAGTCCCTGAAGCGCAAATCCAAGGCCAAGCGCCTCTTCAAGTACCTGCTCAAGCACTTCGATGTGGACCTTCGGGTCTCGAACGACACCGGACTTGCCCACCTTCTCACGCCCAGCTTCGAACTGTGGCTTAATCAGTGTGACGACATCAGCAGGACGTTGCAGCAGTTCAAGAAGCGGTGGAAGAATCATTTTGAGCGAAATAAAAGAGACGTCGATGCTGGCAAAGTTAGGGCTTGGACCATCCAGATCCTCAGGTGTCATATACCTGAAGTTGGTACGCTCCTTCACATTCACCCTCTCATCATTACGCAGCGACCAATCGAGCTGATTGTAGCCGACATCGATAGCATAGACATAGCTGGCTCCGTGCTGCAAGGCGCAGTCCGTGAATCCGCCTGTTGAAGACCCGATATCGAGCATGACACGCCCCTCCATATCAATCTGGAACCATTTCAGCGCCTTCTCCAGCTTCAAGCCGCCACGACCAACGTAAGGGTGAACAGCTCCCTTTACAGATAACGCAGTATCTCGTGGAATCTTCGTTCCCGCCTTCTCTAGCCGCTCTGTTCCGCTATATACTAACCCGGCCATAATGGCCGCTTTTGCTTTTTCCCTACTATCAAAATACCCCTGCTCTACAAGCAGGACATCTAATCTTTCTTTGGATACTGACATGTAATTCTCCTGACTGATACAAAATCATCTCTCGAGAGGTTTATTACCGGATAGAGCTTTGTCAACTATTGATTCGCTTTCTGAGTAAAAGCAAATTTCTGTCCGGCTCTATAGCTACGCACCTTCTCGACCAGCTTCTCAGCCGTCAGACCAACCTCTTGAAGCTGATCCTTTACACTGCCATGCTCGATGAAGCGGTCAGGGATGCCCATGAGGCTAATATCCAGTCCGGCGATTCCCTGCTTAGCGTAGAACTCCAGTACAGCGCCGCCCAGACTTCCTGCATCGCAGGCTTCCTCCATCACGATCATCTGTCTATTGTACTTCGCCAATTGCAGCAGCATGGTCTCATCGAGCGGCTTAATAAAGCGCGCGTTGACGATATTCAAATAAATGCCGTCACGCTTCAATGTGTTCGCCGCTTCCTCAGCGATTTGAATCATCGGGCCAACGGCAATCACGATCGGCCCATCTCCTTCACGCACGGTCTCCCATGTTCCAATTGGAATCGGCGTCAATACCTCATCGAGCTGTACGCCCGGGACACTGCTTCGCGGATAACGGTAAGCAATAGGCCCGTCGTTATATTCAAGCGCCGTCTTCATCATATGACGCAGTTCATTCTCATCCTTCGGCATCATCAATACGATATTTGGCACATGCCGCAAAAATGCGATGTCAAATACGCCTTGATGCGTCTCGCCATCTGCCCCGACAAAGCCTGCCCGGTCAATCGCGAACATAACGTTAGCGTTATGGCGACAAATATCGTGGACAATCTGGTCATACGCCCGCTGCATAAACGTCGAATAGACAGCATATACAGGTTTCATGCCTTCCATGGCAAGGGCCGCACACATCGTGGCCGCATGCTGCTCAGCTATGCCGACATCAATCATTCGGTCCGGGAACCGCTCGGCAAATTTGAGTAATCCCGAGCCGCCTGGCATTGCTGGAGTGACGGCAACAATCCGCTCATCCTGTTCACCCAGTTCAATCAGAGTCTGACCAAAGACATCGGTATAAGTCGGATTCCCCACCGCTTTCAGTAGTTGGCCGGACTCAATTTTGTATGGGCTAATTCCATGCCATTTGATCGAGTCCTTTTCTGCTGGAGAATAGCCTTTGCCCTTAGTCGTCAAGACATGGACAAGCACAGGACCTTTTACATTATTAGACTGGGTAAATGCCTCAATCAAACCTTCAACATCATGACCGTCCACAGGTCCTAAATATTTAAATCCGAGCTCTTCGAACAGAATGCCCGACAACATCATATATTTCAGACTGTCCTTAAACTTCTCCACCGTCTTGGCTAATTTGCCGCCAATGGCAGGAATCTTCTTAAGCAGCTGCTCAACTTCATCTTTGGCCCGCAAGTAATTACGGTCCGAGCGAATTTTCGTTAAATAATTATGAACCGCACCGACATTCGGAGCGATCGACATCTCGTTATCATTTAAAATAACCATCATGTCTTTCTTCTCATGACCGATATGGTTCAATGCTTCAAAAGCCATCCCCCCGGTCAGAGCACCGTCGCCGATAATGGCTACGACCTTATTGTCCTCGCCTTTGAGATCACGGGCTAGCGCCATGCCCATGGCAGCAGATAACGAAGTACTGCTATGCCCGGCTTCCCATACGTCATGCTCACTTTCATTGCGCTTAACGAAGCCGCATAAGCCGTTGTGTTGACGCAGACTGTCGAATCGATCCATCCGGCCGGTCAATATTTTATGCACATATGCCTGATGGCCAACGTCAAATATAAATTTATCTTGTGGACTGTTATAGCAATAATGAAGAGCAATCGTCAACTCAACCACACCCAAATTGGATGCTAGATGTCCGCCGGTCACCGACAATTTCTCGATCAGAAATTTCCGTACCTCTTCGGCGAGAGTCGGCAGTTGATCGACAGATAATTTCTTCAGATCGCACGGATCATTTATTTGCGAAAGCAGCATTATTTTTCCCCGCTTCCTAAACTGGATTTCTCATTGTTGATAATAGTCTACATTATACCATACGAATCACAAATTCATGAAATTATCCTGCAATTTAGTGATCTCTGCGCAGCAAATAATCGGCAATCTGTAGTAATCTGTCAGGTTCGACGATCAATCCTGCCGACACGATTTGCTTGGCTTCGGCCGTAAGCCTCTCCATTTCAGCTCTCGATTCATCCAGTCCGATAAAATAAGGATAGGTTACCTTCTGCTGCTTCACATCGCTCTGAGTCTTCTTGCCCAGCTTGCTCTCATCCCCGACCAGATCAAGAATGTCATCCTGGATTTGAAAAGCAAGCCCTATATTCCGCCCATAGGTTTCGAGCGCTTCAAGTTGCGCTGCCGAGGCTCCGGCAATTCTTCCGCCAGCCTTGAGACAGAATACGATCAAATCTCCAGTTTTATGCTTATGAATATATTGAAGCTGTTCCAGGCTGGTTATCCCCTGTTCACCTTCCATATCCGCAGCTTGTCCCCCAACCATACCGACCGGACCAGAGAATTGCGACAGTTCCTCTACGATAGAGAGCACGGCTTCTGCCGGAACTCCATGCTTGCGATGCGCTTCAACAACGCTGTAGAAAGCATGGGTCAGCAGCCCATCTCCGCCGAGAATCGCCATGGCTTCTCCAAATACTTTATGATTCGTCGGCTTGCCGCGCCGAAAATCATCATCATCCATCGCCGGCAAGTCGTCATGGATAAGCGAATAGGTATGTACCATTTCTACAGCACAGGCCACAGGCAAAGCAGCCTCGCGGCTGCCGCCTAGTGATTCCGCCGCAGCGATCACAAGCAACGGACGAAGGCGTTTGCCTCCCGCCATTAAGGAATATTGCATCGACTCCTGCAGGTTAACGGGAATCTCCCACTCTGCGGGGAAGATGGTGCGCAGACGAGAAGTGACCAGGCCGGAAATCTCTTCGATATAATGTGCAATCAATGTATTATCCAAGCGTCTCGCTCTCCTCTGTCTGCGGAATGAACGGCTGCTTTCGGATCTCGCCGTCCTCCTCCACAATCATCTCGATTTTGCGCTCTACCTGTGTCAGTTTCTGGCTACACAGCTGCGAGAGCTGCATCCCTTGCTGGAACAGATCGATTGCTTTCTCCAGCGGAACATCGCCATGCTCCAGTTGATTCACGATTGTCTCTAATTGATTCATCGCTTCCTCGAAGCTCATTTCCTGTTTATCTGCCATGATTGTTCTCATCTCCTTCCCGTCTCATGCCCCAAACCTGACAATCCAACTCGCCATCCGTAACTTTGACCTTGACCATATCCCCTGGTTCAACATCATTTAATGATTTGATTAACGATTTATGCTGTTCATCATAGACGAGGCTATAGCCCCGTGCCATGACCTTAAGCGGACTTAGGGCATCCAGCTGACGTATGCTGGAATGCAGCCGCTGCGAGTTCTCCTTAAGCATTCCTGTCATGGCCTGCGTAAGCTGACGCTCCATCTCGCTCTGCCTGCGCTTCGCATAGAGCAGTGTCTCCTGCGGGTGATAACGCAGGAGACGTGCGCTCAGGCGGTCATGCGAGCTGACCGCCAGCTCCCTGCGGGCCGACGCGCGCGCCTTGAGGCGCGTCGTCAACATGTCCAGCCGCTCCGCGTGCTGGAACAGACTGCGGCGCGGCTGCAGCAGCGCCGGCGAATTGGCCAGGCGGCGCAAGCTCTCGCGCGCCTGGGCCAGCTGGTGCTGCAGGCTGCGCTGCAGCACGCGCTCGCACCCGCCGAGCTGAGCTTTCAGCTCGGCCCGGTGCGGCACGGCGAGCTCTGCCGCCGCGGTGGGCGTAGCCGCTCGTAGGTCGCTGACGAAGTCGGCGATCGTGAAATCCGTCTCATGGCCTACGGCCGATATGACCGGGATTTCCGACTGATAGATCGCCCGCGCGACCTGCTCTTCGTTGAACGCCCACAGCTCCTCAAGCGAGCCGCCGCCCCGGCCGACGATCAAGACGTCGGCCTCTCCCATCCGGTTCAGCGTTCGAATCGCTTTCACAATGGAAGGCGCCGCCGCCTTGCCCTGCACATGCACCGGGTACAATACAACCGCTGCCTGTGGATAGCGGCGCGCCAGCGTCGTTATAATATCCCGCACCGCCGCTCCCGTTGGAGAAGTGATCACACCGATCACACGAGGATAGCGCGGAATCGGCCGCTTTCGTTCCGGTGCGAACAGTCCTTCCGCCTCCAGCTTGCCTTTCAGCTGTTCAAAAGCCAGATACAGACTGCCGATTCCATCAGGCTGCATATGTGTCGCATAAAACTGATACTGCCCGTCCCGTTCATAGACAGAGACGTTGCCGCGGGCGATCACGCGAGCACCCTCTTTCGGAATAAATGGCAAACGCTGATTATGGGAAGCGAACATAATCGTCTTAATCCGACTGTCCTTATCCTTCAGAGTAAAATACATATGTCCGCTGGAATGATGAGTAAAATTCGATATTTCCCCGCGAATCCACACGTCCTGCAGTAAGGAGTCCGATTCCAGCTTCATACGAATATAACGATTCAATTCCTTTATCGATAAAACACGCTGCTCCATGGGGCCTCCCCCTTTCCAGCCATCCCATAAGCCAATATATAAAAGATACTATTTCTAATCCCTAGCTTTGTCCAATCGAAGGAAAATACGCTTAGCAAACTCTAACGAAACGTGGTATCGCTATTTGAGCCCAAAAGCACTTCAAAAATTTTAACGAAACTGGGTATCGCTATTTGAGCAAATTAGCGGTCTTAAGCTCAGATTTATGGCGAATAACGATATGGTGTTTCGTTAAAATTTCTTTGCAGTTGTTTATGAAGAAATAACGATCTGTAGTTTCGTTAGAAATTGACGGCACACCATGGTGGTACTCTATAGCGGCACTTCATGCCGCAACTATGCCAAACCGCCTAACCGCTTGGCAGCAATAAGTGTATTGTTCATCAACATCGTGATCGTCATAGGGCCAACTCCGCCGGGAACCGGAGTAATTGGACCGGAGACTTCCTTCACGCTCTCGAAATCAACATCTCCAGCCAGCTTACCGTTATCAAGGCGATTCATGCCTACGTCAATCACAACTGCACCTGGTTTAACATAAGAGGCATCCACAAAATTTGCTTTGCCGATTGCTACGACGAGGATATCAGCCTGCTTCGTCAGTTCCTTCATATTCGCGGTGCGTGAATGACACATCGTTACAGTGGCATTCTCGCGCTGCAACAGTAAGGATACCGGTTTACCGACAATATTGCTGCGGCCAATTACAACCGCATGCTTGCCTGACATTTCGATTCCCGTGCGCTTGATCAGTTCGATGACGCCAGCAGGCGTGCAAGGAAGCAGACTATCGTCGCCAATGACGAGATTGCCCACATTGACTGGGTGGAAGCCATCCACATCCTTCTCCACAGCAATCGCATCGATCACTGACTTCTCATCGATGTGCCGCGGCAGCGGCAGCTGCACGAGAATCCCGTGAATATTCGCTTGCCGGTTCAATTTATCCACGAGCCCTAACAGCTCTTCCTGGGAAGTAGAAGCAGCTAGGCGATGAACCTCAGAGTAATAGCCCAGATCATGGCACGCCTTTTCTTTATTGCGGACATATACTTGTGATGCCGGATCTTCACCAACAAGAATTACGGCTAGACCCGGCGTCAATCCTTGCTTCACTAGAGCCTCTACCTCCGCACGCAAACCCGCGCGAATTTCCTCTGACACTTGTTTACCGCTAATTATAGGTGCTGTCATCCATCTATCTCCTTTTCCCATTAAAGATGTAGTTTAAAAAGTCCGCTTTTGATAAGAAAACCGCTCGAAGTCATTCAAGGATGAGCGACCGCGATTCAAATGTAGGTTTTCTAGCGATATAGAATTTCATCAACTCCGTTGATAACGAATAAATTCTATATCTAACACGAAGTAACACTAAGAGCTTATTCGACATCGAATCTTGAATTCACCCGGGCCAAGCGTATGCTTACGAAGTATGTTTCCTCCGGAAACATTTCAGGTGCTCACGTACAAACTACGTACGCTCAGCTCCTTTCGTCCCTAGCTTCATTCAACTGAAGCGTTTTGAAAAAACGCACATCGGAAGCATAAGCTTCGGTGCTGAAAACCGGCCTTTTTAAACACGCACTTAAAAGTTGTCCAAAAAGTTTATTGAAAACTTGTACTTATGGCGATGCTTCGTCTAACGAAACTTAGGACCGCTATTAAGCCAAATAAGGGCTTAAATCCCGAATTTTGCCTTGAGAACGATATGGTATCTCGTTAGAGATTAAAACGGCCTATTACGACAACTTCTCTTTGACCTGATCGATTTCATGGACCATCTTACCAAGTACGCCATTAACAAACTTGCCGGATTCGCCGGTACCAAAATGCTTAGCCACCTCAATCGCTTCATTCACCGCTACTTTGCCCGGCACATCATCACGGTACACCATCTCATAGACAGCAAGACGGAGCACTTGACGGTCTACCTTGGACAGACGACTGATTTGCCAGCCCTTCAAATAGTCCGACAGAACGCGGTCGATTTCTTCTTTGCGGCTCCACGTACCATTCACCAGCTCCAGTACGAATTTTTCAGCCTGATCAACATTCTTGATTTCTACTTCACTTTCGTTCTCTCCAGTAGCCTCAGCGATCAACATACGCACCGCTTCCTGAGCCTCAACCTCATTCATTTCCATATGATACAGACTTTGTACTGCTATTTCTCTTGCTAACCGCCGTTTCATGTATTTCCTCCTTGATTAATGGCCCGGCCCATCCTTAAGCCGTCCAGCCTCATATCGCTACATATCCATATACTTATTATGAACTAAAATACGACCGATTCTCATTATATTTCTTATAATCTTTGCATTCAAACAAAAAAAACCTGTAACATGTTTTCTCCACAAAAATGACAAACCAAACTCTTTTCCGGAGAAAACATATCACAGGAATCATTTAAAAGGGCGCCAGCGCGTAGCCAGCCATTCTCTTAGCTCTTTCCACGGAACGAGCGGACCTTGATCCAGATCTTTGTTCTTGCCTACCGTATAACCTACAAACAGCAGGAGGGCACAGAACAACATATTCCAAAATCCGAAAAACAGATAGATCGGGCACAGGAATATAGCCGAAGCTACACCTAGCAGTCTTCCTTTATGACTCTCCCATAATTGCTTCCAGAACACAGCCACTCCTCCTATTCAACCCGACTTTTAATAACAGGCGAATGGACGAGGTTAGCTATATATACTGAAACATAGGCTACCGGAATACCCGTGATCTCCTCCACGTGATCGTGGACTTGCTTCTGTACTTCCTCGGTCATCGCAGGAATCGATGATTCGCCATCAACGACAGCCCGAATCATGATCTCCAGACCCGATTCTGTAATCTTAATTCTCGTCTTAACCTCTTTCACCCCACGAACACGGGATGCCGCCTTGTAGGACAAGTTCTCGATCGTATCGACGGAGATCTGGATATCACCATATTCCGTGCGTTGGTCGATCGATGACTGCGTATGGCGCTCGCGGCGAACGGAAATGTAGAAGAAACGGACGCTAAGCAAGATAAGCACGGAAGCCGCTACAATAGATGAGATCAACAGGGTGTGCCCCTGTTCTTTATTAAGCGTTAGCGTGTATGAGCCCGTCATTAGTAGAATAGCTAGAATAGATAATACTCCAACACATAGACTGTATATGAGTAGTAAGATTCTGTCCAAAATTTTGGCCACGACAGGAATAGCCTCCTTCACGGGGGTAGTACTCATGTTATAGAGAGAGTCATAAAGTCCACTCCATGAGCTCTCCCTTATACAAAAATTATAGTAAACCCCTGACGCATATGGTCGGGGGTTTGTTACTTCATATTATTTCACCCTATGGCTAGGTTCCACTTCTTCAATCTTCTCAGCAGCCTTGAAAATAACGTCGTGAATCTGTACGTTCACTTCGATCACGGTTAGACCAGTCATTGTCTCGATTGAACGCTTCACATTGCGTTGAATTTCGGTAGCTACCTCAGGCAGGCGGTTGCCATATTCCACAATCACGGATACGTCAACGGCAGCTTCACGCTGGCCAACTTCCACCTTAACGCCTTTGGATAAATTCTTCTTACCGAGTAGTTCGGCTATGCCTCCAGCGAATCCACCGCTCATACCGGCAACGCCCTTTACTTCTACTGTAGCAAGTCCCGCAATAACTTCAAGGACCTCTGGTGCAATCTGAATCTCGCCAATCTCAGTCCGTTCGAACTCCGTAGGCAATGCACTCATTCTATTCATCCACCTCTCAATAAGACTTACGCTATGTTCTAAGTCTTAGAAACCGCGCACTTATTATACATACTATATCATTTCAAGCACATTATGACAAACTAGCCGTCTAACCTTAAACCTCGTGTTCTTCAAGAAATTTGATATCGAAGTCACCACGAATAAAGACCGGATGCTCTAGAAGCTTCTGATGAAATGGAATCGTCGTATGGATTCCTTCGATCACAAACTCAGACAGCGCCCGCTTCATCTTGGCAATCGCTTCCTCACGAGTAGGAGCCCAGACGATCAGCTTGGCGATCATGGAGTCATAATGCGGCGAGATTATATAGCCGGGGTAAGCAGCACTATCGACCCTTACTCCGGGACCACCCGGTGGAAGATAGAAACCGATCTTGCCCGGGGATGGCATGAAATTACGCGATGGGTCTTCCGCATTAATCCGGCATTCCATCGCCCAGCCATTCAATTTGATATCTTCCTGGGTGAAGGAGAGTGGATTCCCCTCTGCCACAGAGATCATCTCCTGGATCAAGTCGACGCCAGTGATCATTTCCGTAACAGGATGCTCTACTTGAATTCGCGTATTCATCTCCATGAAATAGAACTGTCCATCTGGACCGAGCAGAAATTCCAGAGTACCTGCCCCGGAATAGTCTACAGCGAGCGCTGCCCTTACTGCAGCCTCTCCCATTTCTTGACGCTTCTCAGGAGACAACACCGGACAAGGTGCCTCCTCAACCAGCTTCTGGCGACGACGCTGTACGGAGCAGTCACGTTCCCCTAGATACACAGCATTGCCGTGCTTGTCGGCCATGATCTGTATCTCAACATGCTTCATGCCAGTCAAATATTTCTCAAGGTATACACCCGCATTGCCGAAAGCCTTCTCGGCCTCTTGCTGTGCAGTCGTAATCTGTTGGATCAGAGACGACTCATCTTCGGCGATTCGGATCCCTTTGCCGCCACCTCCGGCTGTTGCTTTAATAATGACTGGATAGCCGATATCGCGAGCGATCATAACGGCTTCTTCCACGTCCTCAATTAGACCGTCCGAACCGGGAATAACCGGTACATTAGCCTTCTTCATCGTCTGCTTAGCTACCGATTTATCGCCCATCTTCGTGATCGCTTCTGGGGAAGGGCCAATAAAGGACAAATTGCATGAGCTGCAGATCTCAGCGAAATCCGCATTCTCCGCCAAGAACCCATAGCCTGGGTGAATGGCGTCGCATTCAGTAAGCGTTGCAACACTCATCAGATTCGTTAGATTTAAATAGCTGTCCTTCGAAGCTGTAGGCCCGATGCAGTAAGCTTCATCTGCCATCCGTACATGCAGAGAATCCTTGTCCGCCTCAGAGTATACGGCTACTGTTGAGATTCCTAATTCGCGGCATGCGCGAATAATTCGAACCGCGATTTCGCCGCGGTTAGCAATTAATATTTTGTTAAATTTCACAGTCTTCCATCCTCCTTGGAAAAGCTAGATGATACAGCCGCGATTACTCAGGCTTCACCAAAAAGAGAGGCTGTCCATATTCCACCAATTGGCCGTTCTCGACTAACACTTCGGTGATCTGTCCTTTGACTTCGGCCTCCAGCTCGTTCATCAGCTTCATCGCTTCGATAATGCAGACGACGGTCTTCTCTCCAACCCGGTCACCAATATTAACAAAGGAATTGGCATCCGGAGATGAAGCGCGATAGAACGTCCCTACCATAGGCGACACGATGGTATGTAGGTTCGAATCCTGTTCGGCTGGACGTGCAGGCGCAGGCTCGGCAGCAGCTGGAATGCCTGCAGCGTTGATAGATACAGATCCTGCAGGTTGAATCAAGGCAGATTCAACTACTGGCTGAACATGCACCACTTCATTCTTGCCCGGTTTACGGATACAAAGTCTGGAGCCCTCATTCTCAAGCTCTAATTCATGGACGGACGTCTTGTCCACCAATTCAATCAACTCTTTGATTTCATCCAAATTAAACATCATCTTCATGATCACTCCTTCAGCTTCGCAAAGCCTTGGCCTTATTCAGCATTATAACTTTATGTATTATATCACAATCAATCAAAATGGAAAGAGTCCAAGCTTTCTTGGACTCTCCGGATTATTTCCCGTAATTTCAGCTATTTTGACGCATTTTAATTTATTATGCCGGTTCACCAAGTCGATTTCTAGCGGTCAGTAATCCCCCTATTGGGTCACATATTGCACGCTGACTTTATCCTGAGATACGCCTAGTTCCTTAATGACCAGGTCCATAATGCTAACAGCATCCTTGGCTTCGAGCTTCTCGCTGACTACCAGTACTTGGTAATTATCCCCGCTCTCTTTAACAATCGCATTGGAATATTGCTGTTGGAGCTTCTCCTCGATATCGTAAATTTTATCCTCCTTCTCCTCCAGGGCGCTTAATTCTTTTTGAGCCATCGCTGCTTCTTCCAATGTCTTGGATTCATCATTCATGGTTCTCATCAGTTCATCGTACTTCTTATTGTTGTTATTGGAGCGCTCTGCCTGGTAGGCCGTCAAATTGTCTAAGCCAGAAACTCCTTGCGACTCCAGCTGCTTCAATACATCTTCATCGCTTGTATTTTCCATGGTCGAGCTGTCCTTCGTCGATTTATCGCCTGCATTGTCCGGCTGCTTTCCTTTGTCGCCTTTGTCCTGCCCAGCCGGTTCTTTGCCATCATCAGCAGCCCCCTCTTTTGTAGCAGCCTCGCCTTTGGTTCCTTCATCAGCGCTCACTCCTGCAGCGCTGTCATCAGTAACCAGACTATCATCCTGCGCTTTCCCTGCATCTACTTCATTAATGACCATGTCATCCTGACTATTCAGGGAGTTGAGACCATTTAAGGACCCTCCATTCTGATCCATCGTTGCTACCTGGCCATCCGTGTTCTTCCCTTTGGTCGAGCTATCCTCCGTGAACAAGTAATAGGCTGACAAGATTACCATCAAGCTAAGCATAGATACGAGCCATATTGTCTGTCTTTTCGATTTCATTGTGTAATTCCTCCTAATCATTTTTAAAAGTGAGTGTTTCAAGATTCGATGTCGAGTTCTCTTCCTGAGTCACTTCGTAATCAAAATTGGACTTTCTAAACTTCCTCATTACAATTAGGTTCAAAATGGTCAGTTTTCAGTTTTCTATTGTGATTGCTTGCGGGGCACGACTGATATCCGAAAAGCCGGCACATTCAGTCCTTTCTCCACAGCATCTACAATTAATCCTTTGACCGTCTTGTTCTCGGCCCCCTTCGCTACGACAAGGACACCGCGAACCTTGGGCTTGATTTTTTTCGTAATAATCGGCTGTTCATTGCCAGAGGATTCGTAAGTGACGATCTGACCGTCACGAGTATATTGCGTAACATGGCGCTTGCCGCCGTCCTTATCCGTCTCATCCGTTAACTCCTGTGTATCCTTCATATTGCGCTGTACAACAACTTCTTCCGTTGAGTCCACGCTGACCATCACATCAACAGCTCCCACCCCAACGATTTTCTCCAATATCTCTTTGGTTTTACTCTCCAGGGAATACTCGATCTCAGCAAAAGGCCCATCCCCTTCTGCTCCTGGTGTAGCGGGAGCAGAGACATTTTGCATTACTGGTGGCTCTCTTCCGTCCCCGCCAGAATCAATCTGCTTCACGTTTACGAAGGAATATATGATCATTAGCGCGAGACCGACAAGACCGAGAATTAATACGAGGCGAAAGGATTGTGCTCTCTTGCCGTCCCCTCCTTTGCCGATCCACTGCTCCAGCTTCTTCAACCATCCAAGCATCGCTTCACCTCCATAAATAAATTATTGAGTCATTACCGTCACTGATTCTCGGGGAACCCCCCACCTCTCGCCCAACAGGTCTTCGATCTGCTTCTCCAGTCCAGAACTGATCTTCTTCAGAGCCGCTTCAGTAGTCTTAGAGACTGGACCCTCCTCGTCGGCCATAACAGCCTGCGTCTGGCCGTCCTGAATGGTGCTTTCCGATGGATCAGTCGAGGATGGAGATTTCAAGTCAACATCGATCTTCACTTGATTGACCGACTGAACCGTGATTCTCCTATCGGACTGTGTCTCCTCGTCACTCGCTGCTTGGTTACCCGAAGCCATGACCACTTCAACTAAGGAGTAGACTAACTGCTTTGTCTGGGTAGGGAACTCTGATGAACTGCGGGAATCCTGAGCTTCATTGACGAGCTTTACAGTAACGCGGCTGACGGGATGGCCTGTCTCCTGTTCTATCGACTGCTTCATCTGTCTGGCTGCCTCCTCTGCCGTCCATTGGAGAGCTTCAGCTTCCTGCGTCGTTCTCAGTTCCTCACCTTGGCGTAGAATAGCCAGTGTACTCTGCTGCGTGTCCCTACTGTCCGAATCGATTAAGCTATCTGTGAGCGCGATCTCTAGCTTTTGCTTGGCTTCCGGTGTGAAGATGCGAACCACAGGAGCAATTAGCGTTAGTAGAATCAACAGGCTGACCACAAAGCGGACATAACGTTCCATCGCCCGATTAGGCAGGAGCAGGTCAATGAAGACCGCGAACAGAACGATAATAATTATTTGTTTCAGCCAATCTCCTAGGAAGTTCATGCTTGTCTCACCGCCTTACCTCAGTTCCTCATCTCATCATCACCGTCACATTTCCCGCAGTCAGCATAATTGTGATCGCCAGGAAGAACATCAATCCTACTGCGGCCAAGGCCGCAAATACGTATATCATGCTCTTGCCGATCGTATCGAGACAAGTCACAATCGGCGTATCTCCAAGCGGCTGCATCACCGCTGCAGATAGATTGAAGATTAATGCGAGAACCAATATTTTAATGGCTGGAAAGGCACATAAGAATAACAGGATGATTACCCCAACCAGACCGATTGAATTTTTGACAAGCAACGAAGCTGATATTACGGTGTCGGTGGCATCGGCGAACACCTTCCCAACGACCGGAACGAAGTTTCCGGTTAAGTACTTCGCCGTCCGGAGCGTTACGCCATCGACGACGGAACCAGCGATTCCCTTAATTGATATGACGCCGAGGAATACGGTTAACAGGATACCCAGCAAGCTCATGCTGATCGTCCGCAGCAAATTACCAAGCTGAGTCAGCTTATACTTGTCTGATAAAGTGCTGACGATATGCAGAACTGCCGAGAAGAACAATAATGGAAATACCACGGTATGAACCAAAGTGCCTACGGTATGAACCATAAATACAACAAGCGGATGAGTGACCGACACTGTCGCTACATTTCCCATGGAAGCAAGTAAGGTGAAGAGCAGCGGGACCATTGCCATCATAAAGTCAATCATCCCGGTAATCGCCTCCGTGGCGTAATTAATCGCTACATGGAAGCTGTTGATTGCCAGCACCAGAATGACCATGAAGCAGATGGAGTACGCAACCTTGCTCACTTGCTTACGCTCAAATGCTGATTGCAGTGTCTCCAGTATCATGCTGAAGATCGACAGAAGTACGATGGTGACGAGAATATGTCCGTTGTACAGCACTTCATGCCACATATATCGCATCAGACCTAGGAAGCCTGTCTTTATGGTGAATCCCTGATCTTCCTGAACCAACATGTCCATAAATGAGGGAACCTTCTGATCGGGGAAAAAGCCGCCATACTCCTTCATCAGCTTCTGCCAGTAAGATTCCACTTCATCCGTTGGCAATTGTTCGGCCTGCCGTTCAATCCAACTGTTATCTGGCCCTTCAGCCATGACGCGGATCGGCCACAGGATTACAAAGCCCAGGACGAGCAGGATCAACGTCCTATGTGTAAAGTTCAATTGTATTGATCTCATCTCAGGTCCCACCTTAGCTATGTCGGCAGCAGCTTGATGACGGTCTCGATGATGATGCTGATAATCGGAATGGCCAGGACCATAATCATAACTTTGCCCGCCAATTCTATCTTTGAGGCAATACCCTCCTGGCCGGCATCCCTGACGATCTGTGCTCCAAACTCAGCGATGTAGGCGATGCCTATAATCTTGAGAATCGTCTTCAGATAGATCATTTGCACACCAGAGGATGCTGCCAGTTCCTCCAACACATCGATAATTCCGCCAATCTTGCCAATCAGATATAAGAAGATATATATACCCGTGCTTGCCCCGATCAGGAAGGCAAACATCGGCTTTTGTTCTTTAATAACGAGGATCAGCACTGTTGCTAATAACCCGATTCCTACAATCTGAATCATTTCCACAGCCGCTCACCTACTGGAACAAGAAGATCGATTTGATCTCCTGGAACAAATTGTCAAGCAGGCGGATGACCATGAATAGCACGACAACAAATCCGATCAACGTCACCCAATGGGCCATGTCTTCTTTCCCCATCTGCTTCAGTACCGTATGAATCATGGCGATAATGATTCCGATGCCTGCAATTTGAAAGATTGCGTTCACTTCTATGTTCATTGATATGGCACCTCACAATTAGTTTCACCGGTGACAATTGGACAAGGAGACTTGATCTCAATACATCACAATGACGATAAATGCACCAAACAGCAGTCCTAAGCTTCTGAACATTTTCTCGTAACGGTTCTGCTCTTCACGCGCCTCTTGCTCCTCGCTCTCCAACTGACGGACCGCTGTGGCAATATGTCCAAGCTGGTCCTTACGATCGCTTGTCCCGAGCGTATAACTGAACTGCCTCATAATCTCCTGCTCTGCCGTCTTCATCGCTGTCGCCTTCCAGCCCGCTTCGATCGCGAGCTGCAGCGCATGCTGCGCTGTACTGTTATCTGGCGGCTTCATATTCTGTGCGGCCGTGAGGAAGATTGCTCCGACTGCTCCACCACTCTGCTCACCAATTCGGATAAGTGCTTCCGGCAGTGGCGTGAACCCATACATGATCTCAGTTTCCAGCCGTTTCAGCGCGAGGATTAGGCGCCGGATCTGCTGCGGACGGTTGGCGTACTGCCTTGCTTGTACCCATCCGGCCAGTGTCGTAGCGGCTATGACGAGCACAGCTCCCAGCATTTTAAGCATCCGCTTCCCTGCCCTTCATTCCCGGATTATAGAGTGGAACCCCTCTTCTCTTGCCATCCCATAGCCGAAATGACAAGCCTTGATCGCTGCGCCTCAAGACAACATACATTTGGAAGAAACCTGATTGCAGCAGCCTGGATAGTGCTGGCCGGGAGCTCAAGTCATCCATGCCCGACCCATGCGCGGTAGCTATCACGCGAACTCCTGCATGCAGCGCCTCTGCCAGAGCCTCAGCATCCTCCGGCCTGCCGATCTCATCAACTACCATCACCTCTGGCGACATGGAGCGTATCATCATCATCATTCCTTCCGCCTTTGGGCATCCGTCCATCACATCAGTCCGTGGTCCAACATCATAATTCGGAACGCCGTTCATGCTGCCAGCAATTTCCGATCTCTCATCGACGATTGCCACCTTCAACCCCGGCCACCTCGCCTCCGGATGACCCCAGGTTCCGCTGCTAATTTGTCTAGCAAGATCGCGGATCAAAGTTGTCTTCCCGTGCTGGGGGGGTGACAGAATCAGGGTATGAAGCACACTGTTATGCTTGAAATCCAACAACTGGGGTAATACTGGATCGGCAGCTCCGCACACCTCACGGGCAATCCGGATGTTAAACCCGCTAATATCACGGATATACTCCACCTTGCCGCCGCTAAGCACCGTCCTCCCTGCAAGTCCAATTCGATGACCGCCTGCAATCGTAATAAATCCACGCCGCAGTTCCTCTTCCATCGTATACATGGAGTGGTTGGTAATCAGATCGAGCAGGTGCTTGCTATCCTGCTTGTCTGTTCTGAATGCGGCGCCGGCATCCCGGGTCATCCCACCTTCCGCTGTAAGGAAGTAGTATCGCCCCCCCGTGTTGACTTCCAGCGGGCGTCCTTCTCGAATGCGAATTTCCTCCAATCTTGCAAAGATCGAAGGGGGCAGCTTAAGCAGCAGATGTCGGAGTTTGTCGGGAAATACCATCAACCAGTTCGGGTTCATTCTCGTACCCCCAAAGCCTGCTCTTCTTTTTGAACACTCACTTTTAGTATTTTCTCTAGATCTAGCCTTACTTCTATTGAAGAATATTCATATCTCATGTGTATGCTTGTACTCGGTGATTATGACGGGGAATCTATCATTTTTTTAAAATACCGATTAAGAGACAGCCAACGCCTATAGCGATCCATAGCATTTTGCCCCATGACAACTTATCCGCCATTCCTGCGAGCCCAATGGAAGTCGTTACAATCAGCACGGTTGGCCCAACAAGAGCCAGGGCCGAGTTGACGGCCAACGCCTTATCAACGCGTCCTAGCCTTAACATAAGCAGAGCTGCCATAATTTCGATCGTTCCTGATAGAATCCGGATCAACGACATACTGGTTACAAATTTATCAAGCATATGAACCTCCTCTCGTCCCATCGCACTCTCTTATCCATATGCCCAACTATCTTCTTTTATTAGAGGTTGTTCAAAAAGTCCACTTTTGATAAGAAAACCAATCGAGGCCAATTCATGGATGCTCCTCACTCCCTAGCTTTATCCAACCTTCTCGGTGCTGAAAACCGGCCTTTTTGAACGTCACTATTAAAAAAAGAAAGAAGCCGTATAACCGATGGTTCGGTCATACGACTTCTACTTCATTTTTCCGCCTTATTATATTGAATCGCTTCTATCAGAGCCTAGCGACGATCTTGCGGACCTCCAACGAATACCTGGCTCTCCGTATCCAAGCCGTAAGCTGTATGAAGGGCCTTAATGACCTCATTAAGCTTGGTTCCTTCGATCACACAGGACACCTTGATCTCCGAGGTGCTGACCATCTTGATGTTCACACCCTGCTTCGAGATGACATCGAACATTTCAGCAGCTACGCCCGGGTGGCTAACCATACCAGCTCCTACGATTGAAATTTTGACTAGCCCATCTTCGTAGGTTACGTCATCGTAAGGAATTTCCGACCGAATCGTACTTAGTACATCCAGGGCATTCTCACGGTCATCCAGTCCAACTGTAAAGGAGAAATCGGCTTTACCGTCTTCTACGCCGCTCTGTACGATAATATCTACGTTAATCTTCGCATCCGCCAGAGAGCCAAATACCTTAGCCAGAACTCCTGGAACGTGGGACACTCCCAGAATACTGATTCTTGCCACATTCTTATCATAAGCGATTCCGCTCACCACTACACCTTGTTCCATTGTAGCTTCCTCCTTCACGACTGTGCCTTCATTATGATTAAAGCTCGAACGAACGACAAGACGAACCTGGAACTGCTTGGCGTACTCAACAGCGCGCGGATGCAGTACGGCTGCACCTAAGTTTGCCAGCTCCAGCATCTCGTCATACGAGATTTCATTTAACTTGCGAGCATTCTTCACGATTCTCGGATCTGTCGAATAAATTCCATCAACATCCGTATATATTTCGCAATAATCTGCAGCTGTCGCTGCAGCTAGAGCCACTGCTGTAGTGTCGGAGCCGCCGCGTCCAAAGGTCGTAATCTCTCCCTCTTCGGTCATCCCTTGGAAACCGGCTACGATGACGATATTGCCCTCGTTCAGAGCCCGCTGCACGCGTTCAGGTCGAATATCCGTAATTCGCGCTCTGCCATGCTCCGCTTCTGTGCGAAATCCAGCTTGCCACCCAGTAAAGGATACCGCCTTACGGCCCATCTCATGGATCGCAATCGACAACAAAGCGATCGATATTTGTTCCCCTGTCGTCAGCAGCATATCCATCTCACGTTGTGGCGGATTATTGCTAAGCATATTTGCCTGATCAATTAAATCATCGGTTGTATCTCCCATAGCCGATACGACAACCATCACCTGATGGCCTTCGTCCTGCTTCTCAATGATCCGCCGGGCGACACGTTTCATGCGCTCTGAATCTCCTACCGAGCTGCCCCCGAACTTCATAACATATACTGCCAAACTAACTCCCTCCCTGATATCCAACACACTTTTGCTTTGTTGTCTCGTTCATTTTATATTCTATTGCTTCAGTAATGCTTTAAAACAGTATAATACGGAAAACCCGAATGAAGTCAATGCTTTTTGCAGAGATATTTAAGAATTTCCCATACAAAGCTTAAATCCACATACATATATGTACAAAAAACTCTCCACCTAATAATAGATGGAGAGGTAAACAATCGTTATACGGCATTTCGCCATTCTTGCAGACAGCAAACTTACGCGCGGGAAATATATTTTCCTTCGCGAGTATCGATTAGCAGTATGTCGTCTTCATTGATGAACAAAGGTACTTGAACGTTTAGGCCAGTCTCAACCTTCGCATTCTTGGTTGCACCAGTCGCTGTGTTGCCCTTGATTCCAGGCTCAGTCTCAACGACTTTCAGTTCAACGCTGTTCGGCAGGTTGATGCCAAGAATCTCACCTTGATAGCTGACGATCTTAACGTTCATATTCTCTTTCAGGAAGTTGAGTTCCCACTTCAACTGCTCTTCAGACAAGCTGAATTGGTCATAAGTCTCGTTATCCATAAATACGTGATCTTGACCGCTAGCATATAGATATTGCACATCGCGGTTTTCGATCAAAGCTCGTCCAATCGTCTCACCAGCACGGAATGTTTTCTCTACGGTGTTTCCGTTACGGAGGTTTTTCAATTTAGAGCGAACGAATGCTGCACCCTTACCAGGTTTAACGTGCTGAAAATCAAGCACCGTATAAATATCGCCGTCTACCTCGACGGTCAAGCCTGTTTTAAAATCGTTAACTGAAATCACTAAAAGAACCTCCTCAAATAGGTTAAAGATATAATCTACGAAATAATCGTAAAGTCTTTGCTCGATTCCGTCAAACGACGGTTGCCATTCTCCGTCATGACGACGTCATCTTCAATCCGTACTCCGCCGAATCCCGGAATATAAATTCCCGGTTCAACTGTCACAACCATACCTGGTTGAAGGACGGTATCACTTCTCACGGACAGGTTAGGAGCTTCGTGAACCTCCATCCCGAGTCCATGTCCTGTACTGTGGCCGAATTGTTCCCCATAGCCATAGCGAGTGATGATATCGCGGGCAAGAGCGTCCGCTTCGCGCCCAGTCATGCCCGGACGCAGATGCTCAAGCGTATGTAGCTGAGCTTCAAGAACAATGTCATATATTTCACGTTGCTTGGCATCAGGCGTACTTACCATCACCGTACGGGTAATATCCGAGCAGTATCCACCCAGCAGCGCCCCGAAATCCAAAGTAACCAGGTCTCCACTCTCAATCACCTTGCCGCTGGCAACGCCATGAGGAAGAGACGACCGCACTCCGGATGCAACGATCGTATCGAATGAGCTTGAAGTCGCTCCATTCTTGCGCATGAACATTTCCATTTCAAGCGCCATGTCCTGCTCGGTAACCCCTGGCTTGATTACATCCAGCATATGCATGAAGGTGCGGTCAGCCAAATCAGCTGCTTGCTTCATAATTGCCAGCTCACCTTCATCCTTGAACGTCCGTAGACCTTCAACCAATCCCTTGACAGGAACCAGCTCGCAAGGAGCGAGTCCGCTCATATAGCTGCGGTAAGTCGAGTAGACTACATTGTCCTCCTCGAATCCAAGCCGGTTGATCCGTTCTGTCGCAAGTAATTCCTTGACTGTATCCGTAACGACCGGGGCATGCTTCACGATTTCGAACTCTTTGGCCTGCTCTGCCGCCTGCGTAGTGTAGCGGAAGTCCGTCAACAAATAAGCCTTCTGCTGCGTAATCAGGACATAACCAGAGGTCCCGGTAAAGCCCGTCAAATAGCGGCGGTTCACATCACCGGTAACTAAAACGGCTTCCACTTGATGGCTTGCCATCGCTTCGCGGAGCCGAGTAACACGTGTGCTCACCATAATTAACTCTCCTTAATATCAGCTTTCTCTTGCAAATCCATGCGTGTGCCGCATCCACTACATGCTCAAATGACGCTTCAACGCCAACAGGCCCATCTCATATCCGAACGATCCAAAGCCGGAAATCTGTCCAATTGCAATTGGAGCAATGACAGAATGATGGCGGAAGGCTTCACGTGCATGAATGTTGGATAGATGCACTTCAACCACCGGAAGCTTCACCGTAGTCAGCGCATCGTGTAGTGCATAGCTGTAGTGGGTAAGTGCCCCGGGGTTAATCAAAATGCCGTCGCATGACCCGTAAGCTGCATGAATCTTATCGATGAGTTCACCCTCATGATTCGATTGAAAGAACGTGAGGGACAACTCTTCTGTTTCTACCAGCTTACTCAGCTTGACCTCGATATCGCTTAAACTTTCGGAGCCGTAGATTCCAGGCTCACGAACACCAAGCATATTCAGGTTAGGCCCGTTCAGCACCAGGATGTTATACATCGCTGATCACCCTTCCTTTGATATAACCAGTAACGATACCGTTCAAAAAGAGAATATCCGTACTTTTCGAACATGAACCAAAAGTAATTTTAACATAGGAAGGAGTCAATTGAGAAGCTTTTTGTCCCTAATGCTGGGGATTCTCCGTGGGCTTCTTAAGCGGATTCTTCTGTGGCTTATCCGACATTTCCTGTGGTTCACGCTTTCTCTCATCCGTGTATTCATGTGCCGTAGAATATCCTACAAAGAGGCCCCATAACAAATAGAGACAGAATTCACTGATGATCGTATTCATAGACAGTTTACGAAGCGGCTCCATCAAATGCAGGGTCGGGCCGGCCAGAACAAACAGAATCACCCACCAGGCGATACCATAGAGAATCCCAGGCACCGGACCACTAAACTTGCGGAAGATAAGAACGTATATCAGAGTAGCCAGAAGTGAAAAGACGATAAAGGCCCCCCAACCGACATAGTATCCAGGTTGGCTCTTCAAGAATTGGCTTTTGAAAAAGGGCTCTACCATGAATCCGGGAACGACCGTCGTTAAGCGCATAAAATAAAAAACCCCCTTGATCCCCCCCCAGATTAATCCTCCGAACAAACCGATTTCTAACGTAAACATCCAAATATTTGTCCCATTTTTAGGGTTATGGCCTTGTGGGTCCACACAGCATCTTCCTTTCTCTTCACAAGGTAATTCAAAAAAATCCGCTTTTGATTACAGCGCTGAAAACCGACCTTTTTGAACACTTATTCATAGTTTATGGGTTAGTATGCGCAATTTAAAAGGCACTAATCTAAACAAACTAGAATTTGACCGCGAATTTCGTTACAATGGAATTATTCCAGTTAGACCTATACTTTTTCGTCCGCCGGAATCGAGAGAATTGCTAAATATCAATTAATATTTTAGGGAAGGTGAAATATTTGCCTGAGGAATCAAAACCCGCGATTTACGGCGGCCAAGCCGTCATTGAAGGAGTTATGTTCGGCGGTAAACACGTTAATGTTACGGCAGTACGCCGTAAGGATGGAGAGATTTCATTTCTGGAAGTACCCAAACAGGATAAGAACTGGGTGAAGCGGCTCCGCAAAATCCCGCTCATTCGCGGTCTGGTCAGTATCATCGATTCCAGTGCCAAAGGCTCTAAGCACCTGAATTATTCAGCAGAGGCAATGGCTGACGACGAGATGGAACCAGAAGAGCGCGCCAAGCAGAAGGAGAAAGAGGAGTCTGGACTGTCGATGGGAATGATTTTTGGCGTTGCTATCGCCGGAGTATTATCCTTTATCGTCGGGAAGCTTATCTTTACGCTTGTCCCTGCAGTTGTCGAGCAATTTCTATTCCAGCACGCATTTGATAATCAAACCCTGCATACGCTGGTTGAAGGAGTCATCAAGATCGTCCTTCTGCTCGCCTATTTATGGATCATGTCACAGACCCCTGTGATCAAGAGGTTATTCCAATATCACGGGGCTGAACATAAAGTCATTAGCGCCTATGAGGCGGGTGAAGAGCTGACCCCTGAGAAAGTGCAGAAATACAGTCGCTTGCATTATCGCTGTGGCAGCAGCTTCATTATTTTGACAGTTATTATTGGAGTTGTTATTTACTCCTTGCCTATCTTTAGCTGGGATACGCTATGGGAGCGGATTTATATTCGTCTTCTGCTGTTGCCTGTAGTTATTGGTGTATCCTTTGAAATGCTGCGGATTACGAATGCGATGAGAGATATTCCTATCCTTCGTTATCTCGGTTATCCCGGATTGTGGCTGCAGCTGTTAACGACCAAGGAACCGAATCTAGAGCAGCTTGAAGTATCGATCGCTTCCTTCAACCGGATGCGCGAACTGGATGCGCAGGTTGAACAAGAGGGAGCCCTCCATCCAACACCGAATCACTCGGCTCTGGATCCCGTGAAAGGATGATGTAGTTATGAAGAAACAGGCCATCGTATTTTGGGCACTGATCGCACTTGCAGCTTTTGGTATTGTAGATGGACTGTTTGGCAGAGGATCAACGAATTGGACCGGAATTCTAATCCCGGCCCTTATTGTAGGAATCGTATTCCTACTCTATAAGTATCCTCCGCGTAAGTATAGAAGACAGAACCCCAAAGTGAAGCCTTCCGCCCGAACGATGTCCAAATTAGCGGCAGAACGCCGCTCGACCTCACCCGGACAGAAGCGTAAAGCTTATCCTTTTCAAGTGATCGATGGTCAAAAAGGCAAAAATGATGACAACATGCCAAGATACCATTAAACGTAATAAAATAAATATTAAAAAGTTCGATTTTCAGCACCAGATTACTTCTTGAATAACTTCGTGTTAGATATAGAATTTATAAGTTATCAGCGAGCTGATGAAATTCTATATCGCAAGAAAGCCTACCTTTGAATCGCGGTCGCTCATCCTTGAATGGCCTCGTTAAAGGTTTTCTTATCAAAATTGAACTTTTTAATCTCATTTCGCCTGCTGATACTTTTTGAATTGCGCCTCATAGTATTGGTCATTCCAATCTTTGAAGAAGCGTTCCCCGGATCTGAGTCCGGATTCATAAAGCAGCAGGCTTTCTTCTTGAGTAATATCGAACTGGGTAGTGCCAATGCCAAGGGTTGGTATCTTGATGGTCCGGTAACGGTTGGTCTGCTCGATATACCGCTCATCATGAGCTGACAGCATCGTGGCTACCATAGCCTCCAGCATAGAGAACGGGCCACGGATGAGATGGGGCTGATTGCTGTTCTTGCCGACCATCTGGAAGCCGACCGTCGGAATTCTCTTATCCCCACCCCTAGGGGTCTCACGATCGAACAGCCATAAAGGGAAATTGCTCAGTAGACCGCCATCGACGATATGCAGAAATTGCTCCGCAAACGTCTTGCCCTTTGCTTCCTTAGGAGGCAACCTAAGCAAGACAGGATCGAAGAAATAGGGGATACTACAGCTCATCCTCACGGCACGCGCCACTTCAAACCCGCCCGGCTTAATGCCAAGCTTCTCCAGATCATCCGGGAGAACCAGAATTCTACTGCTGGTAATATCTGAAGCGATAATTCTCAGCCGCCCCTTCTCCAGATCACTAAAGGTCCGCACCCCTTTTTTAAGCAATATTTGCCTGATCCATTCCTCTAGAGCTTCGCCTGAGTATAGACCCTTTTTCAATAGCACTCTCAATGCTGGCCCGATCAGCGCAATATTAAAAACAGGCGCACGCTTCAAAAATTTGCTGAAAGACGTCGTCATAATAATATCCTTCATCTCTTCGGCATCATAACCTGCTGCGATCAAGGAAGCTACAATAGAGCCTGCCGATGTTCCTGCAACTTTATGGAATTTCCCGCCATGGAGCTCTGCTGCCCGGACTGCCCCTGCGAGCGAGATGCCCCTAACGCCCCCTCCTTCAAATACACCGTTTATCAGCATATAAAAAAGCCTCCATCCCATACACAAGTCTAATGCTTATGTATGATGATGAGGGCTGTTCGTATGACTATGAAATTATAATAGCCGAATACATGTTCAATCCAACTCTATAAACCGTAAAATGATTGCAGAAGAGGTATAAGTCCTAATGGATTCTTTCTTAGTTCCTTGGCGCTGAAGAAGATGCTACCGCTAACTTCTGGTACGCTGCGATTGTATGTCAGCTGATTGATAATTTCCTGGGCGCTGTTCCAGCCTGCTTCAGAGGTTCCCAGCTTATAAGGAGCATGGCCGATATACAGCTTGACGCGGCTGCCTGCGACCTCTTTTGCCCACCAATCAACCAAAGTGTCGTACTTGGCAAGATTGAAGCTCATACTCCAATAAATTTGCGGAGCCACATAATCAACCCAGTCATTCTGTATCCAGGCTCTTACATCCGCATACGTACTATCATAAGCGGTGATGCCAGCCTTCGTATCTGATCCAGTCGCGTCTGTACTCTTATTGCGCCAAACTCCAAAAGGACTGATACCAAAGGATACATTTGGCTTCACCTGATGAATACTTCTGCCCAAATCCTTCACGAACTCGTTAATATTGTCGCGCCGCCAGTCTCCCTTATTGTTCAACTGCTTGGAATTGTACTGTTTATAAGTGCTGTCATCATTGAAATAGCTCGTCTTCGTCTCCCCTGTCGGGTAGAAGTAATCATCTAGATGGACTCCGTCAATATCGTAACCGTTCACTACTTCCATAATCGTATCAATTACATGTTTGCGAGCATCCGGTATACCCGGATTGATATACAGTTTATTGGCAAACTTTACGATCCATTCTGGTTGACTGTTAGCTACATGATTGTTCGCCAGCTTGGCTGTATTCGTATCCACACTAGCTCGGAACGGGTTGAACCAGGCGTGGAATTCCATCCCGCGGCGATGAGTCTCCTCAATCATAAACTGAAGTGGATCATAACCAGGATCTTTACCGGAGACTCCTGTTAGATAAGTACTCCACGGCACGAGGTCCGAAGGATAGAACGCATCTCCGGAAGGCCGTACCTGAACGAATACTGCATTAATGCCCATCCCTTGCAGATCATCAAGCAGCTTCACATAATCCTGCTTCTGCGAATCTGCCTTTCCAGCAGAAGTACTGCTTGGCCAATCCAGATTATACACCGTGGAGACCCATGCGCCGCGGAGCTCGTTACTTACCTGCGGCGGATTCACAGGCGGCTGTGGGTTCTGTCCTTCCTCTCCCGGCAGCTGAGGATCTCCATCCTTGGAAGTCAGCGATATCGTCTTCAATGATTGATTCCAGACTACATCGAGTCCAAGCTGCTCACTGACGAAGCGAATCGGGACCATGGTGCGACCTCGTATATTCTCAACCGATACGTCGAGCGCAACCGAGCTTCCATTCACCTCGGCAACACCCTGGCCAGTGATCAGCACCAACTTGTTGCCGTTCTTCTGAATTGTCGCCGTCTTCGTGGCCTGTGACCAAAGCACGCTAGCTCCCAGGCCTTCGCTAATGACGCGAAGCGGGACCATGGTGACATTTTCTTTAGGCTTTAAATAAGGTGTAGTATCGCTTGGGAGCAGATCACCATTCAGATAGATCTGAATCGTACTGGCTGATGCTGCTTCTGTCCGTGCCGCACCAGCAAACGGCCAGACAATGAGTAGAATGAGTAGCGGAATAAACCATGTTCGTAATTTCATCTGTTACCTCCGATTGATATGATAGTCGTTCGCGAATAACCGCTCTTAATTCTAACGCTTATCATATAACCGGAGTTGCGGTCAGACGAAAAAATGGTACTAAAGAAACAAAAGACATCTGCCTAAATGAGACAGATGCTAAAGTTACGATTCGCCCAGAAGCTCCTGATGAACTTCACGCAGTTCACGGATCTTAGACTCATCCCGTTTGAAATATTCTACCAATGAAGCGATGCAGGTGATCGAGTCCCAGCTTAGATGATGCTCGATACCTTCAACATCCTTATAGATGTTGCTATCATCAACTCCAATCAATTCGAGGAACTCTTCAAGCAGTTGGTGACGATCGACGAGACGCTTTCCTACTTTCTTGCCCTTATTCGTCAATACAAGACCACGATATTTCTCATAAATTAAATATTCATCTTTATCCAGTTTCTGTATCATCTTCGTTACGGATGAAGGATGTACCTCCAAACCTTCCGCGATATCGGAAACCCGTGCATATCCTTTCTCATCAATGAGCTTATAGATACGCTCCAAATAATCCTCCATGCTCGGCGTTGGCATCTGACTACCTCTTTTCCATGAGTTCACACGGGCAGAATATATCTGCCCGTTCCTCTGTTAATGATACATGTTATGCTTGTCTATTGGCAAGTGCATACCTCTTAACTCCGCTTTTGATCACGAAGTAACACTGATAGCTTATTCGACATCGAATCTTGAATTCACCGTCTTCGGGTAATTAGAATTTGAGCCATTCCGGAGTAATAGACTGCAGCCAAATGGTAATTTGTGTCATTTTATTCGTGAATAGGAGTATACCCATCACCATCATGAGAGCACCGCCGACCTTCATTACGACCGCAGAATAACGTACAATCCAACGTGTCTGTCCGATGAAGAAGGCTAATATGAAGAACGGAAGAGCAAACCCCAGAGTATAAGCTGTAATCATACCTAACCAAGCACCTGGTTCACTGACAGCCATAGCTATAATCGCTGCTAGGATAGGACCGACACAAGGCGACCAGCCCGCCGAAAAGCCGATACCAAATATGAAAGAACCTATGTATCCTGCCTTGTTTAGCTTCAAATCCATTTTGCGCTCTTTTAATAGAAATTGCGGTTGAAAGATCCCTAACAGAAACAAGCCCATCGCTATAATTAGCACGGCGGAGAGCTGGCGAATCAAATCGCGATATTGATTAAAAAACTCGCCGAACAATCCCGCCCCAAAGCCAAGGGTATAGAACACAACTGAAAAGCCGAGGATAAAGGCCAGTGTATGCGTTAATGTCCGAAACCGGACATCTCTACGATTCTGTTCCGTCTTCAAGGTCTGCACTGACATGCCCGTAATATAGGATAAGTAAGATGGGTACAACGGCAAGCAGCAAGGAGATATAAAAGAGGCCACTCCTGCCGCAAAGGCGACTCCTAAATGAATATCGGTCATAACAGCCTCCCTATTCAATTCTTCTTTATTCCCAGTTTCTTTCCGTATTTCTCTATCTTGATCTCTCTATTACTTTACTCTCAACATCCATAGCTCAAGCAGATAAGCCTCTCTTACCCATAATCGTCAGGATCAGCATAGCAATCAGGAATAATACAATCGTTGCGCCTGGAGCCAGATTCCAGATTCCCGCGATAACGAGGCCTATGACAACGGCAATCTCAGAGATGACCACCGAGAACACAACCGATTGCTTGAAGCTTCTGGCAATCAGTAGACTCGTCGCAGCCGGGATCGTAAGCAAAGCAGAGACAAGCAACGCTCCAACAATCTTGATCGCGGTACTAATTACAAGGGCAGTAAGCACAGTAAGCAGCATATTCAAGACTTTTACAGGTAATCCGCTTACAGATGCTGCATCCTCTTCAAATGTTAACAGGAAGTATTCTTTAAATAGAAGGAATATAGTGATAATAACGATCACGGTAACTACTCCAACGACATATAGATCAACTTGATCGAGCGTATAAATACTGCCGAATAAATAACTGTTAACATCTGTATTGTAACCCATTCCAAGGGTAAAGAACAATGAGGCTAGTGCTACCCCCCCGGACATGATAATGGCAATGGACAACTCGGCATAGCCCTTATAGGCTTTACGCAGCTTCTCAATCGCAAATGACGCAACAACGGCGAAGAGAAGACCGACCCCGATCGGATACACCTCAATCAGGAATCCAAGCGCAACGCCGGCTATCGTCACATGGGCAAGGGTATCACCGATCATGGACAATCTTCGCAAGACAAGAAAAATGCCGATCAGGGGGGCGGTAAGACCGATCAGCAGCCCGCCTGTCAGCGCTCTTAGAAAGAAATCCGCAGTTAATATTTCCAAGTAGATCCATCTCCTCATTTACATATCATACAACAGCAGTCTTATACGATAAGGATTATTTGTCTATTAACTTATGATAAGGAATGCTGTAAATCTGGTATCGCACATTCAGGATCATGGGAGTGGCGGACATAGAGACCAATAGCTCCACAGTGAGCCTGCGGTTCAACGCCCATGTATCCGTGAATAAATTCAAGATCATGAGACACCATCAGAAAAGTCATCTGGTGATGGGCGTGCAAATGGCAAATCAATTCAAAGAAATCAGCTTGCGTCTGGGCATCAATGCCGACCGTAGGCTCATCCAGGACGAGCAGATCGGGATGATTAATCATCGCTCTGGCCAGGAAGACGCGCTGCTGCTGCCCGCCAGACAGTTGTCCAATCCGCTTATTTGCAAGATCGCTAATCTTCATGACTTCCAGCGCATCATCACATTTCTTCTGCTCCGCCGCCCCGATGCGACGGAACAATTTCTTATTGCTATATAGACCCGATAACACCACCTCGCGCACCGTTGCCGGGAACAATGGGTTAAAAGAGTTCTTCTGCGGCACGTAACCGACCCGCTCCCAATCCCGGAATTGGCGAATCGGCTGACCGAACAGCTTGATCTCGCCCGAATTAGGCTGGAGAAGCCCCACCATCATGCGCATCAAGGTTGTCTTGCCCGCGCCATTCGCGCCGATTAGGCCCACAAAATCCCGTTCTTTGACAACAAAGCTGAAATCGGAAATGACCTTCTGATTCTGATAAGCAAATGAGATATGATCGAGTTCAATGACATTATCATGACAATATTCTTGTGGCATTGATATTTCTGGTTTCATAGACAATTTCCTTCCTGCCTTCCTGCTCTGTACGAACCATCTGACTCTCCTTATTGTAGAGCGAGCAGCAGATTTTGCAAGTTCTTCTCCATCAAGGTAAAATAATTCTCCCCGTTCTTCTCTTGCTCCTTCGTCAGTCCTTCCACCGGATTCAGCACCAATGTCTTAACTCCGGCCTCGTTAGCCAATGTCTTCGCCAATCTGTCGGATACCAGTTCTTCGAAGAAAATATATTGGATTCCTTCCTCCTGCACCGTCTTCGACAAAGCTACGATATCCTGCGCTCTAGGCTCAGCATCAGGTGATAATCCCATAATGGCATGTTGTGTCAAACCATAATCACGGCAGAGGTAACCGAAAGCTTGGTGGGATACAACGATTTCTTTCTTGTTCGTGCCTGCGAGCTCAGTAGAGAACTTCGCATCGAGATCATCCAATTTTTTGGCAAGTTCCGCATATCTGCTCTCGTAATCCGCTTGGTGATCCGGATCGACTTCGATGAAGCTATTTTTAATATTCTCTGCGATAATTTTAGCGGATTTCGGACTGACCCAAGTATGAGGATCGATATGATGGCTGCTCTCCGCTGCTGCTTCGCTTCCTTCATTGTGATCTTCGTGCTCAGCCGCTTCTTCCCCATGGTGATGTCCATCATCACCTTCGGCAGTAATTAAGGATACACCCTGGCTAACCTCCACCGGCTTCACGACCGCATCGCTGCCAAGCCCCTTCAGAAAGTTAGGTACCCAGCCTTCCAGACCAGCACCATGATACAGGAATAGCTGCGCCTTCGATGTGTTCAGAATCTCTTTACTTCGTGGTGTCCAATCATGCGGTTCGACCCCGGTCGGCAGCAAATTAGTCACATTGGCTTCATCCCCGCCAATCTCCCTGGCAAATTCATAGATAGGATAGAAGCTTGTAACTACATTTACCTTGCCTGGAACGATTTCAGCATTGCTCTTCTTGCCGCAGCCCGATAAGATAACCATAAATATTAACATGAGCAGGATTAATCCTGCAGTCCCTAACTTACGTCTTGTCAAAAGCATGAATTCACAACCTCCGCACTTAATCGTAATAATTACAATTAGGATTATATGTGCAAATTTAAAGTTTTGTCAACTATATTATTTTTGAAAATAAACAAAGTTGGGACAAAGAGCAGCCAAAACTATGCAAGTCTTGACTGCTTCTGCCCCTTTGAATCTATGAGCCGCTAGCCGCTCTATTACGCTCTATATCAGTATTTGTTGACAAGATATACTCGTTTTATTCGAAGGTCTGATCTGGATCCGGCTCGAGATGATCTTCCCAGAAAAAACCGCCAGAGGCGTTAAGCCCCGGCGGTATGATAATGACTTGCTATTACTTCACGACAGCACCGTTAGGCATCGAATTAGGCACGGTTGCCAGCGTCAACTGATCCCCTTGCGATGCGGCAAGAATCATGCCCTGCGACAGCTCACCACGCAGTTTCACCGGCTTCAGGTTCGTCACACAAATCACCTTGCGTCCTACAAGCTCCTCCGGTTTGTAGAACTTCGCAATTCCCGATACAACCTGACGCTGCTCGAAGCCAAGATCAAGCTGCAGCTTCAGAAGCTTATCCGCTTTTGGCACCGGCTCGCAGGCAAGCACCTCAGCTACCCTTAGCTCCACCTTAGCGAAATCATCAATGCCGATCTCTTCCTTCAATTCCGGCTGTTCCACGGCCGGTGCGCTTGCAGCAGACGCAGCTTCCGCAGCAGCAGTGCCTCCAGTCATCGAGTTATCGATAAACTCAATCTCCTTCTCCACTTCGAGACGTGGGAAGATAGGCTCACCCTTGCCCATTGTTGTACCTGCCGGAATCAAGCCAAAGCTCTTGGCGCTATCCCATGCTGTCAATTCTCCCGGTGTGATGCCTAATTGCTCCCAGATTTTCGCTGGGGCCTTCGTCAGGAATGGTTGCAGCAGAATCGAAATGATCCGCAGCGATTCCACCAGATTCACCATGACAGAAGCAAGCTCATCGCGCTTGGCTTCATCCTTGGCCAGCGTCCATGGCTGCGTCTCGTCGATATATTTGTTCGTCCGGCTAATAAATGCGCTTATCGCAGTCAAAGCAACAGAGAATTCCAAATTCTCCATCACTTCCTCTACCTTCTCTACGGTGCGCAGTGCCATGTCGGCCAGATCCGCATCATATGACGTTACATTCGGACGATAGGCAGGTACGATGCCTTCAAAATATTTGCCTACCATCGCCACGGTACGATTCAGCAAATTGCCCAGATCGTTAGCCAGATCAGAGTTTACCCGCTGTACGAAGCTCTCTGGGGTGAACGAACCATCAGCGCCGAACGGCACCTCGCGCAGCAAATAGTAACGAGTTGCATCGAGACCATAACGATCAATCAGCACGTTCGGATCAACGACATTGCCTTTCGACTTGGACATTTTGCCGCCCTTCATCAGCAACCAGCCATGGCCAAATACCTTCTTCGGCAGCGGCAGATCAAGTGCCATCAGCATAATCGGCCAATAAATCGTATGGAAACGAACGATCTCCTTGCCCACCAGATGCACATCGGCAGGCCAATAACGGTTGAACATCTCTTCGTTATTACTTCCATAGCCCAGTGCGGTAATATAGTTGGTCAGAGCATCGATCCACACATAGACGACATGCTTCGGATCACCCTTGACTTTAACCCCCCAATCGAAGGTGGTACGGGATACAGCCAAGTCCTCAAGACCGGGCTTAATGAAATTGTTGATCATTTCGTTCTTACGCGATTCAGGTTGAATGAATTCAGGATTTTCCTCGTAATACTTCAGCAGGCGATCAACATAATTGCTCATCCGGAAGAAATAACATTCCTCCTTCACCAGCTCTACCGGGTGACCACTCTCCGGACTTTTGCCGCCGATGACTTCCCCCTTCTCATTCTTGATGACATCCACCAATTGTGATTCTGTATAGTAAGTCTCATCAGGAATGCTGTACCAGCCTTCGTACTCGCCCTTATAAATGTCGCCCTTCTTCAATAGACGATCAAAAATTTCGGCTACAACCTCTTTATGGCGTGGTTCAGTCGTACGAATGTAGTCATCATTAGAAATGTCAAGCTTCTTCCACAGCTCCTTAATGCCAACAACAATATCATCTACGAACTGCTGTGGAGTTTTCCCACTCTCTTTAGCTTTTTGCTCGATTTTTTGTCCGTGTTCGTCCGATCCTGTCAAATAGCGAACATCATAGCCACGCAACCTTTTATAACGCGCTATAGCATCGCCGGCTACAGTCGTATAAGCATGGCCGATATGCAGTTTAGCGCTCGGATAATAGATCGGTGTCGTGATGTAGAAGGTTTTCTTGTCAGACATACTGTCATCTCCTTTAAAAAAATAAAAAAACTCCCGCCCCACAATGGGACGAGAGATCTCTCACGTGATACCACCCAAATTCCCCGCGCCTTTGCAGGCGAACGGGCTCAGTTGGTCGCTGTCGCAACCACCCATTAACGCCGGATCCGCGCTGTTCCCTTATCGACTTAGCTAAGCCCGACTCGAAAGCAGTTCCTCCAGGACCATATTCCAAAGCTGTTCCAGACCGGTTCTCAGCTTCCCCGGCTCTCTGCTGCTGGACGCAACGCTCTGTACTCATCCCTTCAATGGACATATATAAAGGTTAATGTTCAATAAGCCTATACTTATTGAATACGTACATATAGCACTATATTAAGAAAAGAACATATATGTTGTCAAGTTATACCCGCCCTGCCTTATCTTTATACTTGACGTGAGTCTTCTTGGGCGGTACTAGGTCCACGCCACCCGGGTGAAAAGGGTGACATTTCACGATTCGCTTAGCGGCCAGCAAGGAGCCCTTCAATGGCCCGTGCACTTCTATCGCTTCCAGCGCATACGCTGAGCAGGTTGGATAGAAGCGGCAGGTTGGAGGCTTCAGCGGCGAAATAAATTTACGGTATACATGGATCGGCGCCTGAAAAGTCTTGCGGACGATACCCATATTATACGCCTCCGCCCAGTTCCTTACCCTTATTCGAAGCTGGGTCTTGACACTTGTCAGGGCGGCAATTTTTGCAATAACCGAACACTTCGAATTTATGCTTCACGATCTGGAACTCCTCAGGAGCATCCGTCATGGGCATCGGGCAAAAATGAATGGGATACGTCTTCTCGCACTGCAAGCAGATCATATGGTGATGATGATGCCCTTCCTTGCTGCAGCCGACTCTGAATTTCAGTCCATCCTCAAATACAACTTGCTCAAGCACTCCGAGCTCTTCCATAACCCTGAGATTTCTGTATACCGTATCGAAGCTAAGCCCGCTGTATTGCTTACCCATATACTCATATACATCTTTTGGCGTTAGATAACCTTCCCGTTCTGCGAACAGTTTGGCCAAGCTTTTGCGCTGGTCGGTGATTCGCAACCCCTGGGCAGACATCACACCGATAATATCCTCTGTCGACAGCATGTGACATTCCTCCCGTCTGAACTACCCTTCCATGCGTCTTCTACACTACATCTCTCTTAATAATGCCGCAAAAATTCTCCTCCGTCAATGTAACGTGGCCCGTCGTCAACGGCCAGCTTGAATCTGTATATGTTTTGGTAGCGTATCTGTACCTTTTAAAAACAGATTCCGTTCAACTAATTCTTGCAAGATACGTCTAGCATGACGTTCAGAAAATCGAAGGTGGTTGGCAAGTCAGGCTACTGAAAAAGAATGCAGGAATCGGCGAGCAAATCGAAGCGTATCAACAAAAAAAAGCGTCCAGAGTCATCTAAGATGACTTGGGACGCTCTTCATAACACAAATTATTACTTCGCTTCCGGCAACGGCTGGAACAGCAGGTTGACGGACAAGTTGCTGCCCGGTGCAGCTGTGAAGACAAATTCAACGGTCTGCTCGTGATCGCCTGTGCGGAACAATACGTTGGCATCATTCGGCGCGCTAAGCGAACCACCTGTAGACAATTGTACGATATCGCCGTTCACCATGATCGAACCGGAATATCTGCCGCCGCGTGGATTAAACGTAATCAGTGTATTTGGAGCAACACGATACAGCTTAATTTTATACAACATTCCAAAGTTGCCAGCATTCAGTTTATAAGCATTTGTTATACCATCATACCCAACTTGGAACGGATCATTTGAATTATCACCAATAAGCAGTCTTTGTCGAGTAGTTCCAACTAGATCATTATAATGGAAATATCGAGTCGAATCCTCATAGGTTCCACGATTGTGAACATCTTCTTTCAAGTTTGGAAGCGACTGAGACTGTGCAATTGCAAGAGGATCTTTATTCGGATCAATCATGATTACATTAAATTCTAATGCTTGATCGCTGTACATATCAGCAAATAGAGATATTACGTCTCCTTGCTTCATCGTTGTAGCATTAAGCTCTGGCATAATAACTTTGCTCTCTCCTGGGGCAATCCAAACATCCTTATATTGACCACCGGTTTGCAAAGATTTGTAGTATCGTTCAACCGAAACTTTTCCTGCAGCCGTCGCATACTGACTTGGTCCACCAAAACCGAGGCTGTTCTGTGTCAGACGAGCAGTTGTGTCATTCTTATTCGTAGCAACAACATACATCTTCATATTCTTGCCCGTGGAGTTCACATGGTGAACCATGAAGCGCATTGCGCCGCTTGCCGTTTCTTTATATACTCTGCCTTCCGAATATACAGTCTCTGGGCTGTTACTGCGGATCAATGTGACAGGATCGGAAGAAATCGAGTAGTTCACTCTCTCCCAGGATGGGACAGATGTACCATCAAAAGCGTATTTCTCTCCAACTGGTGTGAATAATTTATTGAAGTCGTCGCGGCTATACAACAACTCGTTCGTAATTGTAATCGTACGCTCTACCGTTGAAGATAACCCAAACTCATTGACTACCTTCAGGCGGATCGTCATCTGCCCTGGCGTAAAGAAGGCACGCTCATTGTTCTCCCACACCCGTTCTTTGATGCCTACTTCATCTGTACTAAGGTCTGTATAAGTGATCAGTTCACCCATCTTATACGTATCCTTGTCCGTCATGAAATTAGCAAGAGGCGGAGTATGCGGCTTCCCAACGTTAATCTTCAGAGAGAACGGATCACTCCACTGCCCGTTGGAATCCTGAACACGATAGGTTACCGTATAAATCCCCGGATCCGTGAACTTATCCTGGCGCCCTGTCCACTCCTCATTCACGATCTGAAGCCCGCTCGGGGAATAGGAATTTGTCAAATATTGAACGTCTGTCTCCCCTGCGATCACTTCTTTGTTACCAATCGAGAAGGATGCTACAGGCTTCGTCGATAGATTCAGAATAACGCGCTTACCGACATTATCTACTGTATATGGAATACCAAGCGCCTTCGTAATCGCCGTCAATGGCACCATGAAATTGTTCTTGGCTGAATAAGACTTGCCCTTCATCGGCGTAACGACGCCGTTCACACGATAATTTGATGTGTCCAGCTTGAAGCGGAGCTCATCATTGCCGCGCGAAATAATCGTCTCTTTAGTCTTATTGTCAAAAGAAAGCTGCAAACCGGCACGCTCTACGATGGCTCGGATCGAAACGTAGGAAACGCCGTTCTTCACTTCCATCGGATAGCCGGCTATGTATTCTTTGCCGCCTTGGTACATCTTGTTGCTGTTCATCATAAGAACCAGTTGCCCGGCTCCGGAGTTAGCTGCATTCGCATTCACATTGCTATCCGTTGTCGTAGCAGAGTCGATCGTTGAAGGGTTCGAGCCATCGGCATCTTGGCCTTCGTCAGTACTAGTCGGTTGCTCCGTCTGGCCATCCTCCGCGCCGTTATTATCACCAGTCCCTTCGGTCTGACCGTTCTCTCCAGTAACTGATGTTTCCTGACCCGTCGATTCTTCGTTAGTCACTTGACCCTCTTGACTAGGTTTAGTTACATTGTTATTCGGACTGGTAGCATCATTAGCTCCCAAATTATTCGATGTTACAGTATATTGCTGCCCTACAGCGCTAACTGTATCTTGCTTACCCGCTTCTTCAGCACTTACAGGAATAACCATTGCTAATTGCGAAGCAATAATAATCGTAGTGATAATTAATCTTTTGAAATTCATGTCTAGCTCCTTCTACTCCCATTTTGTCTCTCTGACAATCACATAATGTTAAACGCATGTAAACGGAAAAAGTTGCTTCTTGTCAAAAAATAAAAAACAACAACGAAACTATTGTATCTGACATTCCAGATATTTTCCAGATTAATTTTCTGTTGCCTCATAAAAATAGGCCGGCAAAGAACGATATCTCTGCCAGGCCTATACTATATTTATTATTAGTTCGTGATTACTCCAACCTTAGGCTAACCGGAAGCTTTCCTTGGGGGATAAACTCGCCCATCAACACTTTGGCAACGGCATCCAGAGAGAACTGGCGATTCTCGTATAAGCAAATATACGTGCCTACATCCTTAAATGATTCGACATCATACGGATTCCGCGTCGAAATAACGACGACATTGGATCCGTGCATCCGATTCAGCGCATTGACCAGGTGGCTCTGTCCTTCCGGAACCTCGCCTTCCGCCGTATAGGTGACCACGACAATCTGTTCAAAATCAGTGCTGCGCTTCAGCACCTCTAGCACTTCCCCTTCGTCCGGGCGTGTTCCGATCACCGATAAACTGACCTTATCGCTATACGGCTGCAAGGCGTTGAGCAGCGTATATTGATGTACCGAAGGCTCATCGACCTCAGTACGATGCCGCAGCTCCGGCCAGATCACAAGCAGAGGCTTCTGCTTGCTCAAGGGAAGATTGCCGGAATCTCGCACAAGCGTTACACTACGCTCGGCAACTTCCCTTAGCAACGCCTCACTATCCGTATGAGGCGTAAGTGGAACAGGTACACTCAAAGGGTCAGTCCCTGTAGAAGGAGCAATTCGATTTGCCTTCAATTCCAATATCCGCTGCAGCGATTGATTAATTCGATCTTCACTGATCCGGCCACTTGCTACCGCTTCCCGCACTGCTTCTATAGCGGCAATCTGATCGCTAAGCGTGTGACTGACCAGTACAAGATCGGCACCCGCCTCAATGGCCCGCACCGCTCCTTCAGCGATGCCGCAACTCTTAGCTATAGCATGCATCTCAAGGCAATCCGTTACGATGACACCGTCAAAGCCCATTTCTTCGCGCAGAAGCTCTGTCAGCACACGGCGCGACAAAGTAGCTGGAATCTCCTCCGTCTCAAAGGCCGGGAAGATGACATGCGCCGTCATCACCGCATCGGCACCTGCTTCAATCGCCTTGCGGAAAGGAAGCAATTCGATTTGATGCAGCCTTTCCTTGTCATGAGGCACAACAGCCAGCCCAAGATGCGAGTCAACCGCTGTATCTCCATGCCCAGGGAAATGCTTAACCGTTGCGATGACACCATGCTCTTGATATCCACGGGTGGCTGCTACGCCATGGTCGGCTACCTTGGCAGGGTCCTCCCCAAAGGATCTGACACCGATGACTGGATTGGCCGGATTGTTATTCACATCAATACACGGGGCAAAGTTCATGTTGATACCGAGCGCCAGCATCTCCTCAGCAGCCAGCTTGGCTACATCATAGGTCAATTGCAGGTCGTCTACGGCTCCAAGTGTCATATTCCCTGGAATACGGCTAATTCCGTCATGATCGAGACGGGCGACCATACCGCCCTCCTGGTCGATCGATATAATGAGCGGAACATCGGAGTGGCTGCGCGGAAGCTTCTGCAAATTGTGCGACAACGCGGCAAGCTGCCGTACCGATTCAACATTGCGACGGAAGTATACAACACCGCCGACGTGATATTTCCCAGTCAATGTAGTTATTTGCTCATCAGGCGTCAAGCTATGAAATCCGCAAATAAACAATTGGCCAATCTTCTGCTCCAGAGTCCACTGAGTCAAGTCCAACATTATTCACCTTCCCATTTTTAGAGGTTATTTAAAAAGTCCCCCTTTGATAAGAGAACCAATCGAGGCCACCTAGCTTCATCCAACTGAAGCGTTTTGTAAAAACGAACATCGGAAGCATAAGCTTCGGTGCTGAAAACCAACTTTTTTGAACCCATGATTTATGATGCCGGTGAGTCCTTCAAGCGATATTCTGAAGGAGTCATACCGGTATACTTTTGAAACACTTTGGTAAAATAACGACGCTCCTGATAGCCTACCTCAGCGCCGATCTGTGTGATTGACTTCTCACTGCCGCTTAGCATATACTTCGCCGTCTCAATCCGTTGTCTCGTTAAATACTCCACAAAAGTTTCCCCGAAATGATTCTTGAAGAGCAGGCAGAAATAACTGCAACTAATCCCAAGAAAATCGGAAATATCCTCGATGCCGAAGTCAGATCCCAGATTCTGTTGAATATAATTCTGTGCCGACATCATCAGTACCTCCGATGATTTCTTCGTCGAGAGCGAATCTTTATAACGCTCAATCAGTGAGACGATCAACGATATCAGTTCTTTTACGCTGAGCGATTCCTGAAGTCGTAACCAGACGGCTTCCTCTTGTTCTCCAGGGAGCATCTGCATCTCGCGCATTTCACGCAATAAATGAATGAGCAAGTAATACAACAGCTTCTCGGCCCTGCCGACCGAGGTCTCATTCAGACGGGCTACATAAGCTTTCAAATCGCTGATCATCTGCGTCAACGCTTCATAATTGCCATTCCGCAGGCCACTTCCGAATTGCTCAACCCAGTGCCACTGTGCATCCACTACGCCGAGAACACCACTAGGAATAGGCTCAAATAAATCCTCACTCACATTTGAAATATCAGTAAACCACCCCTGCGACGGGTTCAGAATCAGAATCTGCTGCATGCGCTGATAAACCGCGGATATTTCACTCAAGGAGCGAGGTTCTTGCCCCAGACACATACGGATGAGCATATGCGGCTTGTCTTTAACCATCGCTTGCAATTTCTCATGCACTAGGCTCAAGGCTTCCATCGCTATAGGCTGATTTACGACAGTGTCGAAGATGATACACCATTCTCCTTCACGTACCTGAAGCACCGTATAATCTCTGAGCAGGGGCAGGAACAGCTCCTTCAACTTCAGCTTGATCTCCAGATTCCATGCCTTCCGTTCGGGGGCAGGCCAGGAGATGGACTCGTGCGCGTAACCGTCCATATCCAGCAGCAAGACGGCATAGCTGTCCGGATGGCCTGCGCCTTCCTCATCCTGCCACAATTCATCCTCTTTGACGGCCTCCTGCCCCAATAAGGAATGAATCAGAATATTCTCATTAGCCAGAGATGCTACCCGGCTTAAGAGCTGCTCTTTGTTCTTCTGCTTCTTCTTCTCGATGATCTGCTTCGCCAGCTTCCTTACCGTGTCTTCCAGCTCGAAGTAGTTGATCGGCTTGCAAATATAATCGCGAACCCCGTAGCGGATTGCGGTACGTGCATATTCAAATTCCTGATAGCCTGTCAGAAGAAGGATTTCCCCGGTTAATCCCTGTTCTCTAACCTTCTGGATCAGCGTCAAACCATCCATTACCGGCATTCGGATATCACATAAAATCAAATCGGGATGATGCAGGGTGGCCGCCTCCAAAGCGTCCACACCGTTCTTAGCCAAGCCGATAATTTCAAAGCCCAGATCCTCCCAAGGCAGCACTTTCGATAGATTGTTCAGGATATGAACCTCATCATCAACTAATAACGCCTTCAGTCTCATTTTTATCACCCAATTCATATTTAGGAATCACACATTGAATCACCGTACCGTATCCAGGCTGCGAACAGATGAACAACCCGTATCTAACTCCGTATTTAAGCCGGAGCCGATCATACACACTCCTCAGCCCCAGGCCTCTTCGCTCATGATTAGGATAATATCCAGATTCCTGGTAGGCTGGATTATCACAATCCAGGTATTGGATCTTGGACAGCGCTTCGTTCGTCATCCCAATTCCATTATCTTCAACCCGAAGCGTGATCCGATCCACCTCCATCCTTCCAGTGACCTTGATCATTCCCGGATATTCGATTCCTTCAAAACCGTGCTGAATACTGTTCTCCACAAGCGGCTGAAGGGTAAGCTTGAGAAGCTGACAGCCTATCATCTCATCCGGAATATCAATTTCATAATCGAACAGTTCATCAAATCTGAACTTCTGAATCTCCAAATAATTTTTTAAATGTTCAATTTCCAGGCTGAGGCTAATCTCCTCCTTGTCCTGAATGCTGATCCGTAATATATTAGCGAGCCGCAGCACCATCTCACTGACCTTGCGGCCTTCATTCTGGACAGCCAGAACATTAATAGATTCCAGTGTATTAAATAGAAAATGCGGCTTGATCTGGGCTTGCAGCACTCTCAGCTCCGCATTAGCCTTCTGGAACTGCTCTCTCTTGACCTGCTCGAACAATTCGTTAATTTTGACCATCTGATTGTTGAAGCCTTGCTGCAGAAGCAATAGCTCATCATCGCCCTTCTCATCCACACGCGCGCTCAAGTCCCCATCCTCAACCTTGCGCATGAATCTTACGATGACGCCAATCGTGCCTGTAATCCGGTTCATGAACAACAGGTTGAACAGCAGGGCTGTCACGACACATACGAAGAAGATAATCACGAACCAATTGGCAAAAGTCACAACCTCACGCGACAAATAGCGCCAAGATGTTACAGAGACGAGCTTCCAAGGATACTCCTTCAAATCATAGGCGGATATGACACTCTCTTCCCCATTGAACTTAGCCTTGAAGCTCTGATAGGTGCCCCCACCCTCAAGTTTCTTCATAATGTTCGGTTCCAAGGATTGCCCGACCATCTCGGATTTGTAATCATACAATACTTGGCCCTTGTTATTGACCAGCATGAAGCGTGTATCCTTCATACTACTGCCCAGTCTGAGGTTCTGAAATATTTTCTCGAATTCCCAGTTCTTAATCTGAACAACCAGAATACCTACGCTGCGCAGATTGTTCAAATCTTTAATCAAGCGGATCTGCGTAAATACATTGTCCGAGCCAGTAAATTCAGGATACTCATGAGGCGCAATCCATAGCGGCATCCCTCTGAGAGACACAACTTCATCATATAGTGGATGCTCCTTGAACTGTTCATAAGGCAAAGTCTGAAAATTCTCTTTATTAAAAATCGTAATCACATTCGATCCAACACGCCCATGCACATTGTACAAAAAAGCATAATCAATCGCCGGGTGATTATAGAGCAGCGACCGAAAGTTCTTCTGGTTCGCATTAAGCTCAAGCTGGCTCGATGCCGTCAAATCCTGCGAATCCGGGTCTTTGGCAATCAACGCCTGTTGAAACACTCCTTTGGCAATGCCGTTATCGGTTACATTATCCATTTCATAGAATACGTTCTTGATGCTATAGCCGATCGCCTTCAGCGAATATTCCGACTGCTGGCTATACTTCGTCTCTATCGAATTAAAGCTGACTAGAAACGTAATAATACCGAGGATAAATAAAGGGATGATCACCAGCCCCAGAAAAGCGGTAAACAATTTAATTCGCAGATTCATACGCATGAGCTCCCGACCAATCTAGTAATTAGCCCTTGACGCTGCCCGCCGTGACTCCTTCAATAATTTGCTCTTGCAAAATCGCGTAGATAATCATGACTGGCACAACGCTAAAGACAATCCCAGCGGACATTTGTGCGTAGTTCGTGTTGTAGGCGTCCCTGAAACCTACCATACCTACCGGAAGCGTTTTCAGTGCATCATTGGACAGGAAATAGTTCGCTAGCAAGAACTCGTTCCAGTTGCCTAGGAAGTTGATAATGAAGACGGTCACGATCGCCGGTATAGTTAGTGGTATTATTATTCTAGCAAACAGTCCGGCAGAGCTCAATCCATCAATAACCGCCGCCTCTTCGATTTCTCCCGGAAGAGACCGCATAAAAGCTGCTAGGATGACAACCGAGAATGGAATTGCATTAGCGACATAAGGCAGGATCAGCGCCATATGCGTATCGAGAATATCCAGCTTTCTCATAATACCATAGATTGGAAGTAGCAAAGAGTTATTCGGGATCAGCATCCCTAGCAAAATTAATTGAAACACGATTGCACTGATCTTATTATAGCGCATACGCGTAACTGCAAAGGACAGCATCGCTGCAAAAAGAATCGATACACAGGCAGCGAGAACCCCGATATACAAACTGTTCAAGAAATAAGTGCTGATCTTTGCATTGACCCAAGCATTTACGTAGTTATCAAATGAGATCGAGCCTGGAAGTCCGAACGGATTAGAAGCGATATCCTGATTGTTCGTCTTAAATGATGAGAAGATGACAAACAGGAACGGATACAGAATGATCAGCAAATAGCCCATTAGAAATATATGCGGAATAGTCTTCTTTATTGCTCTCATCAGTATTCAATCCTTTCCGTCCGTTTTGCAATCAAGACTTGATATAATACTGTGATGATAATCGTAAATACGAAGATCAATACAGCGATGGAATTACCGAAGCCATGTCTAAAGCTTGTAATCGCATAACGGATCATGTATGTTGCCATAACATCCGTCGAGCCTGCAGGGCCGCCCTTAGTCATGACGAGCACGATATCTGCAGCTTTCATCGCACCAGCGATGGACAACATAATAACGACTGATACAATTGGCATAATGAGTGGAAGTGTGATCTTGGTAGCTCTTTGGAATCCGGTTGCCCCGTCAATTGCCGCGGCCTCATCCAGTTCTTTAGGAATGGAGAGGATGGCTGCAAGCACCATTACGATGTAGAAGCCGGTCCATTGCCAAGCATTTGTAATCAGGATCGATATCATGGCCCAGTTCTTATCAGACAGCCAGTAGACTGGCGATACACCGAAGAGTCCGAGCACTTCATTAGCCAGACCGAAATCCGGGTTATAAATGAAGCCCCATAGAATCCCGATAACTGCCGTCGACATAATCGAAGGCATAAATACCGCCGTCTTGTATAACCCCTTAAAACGTTTCACGTTAGCTATTAACAATGAGAAGATGATAATGAGCGGAACTTGGATCAAACATGAGAACAAAATAAAATAGACGTTATTTCTTACTGACTTCCAGAAAGCAAGATCGTTAAATGCCTGCACATAGTTATCAAATCCGATATAATGAACGGTCTTAGATATCCCGTTCCAGCTAGTAAAACTGTTGTTGACCGCTGTAAATACCGGATAGATAAAAAAGGCCAGAAACAAGATGAAGGCAGGCAGTATGAACAAGACATATATCAGCGGATTTCTTAGTGCTTTATTCATGGTAACCTCCGTTGTATCTTTGATATTCGTTTCTTCTGCTCCTAAGTTCTATCTATCTTTCCATGTAGTCAGAAAGGGCGCCCCCACAAAGTCGAGGCGGGTGGCGCCCTTTGCTAACTAAAGAGGTAGTTCAGAAATAATTACTCGCCGGCTGCATTAGCTGCGTCTTGAGCGGCTTGCACATTCTCCAGCATCTTCTGAGGATCGATTTCTCCTCCGATGATTTGCTGGATACCCATGCCAATTGCAGTGTTAACTTCTGCTTGAACAAGCGCGTCAAAGGCAGGGAATGGTTTTCCAATTTCACTTACAGCTTTGAAAATATCTTGCATCAACGGATCATCGGATGTTGTCTTCATTTGCTCCAGATCCATCTTCAGGGCAGGAAGCACACCGTCTTCCTTCAGGCCGCGAAGCTGCATTTCATCTGTCCACATATTCTTGATGAATTCCTTGACTGCTGCCAATTTGCGAGGATCTTCGCTAACAGAACTGGAGAAGCCATAACCGTTATTCGAATCCTGCATGACAACGAATGGGTCTCCTTCTTTCAGAGGTGGCATACTGAAGTAACCAATCTTGCCTACCAGGTCACCAGCTTGTGCCGGATCTCTGAACACCGAGTTCGCCCACGATCCGTCCATCATCATGATCGCTTCGCCAGTTATCACTTGGTTTCTCATATCTGCATATTCAAAACCAAGCTCGCCTTTCTTGAAGTAGCCTTTTTGTACCCATTCCTGATGCTTGGCAACCCCTTTAACCACGTTCTCGTCGGTCCATTTTGTCTCACCTGTCTTGAATCCGTAAGTGACCTCCGGACCAGCATAGTAGGACCACAGGTTATTCGTCGTCATCAGAGGAATCCAAGCATCCTTGGATGATTGAGCGAACGGAATCTTGCCGTCTGCCTTAATCTTGTCCGCAATCGCTTCCAATTCATCAAGTGTCTTAGGAACCGTCAGACCCTTTTGTTCGAAATATTCTTTATTGTAGAAAATACCTTCGATCGATCCGCCGATTGGCAGGCCATAAACTTTACCGTCATAAGTAAATGGACCCAAGTCACTGAATTTATCTTTAAGTCCAAGCTCATCGAGAATCGGAGTAAGGTCGAGCATTAAGCCTTCCTTAGCATACAATGCTGCGTCCGGGCTGCCGAATACGTCAAACACTTCCGGTGGCTTGCCTGCAGCCATCTCGCCTCTCAGCTTCTCCTTACGGTTAACTTCTGAATCCACGCCGTCCAGCTTGATTGTTAAACCAGGAACAGCATCTTGTGTCTTTTTCACCACATCATCCAGAATTGCCAAGCGGAACTTCTTTGCTTCCCCGATTTGTGTGTGGCGAATCGTAATTTCAAACGGTTCATCACTTACCTTTGCTTCGTTAGCAGGCTTGTTATTTGTTCCCGCACTGCCTTTGTCCGTTGTGTTCTTGTCATTGGAACTTCCACAACCAGCAAGCAATGCCGAAGCTACGAAGAACAGGGATAGTAACAGCGTCAAACTCTTCTTCATATTTCTTTGGACCCTCCTCAAGATCGGTTTGTATGTTACATCTTCATTATAGAAAGCGATTCCATTTTTGATAAGGAGGACATTTTTCTATAACGGGGATAATATTATCTAGTTGTAAAATAAGAAAAACGGTTAAATCTGACAAGTCGTGTCAAATTCAACCGTTTGTGTGGGTTAGTAATATGGATTAAGTCATGTTAACTGACATAATGATTACTTCGCTGTAACTACCTGCTGCCGCCCCTCTTCGATCAGGCGATTCGCCCGTTCGATCTCCTCCGCTGTTGGAGAAGGAACGCCCTCTAGAGGGTAATCCCAACCAAGCTCCTGCCATTTATAGATCCCCATTGTATGATAAGGAAGTATCTCAAACTTCTCTAAACCATGCAGGCCGCCGATAAACTTGCCAAGATGAATCAAATCCTGTTCATCGTCGTGGATCCCTGGTACAAATACGTGACGAATCCACATTTTACGATCATGCTCAGACAACCAATGCGCCATGTTCAACATGCGCTCATTCGGTTTGCCGGTCAATTTGATATGCTTCTCATTGTCAATATGCTTCAAATCAAGCATGACCAGATCCGTCACATCCAGCAAATCGCGGATCTTATCGCCTTCATTGTATCCGTTCGTATCCAGGCAAGTGTGCAGGTTCCAGCGCTTCTTCACCTCACGGAACAATTCAGTGACGAATGGGGCCTGTAACGTTGCTTCTCCTCCGGATACGGTTAACCCGCCGCCTGACGAACGATAGTAGTTCAGATATGGCTCAATTTCAGCCAGGACCTCTTCTACTGTCATCTCCTTGCCTTCCGTCAGGCTCCAGGTATCGGGGTTATGGCAATATTGGCATTGCAGCAGGCAGCCCTGCATGAAGAGTACGAAGCGTATACCCGGTCCATCTACCGTTCCGAATGTTTCTAATGAATGAATACGACCTTTAAGCATATTGTTCGTCACCCTTTCTCATTGAGGCTGCCTGATGTATAGCCACAATCTCTAAGACTATTCAGATCCCGTTATTACATCGAACCGTGGAAGGTACGGTTAATAACATCAAGTTGTTGTTCGCGAGTCAGCTTGATGAAGTTAACAGCATAGCCCGATACGCGAATGGTCAATTGAGGATAATTCTCTGGATGATCCATAGCGTCGATCAATTGTTCGCGGTCGAATACGTTAACGTTCAAGTGGTGAGCATCGCTGCCGAAATATCCATCCATCATCGATACGAGGTTGGATTTACGAGTCTCAGCATCTTTACCCAGCGCCTTAGGAACGATCGAGAAGGTATTCGAGATACCATCCAAGCTGTGTTCGTAAGGAAGCTTAGCAACCGAGCTCAGGGAAGCAAGAGCACCCTTCTTGTCGCGGCCATGCATTGGGTTAGCACCTGGTGCGAATGGTTCGCCAGCTTTACGTCCGTCTGGAGTGCTACCTGTTTTCTTACCATATACGACGTTGGAAGTAATCGTCAAGATCGATTGTGTTGGCAACGAATTACGGTAAGTTTTATGCTTGCGGATCATGCCCATGAAGCTCTCAACGAGCTTAACAGCGATGTCGTCAACTTTGTTATCGTTGTTACCATAGCAAGGATATTCGCCTTCGATTTCGAAGTCAACAGCGATGCCATTTTCGTTGCGGATCGGTTTAACCTTAGCGTATTTGATTGCGCTCAAGGAGTCAGTAGCTACTGACAAACCTGCAATACCGCAAGCCATCGTACGCAGAATGTCACGGTCATGCAATGCCATTTCGATGCGTTCATAGCAGTATTTATCATGCATATAGTGAATAACATTCAAGGAGTTAACATATGTCTTAGCCAACCATTCCATCATTGGAATGTAGCGTTTCATAACTTCGTCATAATCCAGATATTCCGAAGTAATTGCTGGATATTCAGGACCTACTTGAACGCCGGATTTCTCGTCTTTACCACCGTTGATTGCATACAGCAATACTTTAGCCAAGTTAGCGCGAGCACCGAAGAACTGCATTTGTTTACCGATTCTCATAGCGGATACACAGCAAGCAATACCGTAGTCATCTCCATAGATCGGACGCATCAAATCGTCATTTTCGTATTGAATCGAACTTGTCTCGATCGATACTTTGGCAGCAAATTTCTTGAACGCTTCAGGTAATTTCTCGGACCAAAGGACAGTCAGGTTAGGCTCTGGAGCAGGTCCCAGGTTGTAGAGTGTATGCAGGAAGCGGAAGCTGTTCTTCGTTACGAGCGTTCTGCCGTCTTCAGCCATACCGCCGATCGATTCAGTTACCCAAGTTGGGTCACCGCTGAACAGATCGTTGTATTCAGGAGTACGCAAGAACTTGACAATACGCAATTTCATAACGAAATGGTCAACCAATTCCTGAGCTGCTTCTTCAGTCAATGTGCCTTCAGCCAGATCACGTTCGATATAAGCATCGAGGAACGAGGATACACGACCAAGCGACATCGCTGCACCGTCTTGTTCTTTAACAGCTGCAAGGTAACCGAAGTATACCCATTGAACTGCTTCTTTAGCATTTTCAGCTGGTCTGGAAATATCGAAGCCGTACATTTGACCCAGTTCTTTCAACTCTTGCAGAGCACGGATTTGCTCAGAGATCTCTTCACGAAGACGGATTACATCTTCATCGATCACATCGACTTCAAGGCTAAGCAACTCTTGTTTCTTCTGTTTGATCAAGAAGTCAATACCATAGAGTGCTACACGACGATAGTCGCCGATAATCCGGCCACGGCCGTAAGCATCTGGAAGACCGGTGATGATACCCGCTTTGCGGCATGCTCTCATCTCGGATGTATAAGCATCGAAAACACCTTGGTTATGCGTTTTACGAATCTTTGTAAACATGTCAACGATTTCGCCTGGCAGATCAAATCCATAAGCCTTACAGGAATTGAGAACCATGTTGATACCGCCGAACGGATGAATCGTGCGTTTGAACGGCTCGTCTGCTTGCAAGCCAACGATTTGTTCCTTATCTTTATCCAAATATCCAGCAGCATGTGAAGTAATGGCGGAAGGTGTGTTAACATCTACATCAAGTACGCCGCCTGCTTCGCGTTCTTTCTTGGTCAGATCGGAAATGATCTCCCAGAGCGCTTTTGTGTTAGCGGTAGCTCCTTGAAGGAAGGTTTCATTTCCTTCATAGGAAGCAACGTTGCCTTGAATAAAATCGCGAACATTGACTTCTCTCATCCACTTGCCTGCTTTGAAGCCTCTCCATGCGGATTGAACTTCTTTTACTTCTCTCTCAATCACCGACATCTTTATTCCCTCCATATATATAGTTTGGAGCACGCGGTTGAAGGATATACTCGCGCCTCGTGATCCCTAAAATTTGTGATAATTTTCACATTTCATACACTAATGAACCTATGAAAATTAATCACCTACTACTCAAATATGCGGGATCGTTTATGTCATAATCATACATCAATCCCGCATAAATGATTGTGACAAATATCACAATCGAAGTGATATTTGTCACGATTTTCCTTGCATTTGTTCAATTATTCGTCAAATCTTCCGTAGAAGGCATCACGGTATACTTCCGCCAGTTCAGTGACCAGTGGGAGCTTAGGGTTTGCTGTTGTACATTGGTCTTCGAAGGCCCGGTCAGCCAAGTAATCTACCTTCGACTCGAAATCCTTCGGATCGAATCCGAGCTCCTGGAAGCTCTCAGGAATGCCAAGCTTTCTGTTCAAGTCACGGATCGCATTGATCAAGCTCTTGATTCCCTCTTCGGTAGTGCGAGCCGGCAAGCCAAGAATGCGGGCGATTTCTGCATAACGCTCATCAGCTACGAAATGTCTGTATTTAGGCCAAGCTGCGAACTTGGTCGGTTTCTTGGCATTGTAGCGAATAACATGCGGCATCAGGATCGCATTCGTGCGGCCGTGTGCTGTATGATATTGTCCGCCCCATTTATGCGCCAAGCTATGGTTAATACCCAGGAAAGCGTTGGCGAAGGCCATACCTGCCAATGTCGAAGCATTGTGCATTTTCTCGCGGGCCAGCTTGTCGCCAGTAAGCGCCGATTTCTCAAGGTACTGGAACACCAGCTGAATCGCTTTGATTGCTAGACCATCCGTGTAATCATTAGCCATTACCGAGACATAAGCCTCGATTGCGTGAGTCAATACGTCCATACCGGTATCTGCAACAGCGGTCTTTGGCAGTGTATATACGAATTCAGGATCGATAATAGCTACATCAGGAGTTAGCTCATAGTCTGCCAAAGGATATTTCGTGTTGCCGTTAATTTTATCAGTAATTACTGCGAACGAAGTCACTTCCGAACCCGTACCCGAAGTCGTCGGAATAGCAACGAATTTTGCTTTTTGACCGAGACGAGGGTATTTGTAGATCCGCTTGCGGATATCCATGAATTTTTGCTTCAAGTTGTGGAAGCTTGTATCCGGATATTCGTAGAACAACCACATCCCTTTCGCAGCGTCCATCGGCGAACCGCCACCAAGTGCGATAATGCAGTCCGGCTGGAATTTGTTCATCAGCTCAGTTCCGCGTTCAACCGTAGTTGTCGATGGATCCGGCTCTACATCCGAGAAGACTTCAATCGCAACCGGCGTTTGGCGTTGACGGAGATAATGCTCCACTCTCTCTACATATCCCAGTTTAACCATCATTGGGTCTGTCACGATCAACACGCGGCTGATGTCAGGCATTTTGGCAAGATATTGAGTAGATCCCTTTTCAAAATAAATCTTGTTCGGTACTTTGAACCATTGCATATTCACGGTACGATGATTCACCCTTTTCACGTTGATCAGATTGACGGCTGTTACGTTCGACGATGTCGAGTTGCGTCCATACGAGCCGCAGCCCAGTGTCAACGATGGCAGGTTCGTATTATAGATATCGCCGATACCGCCTTGCGAAGATGGCTGGTTAACCAGGATCCGGCATGTAGGCATACGGTCGGAGTACTTCTTGATTACTTCATCATTATTCGAATGGATGACCGAGGAGTGACCCATTCCGCCGAACGATACAACTTCAAGTGCGAGGTTGATGCCTTGCTCTGCATTCTTCACCTTGTAGCAGGCCAGCACTGGGCTAAGCTTCTCAGCAGACAATGGGAATTTAGGACCTACACCATCAATTTCTGCCACGAGAATTTTAGTTCCTGCAGGTACATCGATACCGCACATTTCAGCAATTTTTACAGCAGATTGACCTACGATCGCCGGATTCACGGCACATTTATCCGCATTAATTGCTCCCTTGGTCAATTTACCAGCTTCTTCTTTATTTACAAAATAGCATCCGTTAGCTATCATTTTCTTCTTTACTTGATCGAAGATCGGTTCTTCGATAATAACCGCTTGTTCAGAAGCACAAATCATGCCGTTGTCGAATGTCTTAGATAGGATGAGGTCATTTACGGCTTGATCGATGTCTGCACTCTTCTCGATGAAGCATGGAACGTTACCAGGTCCTACACCCAAAGCTGGTTTGCCGCAGCTGTACGCTGCCTTAACCATTGCAGAACCGCCAGTGGCCAAGATGCAGGCAATGTCGTTATGATTCATCAGTGCATTCGTACGATCCATGGATGGATTCTCGATCCATTGAATGCAATCGGCAGGTGCGCCATGTTTAATCGCCGCATCAAGCAAGATTTGGGCTGCTTCAGCACTGCAGCGTTGAGCGGATGGATGGAATCCGAAAATAATCGGGTTACGGGTCTTGATCGCGATAAGGGCTTTGAAGATCGTCGTCGATGTCGGGTTGGTTACTGGAGTGATCCCCATGATGATACCGACCGGCTCGGCGATTTTCTGAAAGCTATCATATTCATTGTCTTCAATAACACCAACCGTCTTATCATACTTGATGCTGTGGTAGATGTATTCCGTAGCGAACATGTTCTTAATGATCTTGTCCTCGTACACGCCGCGGCCGGTTTCTTCTACGGCCATCTTCGCCAAGTACATATGTTTGTCTAGACCAGCAAGCGCCATTGCCTGTACGATGGAATCAATTTGCTCTTGATCCATTCCCATGAAAGCTTCTTGTGCTTTGTTTGCTTTGTCAATCAACGTCTGAACATACTCTTGCGCAGTTGGCTGTTGAACCTTGGTCGCAACTTCATTTTTAACGGCCATCTCTCTCATCCTCCTAAGTTTAATGGATGCACCTGTCTTTAGAGTTCGTGAAATATTTCACTTGTAGGTTCATCCTTTGGAAGCTTTGTGCTTCTCTTTATGGTTTGATCATAGCATATCGATTTTCATTTGTATAGTGAATTTTTTCACATAGTTTAAAATAGTTGAAAACTTTCAGCTTTGGGTGTATATTTTCATCATGTTCTTACATATATTATATTCCATTTTGCTTGGGTTCCAAACTTTAAGCAATTTAACAAACTAAGTTTCACGTTTAGCGAACATATTTGCAATTGGATAACGCTTCCAAAGTGAAATTAGTCACAATGTTAAAAATTAGACACTTTTAGACGTATTAGAGGCGACCCAAAATCAAATAATCGTTATATAATTAATTTAAAATAATTTAAAATTTTCAGAAAATTTAGAACAAATTCGTATAAAAGGGGAAATCGATGATGAGTGAAAGCGTAAATACCACCATGCCCCGCGGCAATACAAGTTGTTTCTCCGAGCAAAACTTCAACAGGCTTCTTGTTACGATGAAGGATAAATCTTATCCCGAGGGAACGCATCTTTTCTGGGAAGGCGATCTTTCCGATAAGCTATTCTACATTAAGCGCGGGCGAGTAAAATTAACCAAATCTACCGATGAAGGTAAAGAACTTATTCTATATATGTATGGTCGCGGCGATATGGTCGGACAGGCCGATCCTTTCTTTAGTATGAAGCACAGCTTCACCGCTGAAGTGATCGAAGACAGCGAGGTCGGTGTAATCGAGCAGAAGGATCTGGAGATCATGATTTGTCAGCATTGCGATTTTTCAATCGATTTCATGAAATGGATGGGAATCCATCACCGACTAACCCAGACTAAATTCCGTGACTTGATGATGTACGGCAAACCTGGTGCGCTCACCTCTACTCTGATCCGTCTTAGCAATACTTACGGTGAGCCCTATGGCGATTCCATTCTCATTAACAAGAAAATCACACATACAGACTTGTCCAACATGATCGGTGCTACCCGCGAGAGCGTCAACCGTATGCTGAGCGATCTGCGCAAGAAAGACGCGCTCGAATATGTGAACGGCATGATCGTCATTAAAGACCTTGTTATGCTGCAGGACATGTGCCACTGTGAACTCTGTCCAAATGAAATTTGCCGGATCTGACGATCGGTTCGGCACCATCCCCTTAACCTTCATCTTCCCCCATCAGGAAGATGAAGGTTTTTTGTATTCATACACCCGGCTCATGAGATCACAATCATATGAAAGACAAAAAAGAAAAGGCCTTCAAAATAATGAAGGCCTCTTCTGCAAAAGTTCATTTTATTTTAAAATGTCATGGTCAACATAACGTTCACCGTTCAATTCGCTAATAATCTCAATCGCGACCTTAGCCCCATCGCCAGCGGTAATAATCGTATGAACGCTGACACCAGCTACTGTACCTGCTGCCCAAATTCTCGGCTTGCTGGTACGTCCGTTACCGTCCGTGTCAATGACCGTCTTGATACGTGGCTCTCTTCCATCTTTAAGTGTAATTCCGATCGACTTAGCTAAATCCGTAAGCGCACCAGTGGCCAAAATAACATGAGAAGCTTCATAGCTGCGTCCCGATTCCGTCTTAACGGTTATTTTCGTTTCACCATTTGTATCTACGGCTATTACTTTCTCTTCGATGAACTTAGCGCCGAATTTCTCAGCTTGTTCACGGCCTGTCTGCAGTAAATCCGGTCCGGACGTCTCTTTGACGCCGTAATGATTCTCAATCCAGGCTCTCTTCGTCATGCTTCCATTGCTGTCTAGTACAAGTGTCTCCTTACCTGCCTTTGCCAGAAACAAAGCTGCACTTGCCCCTGCAGGTCCTGCTCCGATTACTATTACCTCAGCCAAAATTACACCTACTCTCTATAATATTAGGGGTAGTTCAAAAAGTCTTCTTTTGATCGTGAAGTGAATCAAGAAGTGGCTCAGCATCAGCATTTAGAAAAAACGCACATCGGAAGCATAAGCTTCGGTGCTGAAAACCGACCTTTTTGAACTAAAATGTTCGTGCCGCCCCCGTCACAGGTAGCGGCACGGCTAGCCACGTTACTCAATCCATTCTTCAGCCCAGCATTGAACCTGATCCATAACGGGACGCAATGCGCGCCCTTTATCCGTCAATTCGTATTCAATCCGAACCGGTGTCTCCGGATACACATGTCGCACAAGAATGCCTTCATTCTCAAGATCCTTCATTCGTTCGGATAGCATTTTATCACTCATCGACGGGATGCCATTTGAAATATCTTTGAATCTCTTGGGTCCGTCCATTAAAGTTCGAATAATTAATCCGTTCCAGCGTTTTCCCAGCAAAGAGAAAGCCGACTCAAAGCGCGGACACAGCTGACACATGGATGTACCGTTATCATCCATTACATTTCACCTCTTACCTATTTAGAAACATTACTTCATGAGAAACTTCATCGTTAAAAACTTACAATAAGTTAGTTTGTTTCAGTTTAGCATATTTTTAAATAAATTAACACAGAGATTATACTTACCTTAACATTTTCCCAACTCTGTACTATTAACATAGGCCTTAATCTCGTAAACTATACGATAAGTTTAGCAATTTAAGGAAGCAGAAATAACGGCTCCCTAATGGCAGCCGTTATTTCTGCTTCTATTTAGAACCTGAGGTATTTACACCCACCACATCTCAGCGGCAGAGTCCTCCATAATAACTTGCTGTAAATTGCGAACAGCCTTCGTGAAGCCTTCGTCAATGGACATCAATCCATCCTCGTGCTCGATGCTTACTGCATAGTCATAACCATGCAGGCGAAGCGCGCTGATAATATCCGCCCAAGTCTTCATATCATGGCCATATCCAACGGTACGGAATTGCCATGCACGATCCTGCATTAATGAATAGGATTGCATGTCAGTAATCCCGTGCATGTTGACATTAATCGGATCAATTGTTGTATCCTTGGCATGGAAGTGGTGGATTGCACCCGCCTTACCTAGGATAGCTACTGCCTGAACCGGATCAATGCCTTGCCACCACATATGGCTAGGGTCCAGGTTAGCGCCGATAACTTCACCAACCGCTTCACGAAGACGAAGCAATGTACCTGGCGTATGCACGGAGAAGCCGCCATGAAGCTCAAGGCCGATCTTGACATGATGCTTCTCAGCGTAAGCACCCCATTCCTTCCAATAAGGAATGACTTTATTCTCCCACTGCCATTTCAGCACTTCCTGGTAATCATTCGGCCAAGGAGCAACCGGCCAGTTCGGATATTTCGCATCCTCATGATCACCTGGGCAGCCTGAGAAGGTGTTAACGACAGGTACTTCAAGCAACTCTGCAAGCTGAACCGTCTTGACGAAATCGTCATGATCCTGCTGTGCAAGTGCCTTCTGCGGATGAAGCGGGTTACCGTGACAGCTCAAGGCACTGATTATCAGGCCACGGGATTCCACCGCTTTCTTGAATTGTTCACGAGCAGCTTTGTTCTCCAGAAGAAGATCCGGGTTGCAGTGAGCCTTGCCGGGATTCCCACCTGTACCGATCTCTACTGCCTTCAAGCCTCGGGATGCAGCCATATCCAACGCTTCTTCGAACGAACGATCACCAAACAGAACCATAAAGACGCCTAATTTCATCGTATTTCCTCCTACCTCTATTTCTTGTTTATCATATGTTTAGTTAATAGTGTATAAGCCATTAGTCAAAATATACTGCCTTGCCTGTCTTCGCTGATTCATAAATTGCCTCAAGAATTTCAGTAACTACGAGAGCTTGCTCCGGCTTTACGATCGGCTCTTTGTCTTCAATAATCGCTTCAATCCAAGTTCTCGCTTCACGGACAGCTTCATTCTCCACTTTGCCGTCATAGAACGCTACACCGCCAGCGCCAAGGTCGATCTTCGTGTCATACAAGCGGCTGTTCTTCTCGCCGTTAATACGCAGACCGTTAGTCATATCAGCTCCGCCTTCAGTACCACACAGCATCGTTCTAGCTTCACCGATATCAACCATATTGATCGCCCAGCTTGATTCAAGAATAATGGTCGCACCATTCTTCATCGTAATGAATCCGAATGCAGAATCTTCAACCTTGAACTCTTCCGGATTCCACGGACCAAATGCATTCGCCGCATTCTCACGATCCCCTAGCTTGTGGAACACTTGTCCGGTTACACTCTTCGGCTCGTAGTTGTCCATCAACCAAAGCGTCAAGTCCAGTGCGTGAGTTCCGATATCGATGAGCGGGCCCCCACCTTGCTTCTCTTCATCAAGAAATACACCCCAAGTAGGAACTGCACGACGACGAAGCGCCAGCGCCTTACCCAGATAAATATCACCCAATTCCCCTTCTTCGCACAATTGCTTCAAATACATGCTATCGTCGCGGAAGCGGTTCTGATATGCAATGCTCAATTTCTTGCCCGTACGCTTCGCTGCGTCCAGCATTTGACGAGCTTGCTCAGCCGTCTTGGCCATCGGTTTCTCACACATAACATGGCGTCCGGATTCCAGGGAAGCCACCGTGATCTCTGCGTGAGAATCGTTAGGCGTACATACATGAATAACCTCTACATCAGTCTCTGCCAACAACTTGCGGAAATCTGTAAATACTTTGGCGCCTTCTACGCCATATTCAGCAGCCGCTTTGGTCGCGCGTTCTTCGATAATATCGCAAAAAGCGACCAATTCAACTTGCTCTACCTGCGAAAGACTCGGCAAATGCTTGCCGTTTGCGATCCCGCCACACCCGATTACAGCTACTTTTATTTTTTTAGACATTTAGTTTTCCTCCTTCTTGTGCATAAGCGCGTATAAATTCCATACTTGTCTCGATGCTCTTCAATGAATCATTAGCACAATAATCCTGTTCTACAACTAGCCATTCAGCACCTGCCTGGATCGCAGCGTCAGCAATGTCCCGAACATTCACTTCTCCCTTGCCCAGTTCCACCGTCTCCGGTGATCCGTCTGCCTTCTTAACGAGATCCTTCCAGTGAAGCAGAGGCATGCGACCGCTGTATTTTGCGATATATTCAAGCGGATCAAATCCCGCGAAGTACACCCAACATGAATCCAGCTCGACCTTGAGCAATTCCTCGGATACTTCAAAGAATATCGCATCAAGTACTGGCTTGTCCCGGAGCTTCTCTGTCAGTTCGAAATCGTGGTTATGATAGAACAGCACCATTCCCTCTTCTGCGCAGCGCTGGCCAATCACTTTCAGATCCTCTATCACTTCACCCCAGCGCCCGCGATCCTCTTCAGCCAAATAAGGCATAGCCAAGTAGCGATTGCCGATAGCTTTGTTAAAAGCGATCTCCTCATCCAGCGCATGGAGCAAGCGCTCATATGGTGTATGCGCACCTAAAGCAACAAGCCCTGTCTCATCAAGGATAGCCTTCACCTGCTCTGGCGTACGGCCATAGAACCCAGCGAATTCCACACCCTGGTATCCAAGCTCAGCCACCTTCCGCAGCGTACCTTCAAAATCACGTTCCAAATAATCGCGTACCGTATAAAGCTGTAATCCTACCTTCACCATATGATTCACCTCATTACGAATGATTGTAGACGAACACCGAAAATGTGTACTTTATAACTCACAACACCTTCGGGTGCGCCGAATTCATAGGTCTTCCTTAACTAGCACCTATCCTTGGCACTCGGCCAACGACACCACTCCTGAAAAGGATTTTTTTATATTAGCACTACAAATCCAATGGTATTTCAAATCGCTTTCATTTAAAATGAATAATATGATTCAAACATGAACAATCTGGTCATTATTTTATTATTATCTAAAGGAGAATCAGCGATGGATTGCCGTAACCTTCACCTATTAACTGCCAATGATTCACCTCAGCACATCAACAAGGTAGCGCCGACAGAACGCTTGGACTTGCAAATATTAACTGCTAACTACTCCTCTCACCGCAAGCCTTTTCATATGGTTAATCCTGAAGGATTGCATAGTTATCTTATTCGCCTTCAATCCTTCGGGCGCTGCCGGGCCCGTTTGGATGGGAAGCTAGAGCTGCTAGAACCGGGTGACCTGCTGCTGTTCAAGCCCGGTGAACCCTACGAGCTTCGAATTGAGGCGGAACAGAACCAACTCGGTGAGAAAATGGTCTCCAGCGCCGATTATCATATATTCCTATCTGGAGGCTGGGTCGATGAATGGTGGGAGAAATACGATCGGCCGCAGAAGATTAAGGTTCCTCTTTCCGAGGGGATCATTGGCGCTTTCCGTCAAATTATGCTCGAACAGCGACGGATTTCTAATCCTACACCTGAAATAGCCGAATATTACTTAAGAATATTGTGCCTGGATATCGATCGGAACTTCCTGCAGCAGCCGCTGCCCACTTATCCGTCGTACCTCGCCCATCGCATCAAGAACTATATTGAAGAGAACGCCGCCTCTCCTTTTAAGCTGGAGGATGCTGCGGCCCATGTTGGAATTAGCGTATCGCGAGCCGTCCACTTGTTCAAAGAAACATTTGGTACAAGCATCATTCAATATGCGCTGGAAGTGCGATTAAATATGGCACAGGAGCGAATCACCTTCAGCCCTCTATCATTGGAGCATGTCGCCGAGAGCTCCGGATTTCCGAACTACAACTATTTCCATAAAGTATTCCGCAAGAAATTCGGGATGTCTCCCAAGCAATACCGGCAAACCACGCGTAACCATGGGATGTAACTGGTGATTCGGGTACTGCTTGTTACAAAAAATGCTGCTAGAACCATAGATGGTTTCAGCAGCATTTTTTTATGTGATGTATTCCTGAATTATCCGTTTGCCTTGCTAGGCTTGTTCTCTGCGGTCTTCTTGCCCGACAGGAACCAGGCGCCGACAGCGATCAGTACCAGGACAATATAGAATGTGATCTTCCAGGCTGTACTCTCTGCAAAAGCTTCAGGGATGATGTGAAGCGACGGATGCGCTAAGGTGTGTACGGCTAACTTAACACCCACCCAGCCTACGATAAGGAATGCCGCGATCTCCAGGCCCGGACGGGAATGAAGCAGCTTCACGAAGAAATTGGCTGCGAAGCGCATGATGATGAGACCGATGAATCCGCCGAGCAAAATGACGATAAATTTGCCGCCATCCATGCCGCCGATATTCGGCAGACCGCTAGGTGGCAAGGCAACAGCTAGAGCAACTGCGGCCAGGATCGAGTCGACCGCAAACGCGATATCCGCCAGCTCCACCTTCAGCACCGTGCCCCAAAAGCCGGAGGTTTTCTTCTTTTTCTCCGGGATGTTCTCATGATTCTGTCCGCCCTCATTTTCAGCTCGATGGACGACCAGCTTGCGAACGATATGATTGATAGCCATATACAACAGATAGATTGCCCCGATCGCTTGAAGCTGCCACACGTCAACCAGGTACGAGATAATAAATAACGATGCAAAACGGAAAATAAACGCACCTGCCAATCCGTAGAACAGAGCCTTCTTCCGTACATCCTCCTCCAGATGCTTCACCATAATTGCCAGGACCAGCGCATTATCCGCCGCGAGCAGTCCCTCCAGCACTACCAGAACAATGAGCACCCAACCATACTCCATAAGCAAGCCAATATCCATCTTTTTTCCCCCAATTAGTCAGTGTAGTGTTGTTATTGTGGCTTAAAACTAATAAAAAAAGACCTTTACCGATTGCGGTAAAGGTCTTTTTGATTAAACCTCTACCCTGCAATGGTAAAGGTCTCGCTAACAACTTGAAGTTGCCAATAAAGCCGGAGATGTTCATCTCGTAATGACGACTTTACTGAAGCAGCTACTCCCCTTTAATCATTTAACACTTATATATGAATTCATATACTATACGTCATAATATTATAAGATATAGATTTACCTGTCAATATATAACTTCGTGAACAAGCACTTCTCAAAATTCGCTAACGGAAATAAGATGCGTTATTCGGGCCAAATCCGGCTAAACCGCTCTCTTTTAAGCAATTAAGGTCCCCTAGTTCCATTAGAGTTTCAGGTGGTTCTATTGGGATCAAATAACGGCTGTGATTTCCGTTAGCTATTTATCGGAATTATTTCGAATTTTACATAAAAAAAGGTATAATAATATCGATACACCTCAAGATCTTACTAATATCGAAACGGAGGGAAAAACATGAACCAGGCACCATTGCCTAATCTGGAATTGGCTACTTTTGCCGGCGGCTGCTTCTGGTGTATGGTATCCCCATTTGAAGAGCTTCCGGGCATACATGGAATCGTCTCGGGCTATACCGGTGGCCATAAAGAGAATCCAACCTACGAGGAAGTATGCGCCGGGGGTACAGGCCATTATGAAGCTGTGCAGATCACATTTGATCCGGCCGTCTTTCCGTACCGGAAGCTGCTTACCCTGTTCTGGCAGCAAATCGATCCGACAGATGCAGGCGGACAATTCCATGACCGCGGGGAATCCTACTATACAGCTATTTTCTATCATAATGAGCGCCAGCGTGAAGAAGCCGAGGAATCGAAGCTCGAGCTTGAACAGAGCGGACGCTTTGATAAACCGATCGTAACGCCAATTTTGCCGGCTTCCGTCTTTTATCCGGCTGAAGATTATCATCAAGATTACCACAAGAAGAACCCGCTGCACTACAAGCGTTATCGGATCGGCTCTGGCCGGGAAGATTTCATTGAACAACATTGGTCCGGCCCTGCCGACCGTGAGCAATTGAAGCAGGTTCTGACGCCGATTCAATATGAAGTCACACAGAACAGCGCCACCGAAAGACCATTCACCGGCGAGTATTGGGAGCATACCGCAGATGGCATTTACGTGGATGTCGTATCCGGCGAGCCTCTGTTCAGCTCACTGGATAAATATGACGCGGGCTGTGGCTGGCCAAGCTTCACCCGTCCGCTGCAGTCCTACAATATCAAGGAGAAGCTGGACAAGAGCCATTTCATGATACGTACAGAAGTTAGAAGCCGGCAAGGCGACTCTCATCTGGGACATGTATTCGATGACGGCCCAGGCCCAACTGGACTCCGCTACTGCATCAACTCCGCTGCGCTCCGCTTCATTCCGAAGGATGAGCTGAAGAAAGAAGGCTATGGAGAGTACCTGCCGTTGTTCGAGCAGCAGAGCTAAAATAGCATATCGTTCAAAAACAGTGTGAGCCTTAGGGCCCACACTGTTTTTTTATATGTGACAAATTTAATTGCACAATCCATAAGTTCACGTTTTGTAAATAATTAAAGTGACGGCAATCACATTTGTTAATATTTCTATTTGCCTATACTTATAACTGTAAGATTTATCACATAGAAAGAAGGTACCCCTATGCTTGATGCAAAAACCATTGAAATCATCAAATCGACGGTTCCTGTACTAGAGGTTCATGGGCAAACAATTACTAAAAAATTTTATGAAACGATGTTTAAAAACCATCCTGAATTACTCAATGTATTTAACCACGCTAATCAGCGTCAAGGCAAACAGTCTACAGCTCTAGCCAACGCTGTCTACGCTGCTGCCGCACATATCGATCGTCTGGAAGAAATCCTGCCTGTTGTCAAAGGAATTGCCCAAAAGCACCGGGCGCTGGGCATTTTGCCGGAGCAATATCCGATCGTTGGCGAGAATCTGCTCGCCGCTATTAAAATGGTACTCGGTGACGCTGCAACCGATGAGATCATCGAGGCCTGGGGCAAAGCCTATGGTGTCATCGCCGATGTATTCATCAGCGTCGAAGCTGGGATGTACCAGGAGGCTGAGCAGCAGCCTGGCGGCTGGCGCGGATTCCGCCGTTTTATTGTTGAGCGCAAGGTTAAAGAGAGCAATGTCATCACCTCTTTTTACTTAAAACCAGAAGACGGCAATGAGATCGCCAGTTATCTGCCTGGACAATACATCACAGTACGTGTTAAACCAGAAGGACAATCCTTCACCCATCTTCGCCACTACAGTCTGTCCACTTCGCCAGGTCATGCTTATTACCGCATCTCCGTGAAACGCGAGGAGGCCATGGCCGATAGACCAGCCGGAATCGTATCCACATATTTGCATGACGATGTTCATGAAGGAGACTTTCTGGAGCTTAGCTCGCCGGCCGGGGAATTCATACTTGATCAATCCGGGGAGCTTCCGGTTGTACTGATCAGTGGCGGTGTAGGCCTAACTCCGATGGTTAGTATGCTTGAGACACTGCTGGAGCAACAGCCTTCACGCGAGGTCGTGTATATCCACGCAGCCCGCAACGGAAGCCAGCATGCTATGAAAGAGCATATTAGCCAGTTGACTCAAGATCATCCGGCCTTACGTTCTTATCTTGTCTATGAAGCTCCAGCCGCTGGTGAAAGCTGTGACAAAACCGGCTTCATCGATCTTCCTTGGCTGCAGAGTGTGACTGATTCCAATGCCGATTTCTATTTCTGTGGACCTACACCGTTCATGCAGGCCGTTAACCGTGCTCTTAAGGAATGGGGAGTTCCTGAGAACCGGATCCATTTCGAGTTCTTCGGACCTGCGGATAGTCTGGATTAATTGCCTATAACGATTCTATATATAACCCCCGCGGCTTCAGCGTGCTTCGTATCGCCAGATTCGTGGGGGCTTATTTCAGATTTGAGATTAACCTTATTTGTTCATTTCCCTCAGCAAGCGATTCACCGTCTCGCGCCTGATCCCGATCAATTGACCAATCTCCTCTTGCGTCAAATAATCCGTTAACGGGACGCCATTCGCATGCTGACTTAGCCATTTATTCAGTAGTTCCAACCTCTCAGCAGGCGTTCCTACCGTCAAATGATCCAACCGTTCCTGCATAAATCTGATCTTCTCCTGCAGCAGCTTGGCGATCTCAAGCGCCTTATGCGGATCCTCTTCGAGCTCCCGGTACCATTTCTCAGCAGGAATAGCCTCAACTTCACTTCGTACTAGCGCCATTGCCGTTCCATGCGTCTCCTTCGGTGAGATCAAGGAATGATGCGGAACCATCTCACCCGGGTAAAGAATATTAAATAACACCATATTTCCATTTTCATGTAGTCTGGTCACCTTGAACAACCCGCTCTTAATGTGATACAGGTTCACGCCTTCATCCCCTTGATGAAATAGCACCTCACCCTTATGTAAAATCATATTGATCTCTCCATTCCCGCAAAAACTATATTCCATATTATAGCAGAATTCCAAAGCCTATGCCCGTTCGAAATCTCCAAAAAAAAAGAAAACGACGCTGAAGCCCGAAGGCTCACGCCGTTTTCTGTTTCATGCCGTAAGAAACTTTGCGCGATGGCACTTCTTTACGACCATACTGTACAGTCCAGGTAATGATTTTACCGGCAATCAGTACCGCCATAATCGTGAACATCGTCTCTTTAAATGGCAAATAGAACAAGGATAATATCAATACGACCGCATCCATCAGGATGAACATCGTACCAATCTTGATGCCTGACCATCCACTTAACATCAATGCTAAAATATCGTCTCCGCCTGACGCACCGCCGGCACGTAGAACAAGCCCAGCGCCAAGTCCTGTCAACAGACCCGACAACAATGCCGCCAGCGGCAAATTGTTCATTAGATCTATGGACAACGGTGAGAATTGCTCGAACAGTTCATAGAATGCCGAGAACAGCACCGAGGCAAATAGTGTATTTGCAATAAATTTCCAGCCTTTGAAAAATACAGCCACAATCATTACGAGAGCGTCGAGCACAAGCATCGACAACGCCGGAGGCAGATTCAGTGAATATTTGCCTAACAGCGCCAGGCCAACAAAGCCACCCTCTGACAGACCATTCTGAAAATTAATATGATAATACGCAAACGCCAATAAAAAAGTACCAAACATCAAAACTAATAACTGCTTACCGTCATACTGCCATCTTGCTGCTTTCTTCCTCATAAAGAATCCCTCTTATCGCAGATTGGTTGACCTTACGCCAACACCCCGCGAAGAAGATCCTCGAGGACTTCATACTTCGCATCATCACTCGCTTCTTTCGTAAGGGTATTGTCGCAAACCGACGTTCCACGTAAGAAGCTAAGTGTAAGAGAGATCACAACGTTTCCAAATCGTCCTTTGGGGATTCGTCCTTAAGGGACACATGGTATCCTGATCCTTTCTGTTTTTGATTCTATATTATTATACCACAATTCGATTCATGACAAAAATGTCGTGCTTCTTCCGCTAAGCAGGAAATACCATCATTATTGCTCATATTAAACGCCGCATATCATGCGGATCTTATCATCCTTCAATTCTCAACGATATAATACTGAATTCACTAGCAGACAATCTAGCCTAATGTTTTGAGCAGACGATTAACCGTCTCGCGCCTCACTCCGATCAGTTGCCCAATCTCCTCCTGAGTCAGGTAATCGGTAAGATGCGTGCCTGGGACATGCTGGCTTAGCCAGTCCCCCAATAGCTCCAGCCGTTCGGCCGGAGTGCCGATCGATAGATGATCCAGCCGCTCCTGCATAAATCTTAGCTTCTCCTGCAGCTGCATGGCCACTTCCATCGCCTTGTCTGGATTATTCTTCATATCCTGGTACCATTGCTTTGCTGGAATAACCTCCACCTCACTTTGGACCAGCGCAATCGCTGTTCCCAGCACTTCCTTGGGCGAGACCAGAGAATGATGCGGAACGATCTCATCGGGATATAAAATATTAAACAATACCACATTTCCATTCTCATGCAGTCGTATTACCTTGAATAAGCCACTCTTAATGCGATACAAGTTCTCACATTCATCTCCCTGGTGAAATAATGCATCACCTTTATGCAAGATCATCAATTAATCTCCCCATTCAATCCAAAATGCTGTAACCCATATTATAGCATAATATGCGTTCGGCACCATGGGGCGGCCTTACCATACTTCATGTCCAATTCTTCTTAATCTCTGGTGTATCCCGCTGCGAACTCGGCGCTGACAATATCACGCCATAACACCCATTCCATTCCGGAGTCTGTCCGTAGACACACCCGCCTCCCGCGAGGATCCAGACGAGCGACGATTCCATTAAGATGATGATCCTCATATTCACCAAATAGACGAAGCGCTACCTCTCTTCCCTCATGCTGCGATTCCATTAAAATTCGTGAGAATCTCTCCAGCTCCTGTTCATCCAGTTGAACCCGCGTTCTCTTCTGCAAATGACGATTGCTGTTCAGGATCGCTTCCTTATGCTCCGGCAGCATCATTCGCGAGGATTCCCACAGCCCGTTCCCTTGCAATTTACCTGTCATCGATAATGCCCTCCAATCTTGCCGGCCCGGTCTCTGGCCTGGCCTGAAGCCGTTAGTGATACCGCTCTTAGGATAGCGGAATCTCCATACTTCCGCTTAATCTCATCCGTTGCTCTCTCGAGCGCCTGATACTTGGGCCGCTCGTCAAATAAGGTCAATTGATAGGCGTCATCCGATACTAATCCCGACAGGGTAACACCCACCTTGCGTACAGGAAGATCGTCCCAGTGCTTGCGGAACAGTGCCATCACTGCCTCGTAGACCTGGTTAGTCACATTCGTCGGATCAGACAGCTTCAATTGCCGTGAGAATCCGGTCGGGCGGTCGAAATCCGCTCCCCGGCAACTGATGCTGACCACACTGCCCATGAACCCTTTGTCCCGGCAGCGCCGACAGACGAGCTCGGTCAGCTCTAATAAAGGAATGGCAATCGTCTCAAAGGAATAGTAATCCCGTGGCAGTGTCATCTCGTGACCAATGGATTTGACGCCTTGATGGCTATTCGGGTTGACTGGTGAAGGATCGATGCCGTTGGCCAGACGCCACAGCACTTCCCCATTCACTCCGAAACGGGCTTTCAGCCGCTGCACCGGCGTGTTGGCTAAACGGCCGATTGTCGACAGGCCCATGTTCAGAAGGTGCCGTTCCATCCGCGAACCAACCATCAGCAATTTCCGAATCGGCAGCGGCCAGAGCACATCCTGAAGCTTCTCCTGAGGAAGAAGATAGATGCCATCCGCATTCTTCTTGGCAAAGTTGTCACAGGCCATCTTGCTGACCGCCTTGTTATAGCTGATCCCAAAACGGCAGCGCACCCCCGTCCTATTCAAGATCTCAGTCTGAATCATGCGCGCCAGAGTATCCGGGTCCCCGAATAAAGATAAGCTCCCGGTTACATCCAAATGTTGTTCATCAATACTGTAAGGCTCCACCAGGTCGGTAAATTGTCTCATAATCTCCGTAATCTGCATCGATACATGGATATATTTCTCCATTCTCGGTCTCATCACGACGAGCTCGGGGCACTTCGCCAGCGCCGTTCCCACATTCTCTGCGGTCGTCACCCCGTACCGTTTGGCGATCGGACAAGCCGCCAGCACAATGCCGGAACGACGTTCAGGATCGCCTGCCACGATCAACGGGCGATCTATATACTGCGGATGGTCTGCCTTCTCTACACTCGCGTAGAACGATTGGCAATCCCCCATCATAATGACGCGCTCCTTCTGCTTCATGAGCCATCCCCTTCTTTTGCACCATTGACTTCTGGGAAGCCGACTGAAGAGACGCTCAGATAACTGCGAATCCTCTGCAGGATTTCCGCTTTGACAAGCCCCCATAGCATAGAAAATTCATAATGGTATCCTCGGCATAAATAGCTTGCCTCGATGCCAAGCACCGTCCGGCGCTCCTTATAGATCTTCATTCCATGCTGCCGTAGCCCCTGTCTGGCCCGGGATAACTCCTCCATCGCTGCCTTTTGCAGCGAATCAATGAGTTCGCCATATATCTCCGGCAGCTTCAACTCTGCCCGGACTACCGCTGCGCGGTCCCGTTCCAGTACATCTAGAATTATCGGCAGCAGAACGGACTCTTTCACGAACCTCGCCTCTTCCGGCGTCTGCCAAGGAATTGGACTCATCGCAGCCCACTTCGCACACTGTAAATCATAAGTTCACCTTCTGCAAGAACGTTTGTTCCTATTATATTCATAATACGAACAAATATTCCCCTTGGCAACAGGTTATTACTGGTTATTCAGGCAAATGAAAAACCGGTCAAGCCCTTACGCTTAACCGGTTCTGTATGTTGAATTAACTATTAAAAATGGCAGTCCTATTTATTAATGGGCGGTCAATACAAGCGGACCGTCCTCAGTTAGTGCCAGCGTATGCTCGAATTGAGCGGAGAGCTTGCCGTCAGCCGTTCTGGCTGTCCATCCATCTTCGTCGATCGTAATCCGGAACGTACCTTGATTAATCATCGGCTCGATCGTAAATACCATGCCCTCTCTTAGACGCACACCTTTCCCAGCCACACCGATATGCTCGAAGTTCGGATCCTCATGCAGGCTGCGCCCAACTCCGTGCGCCAACAAATCGCGTACAACCGAGAAGCCGTTCGATTCGGCATGCTGTTGGATCGCCGATGTTACGTCGCCGAGACGATTTCCAGGCAGGGCCTTGCTTATCCCGATATCGAGGCACTCCTTCGTGACCTGTATCAAGCGTTCCGCCTCAAGGCTAATCTGACCAATAGCATAAGTCCAGCAAGAATCGCCAAACCAGCCGTCGTATTCAGCAACGATATCAAGCTTCAGCAGATCCCCTTCCTCTAGTGGCTTTTTGCCAGGGAAGCCATGCGCTACGACATCATTGACCGATGCACAGGTTTCTGCGGGGAAGCCGTTATATCCTTTTGTGAACTGCTTGGCGCCAAGCTTAATAATATGTCTGGCCACGAAATCATTGATCTCCTGAGTCGTAATCCCTGGCTTAATGATCTTCGAAACCTCGCGATGGCAATCAGCCACAATTTGGCCCGCCGTTTTCATTTCTTCAATCTCTCTTGCTGACTTCAAAATAATCATCTTTCTCTTCCACTCCTTCATTTTCGGACATCTGTATGCCCTTTAGCCTTCACAAGGCGGACTGTTCCATCCATGGATAGACGCGAAATCGAGATCTCACTTACTAGCCCAGCAACCGACGACCATCAGGCCAGTCCGGCACATAGAAAGCTGGAAATCCCCTCCGCTTCAATGGACAGCGTCCCTCGCCGAAGCGGCAGCATCGTGCAGCCGGTCATCGCCGATAACAGCATCCGTGTCTTGGTCTCTGCATCCAGGCCAGACATGCCTGGGGCAGCCCTTGATTCCCCTAGTTCAATTAGATGCGATAGAGGAATCACAATATGTTCCTGGTATGCCTTGATTAGAGGCAAAGCCTGTTCCTCGGGAAGCTGACGGTAATCCTCATTACCCAGCTGGAACACTAGATACGCGGCATGATCCTCCGCCCACGTCTTCAAGAGATCTGTAACAAGAGCATGCCAGAGTTTATGTTCTATTTCTTTGGTCCTAGCCACAGTCATGACTCCCGATATTTCCACGGTATAAGGAAGTTTGCCACCAGAGACCGTCTGCGATTCATGAATTAATCGATCGACAGTTGCCGCACTCCGCTCCAAAGCTTGCCACAACAAATCATGCAATAAGTCTATTTTATTCTTATAGTAATGATATACCGTTCCATAACCTAAGCCAGCCAAGCGGGCAACATCACGAATTTCCAACAGCATGCCCTTATCCAAATAAACATCAGCCGCCGCCTGAATGATTTCGGCAATTCGCCGATTTCGAATTTCTTCATTTTGCGCTTTTGTACGGGGAGTCATGTTGGCCTCCTTTTTTTGACCTACTATCATGTCAATTTAAAAATACAGCAATTGCTGCCAAAAAACAAGATCGATATGTAAAATTATAGGATCGGAATTTCCACTATGGAGCAAGCTACAACAAATACACTATAAAAAATAAGGCCAGCCTGTCGAACCAGGCTAACCTCATTTTTTATTTCATGCTGCCCTTACGGATCGCATCCGTCTGCCGGTTAATCCGTTTGCGCAGCAGATTTAATAACATTTTTTTCACAGCGCCTTTGACATTGTTATACTTGGCGAAAAATTCATCAGGATGGTCGAAATACCCTAAATCTTCGGTAATCGAGAAGCTCTGAATATAGGTGCTCTCACCACGCCAGCATAGATTAATGCCCGCTTTATCTTTAATGGCAATTCCGTAGCCGATATACCCTCCATTATAGCTGCAGAGTCTATCCTGCACCTGGTTGAGATAAGGATCATCGATAATGACACCCTCCAACGCTACCCATTTCCCTTCAAACCATACTTCAGTCCAAGCATGAACGATATTTGCAGGTGCGAAGGTATAGATGACACCGGTAAGCGCGCCCTTTTGCATTTTTTTATCGATATAAAAGCCATGAATCCGGCACGGAATCTTGACGCCCCGCAGCAGCGCCATCAATAGAATGCTCTTGGTATTGCATTGCCCATACCCGTCAGCAAGCACCTCCGAAGCGGGAATATCATCGCCACGGTTGTAGCCGAATTTGATCTGATTTCTTACATAATCATAGATTTGACGGATTTTTTCGTATTCAGTAAGCTCATTCCATCCCTTCTCCATTATGAGTTGCCTAATCGATGGATGAGTATAGTCTACTAAAGCTGTAGCTTGCAAGAATTCTTCCATGTTCATCCCTCCTTCTGCTTATTAGAGATGTTCAAAAAGTCCTTCTTTGATAAGAAAACCTCTAACGAGGCCATTCAAGGATGAGCGACCGCGATTCAAAGGTAGGTTTTCTTGCGATATAGAATTTCATCAGCTCTGCTGATAACTTATAAATTCTATATCTAACACAAAGTAACTGAGGGCTTATTCGACATCGAATCTTGAATTCACCCGGGCCTAAGCAGATGCTTACGAAGTATGTTTCCTTCGGAAGCATAAGCTTCGGTGCTGAAAGTCTGACTTTTTGAACACGCACTATTAGTATAAGGGAGCGAAAATCATTACACTTTCAAAAATCTGCTATTCTGCACGATGGAGCGAGCAGTCATACCCAACTTATCCCTAACCGTCTTGGAGAAATGGGAGGAACTGCTGAAGCCCGCCTCAACCGCAGCCTCTGTCATGGATACCCCACTGAAAATCGCCTGGAATGCTGCTCTTAATTTATGATGTACAATGTAGCTTGCTAGTGATATACCTACCTTTTGTTTGAAAATATGAGATAATCGGCTCTCGGAAATATACATATGCTGGCTGAGCGCTCTAACCGTCAGATCATGGGACGGAAACATCTCGATGGCGAGCAATACGTCACCAATGCGTTCATTCGGGTCAGACTCAAACTCATGATCCTGTTCCTGCAGCCGTAAAATTTGCATAAACCTCCTCATACTCTGGTTGTAATCATCCTGGCTAGTTATCGAATACAATTGCTTGGCAGCAAGCTGCCGCAGTGGGTCAACCTGATCTTGTCCCAATACACAGACATTTGAATCCTGCAAATACGCCAGTCTCACTAACTCTCCCAAGGTTGATTCGGGATTGATCAGCATGTACCATTGCCACTGTTGATGCCCCTGCAATTGATGAATCACACTGGATTGAAGAAAGAGTCCCGAAGCTTGCATCGGCTGTCCTTCCACCGTAATAGATACTGGCTGTTCAAGTCCTACTGTAAATTGTATGTAATGATGGCTGTGATCATCGGCATCTACCTTATTCGTAAGAAAAGAGATATGATCCCGACTAAAATACAATATGAGCTCATAGGGGAAACCAAACATATGCAATTCCAGCTTCTCCTTCCCGTCCATTGCGGTAGAGTGATATGTAAACATTCATTGGTTCGAATTATACCGATCGGCATCTATGAAGTAAAGAAGGAACCTGCGTACCTCATAACAAAAAAAGTGAAGGCCCTTGATACAAGAACCCTCACTTCTTGGTTTTACCGCTATCGGAACATTCCCCACAGCTTAATCAGGTGAAATGTATTGCGTGGATCGATTTTCTGGGCAACTACAAATGAGACAATCTGCTCTTCCTGTACGCTCGTCAACCGCTCATTCAGAATCCCTGCTGCTGACTTGACAAGCCGGCGTACCTTCACACGATCCTGCAAATCGGATTTTGTTAAACCGTCCACCAAATTCTTGATTCGATCCTTCGTGGCCGGATTCTTCATTTTAAGCTTTATCCGCTCTACTAATTGCGGACTAATGCCAAACTGTTGGTAACTCAAACGCTCATTGCACCTCCCTCATAACACCTACTTTCTAGATATATGACGGAAGTCTGTACATAGTGTCTTAAAAATGAAATTAGGCGCGCGAGTATTGGGTTTTCCAAAAGCGCTAGCCCCCTGAGCAGTAAGGGAAATACAAGTTGGAAAGCAGCTGCAATGCTTAGTAAATGGGGACCATTCTCCTTGCAAGGCGCCACGGCTAAGCTCAGAGGAGAAGAACCAATTACTCTATAGAAAATGTCCCAAAAACGCTCAGTAGAGAGACCAACACATTTATGCAGTTTTGTAGGAGCGGGCGGTAGCTTATAGCCATCAGTCGATCACTTCACCCTGCAGCACCTGTTCCCGCTGCAGATAGCCGCGCAGCGGCTCGAACTCGGGCGACGTCCAGAATGACGCGTCCGCCACCAGCCGGGCGGCGTCATCGCGCGCCGCCTCGAGCACCGCGAAATCGCTGACCATGTCCGCGATTCGGAATTCCGGCACGCCGCTCTGCTTCGTGCCGAAGAAATCCCCGGGACCACGTAGCTCCAGGTCCCGGCGCGCCACTTCGAAGCCGTCGTCCGTATCGGTCAGGACCTTCATTCGCTCCTGACCTACCTCCGTCTTCGGATCGGCGATGAGCACGCAGTAAGACGCGTGCTCCCCCCGCCCTACACGGCCGCGCAGCTGATGCAGCTGCGACAGGCCGAAGCGGTCGGCGTCCATGATGATCATCAGCGTAGCATTCGGCACATCCACGCCGACCTCTACAACCGTTGTTGACACGAGTAGTTGCACCTCGTTCGCATAGAACGCCCGCATGACCTCATCCTTCTCGCCTGGGGTCATTCTCCCATGCAGCAGTCCGACACGGAAATCCGGGAACGCCTGCTGCATCGATACATACAGATCAATCGCATTCTGAACGTCCAGCTTCTCCGATTCCTCAATCAGCGGAGTGATCAAGTAAGCTTGTCTACCCTGCGAAACTTCACGGGAAATAAAGCCGAGCACGCGATCCATCATATCATGCTTCACCCAATAGGTTGAAATCGGCTTCCGGCCCTTCGGCCGCTCTGACAGCGTAGAGACATCCATATCTCCGAAAGCAGTAATCGCCAGCGTCCGCGGTATCGGAGTAGCGGTCATCGTCAGTACATCGGGGTTGAATCCCTTCCGCCGTAATACACTGCGCTGATTCACCCCGAAGCGATGTTGCTCATCTGTAACAACCAAGCTCAGCGAACGGAAAAATACATCCTCCTGAATCAAAGCATGGGTACCGATAATGACGTCCGTCAGCCCCATCTGCAAGGAAGCGAGCAAGTCCTTGCGCTTGCGGCCCGTAACACTTCCTGTAAGCAATCCTACAGAGATGCCAAAGGGCTCGAACATCTTCGCAAGCGAACGGGCATGCTGCTCCGCCAAAATTTCTGTCGGCACCATAAAAGCTCCCTGATGTCCCGACTTCACCGCGGCAAACAGCGCAATCGCAGCAAGGACTGTCTTCCCAGAACCGACATCGCCTTGCAGCAGGCGATTCATACAATAAGGGGAGCGCATGTCCCGCAGGATCTCCAGCTCCACCTGCTTCTGTGCATCCGTCAGCTCAAACGGAAGGCTGCGCACGAATTCCCGAATGACCGAGTTCTCGACGATATGAGCCACACCATCCATCCGCTCATGGTTAATCGCACGATAGGCCTGCAGCTTAAGCTGGAATAAGAAGAGCTCCTCATAGACCATACGGCGACGGGCCTGCTGTCCCTCAGTCTGATCCTGCGGCAGATGGATCCGCTGAATCGCCCGTTTTCTCGACATGAGATCATATTGCTTCAGCAGCCCCTCAGGCAAAATTTCAGGGATCAGCTCCCCATACTGCTGCATCGCCTGTTGAATCGTCTTGCGCATCCAGCTCTGCGTAATTTTCCCACCAATCGAATACACCGGCTGGACGGTGCCGCTTCGCTGCACGCCCTTGTCCGGGAACTCCGAATCGGATACTGTAAGTTGATTACGCTTCAGATCCCATTTCCCGGTTAATATGATCTCTCTTCCCGCAACCAATTGATCGCGAAGGAAGTGGCGATTGAACCATGTCGACGTGAACATCCAATCCTCGGCCACCATTTTACAGGTCATTCTTGATTTACGCCCATAACGCTGCAGGACTGGAACTCCTATAATTTTCGCCTGAACTGTAATTTTGTCGCCGTCCTTAACCTCTGTCAAAGATTTAAGCCGATAATCTTCGTAACGGAACGGATAATATTCAATTAGATCATTTACCGTAAAGATGCCAAAGGCGTGAAGCTCTCCTGCTTTGAGAGCACTCACGCCGCTGACTTGCCTTACGGGGATTTCATGCAAATTCATTGTACAAATCCCTCGCTTTAATACACGCCCCAAAAGTCGGACTTTTGGGACAACCTCTTTAGGCCGGCCACACGAAGATGGCTACCGTACCAGGACCCACATGAGTACCCACGACAGAACCGATGCTGTTACGGACGATCTCATGCAGGGTAAAATGCTCTGATAACAATTGAATAATCTCTTCCGCTCCTTCAGGATTCACACAATCACACACAGCGACGTTCAAATCCTTATGATTCGGAAAATCATTCCTGAATAGCTCAATAACACGGGATACCGCCTTCTTACGGCCCCTAATCTTATCTACCGAATAGATGATGCCTTCATGGTCTACAGAAAGAATCGGCTTAATATTCAGCAATGTGCCAAGAATGGCCGCCGCTTTGCCGATCCGACCACCTTTCTGCAAATATTCCAGTGTATCGACCAGAAAATAAAGCCTGCGCTCCTGTCCGAGACGCTCTAACTCCGTGCGAATCTGCTCGACGGAAGCCCCTTGCTTCGCCAATCTTGCCGCATGCACGACCAGCATCCCGAAGCCGTAGCTGGCGCAGAGCGAGTCAATCACCGTAATATTTACCGGCTCCGTCGAGTCTTCCTCAATCATCGACTTTGCCAGCTGAGCGGATTGATATGTGCCGCTCATCCCCGATGAAATATGTATCGAGACGATAGGAGAACCAGGGTACTGCTTCATCAGATTCTGATACACCTCGACGTATTGAGCAGGCGAGGTCTGCGAAGTCGTCGGCAGATCCTTAGACTTCGCCAGCCTGTCATAGAACTCTTCTACCGTGATGTCGATTCCTTCCAAGTAAGACTCATCCCCGAAGGCAAGCCGCATCGGTATAATATGAATACCGTATTCTGCAACCAGCGCTGCAGGAACATCACCTGTACTGTCTGCTACAATAACGATCTGACTCATAGGTATCTTCACCCTTTCATCATTCGTCCTTACTCAAGGACGATCAGGATTCAACCGAGAACAAGTAATAATAGATCGGTTGTCCGCCATCATGAGTCTCGACTTCGACATCAGGATAAGTTTCATTCAGCCAGCTCACCAACGACTCTGTAATTTCCTCTGTCGCCTCTTCTCCAATCAGGATCGTAACGATCTCATCTCCGCCAACCAGCATTTTGGCAAGTAAAGCTTGGCTTGTCTCTAGCAGTTGTTCTTCTGTCGCAACGATCTTGGAGTTCTCGATCCCGATATAGTGACCAGCCTTGATCTCCAGATCATCAAACATCGTATCACGGATCGCATAAGTAACTTGTCCTGTCTTGACATGAGATACGGCGTTCAACATAGAATCCGTATTCACCTCAGCGCTCTCCTCTTCCTGGAAGGCAAATGCAGCAGCGATTCCTTGCGGAATACTCTTGCTTGGAATGACTGTTACGCTGCGCTCATCTTCCAGCAAATCCCGAGCCTGCTGAGCAGCAAGAACAATATTCGAATTGTTCGGCAGCACGAATACATGCTGTGCAGAAATCGAATGAATTGCCTTAACGAAATCCTCTGTGCTTGGATTCATCGTCTGTCCACCGGATAGAACAACGTCAACACCAAGGCTCTTGAAAATATCCGAGATGCCTTGTCCAGACGCTACAGCAATAAATCCATAAGGCGCCAATTCGTCCGCAGGAACCTCAGCAGGATCCACAGAACGGACAGGTTCCGCCGGAATATCAGCGAACAGCTCTGGCATCGGAGTAGCATCAAGTCCGGTTGATAGTAGTTCGCGATGCTGTTCACGCATATTCAAAATATGAATCTGAGTAATTTCCCCATATTTCAAAGCGAGATTCAGAACCTCGCCAGGTGCTTTAGAGTGCACATGAACTTTGATAACTTCATCATCGGCAATGACGATAATAGAGTCACCATTTAATGACAGCGCTTCCCTGAATTGATCCTCATCAAAATTCGCATGCGGTACGCCGCCCAGGGTACGATTTATGAAAAATTCCATATCATAGAGAAATTCAATATCCTCTGTATCAAGCTTCGCTTGGGCAGTAGCATCATGATGCTCGGCCGGATGAACGACTGTAATTGCAGAGACCGATCCTGCCTTAGGTTGTGCAGGCATCGAATCGATAGGCTTCGCTGTGCCCGTCAATTGCTCCATAAAGCCTTCGTAAATATATACAAGACCCTGTCCGCCGGAATCAACAACTCCGACCTGCTTCAGTACAGGCAATTGCTCAGGCGTATTCGCAAGAGCTTCCTTAGCCTTCGCCAGCACGTCAGCCATCAAATCTACGATATCGGTCGTGCGTCTAGCCTGGTGAACGGCGTGCTTGGCCGCTTCCTTCGCTACCGTAAGAATCGTGCCTTCCACCGGCTTCACTACGGCCTTATAGGCTGTATCCACCCCGCTCTGCAAAGCGGCAGCAAATTGAATCGCATTCAGCTCTTCATAAGAGGATGAATAGCGGGCAAATCCGCGGAATAACTGGGATAAAATAACGCCGGAGTTCCCTCTGGCCCCCATCAGCAAACCCTTGGACAAAGTATTTGCCCGACTGCCAAGTCCGCCCGATCCGTTATTATTCAATTCGGCCACTCCAGCCGTCATCGTTAGATTCATATTCGTCCCGGTGTCTCCATCGGGAACCGGAAAGACATTTAGAGAGTTGACATGCTCGGCATGATCTCCCAATCGTTTCGCCCCGGCTAGCACCATGGCGGTAAAATCTGTTCCGTTAATAGAACGCTTACTCAATGAGAATTCCCCTTCCTAGCTTGATACACGAACGCCTTGGACTGCAACATTAACTTGAGCCACTTCGAGTCCAACGACTTCATTTAACACGTATTTTACTTTTCGCTGTATGTTGTAGGCAACCTCGGAAATTTTCGTACCATAACTAACTATGATATAAAGATGAATTGCCAATCGCTTATTATCGAGCTTCACTTCCACACCCCGGGCTAGATTCTCACGCCCCAGCAATTCAGCAATGCCGTCCTTGAATTGTTTCCGGCTTGCCATCCCTACGAGTCCATAACATTCCATGGCGGCCGACCCGGCGATCACAGCTACTGCTTCCTCCGAAATATCGATACGTCCATATTCGGTATCCAGTTGTATTGCCACGCCTTGCTCACTCCTCCCTTGAAATTATTATGGGCTAAACCATATTGTACTATAAGAATAAAGATAAATAAATAAACAAAGCGCGACAAGCGCACTATAGAAATAAAGTTTGTCGATCGGTTGACGGACGTTTTTTTACTGTGATATTATATGTAAGTATTGTTTTATGCGGTTTCCATACATTTATAGGTTAAAAGAAGGAAATCGACCGGCTTAAGCCGGCTTGAACAATAACTGTTAACTTCAATAATAAACTGTTATTTTCAAGACAGGTGTATCGGAACAGGAGGTGTAATGAATGTCTCGCAAATGCTATGTAACAGGCAAGAAACCAAGCAGCGGTAACCACGTATCCCACGCTAACAACCGTAATCGTCGTTCTTGGGGCGTTAACGTACAGAAAGTCCGGATCTTGGTAGACGGTAAGCCAAAACGCGTATACGTCAGCACTCGGGCTTTGAAATCCGGTAAACTGACTCGCGTATAATGGTGAGAATAAGAATATAGACAAAAAGCACCTTTTCTTAGTAGAGGTGCTTTTTTCGTATTCTCCTGCCACTTCAGCAACCGGAAAACAGTATCGCCACAAACCGCGTGATGGAAGGCGGGATTTGCGCCGCGCCGAATTCCATGATAGCGGCAGTTGTCGCTGCCTAGTTTTTGTGAAATGTATTCAACACCGCTTTGACGAAACCTCCCAAAAACTTAGGCAGCTTGAATGTATAAAATTTCATCGTTCACCCTCCCCATCATTCTCATGCCTTCATTCATAGTGTATGTTCCGCGCCCTCTTCCTGTGTATTTCCGCCGACAAAAAAAGGGCTGCATGAGAACCCGCTCATGTAACCCATTGTATGCGTCTGATCGAATCACTATGCCAATCAGACAAGGTGAAACCAGGCAAATATGAAGAGAATATAGCTACGACTACTCTTGCAAACTGCTGCGAATCTCCTGAATAGCAGCGCTGCGGTCGCTACGGCCAAACACCGCATTCCCTGCGACCAACACATCCGCACCGGCCTCGGCGACCAGCGGTGCTGTAGCAGCTGAGATTCCGCCATCAACCTCAATTCGGAGGTTCTTCAACCCCAGTTCCTCTCGCAGCTCTTTCAATTCCTTGATCTTGCGAAGAGTAGACGGAATGAAAGCCTGACCGCCAAAGCCTGGATTTACCGTCATGACGAGCACCAGATCCACATCCTCCAGCACTTCGCGAATCGAAGACACAGGAGTTGCCGGATTGATCGCCACACCCGCCTTGACGCCATGCTCCTTAATCATATGCAGGACGCGGTGCAAATGTACGCAAGCTTCCTGGTGAACTGTAATAAGATGAGCTCCTGCTTTTGCAAAATCTGGAATATATCGCTCAGGATTCTCGATCATCAGATGGACATCGAGCGGAAGCTTGGTCAGCGGGGCAATTGCTCCCATTACCAGCGCTCCAAATGTAATGTTGGGCACGAAATGGCCGTCCATGACATCGACGTGAAGCCAATCGGCTCCGCCGCGTTCTACCTCGACTACTTCTTGACCCAGCTTGGCAAAATCAGCCGACAATATAGACGGTGCAATATAGATGTCATTCATGAAGTCAATACCTCCGTTTTTTGTCTTTCATTTCCTCATAAAACTGCACATAGTGCTCATACCGTCCTGCTGCAATAGCCCCATCATCCACAGCCTCTCTCACCTTACAGCCTGGCTCATGCAGATGCGTACATCCGCGGAATTTGCAACCCTCTGAAAGCTCGCGGAACTCGCGGAAGCAGGTAGACAGCTCCTCAATGCCAAGCTCAAGGAAATCCAGCTGGCTAAAGCCTGGAGTGTCCGCAACATATCCGCCATTCTCAAGCTCGATCAGCTCTACATGTCGGGTCGTATGTCTCCCCCGGCCAAGCTTCGTGCTAATCTCACTCGTCTCCAGCGACAATCCGGGGAACATCGCATTCAGCAGCGTCGATTTGCCTACCCCGGACTGACCGGAAAGAACGCTAATCTCCCCGGCTAGACGCGACTTCACAGCTTCCGTTCCTTTGCCAGTCAGAGAACTGGTAATGAACACTTCATATCCAATCTGCTCATAGAGGCGAGCTGCCTGCTCCGTAATGCTGGCTATATCCTCGTTCTCCGCATCGAGCAAGTCCTCTTTGGTCAAGCAAATCAAGGCTTGCAGCCCCTCATGTTCGATATGTACCAGGAACTTGTCCAGAAGCTGCAAATTCAGATCAGGCTCTTTCAGTGAGAATAACAGTACCGCAAGCCTGGCATTAGCTATCGGCGGACGAATCAACTCCGTGATGCGTGGTAAAATCTCATCTACCATCCCTTCGCCGTTCTCTGTCGGACTATATATGACCCGATCTCCAACGAGAGGTGATATGCCTTTTTTCTTAAAAATGCCGCGGCCCCGGCACTGGATAATCTCATCCAACGCCGGGTCTGCAGGCTTCACATAGTAATAACCGCTTAGTGCCTTAACGATTAAGCCTTCTGGCATTCTTGCAGGCCTCGCTTTCATATCTGTCTGTACAACGATATAACGATTGAAGCTTATTCAAGCTCAACTTCAATGATGTCTAAACCCCTTCATCTTCCCATTCGTTAACCTTCCAGTTAACTTTGAGCTGGTGGCCATGCCTGTATCAGGAGGGTTCTGATCAGAGTTCCCGTTATCACCGTCACCATTATTGCCATTGGACTCATGATTTGATTCATCCGGCGTATTCGTTACAGGCAACGATGGCTGCGGTACAGTCCCCTGCTTGGCATCAATATACGAGATCTTGTAGGTATCCGTTAATGCCCCATCGCGGTTCACATAGACATATCCGTCCTTATTAGGTGCCAGAACGAGATCTACCGACATATATTGCGGTTTGCCGATTGTCTTCGTACCCCAGTCTTGATTCTCACCGCGAGCATCCCCGTAGATAATATGGATTTTGCTCTTTTGTCCGTCTTCAGCCGGAACAACAGGAACCACGAAGGTATACTCGATCGCATCAGACGGATAGCCGGAGCTGACGAAGATCGTTATCTCTGATCCCGGTGCTACATCTCCATCTGGCGCATATGGCCACTGCTCCATAACTTCACCTAATGGTTTATCATAGCTCGATTTCTGCTTAATTCCGTCTTTCGCCAGCTTCAGCCCCGCATCCTCAATCGCCTTTAGCGCTTCATCCTGGGTCTTCCCGACCAGATTTGGCATCTTGATATTTTCTCGGCCTTTGCTCACTTTCAGCACAATCTGAACGGTTTCCGGATCAAACTCCGCATTGGCATCCGGGTTTTGACCAAAGACCTTGCCTGCTTCTACATCGGGGTTATTTTCCTCGTTCTTGCTGATCCTTTCTTTCGATACCCCGATCTGTTCTAGCTGTGCAACAGCATCCTCATAGGTTGCACCACTTAGCATCGGCATTTTTGGAAGCTCCTTCGCGGTGCTTACTGTCAAATCAATCGACGAGCCTTCCTTCACCGCGGTTCCCTCTGGCTTGCTCTGTTCATAGACAATTCCTTCATCTACGCCCTCTTTATATACCCGAGCAATATCCCCAACCACAATACCTACCTTGGAGAACTCCTCAGTAGCTTGTTCAATGGACATATTTAGCACATTCGGCACCTTTACTTCTTCCACGGTGACGAGCTTGTTCACATACCAGGCAATACCAAGCATCGCAACGATCACAATCAGTGTAATGCTGACCCATAATTTAGTCTTGCTGCTTATCGGCTTCTTACCTGATTTCTGCTTCTGCCGTTCATCGGACCCCTGATCATCACGGGACAACTTAGAACCTCCACCAGATTGCCTGTTTTGCGGCTTAATAGCCGGGACAACACGAGTGCTGTCCTCATCCTCGTTATCGGCAAAGGTCAGCTTATTCTCCGTCCTGCGCTCTGGCAGCAGACAGGTCTCCAGATCGCGCAGCATTTCCTTGGCAGATTCATATCTCTCGCCAGGATTTTTGCGCATTGATTTCAATATAATATTCTCCACACTCTGCGGGATCATTGGATTCACCGAACGCGGCTCGTCAAAATGCTCCTGTAGATGCTTCAGCGCCACACTGATCGGACTCTCCCCAAGGAATGGAAGACGGCCCGTCAGCATCTGATAGAGTACAATTCCAAGGGAGTAAAGGTCTGATTTCTCGCCCGTTGTTACCCCTTTGGCATGTTCAGGTGAGAAATAATGCACAGACCCGACGACCGAGCCCGTCTGCGTAATCGTCGTTGAAGTTACGGCACGCGCGATTCCGAAGTCAGTCACCTTCACCCAGCCATTACGGCCGATTAATATGTTATGAGGTTTAATATCACGATGAATAATATGATTCATATGGGCATGATCCAGGGCATCGGCGATCTGCGATGCGATACGAACTGCCTCATCTACCTGCAATGGAGCACGCTCTTTGATTATCTCATTCAAGTTGCGGCCTTCAATATATTCCATAACAATGTAATGAACATCGCCCTCTTGTCCGACATCATAGACGCTAACGATATTCGGATGTGACAAGGATGCCGCTGATTGTGCCTCACGTCGGAAACGGCGGATAAATTCCTCATCGTTCACAAATTGCTGACGCAAAACCTTAATAGCCACATTACGATTTAATAGAATATCCTGAGCCCGATAGACGAGGGCCATTCCTCCCCCGCCAATTCGTTCAATAATTTGGTAACGACCACCTAACTCGTGACCGATCATAAATCCCACCCCTTTGCGCTTGACACGGACTCATCATGATACTCCAACAATGCGACGGTAATATTATCGTCGCCCCCTGCATCCAGGGCGAATTGAAGCAATTGATTAGCACGATGATCCAGAGGAAGCTCGCCGGCTCCAAGCGTATGAATCATTTGTTCCGGGGTTACATGATTGCTGAGACCGTCACTACAGAGCAGCAGTATATCTCCCTCATCTAACATCACCGAATACATGTCGGCAACCACCTCTTCATCGGTTCCGAGTGCCCGGGTCACGATATTTCGATGTGGATGCACGTTTGCTTCCTGCTCGCTAATCTGATTATTCTTAAGCAATTCATTAACGAGAGAATGATCTTCAGTGATTTGAGTCAGCACGTTATTTTGGAATTGATAGACTCTGCTGTCTCCAATATGGCCGATGATTCCCTCGCGTTCCTTAAGGAGGACGGCAACCACCGTGGTCCCCATATTGTAGTACTCTACATGCTCCTTCGCTTCATGATACACGATTTCATTAGCATGCAGAATCGCTCGTTGCAGTTCATTTCCGAACTGTTGCGATGACAAGTTTGCAGGCAAAGACTGCAAATCTTGCACAATCGTCTCGACGGTCAGACGGCTGGCTGTATCCCCAGCCTGATGTCCACCCATACCATCAGCCACGATCGCCAGCGTATACCCTTGTTCCAAGCCAGCAACCCAGGTGCTGTCTTCGTTCACAGAGCGAACCCTTCCTACATCACTTACATAAGCCGTTTTTATCAATCTTAATCACCTCGTACCAGACTGCATATGTTTGGCCCGCAGTTGTCCGCAAGCCGCTGCAATATCATGTCCTTGCTCCCGGCGAATCGTTACGTTAATGCCCTTGTCCGCCAATGTACGTTGGAACTGAAAAATATCGTTTCTTGAGGTTCTGACATATTTCCGCTCTGGAACATGGTTGACTGGAATCAGATTCACGTGACAGAGCATATCCTTGAGAACCTCTGCCAGTTCCTCTGCATGCTCCACCTGATCATTTACTCCGCCAATCAGCGCATATTCGAAGCTTACGCGGCGTCCGGTCTTGGCGATGTAATAACGCAGTGCCTCGATAACATCATCGAACGGGAAGCGGCGGTTGACAGGCATCAGCTTGGAGCGTAGCGCATCGTTCGGGGCATGAATCGAAATCGCCAGATTAATCTGGGTATCCTCATCAGCAAATTTATATATATTGGGAACGATACCGCTCGTTGATACAGTAATATGCCGTTGTCCAATGTTCAAGCCCTTCTCATGAATCATAATTCGCAAAAATTTCATCGTGGCATCATAATTTTCGAACGGTTCACCTGTGCCCATGATCACAATGCTGCTAACACGTTCGCCGCGTGTGTCAAGAATCTTCTGAGCCTGCACAACTTGGGCTACTATTTCCCCCGGATTGAGATTCCGCTTCAGTCCACCCAAGGTAGACGCACAGAATGTACAACCAACCTTGCATCCGACTTGGGTGGTAACGCAGACGCTATTCCCGTAGTTATGCTTCATGATAACCGTCTCGATCGCATGATCATCATGCAGCCCGAACAGGAACTTGACCGTACCGTCCTTGGATTCAAACTTCGTAATTTCATTCAAAGTTACGAACGAGAACTGTTCGTCCAATTTTTGCCGAAGCGTCTTGGATAAATTCGTCATCTCATCAAAAGAGTTTACGCGCTTTACATAAAGCCAGTCAAATATCTGCGCACCGCGGAAGGACGACTCCCCTTGCTGTACTGCCCATTCCTGAAGCTCTTCCAAACTCATATCGTATATAAAAGGTTTCATCTTCACACACCTATTCTTATAGTATCAAGTATATGACCATACTCATTCCACCTATTTTAGCATAAAATATAATAACACTAAAGTGGAAGCCCTTAACAGGGGCTTACGCAGCAAAAAGCACACCCTATTATCGCTTAAAGCAATAAATAGAAGTGTGCTTCACCGATTCCAGTATATAGTAATTCTAGGTATTTCGCAAAGATTAAGTATAGACACAGCTTAAATCGAGGTTTTCACAAGACGAGCGATATAAAATCCGTCAGAATGATAGTCCTGAGGTAGGATCTGCAATCCGTCCTTCTCTCTGGCGCTCGCTTCCTGCAAAGCTTGCCAGCCCCCTGGCATATCCTCGGCAAGTGAAAATTCCGGATGACGCTGTAAAAAAGCTTCTACCATGCCCGCATTTTCGCTTCGTTCAATCGTACAGGTACTGTAGACAAGAATTCCACCCGGCTTCAGCAGCCCACACACCGCATCTAATAGGGTACGTTGAATCGCGTTAATCTCCGTAATATCGCCTGGTGTCTTCGTCCATTTCAAATCTGGCTTCCGGCGAATTACGCCCAAGCCTGAACATGGAGCATCCAGCAAAATACGGTCGAATGACTCGGCCGTGAATCGCTCAGATAATTTGGCCGCATCGCTGGTCATCGTCTCAACCTGGTCAAGACCAAGCCGCTTTGCCTGATCGGCGATCAGCTGCGCCTTATGCGTATGGATGTCGTTCGCGATCACTTGACCGCGGCCTTCCATCCGTTCAGCGATATGGCATGTCTTGCCGCCGGGAGCGGCGCAGCAATCAAGCACCTTCATACCTGGCATCGCCTGAACAGCCGCGCCAACGAGCATGGAGCTCTCGTCCTGGATCGAGATAAGTCCACCCTTATACCATTCTGTAAGTGCCATGTTGCCGCCGCTTAATACCAAAATACCATCCGGTGATATAGGTGACGGAACGACCTCCAGCCCCTGCTCTTCCATAACAACTAACATCTCTTCCCGACTTGTCCGAGAACGATTCACACGAATGCTGACGGAAGGAGGTTCATTATTCGCGATGCAGATCGCTTCTGCGATAGCTTCTCCGTATTGCTCAATCCATCGTGAGACGAGCCATTCCGGATGGGAATAAGCAAGTGAGATCCGTGCCGCCGGAGAGAGATCACTAGGCAAGGACAACTCCGCCTTGCGACGAAGCACATTTCGCAGCACCCCGTTTACCATTCCGGAAATCCCTTGATGACCACGCCGTTTTGCGATATTTACTGCTTCGTTCACCGCCGCATGGGGTGGAATACGATCCAGATAATACAATTGATAGAAGCTTAGCCGCAATAAATTTCTGACCCAAGGCTGAAGCTTGGCCATCCCTTTGCTAACAAAGGACTCCAGAAAGTAATCAATCGTATTGAGGTGCGATATGGTGCCATATACAAGCTCTGTAGCAAGACCCGCATCTGGACCAGTAAGCCCGGATTTCTGCAGCGCTCCATTCAGCAGCAAGTTGCTGTAGGCCCCTTCTTGCTCTACAGCGGTCAACACATCCAGAGCAGTATCCCGCGCTGTAGGCTGCGCCTTTTTGCTTCTTTTTCCAGCATTTGAACCCATGCCAGCTCCAGATTGATTCCCCTGCCTTCTCTTGTTGCTGCCAGCCTGGCCGGAATGGCCTTTCATATCGCTCATGACAATACCGCGCCTTTCTTCATGACACCGCCGCGAATAAATTCAGCGGCCTCCATGGCTTTCTTCCCAGCGGGCTGAACACGGGTCAGCCAAACCGATCCATCGCCGGTCTTCACTTCGATCCCCTGCTCGGACAGCCCGAGTACTGTCCCGGGAACTACCCCGGTAGCCGACGCAGATCCTGTCATGGTCGGCTTAGCTACCGACCATATCTTGAAAACTTCGTCGTTCCACAGCGTAAATGCGCCCGAGAATGGCACCAAGCCTCTAACCCGATTGAAAATATCACGGGATGAAGCCGTCCAATCAATCCGCTCATCCTCACGCGACAAGTTAGAAGCATACGAAGCTTCCTCGTTGTTCTGCGGAATCCGCTTGGCAGTTCCGTTCAAGATAAGCGGCAGCTGCTCCATCAGCAGCTTCGCCCCGGCAAGGCTTAATTTCTCAAACATCGTGCCCGAATTATCTTCATCCTCGATCGGAACAACAACCTTCTCGATCATATCCCCAGTATCCAAGCCCTCTGCCATATACATCAGCGTAACGCCGGTCTCCTTCTCACCGTTGATGATCGAGCGTTGGATCGGCGCACCCCCGCGGTAAGCGGGCAAGAGGGACCCATGCACATTCAAGCAACCATACTGAGGCAAGTCCAACACGGCCTTAGGCAGAATCTGTCCGTAAGCGGCCGTAACGATCAGATCAGGACGTAGCGCAGCCAGTTCTCCTACGGCTTCCGGCGCGCGCATTCTATGTGGCTGAAGCACTGGAAGACCATGCCGCAATGCTGCTTCTTTTACCGGAGTCGGAGTCAGGACCTTCTTCCTACCTTGCGGACGATCTGGCTGAGTCACGACACCAACAACGTTATAGCCTTCTGCAATCAGAGCCTCCAGAGACGGAACCGCAAAAGCAGGCGTCCCCATAAATACGATATTCATCGTTATTCCTCACACCTTTTCTTCACCCTCAGGGGTAATTTCATATACTCTTTCCGCTACATCTGTATAGAGAACACCGTTCAAATGGTCAATTTCATGCTGAAAAGCTCTCGCGAGCAAATCCGACCCTGTATATGTAACCTCTTTGCCGTTACGGTCGAGGCCTTTAACCGTGACCGTCTGTGCCCGGCGCACATCACCACGCAATCCCTGGATACTCAAGCAGCCCTCGGGACCGAATTGTTCTCCCTCTTTGCTGACGATCTCGGGGTTAATCAGCTCAATTAGTCCATGCTCATCGCCAACATCTACGACAATGGCCCGCTTCAGAATACCAACCTGCGGTGCCGCAAGCCCAACGCCCTCAGCATCATACATCGTCTCCGCCATATCGGTCAGCAATTTCTGTACGTTTGGAGTAATCTTCTTAACCTCTTTAGCGACCTGATGCAACACTTCATCCGGTTCTTGGACAATAATCCGCAATGCCATATCAACACACCATCCTTCTTTATGTAGTTCAAAAATTCCACTTTTGATCACGAAGTTAATCCAAGAAGCATATCCGACATCGAATCTTGAATTCAGCCGGGATTTCCGGTGCTCTCGTACAAACTTCGTACGCTCCGCTCCTCAATCCCTAGCTTCATCCAACCTTCTCGGTGCTGAAAACTGGAATTTTTGAACACTAATTTAACGGGTAGTTCAAAAATTCCACTTTTGATAAGAAAACTGATCGAAGCCATTCAGGGGATGAGCGACCGCGACTCAAAGGTAGGTTTTCTTGCGATATAGAATTTCATCAGCATTGCTGATAACGTATAAATTCTATATCTAACACGAAGTGAATCAAAGTAGCTTATTCGGCATCGAATCTTGAATTCAGCCGGGCCTGAGCAGATGCTTACGAAGTCATGTTTCCTCTGGAAACATCTCAGGTGCTCTCGTACAAACTTTGTACGCTCCGCTCCTCATTCCCTGGCTTTATTCATTAACCGAATACTTAATTGCAAAAAATACAACTAAATGGATGGCTATGGGCGTTAACTCAAGTTTTAATTGTATAACGTACACTTAAAATGGCCGTTTACACGAAATTTGTGAGCTATCGCTATTTTAAGTGTACAAATTACACTTACTAAAACCATAGCCCTTTTGATTGTTAATTTAAGTGTATGTTATGCACTTATTCTTGTAGCTGTATACTATATTTTCTAATACAGAATAGTAAAAACGGAAATAAGTGTTTATTTACAACTATTCCGGTCTTTTACGGGCTTCATACAGCAAATAACTGCGGCTACGGTTCGGCCCCTTAAATCTGGAGTCTGACCCGAGTAAAATACTGTATTCGCAGTCTAACGCTAT
>NZ_BAAACX010000015.1:147330-428858 GCF_039521865.1 Paenibacillus motobuensis | reverse complement strand
CCCGCTGCGGCGATGAGCCGCAGCGCAACATCGTGGGCGGGCATGCGCACGCCTACGGTGGACAACCCCGCCGTCACGCGCGGCGAGACGGCGCCCCGGGCCACGGGCAGCACCAAGGTTAGCGGCCCCGGCCAGTATGCCTCCATCAGCCGCCGTGCTGTCTCGTTGACCTCTGTCACTAATCCGTCCAACTGTCCCATATCGGCGATATGGACGATCAGCGGATTGTCAGACGGTCGGCCCTTGGCGGCAAATACCGCCTCAACCGCCGCTGTATTCCGCGCGTCAGCGCCAAGACCATAGACCGTCTCGGTTGGGAAGGCAACGACACCCCCCTCAGCCAGCAGCCTGCCTGCTTCCTCGATCTGCTCCTCGGCACGCTTCCGTTCATGCTCACCCGATACCGATCCGCTTAGAACGTTGGCCCGACCATGACTTTCTCCCTGGTCTTGTCCATTGTCGATTCCCTCGCTTTGACCTTCGCTCTCGTCATCAAGACCGACCACCAGCGATTCTACATCCCACCAACGTGTGATCTTTACTTCAGCTGAATCTTCCCCGGCAGCCCTATTTTCTGATACTTTATGATCCGGATTACTCATACCCGTAGCAGTCGCTTCCTCTGAGCTCACTTTTCCTGTCGGCTGCTTCTCTTCGCTAGACTCGGAATAGGAGATACCCTTGTTCACTTCTTGATTATGATCTGACTGATTCATCTTATTATCATCCCAAACTTTTAATATAGAATAGGCCACCTATGAATAATGACCATGCAATACATCGCACTCATTTTTTTGCCTACCCTCTATTATAACCAATCCGAAATACGATCTCACCCCGTAATGCTAATCAACCACCGTTACCTCGACCTAATGACTGTACGTTCCTCTCATAAGAAACGTCTTGAGCCATAAATGAATGCAAAAATACACTTATTAAATCGAGATTCTCCCAAACGAAAAAAATAGCTGCGTGTAGGCAACTATTTTCTAATTTGGCGGCAATTATAGAGAAAATCCATCCAATAGATGTATATAAGCAATTATATTTTATATATGGCTCCGAAAGAGTGCAGTTCGTTGTAAACAAGCACCTATTCACTGTGCAATCCGCTCTGAGCAATTTTGAAAATTTCTACAACCACTTGGGATACGTATTATGGAACTATATAAGAGCTAAGAGTTCTGCCACCTTAAAATAAATTCACGATTCCCTTCCATAAGCTTACCAGCGCGTCCCATAAGAAAAAACGTACCTCTGTCTCTTCAGGCTGTACCTGCCTCGGCTCGTCAGAAACGTCGACGGTATCAGAAACTGTCTTTGCTTTTGCCCCTACCTTCGACTTCGGCTTCTTGACGGTATCCGACGGGTCGGAAGCATCCTTCCCGCTTTCTTCTTCCTTCGTCTTTTCCGTCGCTTTGCCCTTATCTTTGGCTAACGCATCTCCACTGCCTGCATCCACGAAGCATAGCGGTGGAAAAAGCACGCACCACCAATTCTTCCCTTTGCCTTCTCCCAGCGTAATGCGAAGTGCCTCATAGTCACCTGCCGGATATACAGCGCCTCCGTACATTTTAGTCGGGAACGGAACAACCCCCAGCTCGACTTGATAACTATACTCTTTGCCATTATTAGCGAGGGTCTGCTGGATCTTATCTCCGATTTCCGGCAAATGGTCCCGGATAATGCCTCTGGCCGCCTCCAGACTCTGCGGGTCCTCCAGTTCATCAACCCAAGCATTCATCTGTTCAACCACAGCGTCGCGGACCTTCCGCTTAACCGCTTGATCACCAACTCCATCCGAATTGGCTAATATCCTTAACCGGATCGACTCTTGAGGAATCAGTCCCTCCGCAGCAGCCGTATCCACCTTCTGCCCTTCCCAAGACATAAATAGAATAACAACACTAAAAAATATGAGTGCAATAGATTTCCGGTTCATCCCCATACCGTCTCTCCCCTTCTCGTATCCCTGATGTTTATCAGTATGGGCAGGTCGGGAGGTACATAAACCTAGCAAACTACTAAAATAGCAAATGTATTAAAAAATAATAGGACCACTTCAAGAGAGAAGCGATCCTGTGAGATATTTCTATTTATAATCCGCAAGCTTACTTATCTTGGTTCTCCAAGCGTACTTGTATTGCCGAAGGGACAGCCTATTTTCTAACGAAACGTGGTATCGCTATTTTCACCAATACAGGCTTCAAAAAATTCTAACGAAACAGGGTATCGCTATTGCAATAAAAAAGCAGCTTAACACGGATAATTAACCTAAATAAGACTCCACAGTTTCGTTAGATTCTCAGTCCTCTTGTTTTCGTGATAATAACGTTCTGTAGTTTCGTTAGCGATTTCCTACTGCGTAAACATTGCGCTCGGCACTACGGTCGCCCGCACCAACAGACTCCGCCCGTCAAAGCTTGGTGGCCTTCCTGCCTCTCCGGCTGCAGAGCTCACCTTCAAAGAGAAGGTTGCCCCGCAGCCGTAGCTTAAGCTTCATTAGAGATAGACCCCGGGAATCACTGCGACTTCGAAGCCGATTTCCGCGTTGCAGCAGAAGTCGTCTGCTGCTCTTCTTCCACTTCATGTCCATGGATCCGGATGCTCATCGCTACGCCGATACTTGCCATATTGATGACCAGCGAGGTCCCGCCATAGCTTATGAACGGCAGCGTAATCCCGGTCAGCGGCATCAGGCCGATGAACATGCCGATATTCTCGAAGATCTGGTAGAGGAACAAGGCGACAATTCCGACGATAATCAGCGGCCCACTTCGGTCCCTGCATTCCAGTGAGATCAGAATCAAGCGATGAATCAGTACAAAATAGAGCAGCAGCAGCACCGAGCTCCCCAAGAAACCGAACTCTTCGGCGATAACGACAAAGATCGAGTCCGAATACGTCAGTGGAACCCGTTCCGATTGCACGGTTGCCCCTTGCATGTAGCCTTCTCCTGTCATCCCGCCAGAAGCAATCGCGAGCTTGGCATTTCTCGTATGATAGATCGCCTTCTCCGTTGCTTTATCCGGCACGAGCCAAGGATCAATCCGCTCAATCCAGTGCTCACGGCCAATATCCGCAAAAAATTTATGAACTTCATCATAATAAATTTTATAAGCGCTGATGCCCCCGATAACCGAGCCGGCGAAGATCGCCAGCGCAATCAGAGCGTGGGAATACTTCATGCCACCGATCCACAGCATTCCGGCCAGGATGACCAGATAGCTGAGCGCATTACCAAGGTCATTTTGCGCCATTACTATCATGAATGGAACGAAGGTAAGAAGACAAATCGGTATGACATCTCTCCAGAAAGCTAGCTGGGTCTTACGCTTCCGGTACAGAACATGAGCAAGGAATACAACAAGCAGCAGCTTGAAAAACTCCGCTGGCTGGAAGCTTAGCCCTCCCGGGAGCGTCATCCAGCCTGTCGCATTGTAATAGGTATTCCCGATGAACATCACGACGATCAATAGTGCAACCCCAAGCAAATAAATGTAGAGGCCGTACTTTACTAGGAAGCGAAAGTCCACCAAGGACAACGCAAAGAAAGCTACAAATCCTATACCATAATACATAGCCATCCGCAGATGGTACCCATGATACTGCGTATTCGAGGTAGCGCTATACAGCACAGCAATGCTGATGCCCATCAGGAGCAATAGGATGAACACGATCGTATAATCTATTTTTTTGAATTTATTAAGCATGGATCCTGTCCCCCGTCCGCTGGATCAATCTTGATGGCTGTTACCGCAGGTAACAACAATATGGCACACTATTGCACGCCAAAAATAGGCCTATCCTTCATATTGTAAAAAAAACTCCGTTCAAAGTCCATTCGCCAAAGCACACCATATTTCGCCAGACTTCACATCTCAATCCAAAAACGTATAAATAACTTAATAAGTTACATTTCCAGCCTTAATGTTTACTCTGGATAGCGGGAGGTCCCCTAGACTCCTGAATAACGGGTCAATTCATTAAGCCATGCCGATCACATGGCGGTCGATACCGGCCAAATCCGGGATCGTCAATATCTCACGCCAATGCCCTGCGGCGCGAAGCATGTCGGCCACATCCGCCGCTTGGCCCATGCCCAGCTCGAAGCCGATCAGCTTCGGCGGCTCGGGCAGCAGAGCGAGCTGCTGCATCATAACGCGATAAGGGTACAGTCCGTCCGGCCCGCCGTCTAGCGCGCCGCGCGGTTCATAATCGCGCACCTCCGGCTGCAGCTCAGCGATCGTATCCGCCGGTATATACGGCGGATTAGAGACCACGATGTCCAGCGGCTCGCCAGCGAAAGGTTCAAGCAGGTTCCCCTGCTTGAACTTGACAGCCAGGCCGAGCCGCCGGACATTGTCCTGCGCCACCGCCAGCGCTTCCGGCGAGATGTCACTCGCCGTGACGCTCCAGGCTGGGCGCAGATGGACCAAGGCGGCAGCGATCGCGCCGCTGCCGGTACCGATATCGGCGGCCTGCGGAGCGCCGCCGGGCCACAGCAAATCGCCAAGCTCGGCGATTTGCTCTACCAGCAGCTCCGTTTCCGGGCGGGGGATCAGCACCGCTGGCGTGACCTTGAAGGTCAAGCCGTAGAATTCCTGTTCCCCGATAATATACTGCGCTGGTTCACCTGCGGCCTTACGGTTAATGGCCGCCTCCCAAGCCTCCTTGCTCTCTATCGGGAACGGATCGCGAAGGGTGAGCAAATACTTCGCCCCCTCAAGCCCGAGTACGTGGCGAAGTAACAGTTCCGCATTGGAGTCCGGCTCGTTCACGCCAACATCCGCTAAAAAAGAAGAAGCCTCTTTACGGGCTTCCAGAATAGTGAGCGCTCCAGATAGTTGATATCCGTTACGTTTCAAGGCATTATTCTCCTTTGTCCATGAGCTCCGCTTGCTCAGCAATGGTCAGGGCAGACACAATCTCTTCGATCTCCCCGTTCATTACTTGATCAAGCTTGTGCAGAGTCAAACCGATACGATGGTCGGTCACCCGGCTCTGAGGGAAATTATAGGTTCGAATCCGTTCGCTCCGGTCTCCGGTTCCTACCTTGCTCTTACGCTCGCCGGCGTACTTCGCTTCCTCTTCTTGACGCATCATGTCCATGATCCGCGTCCGGAGCACTTGCAATGCCTTATCTTTGTTAGAGTTCTGCGATTTGCCATCTTGGCAGGTCGCTACGATCCCCGTTGGGATATGAGTTACACGCACCGCAGATTTCGTCGTATTAACGGACTGTCCGCCAGCACCGCTGGAGCAGAAAGTATCCACGCGGATATCCTTATCGAGAATCTCCACATCTACCTCCTCAGCTTCCGGCATTACAGCTACCGTCGAGGTTGAAGTATGGATACGCCCGCCAGACTCTGTCGCTGGAATCCGTTGTACACGGTGAGCTCCGCTCTCATACTTCATTCTGCTGTACGCACCGCGACCGTTAATCATGAAAATAACCTCTTTGAAGCCGCCAAGGTCGCTTTCGTTCACATCCATAACCTCAACGCGCCAGCCCTGAGAATCGGCATACCGGGTATACATCCGATATAAATCAGCCGCGAACAGCGCAGCCTCATCACCACCGGCGGCACCGCGAATTTCTACGATTACGTTTTTATCATCATTAGGGTCCTTCGGCAGAAGCAAGATGCGGATTTCTTCTTCCAGCTCATGCATACGTGCAGAAAGCTCCTCGATTTCCATTTTGACCATTTCACGCATTTCATCATCCAGCTTCTCCGCTTGCATCGCTTTAGCGGCATCAAGCTCCTCGATTACGCGCTTATATTCGGTGTAAGCCTCATAAGCCGGCTGTAAATCCGATTGTTCCTTGGAGTAATCACGAAGTTTCTTCGTATCATTGGCTACATCCGGATCACAGAGCAACTCGCTAAGCTTCTCGTAACGATCAGCCAGGGATTGAAGTCGGTCCAACAAGGAAATTCACCTCTTTCAAATGACAATGTCCTTAAAATTCGTATATAATGCGAGTTTAAAAAGTCAGACTTTCAGCACCGAGAAGGTTGGATGAAGCTAGGGACTGAGGAGCGCAGCGTACGTAGTTTGTACGTGAGTACCTGAGATGTTTCCGTAGGAAACATGACTCCGTAAGCATTTGCTTAGGCCCAGCTGAATTCAAGATTCGATGCCGATTTAGCTTCCTGATTCACTTCGTGTTAGATATAGAATTTATAAGTTATCAGCCAAGCTGATGAAATTCTATATCGCAAGAAAACCTACCTTTGAATCGCGGTCGCTCAACCTTGAATTGGCCTCGATCCGGTTTTCTTATCAAAGGGGGACTTTTTAAACAACCTCATATACAAACAAAATTCAGCTATTCAGCTGACATTTCATTATACCATAATGGGCACACTCTTGCATAGATGGACGCCGTTGAGGCATTTAGCCCAAATTGCAGCTCATCTATATAAGATTTATATCAAATATATAAAAAAATAACCGTGAACTCAACGGTTAAGTCAAGTTACACGGCTATGTGGAATATCTCTTAGTTGAACTGACCTGGACCCGGATGATTCTCGGGATTTCCTACCGGTCTAAGCGCAACAATCTGGGCGATCAGCGTCTGCTCCAGGTTATTGTTCCAACTCCTGACGATTCCCGGCAGAAGGCAGGCATCAACAATAACCCAGATCGTCAGCGCAATGAAGCCGACCAGTGCAATACCCGCGGCGATAAAGCCCGGTATATATAAACTCGAATCCACAAGAGTATCGTCAATACCAACCAGCACAATAAATAGGATGTAAGAAATAAACATAACTAGAAATAAAGCTAGTTGGATAATGCCGGAGACCGTTCTTTTCAAATACAAGCGATGTATGCCCAGATGCCCCATGAGAAGCATGAGATAGGCTAATACGAGCGATTTCTCGCGCTTGCGCATTTCTGAACTGAGAACGATCAACTCATTCGTTGTCAGATTCTGTTTACCAAACTGCATTAGATCGGGTACCTTTCAGAGATGCCTCTGTTGGCCAAAATGTTGTCAATAATGCGATTCTCAACAATGGCATTGTGTTCCTTCACCCAAGTATGAACGAGGAAAGCATCCACAATCCACCAGATAAAGGTAGCAATCATACCAAATACAGTAATCGAGAGAATTAATTGCGCTACCGCAGAACCGGTCTTGCCAAAATAAAAACGGTGTCCGCCAAACAGACCGAGGAAATACCAGAGTACATAGGCGATAACCATATTTTTCCCCTGATTCTTCACTTCGGATTCAAGTAGCAGTAATTCTTTGGAATCAAGTTGACTCTTTCTTGCTACTGAGTAATCCATCCCCATAAAAAAATCCCTCCTGAAAGTAAAAAAATAATAGGTAGTTCAAAAAGTCCGCCCCAACCTTCTTCATGCTAAAAACCGACCTTTTTTGAACACACGTAAAAACATCTTTTTTAGTATACTAAAGTGTTACATTTCCGCTCAACACAAATTTTGGATATTCGCCCTAATAATCGCGAAAATTTAAATTAATTATTAAAAAAATATGAAGCCCACCAATAAATGGCAGGCTTCTTAATCCAGTTACAGTATATTTTTTCAATTATTAACACATGTCATTACACATTAAAGCGGAAGTGCATAACATCTCCATCTTGTACCACATACTCCTTGCCTTCCAGACGAAGCTGACCGCGTTCTTTCGCTACGTTCATCGAACCGGCAGCGACGAGATCTTCATAGGATACAACCTCTGCACGAATGAAGCCGCGTTCGAAGTCAGAGTGAATTACCCCTGCTGCTTGCGGAGCCTTCATGCCTTTACGAATGGTCCAAGCACGAACCTCTTGTACCCCAGCAGTGAAGTACGTATACAAGCCAAGCAGACGATACGCCGCTTTGATCAATCGATTAAGTCCCGATTCCGCCAGACCCAGCTCTTCAAGGAACATGGCCTTGTCCTCGCCTTCCAGCTCAGCAATCTCTGACTCCACCTTCGCGCTGATCGGCACAACCTCTGCATTCTCGGCAGCTGCGAATTCAATCACCTGCTGTACGAACGGATTATTATCCGTGTCAGTAACTCCCTCTTCGCTAACGTTAGCAGCGTAGAGTACTGGCTTCAAGGTCAACAAATGCAGGTCGCGGATGATCAGCTTCTCATCATCAGTCAACTCCACGCTTCTCGCCGGCATATCATTATAGAGCGCCTCCTTGATACGTTCAAGCAGGGCTACTTCTTGTTCATACTGCTTATTGCCGCCCTTCATATTCTTGCGGGCACGTTCAATTCGCTTATCCACGCTCTCCAAGTCAGCAAGGATCAATTCCAGATTGATCGTCTGAATATCGCTAATTGGATTGATCTTCCCGTCTACATGAGTGATATTCTCATCTTCAAAGCAGCGAACGACATGAACGATCGCATCCACTTCACGGATGTGAGCCAAAAATTTATTACCAAGGCCTTCGCCTTTACTTGCCCCGCGCACTAAGCCTGCGATGTCAACAAATTCAAAGGCAGTTGGAACCGTCTTGTTCGGGGTAACCAGCTCGGTTAGCTTGTCCAAGCGCTCATCCGGTACCTCTACGACGCCGACGTTCGGGTCGATCGTACAGAAAGGATAGTTCGCGGATTCCGCACCTGCTTGGGTAATTGCATTAAACAATGTGGATTTTCCAACGTTCGGAAGGCCCACGATACCTGCTTTTAAAGCCATATCTATGACAACTCCTCAGTATTTAATAACTTTGTTCACCTTCAACCATAGTACATATCCACAGCATATATTTCAAGAATATCATTTACCAATGAACATTCGTCCTCAGTATGGATACCAGAAATGCCGGATCACCTGTATGATTAAATCTCCTATCTACGCTCAAATTCGTGTTACTACGATTACGCTTGGCAAAAGTCCAGCCGCAAGAGACCCCGCACAATGAAGACAGCCAGATTGGCAGAGCCTGCGGCTACTGTCTGATGATCATTCCGTTCGGGTTTATTGTATAATCCGAAAATTAACTTCTGCGGACCAGTCGGGACGTGCTTCTCAGCTCATCGATACTGGCTGCTCCAATCCCGAACATGACAGTGCGGAGCTCCAGCTCGACTCGTTCCAGCAGCTCATCGAGTCGCCGCTCTGAATTGACGGCTGGCTCCAGAACTGCCCGCCCAAATCCAGCCAGATTGGCTCCGAGTGCCAGCGCCTTAGCCGCATCAACCCCTGTATTCAACCCACCACTGCCGATGATCACTGCGCCAGGGACATTATCCCGCACATCAACGATACATTCGGCCGTCGGGTTGCCCCAATCAGCGAAAGCCTCGGCAACTGCGCGGCGTATATGATCTTTATTGCGGAACTTCTCAACCTGGCTCCAGGACGTTCCCCCTGCACCAGCGACGTCGATAAAGGCCGCACCGGCTTCGTGAAGCTGGCGGGCAGTCTCGCTGTCGATTCCCCAGCCTACTTCCTTGACCCCCACTGGAATCGGCAGAGCTCGACATACTGCTTCGATTCGCGACAATAAACCAGCGAAGGCGGTATCTCCTTCCGGTTGGAACACCTCTTGCAAACTGTTCAGATGTAGAACAAGCATGTTCGCACCGGCAATCTCAGCTACCCGCATGCATTCCTCTACACCGAATCCGTAATTCAATTGCACCGCTCCCACATTAGCGATGATTGGAATGGTCGGAGCATAGCGACGAACGGCGAACGTTGTCGCCAGTTCCTGCTTCTCCACTGCAGCTCGTCCCGAACCAACCCCCATCGCCCAGCCTCTTCGCTCCGCGGCCTCGGCAAGACGTTCATTGATCGTTCCCGCCAGTTCACTACCTCCAGTCATCGAGCTGATGAGAAGCGGAGTTCGAACTGCGATATTTAGAAATTCCGTATCAAGGCGAATGTCATGAAAATTCAGTTCCGGGAGAGCTTTATGCCGGAACGCATACTTCTCTAAGCCTGTAGTAATTCCCGTTCCGTTCACCTGTTCTTCCAGGCAGAGCCGGATATGCTCCGTCTTGCGTTCGGATGTAGCGCCCATAATTATTCCCCCTTCTTATATATCTACTATATTTACCTAATAATCCTTGCTAATCCACTCATCAGCCCATCTCATGCGCAATATACCCTGCGACCAAATGGCCTGACAGAGTCACATAAGGTACTCCCCCTCCGGGATAGGTGGAACCTCCTACGTACCACAGTCCTCCTACATCACTACTACGATTGCTTGGCCTGCGAAGGATTTGCCGCAGACTGTGCGTAGCTAGCCCATACATCCCACCGCGGTAGGCTCCGGTATTGCGGGCTAGCTGGTCAGGCGCATAGGTGTGGAGTACATGGCTTTTGTGAATCCCCTGTAAACCATATCCCTGCAAAGTAGATAGCACATTCTCTGCATATTTGTCTCGCTGCTCCTCCCAATCCCAGGCATCGGATAAATACGGAGCATATGTCATTATGAACAGATTGCTATGTCCCTCCGGGGCGGCCCCTTTCTCTGAATAAGAGGAATTGCATATGTATACGGACGGCTTGGAAGGCGGCCTCCGATGATTGAATATTTCGGTGAATTCTTGCTCATATCGGTCTGAGAAGAAGATGGTATGGTGAAGCAGACGATCATATAATGAGGGAACCCCGGCTAATTGTACGAATGCGGATAATGACGGCTCCATGGAGGCGATCCTGCGATCATTAAGAGAAGGTCTGAGCTCTTCACTCAGCAACTGCTGTGTAGTAGACAATAAATCCCCGTTAATGACGATTAGCGGTGCTTCATAATATCCTTCACTCGTCTCTATCCCTCGGGCTCGTCCTCCCTGAACGCGAATCTGCCTTGCTTCGACCCCCGTCTTAATCTCAACCCCCAATTCCTCCGCAAGTGTCCGCAGCGCTTCAACCAAGGCATACGTACCGCCGCGAATGCTATAAGTGCCATGATCTACCTCGCAGCTGTGCATCATCCCATATAGCGAAGGAGCGAGGAAAGGAGAAGATCCGACCCGAGCCGCATACCTTCCGAACAAGGCCAGAGAATTGGGATGCGTGAAGAAGTGGCGCAGCTCCCGGTTCAGTGATCTCCTGAATAGAGGGACGACGCTTAACAGCTCCATCACCATGCTGAAGTTCCACTTCTCCCTGTACCCAATCGGCAGTTGATTCATCAATCTTCCCTTGATGCTCTGGAACATCATCCGCGATTCCTGTAGAAATGCTGGATAATGAAGCGCATCTACCGGACTGTAGGTGTCAATCTGATGCTGCATCGCCTCAACATCACCGGTCATATCAACAACACTTCCATCTGTAAATATGCTCCGTGACCTTGGTTCCAACGGAATCAGAGTTACGTAATCCTCCATTCTGCGCCCCACACTGCGAAACACATTTCGGAACACGTAAGGGAGCTCTATCGTGTTCGGCCCGCAATCGAAGCGATATCCGTCGATGACAATTCGCTGTAATTTGCCACCTACATAATCCTTACGTTCCAATATAGTCACCTGATAACCCCGACCCGCCAGACCTATTGCGCAAGCCAGTCCCCCGAAGCCTGATCCAACAATCAAGACCTTCCCCTTCGCCGACATGATACCTGCCTCCTCTTGTATCTCTACTAACAAGTCGCAAGCTATAGAAGTTATTCAAAAAGTCCGCCTTCGAACAGGCACTTACAGCAATGGTGACATTAGTCTAGCTGCCGATTCCATAAATCGCACATAAATTTTTTTGTTCATGAAGGACTTCTTCTCAATCAGCTTGGTAGAGAACAAATCCCGCTCGAAATCCTTCACCATCTTGGCTACACTATCGCTCTGAACGAGCAGCGCATTTACTTCAAAGTTCAAGTGGAAGCTGCGCATATCCATATTGGCAGTGCCCACCGTTGCCACTTCTCCATCGATAATGAGCAGCTTGGAATGAAGGAAGCCCTTCTCATACTCGTAGATCTTCACCCCAACCTCAAGCAGAGCCGGGAAATAGGAGTGGGAAGCGAGAAATGGCAGCCATTTATCCGGCCGTGCCGGGAACAGGATGCGCACATCGATCCCTGACATCGCTGCGACTCGCAGAGCTGAGAGAATATCATCATCCGGTATGAAATATGGGGTGGCCAGCCATACCGATTTCTTAGCTGAAGTAATCATGGCGAAGAACAGATTTTTCAAAGTCTGACTTTCGTTATCCGGGCCACTCGGAATAATCTGAATCGCCCCGCCACAGCCGGGGACCAAATCGGGCGATAAATACTGCTGATCCATAATTCGTTCACCATACACGTAATGCCAATCCTGCAGAAATATAATTTGTAGAGACCTTACGGCCTCCCCCTTGACCAGCATATGCGTATCGCGCCAGAAGCCGTAGTTCTTATTGCGGCTTAAATATTCGTCTCCCACGTTAAGCCCGCCGATAAACCCCGTCGTCCCATCAATGACTACGATTTTACGATGATTGCGATAGTTCACCCGGCTCGATAGCGCCAGAAAGCGCATCGGACCGAATACACCGACCTTGACTCCAGCTGCCCGCAGTTCATTAATAAATGACTTGGACAGTCCAATGCTGCCGACAGCATCATACATGAAGCGTACCTCAACACCTTCGCGAGCCTTATCGATTAATGTCTTCTGAATCTCCCGACCAATCGCATCAGCGCGATAGATATAGTATTCCATATGGATATGATGCTTTGCCTGCTTCAGTTCCCTGAGCAGTGTCGAGAACGTCTCGTCCCCATTCGTCAGTACTCTCGTTCGGGAAGCCATGGAGAATGGTGTACGGGCCAACCGCTGCGACAATTGCAGCATTCTCTGCTGGGCAGGCGTGAACTGGGATAGATCACGAGGCAGCATACTGCCGCTGTTATCAATCCGCTCGTAGCTCAATTGATCCTGCTCCGCCTTGCGGTCGAATTTCCTTCTCTTGAAATAATTTTGGCCAAGCAGGAAATAGAGCACCAGGCCAACTACCGGCAGCAGTGCCAATACCAGGATCCAGGCTAAGGTACTGGAAGGATTGCGATTCTCCATGAATATAGCCAGACTGATCGTAATTACCGTCAGCGTCTGAAAAATACTGACTAACATTCCTCCAAATTTACCAAAAACGCCAAATCCAAAAAAATAGAACGCAAATAATATGATTGCGATTAATATGATCTGTAGTCCACGTCTCATAGCGGTACCTCTCTTTAAAAATGCATGATTCTATTGTACATGAAGCTTGTCTTTCTTCCCACAGAATTTATGGTAATCCCTTGCACACCGCCAGTCCCGGCTCATAGGTGCAACGAATTTGTATACGCCATTTTTTTATACTATAATTAGACCGACCCGTGGGTCATAATGAGTACTTACAAGTCACACTGGGAAGGAGGTCACTCATTGTCTAGCAAATCCGACGATAAAAAACAGTTAATCTTGAGAACCACCATGCAATTGTTCGCGGCAAAAGGCTCATCTGCAACATCGATGCAAGAAATTGCAGAATTATGTGGAATGTCCAAGGGGAGTCTATATTTGCATTTCAAATCCAAAGATGAGCTGGAGCTCAGCCTCTTTGATTATTGCTTCCAGTTGCTTCAATCCGAGTTGGTTCAGGTTGAGCAAGACTCGGAATTGTCTCCCCGGGACAAATTAGTCCGTGCGGTCGAAGTTCTGCTTGAGCTCGTTCTTGAACTAAGGGAATTCTTGCTCATGCAATTTAAGGAATGGATCGTTAAAGGGAATATATATAAGAACCCCGACATCATGAATAAAAATAACGCGAAGTTAATTCATTATACCAAAAAAATACTAATATCCGCTTATGGAGAAGCAATTAACCCCTATATGGCAGATTTGATCATATTCTCGCAAGGGATGATCGGTTCTTACGCCAAGCTGGTATTCGATCAGAACATGACCAGAGATACGCATCGGATAGCTGTATACCTGATCAAGCTGCTGGATGCTGCCGTAGAGCTTCTGCTAAAGAACAAGCTCGAACCGATAATACCGGAAGCCATGCTACACAATTTCGGAAAATGCGGGGAGAACAGTCGCGAGCTGGATAAGCATCCCCGACTCACCATTAAAGAGATGAAGGAGCTTCTGGAGAAAGAAAGCGGAAACGACGGCGAGCGTGAGCAAGGGATTGAAGCGCTGCAAATTCTTGAAGAAGAATTGCTCCGCCCTCGGCCCCGTCGAGTCATTCTCAAGGGTATGGTCGCCACACTGGAAGATCTTGATCTTCCTCAGATAGAGAGCAGCCTAGACGAGCTGCAAAGATTGCTGAGGCCTTATTATGCCCAAGCGTAATAATAATGACTATTTAAATAGGAGAAACAGAGAGGAGCAGAACCCTGCTTATGAAGAGTATCATTAATTTCTCAATTCGCAATAAATTTGCGATTTGGCTGTTAACGATTATCGTTACGGTTACCGGTTTATATAGCGGCTTGACTATGAAGCAAGAGAGCATTCCTAATATTGACGTTCCTTTCCTTAGTATTACAACCGTCTACCCAGGGGCAGCCCCAGAAGGTGTTGTTCAGGATGTAAGCAAACCGTTGGAACAGCGCTTGCGTAATGTCGACGGTGTTAAGACGATCACTTCAACCTCGATGGAGAATGCATCCTCCCTCTTCGTTGAATTTGAATACGGCAAGAATCTAGATAATGCTACAGCAGCTATTCGTGAAGCACTGAACGATGTCCAACTGCCGGATGGTGTTCGCAAGCCGCAAATTACAAGATTCAGCCTGAGCTCCATGCCAGTCGTGTCACTCAGCGTGTCCGATACAGAATCAGGCAGTCTGGAGTCGCTGACCCGACTGATCAACAATGAGATTGGTCCCGCTCTGGAGGATCTTGACGGCGTTGCCTCCGTGCAAATTGCCGGACAATATATCAAAGAAGTCAGCCTCAAGTTCAATGAGGCAAAAATGAAAGAACTGGGCCTTAGCGAGGATACCGTTAAGGGAATCGTACAAGGCTCGGCACTGCGTGTTCCGCTCGGTTTGTTCAATATGGAACAGTCACAGAAGGCTGTCGTTGTCGATGGCAACATCACCACCGTGGATGACCTGAAGAATCTGGCCATTCCAGTCATTCCAAGCGCATCTGGTGCTCCAGCTGGAAGTGGAGCCGCTGGTGGACAGGGCAATATGCCTGCGGGCGCTCCAGGGGCAGCCGATGCTACTCGTTCACCAGACGCCGCAGGTAATGGTAATGCCGCTGCTGGCAATGGGGCTGGCGCAACTCCACAGGGTGCCATGGGAGCTATCCCGATGGGGATACCAACAGTGAAGCTTGGCGATATCGCAGAGATCAAGACGATCGGCAAGGCCGAATCGATCTCTCGCACGAACGGCAAGGAATCGATAGGCATCCAGATTGTCAAAGATAACGATGCCAATACGGTAGATGTCGTGAACCGCGTTAAGGACAAAGCGGATGAACTGCAGAAGGAATACGGTCATATCAGCTTCTCCGTGATGCTCGACCAAGGACAGCCGATTACGGATTCCGTAAATACGATGCTGATGAAGGCAGTATTCGGCGCTCTGTTCGCTGTACTGATCATCCTCATCTTCTTGCGGAACTTCCGTTCAACGATCATCTCCATTATCTCCATCCCGCTCTCGTTGTTGATTGCGGTACTGCTGCTGAAGCAGATGGATATTACGCTGAATATGATGACGCTTGGTGCGATGACCGTGGCCATCGGTCGGGTTGTTGACGACTCAATCGTCGTCATCGAGAATATATACCGCAGAATGTCGCTTACCGGCGAGACGCTCAAGGGCGGCAAGTTGATCGTAGCAGCAACGCGCGAAATGTTCGTTCCGATTATGTCTTCTACAATCGTAACGATCGCCGTCTTCCTGCCGATGGCATTCGTGAGCGGTATGGTTGGCGAACTGTTCAAGCCATTCGCCCTGACGATGGTATTCTCACTAATGGCGTCCTTGCTGGTAGCTATCACCCTTGTTCCGGCATTAGCCCATACCTTGTTCCGCAAGGGCTTGAAGAGCACTCATGACCATGACAGCAATCCCAAAGGCCTGGCGCTATATTATAAGAAAGCTCTTAATTGGTGCCTGTCCCACAAATTGATCACCTTCGGCGCAGCCATCCTGCTGCTCGTCGGGAGCTTGTTCCTGACCCCGCTAGTCGGTGTAAGCTTCCTGCCTGAGCAAAGTGATAAATATGTGATGGTAACTTATTCTCCAGCTCCTGGCGAGCTGCTTGAAGATGTAGAGGCTAAAATGCTGAAGGCCGAGAAATATGTCCTTGATCAACAAGGAGTAGAGAAAATGCAGTACTCCATCGGCGGAAGCAATCCGCTAGGCATGGGATCATCTAACTCGGCTCTCTTCTACATCGGATATGAAAAAGATACGAAGAAATTTGATAAAGCGAAGAATGAATTGATCGAAGGTTTGAAGAAAGAAGTGCCTGAGGGCAGCTGGTCGGATATGTCCGAAGCGATGATGGGTGGCATGGGCGGAAGCTCGCTCAGCGTTAACGTATTCGGTGACAGTCTGGAGCAGATTAAGCCGATCTCTGATCAGATCCTGAAGTGGATTGGGGAAGACACGAAGCAGTTCGAGAAAGGAAAGACCAGCCTCTCCGAGACCTATGATCAGTACACGTTGGTAGCGGATCAACAGAAGCTGAGCTCGCTCGGGCTTACTGCAGGTCAGATCGCTATGAAGCTCAGCCCGGTTCACGAACGTCCGGTATTAACGGAAGTAGCTATTGATGGCAAGAATTATAATGTCTACATCGAAGCGGACAGCAACACCTACTCCAGCGTAGCGGACATCGAGAACGAGACAATTACATCACCGCTGGGTATGCAAGTACCGATCAAGGAAGTAGCAAAAGTCGAGAAGGGAACTTCCCCGAACTCGATCACGCGTACGGATGGCAAGATGGTCGTAGAAGTCAGCGCTAAGGTTCTGACCTCTGACGTACAGAAGGCATCTACATCCTTACAGGACAAAATCGATAAGTTGGATTTGCCAGAAGGCGTAAGTGTTAATTTCGGTGGTGTCACCGAGCAAATTAACGACACCTTCGGTCAGCTTGGTATCGCCATGCTTGCAGCGATTGCTATTGTATACTTCGTCCTGGTCGTAACATTCGGCGGCGGCCTAGCACCGTTCACCATCCTGTTCTCCCTGCCATTTATCGTTATCGGTGCCATTGTCGGTCTGCTGATTGGTGGCGAGACGTTGAACGTATCCGCCTTGATGGGCGTATTGATGCTCATCGGTATTGTCGTCACGAATGCGATCGTATTGATCGACCGTGTTATTCATAAAGAACGCGAAGGTCTTACGACCCGCGAAGCGTTGCTGGAAGCCGGCGCTACCCGTCTACGTCCGATTCTCATGACAGCTCTCGCTACGATCGGTGCCCTGTTGCCTCTCGTAACAGGTCTGGAGAACAGCGCGGGCATTATATCACGCGGCCTCGGCATTACCGTTATCGGCGGTCTCATCAGTTCCACACTACTGACGCTCGTGATCGTGCCAGTCGTCTACGAATTCCTGATGAAATTCCGTCGTCGTGGCCCAGTAACCCACGACTTGGATTAATTCGAATTATTCAGCTTAAACAAAGAAGACCACTGCGGCGAACGCTGCTGTGGTCTTCTTCTATAATTTATTGAAGCTGGGCACGCCAAGCTTGCAGTCTATGCAAATCTTCATTCAGAAATTCATTCATCATCTCAGCCAGCCCGATATACAATGGACTGGTGGTGGCTGCAATCAATCTGGACGTAAATCCTTCCGTCCATTTCAACAAATGGGCCTCCAGGAACTTGATTTGCAGATCCAGTCCTTCAAGCAGACTTTCACGCAGATTCAGCTTATCCAGCATTTCCTCAGACATGACAGCCATATACTCCAACTCCAGGGCGATATGATCATCCCGTTCCCCGTTCAGCTTATTAAAGGCGATACTACTCTCCATGTAGAATGTTCTGATATCCAAAGCACATTCAGAGGCCTCAATGCCTTCCTCTCTAGCCCGATACAAGCTCTCGCAGGTCGGCACCTTCGCGGTTGGCCCTATGAACAAGCGTTCAAATTCTTCGGCTTCATTATAGCAAACCCGGCGAATCTCATTCTCCGGTATGGTCTCTAAATAATTAATCAATCTACGACCGCCCTTGCTCATAGGTACGGTGTTGTTCAACTCCACTTGTCTATGCCACTGCGCAATCAAAGACATGCGAGGAGGTCTGCCCAAGAAATCCACCAGCAACCGGTATCCCCATCCTCTAAGCTTCAGCCACTTAGCCTGCTCCTGCGATATGACAGCCTGTTCATTGAACAACATAGCCATTTCGGTCATCTCCCTGTTCTATTCTGCGAAATATATATACAAGTCTAACTTCATTTATGCCAGTTTAAAAAAAGATGACTTCCTTAATCGTTGTCGGAAATCATCTCTCTTCCATATACCGACACATGATTAAGGGGTATCATGTATCCAATTCCATTATATCCTAATGAAAACGCTTTAATCATGATGTTTGTCACAACATTGTTACAGCTCAGAATTGGACATCCTCCATTGTGGGAAGTCCCTCCTCGGCTTCTCCCCAGAGAGCATGGCTCTCGCCCATTCATAATCCTCAATATCATTCATATTAAATTGCAACATTCTCTCCGTGTCACCAAGCTTATCCGCCAGATCAGCTCCATCAATATATTCAACATGGAGATTTGCCACCCATTCGCTCATTCTGAGTCTGCCACCCTCGAGAGCAAGCTGCAGTCCGGGCAGCACTCCATGTCTGTATGCAGCCAGTAAAGGCTGGATTCTTCCGTCGGCCTTCACAATAATGGCCTGAACACGTTCCTCTTTCTCGATAGAAGCATTCTCCTCCTCTATTTGTATTACTCGCTCTCTTATCTCTGCAAAGACACCCTTATGAACAAAAGGCATATCACAGGCAACTACCAGACTCCACTCCGTAGTTGCAGCGGATAATCCGGCATACAGCCCTGCAAGTGGACCCATGTCCGGATATTGATCGGTAACAACCTCTGGGCCAAGATGGTTATAATCATGGTGCTGGCCGCCTGCGATCAATATCCGCTGCGATACCGGCTCTAGCTCCCCGATTATCCTCTCGATCACCGCCATGCCATTCACCGGGAGTAATGCTTTATTGGTCCCCATCCGGCTTGAGCGCCCGCCAGCTATAATAATTGATGTGATCTCCACAGATTATCTACCTCCGATTTATAAATAATTGTAAGATTAAAGAAAACTTGGTTTGTATCCCTTTTCATCTGTGTGTTAAATTGATGCTATAAGACTTTTGAAACAGGGTCGATCAAGACACCTCTTCGAACTACCATCATAGAAAGGAATGGCGCTTTTGCGGGACAATCCACATCATTCGTCCTCTTTGCTATCATTGGGACTACTGAATTTTTTCATCTATGGGACAACGGTTATCTTTGCAGCCTTCTTTCAATTATATTTGCAGGATATTGGAATGAACAAGCTGGAGATCGGTATTCTGATCTCAGCCGGACCACTAGTTTCTCTGCTGGCTCATCCCTTCTGGAGATTGATGAGTGATCGGTTCCACAACATCCGACTCATCCTGCTTATCATGCTGATCGGCTTACTGGCGATCGGTCATTTATTGTTCAGAGTAGATACTTTTCAAATGCTATATATTGTAGTGTTGCTGGTCTTCTTCTTCCAAAGCCCCCTGCTCTCACAGAGCAACAGCTTGACTCTGGGATATGCGACCGATAGCAATCAGAGATTTGAGACCTACCGGTTATGGGGCTCCTTCGGCTGGGCAACCGCGGCGCTCGCGGCAGGAATTACGATCGATGCAACAGGGAAGAATGGCTTCTCCTTGCTGTTCAGCATTATGCTTATCCTGTCTATCAGTTCGACTCTAATTCTTCCGTCATCCCGTTATACGGCGGACATGCCTTGGGTCAGCGCCAGACAATTCCGACAGGTACTGAAGAACAAATATTTTGTCCTCTTCATCGTACTCGGACTATTTATAGCTATACCTAACTCAATTAATGCGCTGTTTATGCCTTTATATATTAGTGATCTCGGAGGCGATCGGCTTTCGGTTGGAATAGCCGTATTTCTATCCACACTGCTTGAGATGGCGGCTTTCGTTCTGCTAAATCGTTATCTCAAGAATAAAATGACTTATTTTATCGGCACCTTGACGATCGTCAGCATTCTGTTCGCTATACGCTGGGATCTGATGGCCGACGCGGCGCTTCCGGTTCAGGTAATAATCATTCAGCTTCTACATGCGATTACCTTCGGCGGGTTCTTCTATGTCGGTACGCGGTTGATCGGCTTGTTCCTGCCCAGCTCATTGCGTGCTGCAGGACAGGCAGTATACAGCTTCATGCTCAGTGGGGTAACCGGCATCGTCGCAGGTCTCCTCGGCGGATTCACCTTCCAGGATTTCGGACCTGTAATCATGTATCAGATGGGGGTGATGATGACCCTCTTCGCAGCGGCTGGCTACGGAGCATTATGGTACCATTTCCATAAGAATGGCTATCCGCCAGCGATCTCACAGCCTAAATCATAGCTACGGCCAAAAAAAGAAAACATCCCTCCGATCGTCACGCCCCTTGAACAAGGTAACGCCGGTCGGAGGTTTGTTTTCTTTATTGCAATTTCAGTTTACACTATGAAATGCATACCAGAGCAAGCCTTTTTTTTGAAATCGATTTGCCGAGGAGGTAGCCCATCATGCCGAATATCAAACAAATTGCCAAAGCCGCCGGTGTATCTGTATCTACCGTCTCGCGCGTGCTCAATAAACATCCTTATGTGAGTGAAGCGAAGCGAAAAGCGGTAGAGGAAGCGATCGAACGTTTGCAATATGCACGCAATATGAATGCCGTTCACCTTATTAAGGGCATAACACAGACGGTTGCCGTAATTCTCCCTCACATTAACCATCCATACTTCATGCGGTTGATGGAGGGCATCGCGAGTGAAGCTCTGAAGCATAACTATCAACTGATGCTATGTCAGACTGGATATAACCACGATGAAGAGATGAAAGTGCTGGAAATGCTGAAGAACAAACAGATCGACGGGGTGATTATCACTTCCCGCTCCGCTTCGCTCGATCAAATCGAACCTTATTCGGCATACGGACCCATCCTATTATGTGAGGATGTGAAGGATCGGCGCTTATCCTCCGTCTATTATGATCATTACCTAAGCTTCCAGACCGCTATAACCTTCCTATGGGAAAAGGGACACCGGAACATCGGATTCACCTTAAATCGCCTGAACAATTCCAGCGGCCGCAAACGGATACGTGCTTACTATGACACTCTGCAAATGTTGGGAGGCAACGGACGTGCGGAATGGATGCTGGACGGTTATCGGGACATGAAGGACAGCGCCGCGATCTTTCCTTGGTTGCACAGCTTGGATGAGAGGCCTACCGCCTTACTGATTACTGGGGATGAAGTCGCCGCCGGCGTACTGCTCACCGCTCCGCAGTATGGATTCCAGGTACCGGAGGATATCGCCATCATCGGGTTTGATAATCAGCCAATCTCTGAATTGCTGGGCATCACGACGATCGATATCCAACTGAGTATTATCGGCGCCCGGGCCTTTGCAATCATTTATAAGCAAATTACGAATCGGACGGTAGAACCTGCATCCGAGAACCTCCAATTCAAATTGATCGAACGCAAGACTGTATGAGGCTTTTAATGTTCAATGTCAGGTTGATTCTGCTGCTGCTTACCAAGCGTAGCCTTCAGCAGCAGCGGAGTCACGATCGTTGTCAGAATGACGACGATCACGAGAACGGTGAAGTACTTCTGCTCCAAAAGGCCGCTCTCCAGACCAATTGTCGCTATAATCAGCGCCACTTCTCCACGTGATACCATCCCCGATCCTATCCCAAGAGCAGAGCGTCTGGAATAACCGGTGAGTCTAGCACCAAGTCCGGACCCGATCAGCTTCGTCAGAAGGGCAACTACAAAGAACAGTATAAGTAATCCAATCTGGGAGCCCAGTCCTTTAAAGCTAACGGAGAAGCCCACGCTAACGAAGAAAATGGGCACAAATATCGTATAAGCAATCGGCTGCAATTTATGCTCAACCTCATGCTTGTAGTCCGTCTGTGAGATGGCTAGCCCAGCAGCAAAGGCACCGATAATGCCTGCCACGCCGAACTGCTCAGCAATATAGGCGAGGAAGAAGCAAAGGATTAGACCTGCACTAATAATCGCCTCGGTCACACGCAGGGGGGCCAGCCAATTCATCACCCATTTCGCGATCTTCCATATGAATAGAGCTACAATTACAAAGAAAATGAACTTGTAGCCGATCACCATCGCCAGATTCACTTCTTCGCCCCCGACCATGCTCATGACAAAAGCCAGTAGAATAACGACGAGAATATCATCAAGGATCGCCGCACCAAGCAAGGTCGTGCTCTCTTTACTCTTAAGCAGGCCCAGATCCTTAAGACTCTGCACAGAAATACTGACCGAGGTTGCCGACAGAAGTAAACCGAGGAAGATGGCCTTGGATGAATCCATGCCGATGGCGATTCCCACCAAATAACCTCCGAGCATGGGCAAAGCGATTCCACCCAGAGCCACTGCGGTCGATGACTTGAAGGAGCGCTTCAAATCCTCAATATTTGTCTCCAGCCCCGCCATGAACATGAGCATAAGCACACCGATCTCGCTTAACTCCTCGATCATATGCGAGTTCTCCACCCAGCCGAGCATTGCCGGACCAATAATGATACCAACTAGTAGCTTACCTACCACCGCTGGCTGCCCCAGCCTTGCTGTTAGATCACCGGCCAATTTGGTAGCTAGTAGAATAATTAGAATAGTCAAATAGAACATTAAATCCCTCCCTGTTTTTTTAGATAGCATGCCCAAAAAAAGACAAAGAGGAGCCTGGTTTGACCAGGCTCCTCCGTAACGAACAGCTATTCACTTACTATTATGATAAATGATACACTGCCTCAAATCAACATTATTTATTTGGCAATTGAAAAGAACTCTTCAAGGATACGATCAGGTTGAATACCGGATGTCCTGGCTTGGAGTATTTCGAATCGACATTGAAATACCCATGCCGGAAAAATTGGAACTTATCTTGCGGCTTGGCATCATTCATTCCCGGTTCAACAAAACCGTGCTTGATCGTCAGAGAATTCGGGTTGATCATGTCCAAGAAGGACTTCTCTTCCGCTGACTCCTCTTCTGCATCTTCATTCTCATCCAGGATCAACGGTTCATACAGGCGGAATTCAGCCGGAACAGCTCGGCTGGCATCAACCCAGTGAATCGTCCCCTTCACCTTGCGGCCGGTAAATCCGCTGCCGCTCTTCGTCTCTGGATCATACGTACAATGAATCTCGATCACATTGCCGTCGGCATCCTTGATCACATCATTACACTTAATGAAGTAAGCATGCTTCAAGCGAACCTCGTTCCCCGGGAACAGACGGAAGTATTTGCTTGGCGGATTCTCCATGAAGTCTTCACGCTCGATGTAAATCTCCCGCGAGAACGGAATTTGACGATGACCCAATTCCTCATTCTCACTATTGTTCTCGGCATCTAGCAGCTCGGATTCTCCCTCTGGATAGTTCGTAATCACGACCTTGAGCGGGTCGATGACAGCCATAGTCCGAGGCGCCTTGAGCTTAAGATCCTCACGGATGAAGTGCTCCAGCATCTTCAGATCAATCTTGCCGTAGGCTTTGGATATTCCTGTCTCGAATACAAAAGCCTTAATCGCCTCCGGCGTATAACCACGGCGACGTAGACCGGAGATCGTCGGCATCCGCGGATCATCCCAGCCATCGACAAAGCCTTGATCCACCAGTAGCTTCAGCTTCCGTTTACTCGTAACGGTTTGCTCCAGATTAAGACGTCCGAATTCATATTGGTGTGGAGTGCAAGGCATCTCGGTCTCTTCGATCACCCAATCATAGAATGGACGTTGATCTTCGAATTCCAGCGAGCAGAGGGAATGTGTTACGCCTTCGATCGCATCCTCCAGCGGATGGGCGAATGCATACATCGGATAGATGCACCATTTATCCCCAGTATTGTGATGGGATGCATGCACGATGCGGTAAATGACCGGGTCACGAAGATTGATGTTTGGCGAAGCCATATCGATCTTGGCCCGCAATACTTTCTCTCCATCCTTAAACTCGCCATCACGCATACGCATGAACAGATCCAGGTTCTCTTCCACCGAGCGGTCACGGAATGGGCTGTTCTGCCCCGGTTCTGTCAGCGTGCCGCGCATTTCGCGAATTTGATCGGCACTCAGATCATCGACATACGCCTTGCCCTTCTTAATCAGCAGAACAGCGCGGTTGTACATCTCGTCGAAATAGTCGGAAGCAAAGTGCAGCTCTTCCCAGTTGAAGCCGAGCCATTCGACATCCTCTTTAATAGAATTCACATATTCCGTATCTTCCTTGATTGGATTCGTATCATCGAAGCGCAGATGCGTCCGGCCCCCGAATTCATCAGCAAGGGTGAAATTAATCCAGATCGCCTTGGCATGTCCAATATGCAGGTAACCATTAGGCTCTGGAGGGAAACGTGTAACGATTGATGAATGTTTGCCTGTCTTCAAATCCTCCGAAATAATATTTTTAATAAAGTTGGGAGGAGTGGTGTTGTTGGTGTTATTCTCCACGGTTATCACCTTTCATTCATTTAAGTCTCTATTCGTTATTGATCGTGAGTTAAACAACCTCTTATAGTTTCCGATTTTTCTTCTTCTAAATATACCTATATCCAAGTTCTATGGCAAGGCGAAGCCAAAGTGGCCAGCTTCGATCATAACATATAGTACATCAGAATATCGTCGACATACTTCTCATTCAGATAGAACTCCTGGATGAGTCTCCCCTGTTCTACAAATCCACAGTTCCGGTAAAATTCCATCGCCCCAGGATTAGTCGTCAGTACACGCAGGGACAATTTACGTACCCCTTGTTCGGCAGCCCAAGCTTTCATCGCTTCTATAAGACGTTGTCCGATTCCCTGTCGTTGGTAATCCGGATGCACCGCAATATTAATATCCAGCACATGACGGTTGCTAGACAACGGGGTTGGATAATTGAAGCCAACATATCCACCAATCGCTCCGTTAATCTCCGCTACTAGCTGGTTGCCTGGAGGACATTTCTGCAGGTATTGCTCACGCGAGTTCCACTGGATCGGAGCTGGCGTTGTCCGGGTATCCCACACTAGTGAATCAATCTTCATTAATGCACCTGCATCGCGCATTTCCGACAATCTGATTTGAATTGAATTCGACATACCTTTGTTCCCTTTCCCAAAGCCTGAAATTTATATTTATCATTATACCTCGGACATCTTCAGACAGAAACCTGTTGCTGATCCTAGGCCATCCCTCTCATTTTATCGCGATTGAATAGGCCATGTATCATGAAAGAAGCAATCGACAAGATGGAGATCAGCACCGCCAGAGCAGCCACCGGAACGAGACCGTTCCAATCGAACAGAACCCCCATCGCATAAGGACCTACTACCCTTCCCGCTGCCCCCATGCCACCAACTAGCCCAAGATAGAACGGGGCCGACTTGCCGGTATGATCCGATATGAAGGAGGGAATCGCCGGGGAGATCAGCATTTCGCCGAGCGTAATCAATACCATCGCCAAGACCATGCTCGGGTAAGTATGGAAGCTAAGAATCATGATATAGCCTAGCATATAAAATACAGCACTCGCCGTCATCTGTCTCAGCTCTGTCGCGGCAAAGACACGTTTGACCCACGAAATGAGCGGCTGCGCAACGAAGATCAGTATCCCGTTCAGCGTCCAGAGAATACTATAATTCCATTCCGGCATCCCACGTGAGATCGTGTAAGGCGATACCCCGTTATTCCATACACAGTTAGCCAGCCAGATGAAGAAAGAGCCCAGTCCCATGAAGAAATATATCTTGTAATTTGACATCAAATTCCAGGTATTCTTCTTATTTGCATTCTCTTTCTTCTTTTCCACGTGGAACTTGCCCTGTGTTTTTTGAACTTTGTTCAAATAAATCCAAAAGAAACCGGCAAATAGGGCCGAGATCAAACCATTCAATATGAAGCTCAGATTATACGAAATTTGCGCCAAAAATCCACTAATGGCCGTTCCCAGAGCTACGCCGATATTGTTAGCTACATAAATAATATTGAATAATTCCGCGCGCCTCTCTGTGAATCGGAAGCCGATAAAAGCCTGAATCGCCGGCAAAGCCATCGAGTTAAAAAAACCGATCAGGCACATCAATAGTAAAAATATATGCCATTGTCCGCTCCCATAAGGCAGCAACAACAGAAATAGTGCGTTCAGTCCGACTCCACCTACGATCAGGCGCTTTACTCCAAGGCGGTGATACAGAGAGCCGCCGAGCAGCTGCCCAAATATACCGCCTAATGACATAACCAGCACGGCAAGACCGGCATCCGTTACCGTTCTTCCCAGCACTTTGAATACAAACATCGTAATCAGCGGCCACATCAACGCGCCGCCCGCAGAACTGATCAAGCTTGCTACCAGAAAAATCTTGACCTCACGCGGATATGAAGCTAGACCTCTCATGCTGTATTCCTCCTTCTGGAACAGTCCTGTGTGAGGGCAGTTCTCGACCATTTTCTACAGTTCTATCATTCAATCTGGCTGCTATGACTGTCGCTGTACCTCCACGACTGTAGAGAAGAATACCGCTCCACCGCCCATATCAGCCAACCGATCGGAAGTCAGGGCATTTGCTCTGCGCGGCTTGCCATCCTGTTCCCACCACAAACCCTGGCTAACTACGGTTCCCGGCAGCATTTTGTCCGTTACCGAAGCCTTCACCTCATAACGTCCGCGATCATTCCATAAAACGACCTCATCACCGTCTGCGATGCCACGTTGCTCCGCATCCTGCGGATGGATTTGTAGCAGCGGCTGCTTCTCTAGCTCGATATGCTTACCAACATTGCCGAAGGAAGAGTTCAAGAAATTATGGTTAGGGGGAGAAATAAACATCAGCGGATACATATCGCCAGCCCCTGGCCTCCGCTCTCCATCATACCCCTCCTGCAGAGGAGTATAGGTAGGCAGAGGTGGAAGCCCCGCTTCCTCCATCCTCGCTGAGTACAGCTCGATCTTGCCTGATGGCGTCGTCAGCCGCTGCAGGAATTGCCGCTTCGGCTCCATATTGAGCTTCATGAACCGCTGCTGCTTAAGACCTTCCAGCGTGATTCCTTCAAGATAAGGGTTCGCTGTAAAATTGAGAGCCTGACGGATCATATCCTCCTCACGATCCTTAAAAGCATCCTCTTTGAATCCCATCGCCTCAGCCAGCAGCTTGAACGTTTCCACATTGCTCTTGCTCTCTCCCTGGGCAGGAATGACCGGCTCCTGAAGCTGAACATAGTGATGCCAATATGAATTGTATAAATCCGTATTTTCAAATGAAGATGTCGCCGGCAGCACGATATCGGCATACCTCGCCGTATCGGTCAAGAACAGGTCGTGCACCACCGTGAACAGATCCTCGCGGGACAGTCCTTGCTCCACCTTCACTGTATCAGGCGCTACAACTGCCGGATTAGAGCAATAGACGAACAAAGCCCGAATCTTTGGCGTCAAGGTTAGCAGCGCTTCTCCGATTTGATTCATGCTCACGATGCGCGCATCGGGGTTAGGGCGCAGATCCGAACGCTCCAAGGCATCGTCATTCACTTTGCCATAGGCTCCGTTCGATTTATAAGCTCCACCCCCAGGCACAAGCCATTGTCCTGTAAGGGCTGGCAGGCATGTTATCGTCCGTACAGTCATGCCGCCGTTATCATGATGTTGAAGTCCGTTACCGATATGAATATAGGCCGGGGAGGTCTGTCCGTACATAGAGGCAAGCTTGACAATATCCTCCGCAGGAACGCCTGTAATGACCGAGACACGCTGCGGTGTATACTGACGCACATGCTCCCGGAGCTGTTCATGACCGATCGTATACTGCTGTAGGAACTCTTCGTTCACAAGCTGCTGTTCGAATAGTACATGCATCAATCCTAGGGCCAGTGCGCTGTCTGTTCCCGGATAGACAGGAATGAACCAGTCTGCACGTTGCCCGGTCCGATTACGATGTACATCGATCACGACCAGCTTGGCTCCCTGCTTCCGCGCCTTCTCAATCAGAGCGATCTGATGCATATTCGTGCTGACGAGATTACCACCCCACACGATGATCAGCTTCGCCTGCACTGTCTCTTCGGGGCTAGTCCCGCCGCCAAAGCCCATCGTATATTTCCAGCCGGTGTTACCGGCGGAATTGCATATTCCCTGCTGAAGCTGAGAGGAGCCGAGCCGATGGAAGAACCGGCGGTCCATTCCGTCCACGCTGAGCATCCCCATATTTCCATAGAAGCTGTAAGGCAGGATCGACTCTGAACCATATGCCTTAATCAATCCTTGATACCGCTCTGCAATCTCTGCGATAGCCTCATCCCAGGTAATCCGTTCAAACTTGCCTTCTCCCTTAGCACCAACACGGCGGAGAGGATAAAGCACCCGCTCCGGATGATAGACCCGTTCTGTCATATTTCTTACTTTATTACAAATCGCCCCCTGGGTGATTGGATGGTCCGGGTTGCCGGCCACCTTGACGATTCGTCCATTCTCTTTGTGCAGCAGCAAACCGCAGGTGTCTGGGCAATCTAGCGGACATACTGCAGGAAATACTCCATTCTCCTCATGAACCATCTCTCATCCCTCCTAATTAGGTAATTGTATTTGATAACAGGCATGAATGTCTATAGATAGCATAACGCCCAGATTCACCGATAACATGATGTATAGTTCCTGCAAAATATGAACCTGGAAAAATACAAATGACCCGCGCATGAGGTCCTTTCTGATTAGGAACCTGACATACACGAGTCACTTGCGTTGAACTATATATAATTCAATGAATGGGAGTTAAGCCTTCGCGTCGGCCTTGGTAGTCACCGAATCGACTGCTGTCTCCTCCTTGGCATCTTTCAAGTAAACAGCCCAATATGCTCCGGCAACGAACAATGCGCCACCCATCAAGTTACCGAGCCAAACCGGAATAAAGTTCATGAAGTATTCTCCCCAGGAGAAGTAACCTTCAAATATAGCTGCTGGAATCAGAAACATATTGGCTACAACGTGCTGGAATCCGATCGCTACAAAGGCCATGGTCGGGAACCAAATCCCGAGTATTTTACCGCTGAAGTTGTCTGCGCCATAGGCCAGCCACACCGCAAGAGCTACCAGCCAGTTACAGCCAATGCCGGACACGAACGCCTGCAGAAAGCTATCGTCCAGCTTATGTCCTGCCATATCAACCAGCTTGTCAAGGTAAACTCCGCTTGAGGTTAGACCAACAACATGTCCAAAGAAGTAAGCAACAAACAAAGCCCCGACAAAGTTGGAGATCGTAATCAGGATCAAATTCTTGAACATTTCGCCCGTCGTGATCCTCTTCCTGAACCGCGCCAGGGATACAGCCATCATATTCCCGGTCAACAGTTCGCCCCCCGCCAGCAGCACTAGAATAAGGCCCACCGGGAACACCGCAGCACCAATGAAAGTCGCAATACTTCCCCACTCTTTAGGCGCTCCAGCAATTACGCGGATATCGAGCAGGAATCCAAGAGCAATGAACGCCCCGCCCAAAAAACCGAGAATAAACACAGTCAAGAGTGGATTATGCGCCTTCTTCACCCCGGTTTCCACCGTTGCTTGAGCAATCTGATCCGGTTTGTAATACGCCATGGAATTTCTCTCCCTTGAATATTTTTATAGAGGTTGTTCAAAAACCTAACTTTTTGAACACCCACTTATTATAGAAACTTAGCTTAATATCATTAAGCCAACCAAGTCTCGCCAAGACTAGCTAACAGCGTGATTTTCATTTCGACTTTCATTGTATCGTGGGACATCCTTTGGTTATGTGATTTTTGTCACAAACTATGTGATAGAACTTTTTTGCCTTACAAAAAAAGATCCCATCCTCCGCTTGGAAGTGGAAAATGAGATCTTGTTCCTTATTTTTACTGGCTGTATGCCGATCGGATCTCCTGATATCTCTTCTGTCGATCCTGCTTGCTTAGCTTAGGACAAGTATAACAATATCCATCCCCGGTGAGATAAGCCAGACAGCAAGTCGGCTTCATACGCGTCTGCTCCCCGGGCTGATACGGATCATCCAACCAGATTTCCTTCACATCAAAAGGATTGCGCTTCAAGTCAAAGCAACTGCAATCGATATGCTTCGTAAGAGTTCCATAGGCTTCTAGCAATTGCTCCCGATGCTGTTCTTCATCAAATGAACCGCTCAATAGATTCACGTAATATTCGGCCCCTAATGGAATTTGCCCCCAGAGTTGGGGTAGAGGGAGACCCGTAACCGTAGAGATTGCCGACATAATTGGCTGCAATGAGCGATAGAATTGCTCCATTGATTTCTGCTGCCACTCGGTACGCTCACCTGTAGGCCAAGCCAACTCTGTCGCTGATTTGAGCACAAATAAAAGTTGTGGATACCCGTTCCCGCAATCAATCTGAATCCTCAAATTAGCGGGTGACAGATCCAATCTTGCGTCCGTCATTGCCGTCATATAGATCATTGCTGCACAGACTGTCCGCCAGCTCGACGCAAAGTAAGTCCCGGCGACATCGATCTTGCTGCCATGGATGTGGCGCTGATATTCCAGCAGAAACAGCTTGATCTGCTCCTGATCGGTCAATAGCTGCGCATCTACGTTATAAATCGCATCTGGTCTAGGCTCCCTTACGATCGATAAATACTGTGAGAGCCACTCATATTGGATGTTTCGCATTCTTATTTGGCCAACTGATTGACGATTTCAACTTTTCTACCACGAAGCACCTTGCCTTCAGCAGCGCGATACAGCTCATATGGAAGACATAATGGCACGCCGCTGCGCGGATCTGTCACAATATCTGCTTCTATGCCAAATACTTCACGCAGCACTCCCGTCGTCACGACTTCTTCAGGCGTACCCGAGGAGATGGCTTGCCCTTGTTTGATAGCGATCATATATTGCGAATAACGGGCAGCATGATTCAGATCATGCACGACCATAATGATCGTCCGCCCCAAATCATGGTTCAATTGCTCCAGCAGCTGCATCACCTCAAGCTGATGAGCCATATCAAGAAAGGTCGTTGGCTCATCCAGGAACAGAATATCCGTCTCCTGTGCCAACGCCATGGCAATCCAGGCACGCTGCCGTTGTCCGCCAGATAATTGCTCCAGCCCACGATCGCTGAATTCGCTCATCTTTGTCGCTTCCAGCGCCCAGTCGATGACACGGCGATCCTCAGCTTTCAGGCCACCGAATCCTTTCTGATGCGGGAAGCGTCCATAGGAGACTAGCTCCCGGACAGTAAGTCCCTCCGGAGCGGTAGGATTCTGTGGAAGAATCGCCAACTGCTTGGCAACTTCCCGGGTCGATTGCTTGTGAATCGATTTCCCGTCGAGCAGGACCGTCCCAGACTTAGGCTGCAGAATACGGGCCATCGTCTTCAATATCGTCGATTTCCCTGAGCCGTTAGCTCCGACCAATGCCGTAATTTCCCCTGCGGGGATTGAAATATTTAAATCCTGAACGATCAAACGATCCTCATAGGCGATATCCAAATGAGAGGTCTTCAATGACACGTTGACGCACTCCCTTTCTCTGAACAACCATAAAACAGCTCCATAATATCTTAAAGATACTGATAATCATTATCATTTGTCAACACATATTTATATTCACTATTACTAGGAGGAAGACCCGGTAAAATAACTGTATGTTTTACAATTAGTAGATACGGACGCAAAAGAGGCGCCAATTCGGCGCCTCCATCATGCTTTAGTCAAATTTTTATACTTTTGTAGCTATTGGCGACCCTATCAAGGATTCGCTGTTACCGGAATCGATCCATAATATTCTTCCAGGGTAATTCCCCGATCAGCAATCTCGGATGCGATATCAACGCCGACATAGCGGATATGCCAAGGTTCATATTTGTAACCGGTAATACTATCTTTGCCTTCAGGATAACGAATAATGAAGCCATATTCCGAAGCATGATTGGCCAGCCAATCCGCTTCTTTTGTGTCCCCGAAGCAATCTTCTGCAGCACACTTCCCGTCGCTACCCGACACATCGATGGCAAGTCCTGTCTCATGCTCACTATGCCCAGGCACAGCGCTGTAGGTCTTAGCTTTCTCTTCTCCATCCCGCTCAACATAGCGATTGAATAACGCAGTCTGCGTCTTATGGGAACGATAGGCTGATACCCCCGCCAAGTAAATTCCATCCTTCTCCGCGCCGTCGAACAGATTCTCCAGTGCCTTAGCGGCTTCACTGCGCATCATTCGTTTCTCTATTTTCTCTTTGAACGTAAAGCGAACATTAGGATATACAAGATCTGACGGATTATAATCATCAGGTAGTGCAAACTCCTTATTAACCAATACTGCAACGCTATTCACATCAGAAGCTGCCGCCATATCGGGGCCAGTTCCCTCTTCCGAGGAGCCTGTATTATCCGCCCCTGAATGATCAGTCGACGTATTACCTTGATCTCCTTTGTTCTTGCTGTTGTCAGCTTCGCTATCTCCAGGGGCTGCATTTCCCTGATTATTCGCACCCGCGTTATTCACTGCCGGCTGGTTGCCGCCGGAAGCTGTCTTATTCGTGTCGCCACAAGCCGTCACAAGTGCCATCGCAAGCAATAATGCGGACACTGTAGTCAGCGTCTTCACCTTTGTATTCATCCACTAAGTCCCCCTGATACTATTTGAGAAGTCCTTACGATTATTATCAACGAACCTGAATTCGAACGATTCTAAATCGTGGGCTTTACTATTGTACCAGAGTTGATCATAAATTTCCTGTCTCATAGACATTCAAGAAGCATCTAAAATCTGCCTGATTTAAAAATAGAATATAACAGCCATATCACCATCAATGTGGCAATGACGAAGCCTATATCGATAACCGGAATGTTCCAGAGCAGAATCGGACTATTTGTCATGGAAGTACCGATAATAACGCCGACCATAATAATGCTGAATGACAGCAGTACAATACTGAAGGAAAGGCGGTTTCCAATCTGATTGAACTTGCGAATGAGCTCTTCCATCCCCGGGATGTCCATCTCCGTCTTAATCTTACCCTTACCAATGATTGAGGATAAGCGCTGCATTTGCCGCGGCAAATCGGCCAACGATTCACCGAATTCAACAGCTTCACCCAGCAGCTTCTTCCCTAGCCTGCGTGCGTCCAACTTCTCGCGCAGCAGCTTCTTGCCGAACGGCTCGGCAAGATCAAGAATGCTGATATCAGGATCCAGACTCTGTAAGACACCCTCCACTGTCAATAAGGACTTGCCGAGCAGCAGCAGATCCGCTGGGAGCACAACGCCATGCCGCTGCGCTGCAGCGAACAGATCATTGATCGCAGTACCGATGCTGATCTGGGAGAATGGAATATCATAATAGGTCTCCCGTAGGCGCTCCAGATCGAGGCGTAATCCGTTCATATCCTCTACTTCGTCCAGCAGACCCATTCGTAGGATGGCCCTTGTCATTCCCTCGGTATTACGACGCATTAAGGCAATAATTAGCGACGACAGATGTTCCTTCATCTCGGAGCTAATCCGGCCCACCATCCCAAAATCAATAAACACAAGCCGGCCATCACGAAGAACCAGCACATTACCGGGATGTGGATCTGCATGGAAATAACCGCTAATGAAGATTTGATGGAGCATGGCATCGACCAAGGTAGCAGCAAGCTCCTTCACATCGATCCCGATCGCTTTAATCTCCGAAGCTTTATTCAAATGAATACCCTCTACAAAATCCATCGTTAGTACTTTAGAGGTTGTGCATTCCCAGTACACTTTCGGAATGAATATTTTCTTGCTGCCTGTAAACTGTTTACTGACCCTCTCCATATTTCGGCCCTCGCCCGTATAATCCAGCTCTGCCTTAATCGATCTGGAGAACTCCTCTACCATTTGCGGTATTTGATAATGCCCGACCCAGCCCCAGCGTTTCTTCGCAATCGCCGTCAGGTTTCTCAGAATATCCAGATCCCGATCAATGATAGGGAAGATCCCCGGGCGTTGAATTTTAATCGCTACTTCTTCTCCAGTTGCCAACCGTCCCTGATGAACTTGGCCAATAGAGGCAGCGGCTAACGGTACATCATTGAACTCAACCAGAAGCTCCTCTACAGGCATATGGAACTCTCTCTCCAGAATCGCTCTCGCTTCCCTGGCCGAGAACGGAGTAACTTGATCCTGGAGCTTGACCAACTCAGCGATGATAGATTCCGGAAGCAAGTCGGATCTAGTACTGGCGAGCTGTCCCAACTTCACAAAGGTCGGCCCAAGCTCCTCCAGCACAAGCCGAATTCTCTCCGCCAGTGTATGGCTCTCCGGCTCGCTCTTCAGAATCCAGCGCAGCGGAACGGAGAACAGCCGGGTGAGTCCAATCTCCTCCGCAATATAACCAAAGCCATGGCGCCCCAGCGCCATGGCTATCTCCCGGTAACGCCCGGCATGCCGTACAGTAACTCGCATTGCCTATGACTGTCCGTTCTCTGCCAGCTTATTCTCCAATTCCGCCACCCGGCCTTTGAGCTCTTCCACTTCTTTTACCGTGGCCAGTCCCATGCCCTGCATCACGGATCTAACCTGCTCATTGATCAGTTCCTTGAAGCGATCCTGCTCCTCGGCCCCTTTGTCGATCAAGCGCTCCACCAGTTGCTTCGATTCCGAGGGAGCAAGCTCTCCACGCCTTACCAACTCGTCCACGATACCTTCAATCTTCTCTTTGCTGACGATCGTAAGTCCCCAACCTAATGAAATAGCCTTCTTCAACAGATCACTCATCGGTTACACCCTTTCCAAAAGAAATTTGGTCTATATAACCCTTCTATAATCCATTATATCCCTATTCTTCTGCGTTCGCTGTATCCAATGCAGCACGACGAACACGGGAACCTTCCTCCGTCTCATAGAACTTGACCAACTCAATGATCATACTGCCCATCCGCTCTTCCTCAGGGTAGACCACTCGCCCGATGCCTGCCTCAATTAGCCCCTGGGCAGTCACTTTTCCTACGGATAGCGCTACGACAGGACCATGGAGGGCATCCATGAGAGCTTGCCGCTGCCCCTGCCTGCCGGCATGCTCCAGGAGGAACCGGACCTGCGGACCGCTCGTAAATGCAACAGCGTCAACCTGCCTGCTGAGGATATCCTGCATCAATTGTTCCAACGCTCCTTCGGAAGGAGCAATATGGCGGTAAGGCAAAATCTGCGAACACTTCGCCCCCTGATCTTCAAGCCACGACATCAGCCTCGGGGCAGGATCCCCATGCAACTGGACGATGACAGAGCTGTGGCTCAAATCATGCTTCGCCAATCCGCGAATCAACCCTTCGATACTCCCGTCATCATCACGCACAATTGGCGCCAAATTCCTTCTCTTCAGCGCATTTACCGTCTTATAACCTCTGGCAGCAATCGAAGTGTTCCTCAGTATCTCCCACCACGCCTCGACAACGCCCATATCTTCAGCCATGTCGAACAAAGCGTCGAGCCCCATGCCAGTCGTGAAGATAGACCATTGCGGCGGATTCTTGATCCATGAGACAATGCCATTGCGCAGATCAATATCGTCAAGCAATACCGTTCCTTGAGCTGGTCGGTATAGCGGGATCCCCCCCAGATTCTCAACCAGCTTGCCTAATTCCTGCGCCCGCCGGGGCCCGGTAAGCGCAACTCTTACACCCTCCAGTCTTCTTGCCATGCTTCTCTTCCCCCCCAGTTCTAATAATCGAGCCATGCGAGCAAGTAATTATCGTATAGCATCAGATTATACGACTGAAATGGCGAAGTAAATCCTTAAGGTGTTCGAGTAGGGGGTTAATTTTATCCTGAATGGAGTCTCCGCTTCCTTCGCGGCCATAGAGCAAAGAACAACAGCAGCGGGATACCAATCTCGAATACGATGGCGAACAGCATCAACTGTTCATTGAAATTGACCTGTTGCACCGGATTTTTAAAGAACCACATTCCACACACATAGCTAAGCGCTCCCATCGGGGCCACCATTAATCTCCCCGACAATTTAGGAACAATGATATGTAATAGATTGGCCATAAGATAAATATTAAATCCCAGTTTGCCAAATACAGTCGGCAGCCATAGCGCAACCAATAGCAGATCAAACCGGTCCATGAAATCGGTGACCTGGACTTGACGGACAAGCTCATAAGTCGGATACATCAGTTTAGTAGAAAGAGGGATGCCAACAACCAATTGAACCATGAGCACAAACACAATCAAATACAAGCCGCTGATCAGCAGGCCGGTGTAGCCGCCTTTGCTCTTATAATGCTTCCCGGACATGATGAGCGGGAACATGATTATCTCCCCAACACTGGAGAAAATAATCCAAAAACCATGGAATATGCCTGTCCAATGAAAGTGGAAGAACGGCTGTAGATTGCGAATTTCCACGTCCCGCCACGTCGTGACTACAATCATTAGAAGAAGCATGAACCAGATCGGTACATAAATCTCGGCAATGCCGACCAAGGTTCTAATCCCTCCCTGGGCGATAAATACAACGGTAGCCGCAACAATTAGCCCAATAACAACGATAGGGGTTCTATTCAATAACGAAGAATTGGTAAAGTCCACACAAATACGCATTTCTCCGGCTGATAGCAATAGAAGAAAGAACATATACAAAATCGCGATGCTTCTCCCCATCAGAGGATACCTGTCGATCATAGCAGCCACCACATTTCTGCCAGAGAACCGTCTGATTAACCTGGAGACGATCCACAGCATCAAGAGCGTAACCAATACACTCAGCAGATACGATATGTACCCATGCTGGTGGGCAAACTCCGATAATTTAGCAGCAGTATCGAGGTAACTGACCGAGAAAAGATAGAGAACCGCTAACAAGGCTACCTGTCTGGTTGTGATTGTCTTCAACTTTGTCCCCCCTGCTCGTAGATCGATCATTCATTGAAATGGAATCAGTGGCTGAAGAACTTTTTGAAGCCATACTGTTGGGTAAAAGATAGGACCGCTTTTATTGGTGTAGCCCAGTATCAACAGCGAGATGCCCATAATCAAATAGGAAATCCAGCGATTGACTCTGGACACCTCTCGCATTAACTGCCAATCCCTTCGAAAACTATATAAAACAAGCAGAAGCATGAGGCTTAGCGATTCAATCATTGTTCTGACGCCCTCCCTTGATAGAGAGTGAATTCATTAGCTGGTTGGTGCTCTCCAGATGAATTGTTGAATATATAGAGACCTTCACCGTCGGATAAACTTCATGCCATCTGTCCTTGACCTTATCCCATTCCTGCGGATAGCGGCTCCTAATCACTTGTCCGAATCCAAATATATCCGATTGATACTCACGCTGAAGTTTCTCCACGACACGACTCAAATTCGTATTGATGTAATTGCTGCATTGCTCCTCTAGTCCGCTAAGATTCTCATTCTCGATGTCCTCGTTGGAAGTATTCTCAAGAATAGACCCCTTGCCCTGAAAATGGATAGCGATCGCAAATTGTGAATCTTGCACACTAGGGGTCCAGCGTGTCTTCGACTCACTCAAATTAATGGTAATTAGCTTGTCCTTGCCTCCGCGAGGAAGGATGATCTTTGGATTTAATGACTCGCCCATTCCCAATAAAGCCATTAGTCCATCTTCTTCATTTAGAAAACCGACAAGTCGATCATCCTTGAATACACCAAGTCCATCAATGGAAATCAAACTCTTGGATTTATTAGGGACTTCCTTGCTACTATCCTTAACGCTCATGACTGGAAGATAAAGATCCACTCCGTCGCTCAACAATTTATTGACCATTCGCTTGACGTTCATAGGATTTCTGATGGAACTCTTGGCAATTTCCCGCGCCATTTCAGCCGGGAATTGCTCTATAGGGGCCTCTGCAGTCAGAATATCATAGGCCCTCCCTCGAGCGAGCACAATATACGCGCTCAACCTATTCTGTGGAAAACGGCCAAGAATGTCTAATTTATTTCCAATGCCATCGCGGGCAAACCCTTCCCCAAAAATCATGAGTCTGCGGTGAGAAAAATTCAAAATCCGCGACAAGCTTTCCTGGATCTCTTTAGTAGCCAAATACATCGTCTGTGCCTTCTTAGAGATCAAAAGATAGTTCTGATTGCCGGATGTTCCTCCACCGCCTCCTTCACTCCCTGTGCCTCCAAGCTGGCTGGGGAGAGCAATTTGTACAGTCGATACAAACTTGTCATTGATTTTATCGAAGGAAGAACCGGTCACGAAGGCGACATCGTTGATCTCGACCCTGTCCCAGCATCCGCACAGCATTCCCATGGTGATCAAGCAGCAGCAGAGTAATGCAAGCTTGGACTTACCAGCCTTCATTCTCTTCTCCTCCCCCTCTCAACTTACGAATTCCGGCCCTTCTTATATTATCCGGCGAGGACGAATAGGGACGTTCAGACATCTTCCACATAGGTACACGGACGAAGATGTCCTTGAAGTCTCTCGGACGATAAGGAGATACTCCCAGTAAATAAGGAACTCCAAAGGACTTCAGTTGGGTCAAGTGGACGAGTATCCAGACCGTACCTATGACAATCCCGAATAGGCCGAATAACGCAGCTAAAATCATGATTAAGAAGCGCAGCAGCCTCACCGTTGTGGCGAGATTGAAGCGCGGCAGTGTGAATGAGGCGATCCCTGTCATGGACACCACGATCACAATGGGGGCCGAGACGATACCAGCCTGTACCGCGGCTTGCCCAATAACGAGAGCACCAAGGATACTCACGGCCTGACCGATCGTCTTCGGCAACCGGATGCCCGCTTCCTGAAGCGCCTCGAACGAGATCTCCATAATTAAGGCCTCGATAATGGCCGGGAACGGAATAGCCTCGCGGGCAGTAGCAATGCTTAGAATGAGAGAGGAAGGAAGCATATCCTGATGATATGTCGTCACGGCGATATAGAGCCCTGGCAGTATTAACGCGACAAGCAGGAAGAAGAGGCGGATCCAGCGGATGAAATTGGTGATAAAATAACGTTCATAATAGTCTTCGCTGGACTGAAGCAGCTGCCATAATGTTACTGGAGCTACCAGCACGAACGGTGTACCATCGACAAAGATGGCTACCTTCCCCTCCAGCAGTTGCGCAGCAATCGTGTCCGGGCGCTCAGAATATTGCATTTGTGGGAAGGGGGAGTAAGGATTATCCTCAATCCACTCCTCGATATAGCCTGACTCCAGAATTCCATCCATGTCGATTTGATTGAGCCGATCCACCACGCTATCGACGAGATCCTGCTTAGCCAATCCATCGATGTATGCAATGGCCACATCCGTCTTTGTAATCTTACCGACCACGAGTGGCTTCAGCCTCATCTTCTCTGTCTTGATCTTGAACCGCAGCAGCGCGGTATTAATCCGCAGCGATTCCGTGAAGCCTTCGCGCGGCCCGCGAATTACTGTCTCCGTAGACGGCTCCTGCACACTACGCCTGGATCCGCCCTTCACATCGAAGGTCAGCGCCTCATTCGAATCATCCATAAAAATAACGACATGTGCAGTCAGAATCGCTTCAATCACACCCGGCCAATCCGATGCAGCAGCCATCTGTGTTAGAGATATGCGGGTGAAAGGCAGCTCGCTAAGCCGCTCTACCGGCCCCTCTGCCTTAACCAAGCCTTCGATCAGGGGCGATATAATATGCTGCTCGACCCCTTTCGTATCGATAATCCCTTCAATATATACAACAAGCCCTTTCCGTGATTCGGTAAACTGAACAGTCCGGTACACCAGATCAGAGCTGTCCTGAAATATTTTTTTTAGAGCCTCCTCATTCTGTGCAAGCTTGCGACTAAGCTTCTCCTTCATCTGGAAACTCCCTCCTACTCAGGAAACTGTATAGATGTATGATGTTCCAAATGGGGATTAATATGTATTTGCCTATTGAGAATCAACGCAAAAAACCGCCAGAAACCATTCTGGCGGCGATAAAATAAGAGCATCTTAATATATATCAATTTCATATATCCTATAATCTCTGAACCTTGAACCTCTTGACCAATTCCTCTAATTGGAGAGCCATTCTCGATAGATCATTAGAGGACGCAGCGACCTCCTGAATAGAGGCAAGCTGTTCCTCAGCCGCAGCAGAAATGGTACGTACATTATCCAAATTACCCTCGGAAATCGATGAGATACCGTTAATCGACTCAGTTACCTTCTGGGCTCCGTTCTGCAGTTCTTGCGCAGCGCCAGATACCTCCTCCATCTTGGATGCGGCTACACGAACCGCCTTGCGAATCCTAGAGAAGGAACGGCCAGAGGTGTCTACAGCAACGATGCCTTCATTTACCCCAAGCTTGGCATTCTCCATCGATTGCTGAGCAAGATGGACCTCACTCTGAATATTTCCAATTAAATCTTCAATCTGATGTGCCGAATGCTCGGATTCCTCGGCCAGCTTACGGACCTCGGAAGCGACTACCGCGAAGCCCCGCCCTTCCTCCCCAGCTCTCGCTGCTTCGATCGAGGCATTCAGTGCGAGTAGGCTTGTCTGCTTGGCGATCCCGGTAATCGCTTCAACGATACCGCCAATATTCTCTGACAGCGTGCCGAGTGTCTGTATGACGTTGCCCAAGTCATCCACGGTATGCTGGATATGCTCAATCTTCTCGACAACGCTTAATACTGAAGCATTTCCTTCCTCAGCTGTTGCGTTAGTCTTCTCCATTGTTTCTGTAACCTCTCGGATATGCTCGGTAATTGATAGGATCTGCCTTGACATATTGTCCATCTCATGAATACCAATTTCAACACTATCCTTCTGTTGTTCGCTGGCCCCAGCCATCTCCTGAATCGCTACGGTCACATCCTCGATGGCTTTCGTTGTCTGCTCAGCTCCGAAAGCAAGCTGCTCGGCAGAACGGGCTACATTCCCCGTCGTATCGCGAACGCTTGTAATCGTATCGCTCAGATTATCCACCAAGTGTTGGAAGTGATTGGACAGTTCGCCGATCTCATCCTTCCGCTGTATACTTGCTAATCTCTTTGTTAAATCCCCCATACTAACTGTTTGTGTCATCTCCACCAGACGGCTCAATGGCGAGGCAATGAAATGGATTGTAAACCATGCTGCAACCAACGCGACAACCAATGAAATCCCCAAGATGACTAGACTGCTTACCATGCCGTCATGAATCAATACCATACTTAATACACTTGGCACAGCAGCAACAACGATCATCGAGATCAACAAAGTAATACGTATGCGTTTCTTCATAGATCATGGTCCTTTCCCGAATATTACTTACCCTATTATCTGTTCGACATGGATCCATTGATTTCCTCTCCTAGTCCAAAAGTCCGACAATTAAATCCATTGAACCACCTAATCGCTACCGCAAGCATAAAAAAGGCAAGTACCGCCGCCCATTGGACGATACTCGCCTAATCCAAACATTGATTATTAATAGGCACACATACCCGCATGCCATTAATCCGCCAGACGATAACCTACACCTCTCACTGTGGCAATATAAAGGGAATCCACTGCCCGGTCGCCAAGCTTCTTACGCAGACTCTTGATATGAACATCAACGATGTTGCTGCCGCCCAGGAAGGTTGTTCCCCAAATTTCTGATAGCAGCTCCTCACGAGATAGCACGGTTCCTTCATGGTCTAAGAGTTGAATGAACAGTTCATATTCCGTCTTGGTCAGCTCAATCTGTACTCCATCTTTGTATACAGCCATCTTCTTACGATCTATCCACAGATCCTTATACACGGTTGGGGAGCTTCCATTCAGCACACTTAAGGATGTACTGCGTTCCCCTTGGTTGCGAATAATGCGCTGCGCGTGGTAGAGGATCTCTCCCTTTCTTGCCGGCCATACGAGAAGCTCATGGTTCATCAGGCCCTGATCCAGCCCGGCAAGGACGGATTCATTGACGAGCAGAAGACAAGGAACATCACCCGTCTGCTTCATCAAGGTCTGAATCGCTGCTGCATCTCCAATCTCACGGTAAAAGGTAAAGTCGAAGATGAGCAAGTCGGCTGCCTGTGCATTGCGTATCCCTTGCTCCAAATGGTGGAACACCAGCACGTCAAAGCAGCCCTCTGATAAATCCCGGAGTAATTCATAAATCTCCGTTGGGTTCGGACTGACAATAATCACCCGCTGCGTTACCGGACAGAAGACCGGAACCCCAGCCATCTCTTCCAGCCTCATGTCTTGCTCTTCCGCTGGGGTTCTGAATGGCTGCGTCGTCAAGCCGTAAGCTCTTTCTGCAGTATTCATTTCTTTGACTGACATGCTGGGCACACCCCCCCGAATACAACGTGAGCATGATGAACATCATATCCGGTTTCTTTGGCAACAGCATTGCTCCAGTCATCAGGTACTCTCGTCATAACTTCATCTACTCGACCACAAACCTCACACAGAATATGCTGGTGGTCATCAAGCTTGGCATCGTAGCGGCTCGCGGACTCACCCAGCTTCAGTTCGCGGATCATTTCCTTCTCGGTCAAATAACGCAGTGAATTATACACTGTTCCATAAGCAAAGTTATATCCCTGCTCGACAAGCCGGTTCATCACCTCAGCGGCCGTTGGGTGGTCATTCGCTCTGCGAACGACATCGTATACAGCTTGGCGCTGAGTCGTTAAATTTAATGATTTCATATATAGGACATCCCTTATTTTATGATTTTAGAATTAGTATAAGTCTTATTCTATTGTTCGTCAATCGTCATATATCACACTGTAATGAGATTTAGATTTCTAACATCTATTGCACAATCTTTCTGAACCTCAGAAGAGACTGTTTCATCTGCAAATTATTGGAGACAATTGTACAAGGAATCAAATTGCCAATCTGAACCATTAAGGAGGAGCAAGTTAATGAATAACACACCTCATTCCGGATCTCTGCCCAAGTTCCCCGAATCGATGTGGAGCCACACCTCTTCCCGCCCTTCGTTCCCTACGCTGAATGAGGACATACAGTGCGATGTGGCCATTATCGGAGGCGGTATCACCGGGATTATGACCGCCTATGTATTGCTTGAAGCGGGGCTGAAGATCACCATTATCGATGCCGGTCAAATACTGCAAAGTACGACCTGCTTCACGACAGCCAAAATCACCTCGCAGCATGGCATGATATACAACAGCCTGCTAAGTCATTTTGGAAAGGAAGCGGCGCGCCTCTATTGGGAGGCCAACGAAGAAGCCATCCGCTTCATCTCCGATACGATCCAGAAGCATAACATCGAGTGCCAATTCCAACGTGATGACGCCTATTTATATGCTGACTCCGAGGATCAGCTTAGTCAGTTGAGACAAGAGTGGGAGGCTTACCGCCAGCTTGATCTGCCGGGCGAATGGGTTGATGAATTGCCGTTGCAGATTGAATCGAAGGGCGCCATCGTCCTGCGCAATCAAGCCCGGTTCCACCCGCTTCTATTTTTGTCTTCCCTCACCAACTACATTGTAGAGAAGGGCGGACGCTTCTACGAGAATACAACCCTTGAAGACTATGCCGAAGAACAGGATGATGGCAACATTATTCTCAAGACCTCAGACGGGCACAAAATTGCTTGTCAGAATGCCGTCTCAGCCTCCCACTTCCCTTTCTTTGACGGGGGCGGCCTCTACTTCACCCGGCTCCATGCCGAGCGCTCCTATGTTGTCGCCATCAAGCCGCAGCAACCCTATCCGGGCGGCATGTATATCAATTGCGGCGACCCAAAGCGGTCTGTGAGATCTGCTATGCTGAACGGAAGCGAAGTCCTTCTAGTCGGGGGTGAATCCCATAGGACGGGGAAAAATGATTGCACGATCGAGCGGTATGAGAGGCTAGAGCAATTCGCCAGGGATACCTTCGGAGTAGAACAAATTCCATATCGTTGGTCAACGCAGGACTTGATTACGATTGATGAGGTACCTTATATCGGCAACGTGACCTCCAGACATCCTAGAATCTATGTAGCGACAGGCTTCGCCAAATGGGGAATGACAACCTCTGCAGTGTCGGCGTTACTGATAACCGATTTGATTACCGGAAAAGAGAACCGATATACAGAGTTATTCACCCCCTCCAGATTCAAAATTGATCCAAGTCTTAAGAACCTAACTGTTCAAAACGCAGAGGTAGCCAAGGAATTGATCAGCGGCAAAATAGAGGCCGTCCATCTGAAGGTCGAGGATCTGAGGGCAGATCAAGGGGCCGTCGTCAAGCACCTTGGCAAGAGGGCCGGCGCCTATAAGGATTCTACTGGTGTCGTCCATTTAGTAGACACCACTTGTAGTCATATGGGCTGCGAGTTGCACTGGAATGAAGCCGAGCGGTCTTGGGATTGCCCCTGCCATGGATCCAGATTCAATTATCAGGGTAGCGTTATTGAGGGCCCGGCCACAGAGGATTTGACCCGGTTGAATCCACATTATGGCGAAGAGAAGTAATATATGACGAATAGGTACGCCGAATTAGCCGTATTCCTTGTGTAAACATGGGGAATACGGCTAATTGGTTTAATAAAAATGGACCCCCACTATCTTGCATTAATCAGTACTGCATGTTACTATTTACCGTGTACTAATCATTATTCAGTACTATGATATTTAATCTACTAATAGCAAATGAGGCGATAATTTTTGGATATCAATGTTCAATTCAAAAAAGGCGCCCTTGAGCTCTGTATACTCGTACTTATTCATGAGCGCGACCGATATGGATACGAGCTGGCTCAGTCCGTATCGGAGCATATTGAGGTGGCAGAAGGGGCACTGTATCCGCTGCTGCGGCGGCTCGTGAACGATGGATATTGTACAACATATTTACAGGAATCAACGGAGGGACCGCCTCGTAAGTATTACAAGTTAACCGCTCAAGGGGAACTCCATATGAGGGAGCTTATCGTCGAGTGGAAGCATTTCGTCAACAGTGTATCATCCTTGATTGAGAAAGGGAGTAAGTCATGAACAAGAATGAATTTCTAACGAGTCTACACGCTCATTTGTCAGTTCTGCCACCGGAAGAACGCAATGAACTGATGAATGATTATGAGACACACTTTGCCTTCGGACTACAAAATGGTAAGACGGAAACCGAGATCGTCCAAGAGCTTGGCGATCCTGAAGAGCTTGCCAAGGAAGCCATCGGCGAACGCCGAATTCCCCAAGAGCAGGTATATTGGTTCGCTTCTGGGCAACAACAACCACATCCTGCTTCTCCTCCGGCAGCCATCAAATCCCGTGGATCCTTCGCCACGGTTATGGTATACATTGGACTCTTCTTTTTGAATCTGATCGTCGTTCCGTCCCTGATCTCTCTGTGGGGCTTCGGCGTTAGCTTCGTTCTGATGGCTGTCTCAGGATTCCTTAGTCCAATTGCACTTCTGTTTGATTATTATCTACATGGTGTATTCTTTCCAGCCAAAGGGTTTGCCGTCATTGTCCTTATCGGTGTAGGCATTCTATTCACCATCATTTCCCGCTATACCATTAAAGGATTATTGGAAATCAGCAGTAGGTACCTTGCCTGGAACATAAAGACGATCAAAGGAGGAGAAAAGAGATGAGAAACGGAAAACGCTGGTCCTTTCTAGCGATAGCGCTCATTATTATCGGCTTTGCCGGGATGGCATATCAAGGGTTCGAATTTGGGGATGACCTCCCCTCCTACAATCAGAAGCTGACTTTTGCTGAGCTGAATTCCTTGTCGATTAACAGTGACTATGATGTGGATGTAAAGTTTATCAAGAGTTCGGACGGCACCGATTACGTTGAGGTTAGAGGAAATATGGAGAAGGAGACGATCGATAAGCTCAAAAATGCCGATACATCAACTAAAGACTTCACTCTTGATCTGAAGAGAAAATTCAGATGGAGCTTCATGCAGATCAACTTCCAGTCCAATAATCAGCATATTACAGTAGCACTGGCTAATCCCGCGCGATTAGAACAATTCGCTGTCAAATTAGGATCCAACAACGGAAGTTTCTCGGAGTTGAACGCGGGAAATGTCAATATCAACGGTACATCCGGTAATATTAAAGCTAATTCCGTCAACACAAATCACCTCACTATCCACTCCACCTCAGGCAATATTACAACGACTGACATTAAGGCGGATACAGAAATCAAGCTAACTTCGGGAACGATCAAAGTCACCAATCTGGATGGTGCTACTACGTTGCAGGCAACTTCGGGCGATATCAAAGCAGAGAATGTGAAGGGCGCAGCTAATGTGTCTTTACAGAGCGGCAATATCGATTTTAATAACTTCGCAGGGGATGGAATATTCAAGAGCGTCTCAGGCAACATTACGCTGAAGAATCAACGTTCGGATTCCCTGGATATCTCGCTCCAATCCGGTAATATTCGGCTATCCGCTGATCCTGGATTCAAAGGAATATACGATCTGCGTACAACCTCAGGCGACATTAGGGCTCCCGAATCTCCAGGTCAGACCCAAGATTTGATCAAGATTCGAGCAACTTCGGGCAATATCCGAATCCAAGACTAATAATAATTAACAGAGGCTTCAGGTTCTTCCTGAAGTCTTTTTTTATTCAAATGGGAATCTTAACTTTTGAGACATGGCTTTTTAAAAATTATTATAAATTCCCTCTTGCTTTTCTCGTCAAAAGGAGTAAAATTACCTTGTGTTTACCTAGGGAAACTTTTTTGTACATAGGAAAAGGAGGGGCCAGCATGGAAAAAGAAAAGTTTTTGCGTAAAACACAAAATGGATTAAGCCTAGCTGAAATAAATAATACGGTTCCTATTCCTCAGAATGCAGGTTTCTGGAGAAAGCTTCTAGCCTATACCGGACCCGGCGCATTAGTGGCCGTTGGTTACATGGATCCCGGCAACTGGGTTACCTCCATTGCTGGCGGTGCCCAATACGGTTATCTGCTCTTAACGGTTATTCTGATCTCCAATCTCATCGCGATGTTGCTGCAAAGTATGTCCGCCAAACTGGGGATTGTCACGGGTATGGACCTGGCTCAGGCTACACGCCTGAGATCAGGCAAGAAGCTCGGCTTCGTCCTCTGGATTATTACCGAGCTAGCTATTATGGCTACAGATATTGCCGAGGTCATCGGTAGTGCAGTTGCACTCAATTTATTATTTAATATTCCGCTGCTTCTCGGTGTAATTATCACAGTGCTTGACGTCTTCCTGTTATTGATTCTGGCACGCTTCGGGTTTAGGAAGATTGAGGCCATCGTGGCCACGTTAATCGCTACGATTTTAGTGATCTTCCTGTACGAGGTCATTATAGCTCAGCCAAATATAGCCCATATGTTCGGCGGCTTCGTTCCGAAACCGGAAATCGTAACTGACAAAGGCGCCTTGTTCCTCGCACTCGGGATTGTAGGAGCTACGGTAATGCCCCATAATCTGTACTTGCATTCTTCAATCGTTCAAGTGCGACAATATGATCGCGACAACCGTGCTGCTCTTAAGGAAGCAGTTAGATTCTCAACAATTGATTCGAATATTCAGCTTTCGATCGCTTTTGTCATCAACTGCCTGCTGCTCATTCTCGGTGCTTCCCTGTTCTTCGGATACAGCGGTGAACTGGATACCTTAGGACAGCTCTACCGGGCCTTAAGCGATAACGCCATTGTAGGTGCCATCGCCAGTCCGCTGCTTAGCGTTCTATTCGCAGTTGCCCTGCTCGCGTCCGGGCAGAACTCGACGATCACAGGTACATTAACCGGACAGATTGTAATGGAAGGCTTCATAAGAATGAGGATGCCTTTGTGGGCAAGAAGAATGATCACACGTGTTATAGCCATTATTCCTGTTATTGTGTGTATTATTGTATTCGGAGACACCGAATCAGTCGTTGAACATCTTCTGATCTATACACAAGTATTCTTAAGCGTCGCCCTGCCGTTCTCCATCATTCCGCTGACAATCTTCACTAGTAATGAGAAGTTGATGGGCGAGTTCAAGAACCGCATGTGGGTTGTCATTTTAGCCTGGGTGATCGCCGTAGCCCTGACTGTACTGAATATTTGGCTAATCATTACGACATTCCAATAAGAAGCAGATGGCTTCAATGAAAAAGCTCAGGTGTGAATAACATTCGCACCTGGGCTTTTTTTGCAAAAGCAGCGTGATCATAAGACTTGTTGCATGTAACTTTACCGCAAAGCGATACGTTAGTATTAGGGAACTTAAAGTCGGGTTGGTTGAATATTCCTTTTTTTGGGCATAAAATCAATAAATATGATCTTTTTCAATCTTTAAATATATGAAGGTACTTAGGAGTGAGTGAAGTGTCTGCAACATCAACAATGAGTCCATTGGCCAAAAAGCTGTTGATCGGATTACTGATCTTCGTCGGGATCGTCTCATGTGCCATTGTTCTTATCTATAACGATTATTTCTTCCTAGGCGATCCAGTTCATCCCAATAATGATGATGTTAAATATATTCAAACCTCCCGATTGCTACTAAATGAAGGAGTGCTCGCCTACAATACCAAAGACAAGCCCTCTGCATTTATTATGCCCGGGCTGCCGCTCATCCTGTCCGGCTTGATGGCGGTATTCGGTCAAGACCAGGGCGGCGTCATCGCCTTTCGGATCTTTCAGTGCTTACAGCAGGTGCTGTCCGTATATTTAATCTTCTGGATTGGCAGGCGGACATTTAACGTTCGTACCGGCTTGATCGCTGCTACAATCAGCGCTTTCTACCTTCCGGATTATTTCTCTTCCGGGGTCATCCTGACGGAGACAACCTTCCGTACTATTCTGCTGCTGCTCATCTGCGTTACCATCCTGGCGATGGAGCAGAACCGAACACGCTGGTATGTCCTGATCGGGGTTCTAACCGCTGCCGCCGCTTATTTCAAGCCTCACGCCTCCCTCTATCCGGCCGTATTTCTGATTATTTGGTGGAAGAATAAAATTCCTTGGCGCCTGATGCTGAAATACACAGGCCTCATGATCGGGGTCTACATCGTTCTGCTTACGCCTTGGTGGATCCGCAACTGGCTGACCTTCCACGAATTCATTCTATTCACGAATTCTGCGGGAAGCCCGTTCCTGCTCGGTACGAGGTTCTATTGGCAGCTGCCGCCATCAGGCTTCTTCGAAGCCCATCCGGAATATTCGCCGGAGACTTTGTTCCAGGGTTCAGACCGCAATGCCATTCGCAAAGGCCTGGATGTTATCGCTTATGGCTTCACGCATGAGCCGCTGAAATATATTTATTGGTACACGCTGGGAAGATGGATAGAGCTCTATTTCCATCCCTTCTATTCCCGCCCGATCTGGCCTATAAGCCGGCCTGTGATGAATGTTCTGCAGATCATCCTGATGCTCTTGAACATGGCCGGCATCGTATTTGCCTTGATCAAGCGCCGCCATCGCCGCCTGCTCCCGCTTCTGCTCGCGCTGTGTTATTTTACGGTCATTTATATTCCGTTCATTGCTTTTAATCGCTACGGTTACCCTAACATGGCCCTGCTGATTCTATTCGGAGCTTGCCTGATTGATCAGGCTATTAGAGGTAGAACTATTACTCCTGCATCCACCGTAACCGGCGTGAATTGGAGGAAAGGAGATTGACTACAACATGAAGACACTTGTAATTATTCCTGCGTATAATGAGGAGGGCAGCATCGCCAAAGTCATCAAGGATATCCAACAGCATGCTCCTTCTGTTGACATTATCGTTATTAACGACGGCTCAAGCGATCGAACAGAGATCGTCGCGACAGACGCAGGAGCCCGCGTGCTGACGCTTCCGTATAATGTCGGCATCGGCGGGGGCATGCAGACCGGCTACATATATGCCCAGAGAATGGGCTACGATATTGCCGTCCAGATGGATGCCGATGGACAGCATCCTGCAGCCGAACTGCCCAAGCTGATCGAGCAGGCCAAGACATATGATCTGGTGATCGGCTCCAGATACGTAGAGGCTACAGATTACCGCTCACCCTTGCTGCGGCGGACCGGTATCCTGTTCTTCTCGGCGCTCGTCTCTCTGGTTACCCGTCAGCGCTTCACAGATACAACAAGTGGATTTCGCGCCGCTGGCCGGAAGGTGATTGATCTGTACGCTGATTATTATCCGATGGATTATCCAGAGGTTGAATCGATTGTCTACCTTAAGCGAAAAGGCTGTAACATCACAGAGGTAAGAGCGGAAATGCATGAACGCCAGGCTGGTAAATCCTCGATTACACCGCTCAAATCGGTGTACTATATGATTAAGGTTACGCTGGCCGTATTAATGAGCGCACTGCGTTTTAACCGAACGGCGGTGAGCAAATAGATGCCTATTTACGTATTATCTGTCGGCATTGCAGCCCTCTTCCTTCTCTCCATCCTCGAGCTGGTCAGAAGGCAAAAGCTAAAGGAGCAGTATTCTCTGCTCTGGATTCTATTCAGCATTATTCTGCTGATCATCTCCTTCAATGTCAGTCTGGTCGAACGGATTGCAGAGTGGCTAGGCGTGAAATATGCTCCAGCTGTTCTGTTCTTGTTCGGCCTCTTATTCTGCTTCGCCATTATACTTCATCTTACTATCGTCATTACGAGACTCACCTCGCAGGTATTGCGGTTGACCCAAGAAGTGGCGATTCTGAAGGAACGGGAGGATTTCCATGGACAAAATGATTAGTTATCTTCTTCTGCTGGGCAATATTGTACTACTGGTCACAGGCCAAGTTCTGTTCAAGATCGGACTCGGCCGCTCCGGTGGACTCCATTGGGGCAAGCTCGTCACTTCCCCAGCCATCGTCGGCGGCGTTGCCCTGTACGGCATTGCCACCTTGCTCTGGTTCGCCGTGCTGACCCGACTTCCATTAAGCGTTGCCTATCCGATGCAGGCTTTCGCTTACGTTCTCGCTATGGTCCCGGCATATTATATTTTCAAGGAGACGATCTCACCGCTGAAGCTGGCTGGCGTTGCAGTCATTCTAATCGGCGTCTATTTACTGGCGAAATCTTAAATCTATTTATTCAAAAAAATCCCTGGGTGATTTCATGGACCCCCAGGGATTTTTTAGATCTATGTCTTTTCATAACCTTAAATGATGATCGATACCTTCCCATTGATGAAAGCCACTGTATCGAAGTTGGCATAAACCCATGTTTCTATCGTCTTGCCACTTTCCGTTACCGTACTTTTTCCGGCAGGCTCGCCCCAAGAAAACAATACTTGCTCCTTTGTCATCCCATAGTCAATTTTCCCTGCCTTGATTTTATTCCAGACCGAAGCCGACCATTTATATTTCTTATATGGATCATAATTCAAGAAGCTGTACCCGTCACTGAACAACTGTGAGACACTGGCGGAGGACAACACGTCGCTTTTCAGCGTTTTACCGGAAGCAGATTTGAAGACAACCACAAAGCCGCTGGAGTCGTCAGGCAAAATATCCGTGACCGTAACCTTGGAGAAGCGATCCCATCCCAGAAAATCGTTGACCCAATAGCTTTTGCCGATATATTTGGCCAAACTGCCTTGCATGGCTTTTTTGACCAGGGAGGCGGTTTCGGGCGATACGATGGTCATTTCGGCATCACCAAAAGAAATATTCGCCTGCCTCCATTTGTTATCCCACTTCACGGTCGCGCCAAGCTTATCCGTAAACAGCGAAGCAGGGATCAGCATTTCGCCCTTTTCCGTAACAGGCGCCGTTTTTAATATGATATTTTCCCCATTCAGTTTGGCATTCTTATCCTTTGCCTTGAAGAACAGCGATGTATCGCCAAGTTTGACGTCAAGTCCTCCATTCGATGCAGCAGCCGTGCCGCCCAAAGCTTGGAATACTGATTTAGCAGGCACGTAGACTACGCCGCCGATCATCTTGGCATATTTCAGATTGCTGCGAAGACTCGCGGAAATCGTAACCGTTTCTGAGATACCATTTGAGGCGATCGTCACCTTCGATATGCCTACGCCTAGCACCTTAAGACTGCCGTCCGGTTCGATACGGAGCAGATGAGGTTTATCAACCGTTACGTTAGCGGCGGTGGGGACAACTTTGATATTTGCGCCGTTCGTGTAGGTTTCTTGAATATTCACATCAACAGTATCACCCACAAAAGGCTTTAACTCGGATATAGCCACAGTTAATTTACTCACCCGTGGCGTGGCACCTCAACTGGTTTGACCTCTCCTCTGGCATACAACAGCCAACTGCCGTCGCTCAGTTGAGCGTAAAAATGGTCCATATCAGTAAGCACTCTTGTCTTAACGACTTTGCTTAACCCGGATACCTGGTCAGTGAGCTTGACCCGGTCTTTGTAATTTCCCGTTGTCCATACCGTGCCATCCTTGCGAGTTACTAAAAGTGCATCTGTAGGATGTTCCGCTGTCATTGCGGCAAACTCGATATTCAGTGCATCCTCGGTGACGGTATAAGGGATAAAGTTGCCTTTATCATCGAATTCGTAGGTTTGATATAGGACAACCTTTCCGCTACCGTACAACAAGGCAACGCGGCTATCATATACAGCCATTGCTGTTACGGAAGAAGCATCGGGAAGGGTTGCCAGTTTCTTAAAGACCCCTAGTTTATACGGATCTTCAAAAAGCAATTCCCCATTTTGACTTAGGGCCGCCATCTGCTTGCTGCCATAACCAATAAGCGCGATGTTTTCGAGATTTTTAACTTTTCCTGCACTATCCCAGACCGTTCCGTCGCTTTTCAGCCAATAAGGACCCGCAGCCTGCTTCACTCCCGATTGACCCTCTACCGCATGCGGAGCGGTTCCTATATCCCATTCCACAAGCTTCCCGTCTGATGTTACGCCTAAACCGGAATAGACATTGCTGGAAGTAAACGCATCAACATGACCCTGCGTCCGAATCAACCGTTCACCATCGATCGTAGACCAAATTGTGCCGTTGTCCATCAGTATCGCATTTTCTCGGATGATGTCTTTAATTTTCATTTCTCCGTTAGCGCTTGCCGTCCCATTTCCCCAAGTTCCTTGTCCGATTCCAAGAATCAAGCTGATTGAGACAATCCAACTCAACGTTTTTCTCATTGCCTTTGCTCCTTCTTTCTAAGATCGATAGATCGATATAGCCCACTTCCTTTACTTCGAGGGTAGAAAGCCCCAATCCTTCCTATATTCAACAAATACCTAAAATGTCGATCGTTCATTTCCCCCTTTCCATCTGGATGGATTCAGATATAATAGATGTAATTTTAAGACAAAAAGAGGGGTTACAATGAAGCGCTGGCTAGCTAGCTCACTCAAGCACAAACTGTCATTTATGCTCGTCTGCTCGCTGCTGATTCCGCTGCTGCTACTAGGTGTCGTCTCTTATCAGTTGGCCTCATCGGTCACTGAAGAGAAGGCTAAGCAATCCGGTATGAACACGCTGCGGCAGATCCGTACCAATCTGGAATTCATCGTCCTGGACGCGGAGAATATGTCGGTATTCCTGATCGGACACAGCGATACTCAGAACTATCTTACCCGTAAAGATAATGATGCCAACGAATATTTGAAGATGATTGGCTTCCTCACTAACCTGGCCTTCTCTAAGAAATACATATCCGACATTACGATCCAGCCGGATGGTACAAGGCCCACCCTGTCCACCTTCTTCAACTATACCGTAACCCATTCCGGGGCCCCTGATCCGTTAAAGGCAGATCCCGACTACTATGCCGATCGTCCTAAGTATTGGACATCCTTATATGAGAATGAGACGATAAATGGTCCGGAACGAGTCATTTCACTGATGCGGCCGGTTCGGAATATCAACAACTTCAGGACCCTTGGGACTCTGACGATCAGCCTGAATGAAGAGGTTATCTCTACCTATCTGAAGACATCAGGCCTAGTCAGTAACGGGTACGTCCTGCTGCTCGACTCTGACGGCGTTATCATCTCGGGGGGCGAACCAAACTGGCTGAGGCACAAAGCGACTGATCTGTTTCCTGGTTTAACGATCTCTCGCGATGGCAGCGTTGTAAGCGGTTACGGTCAAGGCGAGGACAAGAAGACGATTCTATTTGACCAGATCCCAGGCGTTAATTGGACCTTGATGGGCGTCATTCCTTACAGCGAGTATAAGGCCCAGAACCGCTTCGTACTCTCGCTGACAGCGATCGCCCTGACGATCTCAATCATTCTGCTGGTCGGACTTGTACTCTATCTTGTACATCGTGTAACAAGACCTCTCTCTCGCTTATCCGCCGTACTTAAGAGCGCCAACCCGGACGGAGAGATGCCAAGATTCCCGGTAACGACGACGGATGAGATCGGCCAGCTGATGCATACCTATAATAAATTCAGCAACCGAATCGCTCATTTGACCGAACAGGTAAGAGAGAATGAAGCACGGAAGAAGGAGGCCGATATGAGGGCTTTGCAGGCCCAGATCAATCCCCACTTCTTATACAACACATTGTCATCGGTCCACTGGATGGCCTTAATGAACAAAGATGAACGGATTGCAGAAATGGTTGGGTCGCTGAGCGATTTTCTTAGATTCAGTCTGAACAGCGGAGAGGAGTTCTGCGCCGTCTCACAAGAGATTGCCCATGCCCGGCATTATACACAGATCCAATCGATCCGCTTCCCTGACCAATTCGAGATCCACTTCATCATTCATCCTGCCCTGGATCAACAGAGGATGCTGAAGCTTCTGCTGCAGCCTCTAATCGAGAATGCGCTGATCCATGGCATCCAGAAGCAACAGCAGCCAGGCACGATCCATGTTATTGCCGATTATATCGACGGCTATATGAAATTTACGGTTGAGGATACGGGCATCGGCATGGAGAAGGAGACGCTAAGAGCGCTGCGAGAGCAGCTTGATTCTGCACTATACCGGGACGATACGTCCGGCAGCTACGGGCTGAGGAATGTCCAACGCAGGCTCGTGCTTCATTATGGTATGGATTCCCGCTTAACGATAGACAGCGTACCGGGACAAGGCACCAAAGCGACATTTATGATACCGGTCAAGGAGGCAAGGAAATGATTCGATTATTAATCGTAGACGATGAAGTTATCATCCGGAATGGATTAAGCACCGTCATTGACTGGCAGGGGCTTGGGTTCACTTTACTGACCCCGGCCGCATCTGCCGAGGAAGCTCTGGATCGGATCGTAGAGGAGAAGCCGCATGTGATTCTGACAGACATCCGTATGGCTGGCAAGAGCGGACTTGATCTCGCCCAAGAAGCGCATCTGATCAACCCGCAGATTGAGACGATCATCCTGACCGGCTACGATGATTTCAAGTATGCACAGCAGGCTATCCGCTTGGGGGTCAGTGATTATTTACTGAAGACGAGCCGACCGGAGGAGATCATTCGGACGGTGATGAAGGCGAAGCAACATATATTGCAGCGTCACGAGAATGCCCGGCAGGACTATACTCACCGCCTGACCTACCGCAACCGCCTGCTGGAGCGTCTGCTGACAGATCAAGTCGGCGAGGATTCCCTGATCGACGAATGCGCTCGGCACCTGCCGCAGATTCAGCTCAGTCCTCCAACAGCCTGTTCGCTGCAAGTCGTCATTGTGACCACGAACGGCTGGGGACCTCAAGCACATATTCGAAGCCGCCTGCTCTTCGCTGTAGATAACTGTCTGAACAATTTATTGGATTGCGAAACCCTACTACGGAGTGATGATATTGCTCTGGTGCTGAGGAGTACAACCGCTGCGGAAGGTCGGACCCTGCTCAAGCAAGCGGCTTCGCAAATCCGCCAGATTCTGAAATGCGAAATGTCCGCCGCCATCGGTATGGAGGCCAGCCATGTCAGAGACTTGCATAAGTCCTACAATCAAGCGATCTACGCTTCTTCCTTCCAGGGATTGATCGATATGCATGACCTTATTACATATGAGCAGGTACAAGACCGCAGCGGAGGACGAACCGTATGCTCGCTGGAAGAGGAAGCCGAGTTGGCCCGTCTGCTGCAAAGCGATGGTTCGGTCGAGCTAAAGGCGTGGGTAACGAATACCGTTAGCAGGCAGCTTCAGGACCCGGAGCTTACACCCGATTCTCTGCGCGCATTTCTTATCTCGATTGTCGTATCCGGCCATCGTTGGCTTGAACGAGTAATGCGGGCGATCGGTAAAAGCGATCTCCCCTCGCTTATATCCGCAAAAGAACTGCCAGAATCATTCCGTCTGGTCACCGAGCCAGCCGAGACCCTGTTCCAGCATTTGATCGTGATTCGCGACGCTTACCACAAGTCCGCCGCAGCTGGCCCATCCTCTTACATACAGCAATCCGTTGCTTATATTCAAGAGCACCTCGATTGCAATATTTCACTGCATCAGGTGGCTGGTTCCGTGCATCTGCATCCCCACCATTTTAGTGAAGTATTCAAACGGGAGATGGGAATGAACTATTTGGAGTTCGTAACACGGGAGCGAATGCGAAGAGCTGAGGAACTGCTTACCCAATCCCCCGCCAAGATTAGCGATATCGCCAAGCGCGTAGGATATGAAGATATTAAATACTTCGGTCAACTGTTCAAGAAGCATACAGGCAAGACGCCCTCTGAATTCCGCAGCAAAATGTAATAGTTGGATTCAAGAGTCGAGGCCGAGATCGCTTCCTGATTTGCTTCGTGATTAAAAATAGAATTTTTGAACCCTTTGAATATCTGAATTTTTTCTCCCCTTGTGCTGTATATTGTCCCCTTCTTCCCGGCAGCGCCTGCTCTTATACTGAACCTAATATACAAAGGAGGGGAAGTCGTGAAGAAATTATTGTTACTCACGTTGATGTTCGTATTTACGGTTTCATTGATCGGTTGCTCTAGCGGGAATAATAAAACCGCCAATTCTGAGAAAACCCCGGCGGCCAGCAACGGAAATTCAGCCAAGAAGAACGAAGAGAAAGTGAAGCTGTCCTTATGGCATAACTTCACCGGAAATGACCTTCGTGCCACGATGATGCGGGATCAAATCGATAAATTCCAAAAGGATCATCCGAATATCGAGCTCGATATACAGGCCATCCCGCCGGACGGATATAAGACACGTCTGAAGACTGTAGCAGCGGCCAATGAAATGCCGGATGTGTTCATGATGTGGCCGGGAGCGATGACGAAGGAATTCCATGACGGCGGCCTGATTCAGCCGATCAACGCCCTGCTGGATAGCAAGCCGGAATGGAGAGACGGATATTTGCCAGGTTCCTTCGATTCCTTCACCATCGACGGCAATATCTATAGCGCTACGCTCGGGCTGACGCCAACATCGATTCTTTTCTATAACAAAGCCATTCTTAATCAATATAATCTTGAAGTTCCAAAAACCTGGGATGAACTGTTGAATGCGGTCAAGGTAATCAAAGAAGGCGGATTGACGCCGATCGCTCTCGGCAATAAGGCTGCTTGGCTCGCACAGTCCAGTATCATCAGCTCGCTGGCCGACCGTGTAACCGGAACGGAATGGTTCCTGAAGGCAGCCGCGCAAGACGGGGCTAAGTTTACAGATCCGGAATTTGTGGAAGCGCTAACTTATCTACAGGATCTCTGGAAAGCTGGCGCCTTCCAGGAAGGCTTCAACAGCATCGACAACACACAAATGGAAGTCATGTTCGCCCAAGGGCAAGCTGCAATGATGATCAACGGCGGATGGGCACTCTCCAACTTGGCTGCCAACGCAACGCCTGAGCAATTGAAGGATATGGGCGCTACGGTTCTGCCTTCGATCCCTGGCGGCAAAGGCAACCCGAACTCCCTCTCCGGCGCGCTCGGATCAGCCTTTGGACTGAGCAGCAAGGTTGAGGGCAACCGACTGCAAGCCGCATATGATCTGATCTATGCCTTGTCTGGACCAGAGGTACAGAAGATGACGCTCGACAGCAGCAACCTGGTCAGCTATAAGGCTGAATTGGATGAGAGCAAGGTATCTTCGATATTCAGCGAGGTTTACAAGCTGGTTAACAGTGTCGAACGGACTCCGGTATACGATGGCGTTATGACTTCCGCCGGTTCGGACGCTGTAAATAACGGCCTGCAGGAGCTGTTAATGGGCGGAGATCCGCAGAAGATCGCACAGAAGATTCAAGATGCTCAGGCAACGTCCCTGCAATAAATAGGACGACTACTAATCACCTATCAAGTTCCTTAGCTCGATTCGGAAAGCGTATAACCTTGGCGCTTTCCGAAATTGTTTAGGAGGATGATTATGACAGCAAAGGCCCGTATCCGGGGAGTCATCATTGTCGGCCTGTTGCCGGCATTGTTCATATTTTGTTTCTTCGTGATCGTTCCGATTATATGGTCCGCTTGGTACGGATTCTATGATTGGAAAGGCATCGGAGCGATGAAGTTCATCGGCTTTGGCAATTATGCGGAGATTATCCAAGACCCTGTCTTCGCGACATCTCTGCGCAACAATCTCATCGTGGTGGCCGCATCTGTATTCGGACAGGTCCCTATCGCTCTAGCCCTGGCGTTAGTGCTACGGCAGAGCACCTTATATCAACGGATTATCCGTTCGGTCGTGTTTCTGCCAATGGTGCTGTCTTCCGTCGTTATCGGTATCATCTGGGGATACATTTATCATCCGCAGATCGGGATTCTTAACTCCCTGCTGGACTGGATCGGACTTGGCACGTGGAAGCAGGCCTGGTTGTCCAATCCCAACATATCGATGTACATGCTAGCGATTCCGATTATTTGGAATTTCATTGGTCCCTACATGATCATGTATATCGCTGCCCTGCAGAATATTCCGTCGGAGATCGAAGACGCTTCTGCCATAGACGGGGCGAAACCGATGCGGATGCTGTTCTCCATCCGACTACCCATGATCTGGGATACGATCAAGGTCACTGTAGTGCTGTGTATATCCGGCAGTCTGAAGACATTCGATCTGATCTATGTCATGACAGGCGGCGGACCGGCTCATTCAACGGAATTGCTCGCCTCTTATATGTACAACAATACATTCAGCATCTACCGCTTCGGCTACGGCAGTGCAATCTCGACTTCGATAATTATCATTAGTATGGTCTTAATCGCCGGCAGCCAACTTCTCATGAGAAGAAATACTCGATAAGGAGGCCTGAGCCGATTATGCAAACCCCGGTTGAACTAAAAAATGCATTGCCGGAGCACCGGCCTGCTCCTAAGATCAAACTGTCGCGCGGAATTCTCAATGTCCTGTTGTCGATCTACGGCTTTGTAACACTCTATCCACTGGTTTGGCTGTTTCTTAGCGCATTCAAGTCAAATCCGGAATTTTATGAATTTCCGTTTGGTCTGCCAAAGGAATGGCATTTGGAGAACTTCGCCGATGCCTGGAACGTGGCCAGAATGGGAGTCTCCTTCAAGAACTCCTTCATTGTTACGATCGCCGCCCTGATTCTTACTTTGGTGTTTGGCGCAATGGCCGCCTTCGTGTTGTCACGCTTCAAATTTCGTGGCAAGGCAGCTGCTATGGGGCTCTTCCTACTGGGCATGCTGATTCCAATCCATAGTACGCTCGTCCCTTTATTCATTATGATGAAGAAAATACATCTGCTCGACACTTACGGAGCGCTTATTTTCCCATATACCGCCTTTGAGCTGTCTCTAGCTATCTTCGTTACGATCGCATATATGTCTTCGATCCCGAAGGAGATGGAGGAAGCCGCATTAATTGATGGAACCGGCTACTGGGGCTTCTTCTTCCGCGTCATGCTGCCGCTCTCCGCACCGGCTCTAGCAACGGTTGGCATTCTCGCTTTCTTGCGCTTCTGGAATGACTTCGCCTTCGCGCTCGTCTTCATCAGCAAGCCCGCATTGCAGACCCTGCCGCTTAGCCTGTCCATGTTCGCCACCGGCTATATGACAGACTACCGTCTCACCTTCGCTGCACTGTCGCTGGCCGTCATTCCAACGATTGTCGTGTACCTGCTGTTCCAGGAACAGGTCATGAAGGGAATGGTCGCCGGTGCTGTCAAAGGCTAATCTATAAGAAAACAGCATAAAGCAGCCCGCAGGTCATCATTATCGACCTGCGGGCTGCCCTATTTTCGCTCGCTGAAGTAAGTGTTTCGAACTACATCTAAAATTAGCTAACTTCCTGACCTATGCCGCCACCAGTAAACTGGCTATTATACAGATCGGCGTAAAATCCACCTTCGGCCAACAGCTCGGCATGCGTTCCCTTCTCGATCACAGTTCCGTGATTCATGACAAGAATCAGATCGGCATCCTTGATCGTTGACAGACGGTGGGCAATAACGAAGCTCGTTCTGCCCTTCATGAGCTCATTCATTGCTCTCTGGATGTAAACCTCTGTTCGAGTATCGACGCTGCTTGTCGCTTCATCCAGAATCAGGATCGCTGGATCAGCCAGAATTGCACGGGCAATTGTCAGCAGTTGCTTCTGACCTTGAGAAATATTAGAGGCTTCCTCATTCAGAATGGTATCGTAGCCTCCTGGCAGTGTACGAATGAAATGATCCGCATGAGCGGTCTTGGCTGCCTGGATAATCTCTTCCTCCGTCGCTCCTTCACGTCCATATGCAATGTTATCGCGGATCGTTCCATTGAACAGCCAGGTATCCTGCAGCACCATCCCGAACAGACTGCGCAGATCCCCGCGTTTCATATCGGTGATATTCACGCCGTCGACCGTAATCTTGCCATCCGTCACTTCATAGAAACGCATTAGCAAGTTAATGAGCGTGGTCTTACCCGCACCCGTCGGTCCGACAATCGCGATCGTCTGGCCTTTGGACACATCGATATTCATATCCTCGATCAAGATTTTGTCTGGATCATAACCGAACTTCACATGATCGAAGGATACATTCCCCTTCGCTTGCGGCAATGCCACTGGCTTAACCGCTTCCGCGACTTCCTCATCTTCATCAAGAATCTCAAAGACACGTTCGGCTGAAGCTACCGTGGATTGAATAATATTAGCGATATTAGCGGTCTGGGCAATTGGTTGTGTGAACTGTCTGGCATATTGAATAAATGCCTGAACATCCCCAATGTCGATTCTGCCCTTTGTCACCAAAATACCACCAACGACGGATACGAGCACATAACCAATATTACCAATGAAATTCATGATCGGCATGATCACGCCAGAGATGAATTGCGCCTTCCAGCCAGCTTGATACAAACGTTCGTTAACCTCATTGAATTCATCCAACGATCTTTGCTCACGGCCGAATACCTTCACCACGTTGTGCCCCGTATACATTTCCTCAACATGACCATTCAGCTCGCCAAGCTCTTTCTGTTGCCGTAGAAACTGCTTCTGCGACTTCTTGGCAATCGAAGTGATTGCCATTACGCTAAGCGGCAAGGTCAACACAGCAATCAACGTCATTAAAGGGCTGATCGAGAGCATCATCACGATAACGCCGATGATCGTAAGCACCGAGGTAATTAACTGGGTCAAGCTCTGCTGTAGTGTAGAGCTGATATTATCAACGTCATTCGTCACGCGGCTCAGAATTTCACCGTGGGTACGGGCATCAAAGTATTTTAACGGCAGGCGGTTCAGCTTGTCATTGACCTCTCTACGCAGATCATAGACTGTCTTCTGGGCCACGCCGGCCATAAGATACTGTTGTACATAACCAAAAGCGGCACTTAATAGATAGAGTCCAATAAGAATTAAGATGATTTGCCCTACATATTGAAAATCAATAGATGCGCCAGGTACACCCTTTATTTTCCCCATAATGCCTTCAAACAGCTTCGTTGTTGCGTGCCCCATAACTTTCGGGCTTAATACACTGAACACGGTACTCAGAATAGCCATGATCAGCACAGCAAGCAGTTGTACTTTATGCGGTGCTAAATAGTAAATAAGACGTTTCAGCGTACCCTTGAAGTCCTTCGCTTTCTCTACCGGACGACCCATCGCTCCATGTCCACCGCCAGGGCCGGGGCCTCTATGACCGCCACCGATCTTTCCTTTTGTCTGCGCTTGGCTCATGCGATCTCCTCCTCCGATAGCTGCGAATACACGATCTCACGGTATACATCGCAAGTCTCCATTAATTCATGATGCGTGCCGACTCCAGCAACCTTGCTCTCGTTCAATACGATAATCCGGTCAGCATTCATAACTGTGCTGACCCGCTGTGCCACGATCAAGACGGTGGACTCCTTCGTCTCATTCTTCAATGCAGCACGCAGCTTGGCATCGGTCTTGAAATCAAGCGCCGAGAAGCTGTCATCAAAAATGTAAATCTCGGCATCTCGTACCAATGCACGAGCAATGGAGAGGCGCTGCTTCTGCCCGCCGGATACATTCGTTCCGCCCTGAGCGATCTGCGAATCATAGCCATCATCCATTCTCGATATAAATCCGGCAGCCTGGGCAATCTCAGCCGCATGCTGCACTTCCTCATCCGTTGCATCTTCCTTACCATAACGGATATTGTCGGCGATCGTCCCGGTGAACAGCACCGCCTTCTGCGGTACGAAGCCGATCTTCTGACGCAACTCATGCTGCGGAATATCCCGAACGTCTATGCCGTCCACGAGCACTCGGCCGCTCTCTACATCGTAGAACCTCGGAATCAGGTTAATCATCGTCGATTTACCTGAACCTGTGCCGCCGATAATTGCAGTTGTCTCACCCGGGTTTGCGATGAACGAGATATTCTGCACCGCTGGCTGCTCTGCGCCCGGATAGCTGAAGGTCACATCTTGGAATTCAATATGGCCTCTCATGCTGCTGCTCTTAACATTCGACTTCACCGGATCTTCAATGACAGGCTCCATATCCAGCACTTCATTGATCCGTACAGCCGATGCGGAAGCACGTGGAATCAATACGAACATCATGGATACCATGACGAGCGAGAACATGATCTGCATAGCATATTGCAGGAAGGCCATCAAGTCCCCGACCGCCATATGTCCTGCATCAATCCGCAGTCCGCCGAACCAGATGATGGCTACGGAGGAGAGATTCATGATCAGCATGACAACCGGCATCAAATAGGCCATTAGCTTGTTCACTTTGATCATGGTGTTGGTTAAATCCCGGTTCGCTTCATCAAAGCGCTGTGTCTCATGTTCGATCCGATTGAAAGAACGGATGACGCGGATTCCTGTCAATCCTTCGCGCATAACCAGATTCAATCTGTCAATCTTCTTCTGAATCGATTTGAACAGCGGAATACCCTTTCTTACAATCCCGAAAATAATAGCTGCTAATACGGGAATGATTACAACGAGGACAAGTGTCAAAGTAGCGTCCTTGGATACTGCCATAATTACGCCGCCGATACACATCATCGGCGCCATCATCATCATACGGAGCATCATAATTAATACTTGCTGAACCTGAGTAATGTCATTTGTCGTCCGTGTAATCATCGAAGCGGTACCGATCTTGTCGAATTCCTCCAGCGAGAAATTCGATACATGACTAAATACCTTGCCACGCATCGATTTACCGAAGCCCATTGCTGCTTTCGATGAGAAGAAGCTGCCGCCGATCGCGCAGGCCATCCCGCCGATCGCGACAAGCAGCATATAGCCGCCAATCTTCCAAATATATGCCGTATCACCTTTGACGACGCCCGTGTTCACAATGTCGGACATCAGCGTCGGCAAATACAATTCGGCGAGCGATTGGAAGAACACTAGCGCCATCGATGCGATGACTAGCCATTTGTATGGTTTCAAATGTCTGAAAAGTTTTATCATTCCTTGATCATCTCCACTTAATAAGGTTGTTCAAAAATTCCGCTTTTGATCACGAAGTAATTCAAGAAGTAACTCGGCATCGAATCTTGAACTCACCCGGGCCTTCCGGTGCTCACGTACAAACTACGTACGCTCCGCTCCTCACGCCCTAGCTTCATCCAACCTTCTTGGTGCTGAAAACCGGCCTTTTTTGAACAAACATTTAATAAAAATCATTGGTCTTGCTGGGAGCGATGCTGCTGGTCCAAATATTCATATACTTGTTCCAACAGCTCGGCCAACTGACCACTTTTCTCTTCTCCTAAATAATTAATCAATCCGGTGAATCGACGGGTATAGGCCTCCTGTGCCTTACGAGTCACAGCTTCACCCTGTTCGGTAAGCTTAATGCGAACCGCCCTGCGATCCTCTTCATCGGGATAGCGAACTACTAGCCCCCTCTTCTCTAGACTGCGTACAAGTGGTGTAACTGTCGGAGAGGTTACTTCCATCATGCTGCTAATCGCTGAGATCATAACGCCGCGCGGATCATTACGGCTTCCCCTATGAATAAAAAACAATACTTTGATCTCGCTGGGCTTCAGACCTTCCAATGGAGGCTTATGCCATCCGGCTCTTCTGAAGCGGTTGAACACCTCCATTAGACGTTGGGTTTTAGGAGTCTCGCCCACCATTCAACACCTCCTTCAAATTGTTTATATGGTTTAATAATTAGGTATACTATTTATTTGCATGCCTAATTATATTAGCGTCAAATTGCAATGTCAAGCAGACACAAATAAGGCCCGTCCGGAACTTCCCAGACTGGCCCTTTATACTTCTGATAATCCATTCTTTACTAAGATAGCGGTGGTCTGAATGGATCCATATCCGGTGCGATCTGCAATGTATCCAGACTCTTGAATTCGTATCCCTGCCGCCTGGCCTCATCAATAATAGCCCCTAAGGCCGCTGTGTTATCACTGGAAATGGAGTGCAGGAGGATAACCGCACCGGGGTGAAGCTGGGATACGACATTTTTATATGCGTAGGCTTCGCCCTTCTGGTCATTGACATCCCAATCTTTATAAGCGATAGACCAGAAGACATTTGTATACCCCAAGCTTTTTGACACAGCCAGAGTCCGTTCATTGAATATTCCGCGCGGCGGGCGCAGATAGTTCATCTCTTTCTCGCCCGTAACACGTCCCGCTGCTTCTTTAACCTGATCCAACTCCTGCTTGATCTCCGAATTGGAGATCGTCGTCATATCGGGATGGCTCCAAGAATGATTGCCGACTAAGTGTCCCTCGGCCACCATTCGCTTCATAAGCTCTGGCTGACTTTGAACATAGTGACCGGTTACGAAGAAAATCGCTGGCACTTTCTTGGCTTTAAGCGTGTCCAATATTTTGGCGGTATATCCGTTCTCATACCCGTTATCAAACGTTAGAAACAGTTCCTTGCGGGAAGTATCTCCAAGGAATATAGCTCCGTGCTTATCAACCACTTCCTTGAAGCCCTCTTCATTAATAGAAGGAAGCCCACCGCCAACACTCTTCTTAAATCCGAAATGAAAAGCCTTATCCGAGAAGGCGCTCGCAGCGGCACCATTATCCCCCCACGGTACGGGACCGAAGAGAAAACAGGCCAGCATCGCCACCATCAGGGCAAATTTCATGGTTCGTTCTCTCCCTCATCATAAGTTGTTGCGACTCCCCATTAATTTCTGCCTTTTTCCTTAACAATATTCACCCTGTTTATTTCTGCTTCTTCAGGATTATAATTTTAATAAAATTCCATGTTCACGGCATAGAAAGTTGGTTAGATTATTGTGTCCATATTTATGAAACTTTCAGAAACTACACTTGTTTTCAAGAGACCTATCTTCTTTTTTATTGAACAAGCACCTTCTTCGCAAAACGGATCCATTCCCGCGCCGAGAAGGATAAATAGCGATCTTCACGCCAGACAACGCCAAGATACCATGGGATAACTGGATTGACTAATCCAATGATTCTTACTCGCCTCTGGTCAATCTCACGGCAGATCGTCTCCGGCAGCAGTGTAATACCAAGCCCGGCAGCTACCATCTCACTGATTAAGTCCCACTGCGAGCTCTCATAAATCACATGCGGCTGAAAGCCTACTTTGGCACACTCGGCGATAATCCGGTCATGAAGCGTGAAGTCCTCACGGAACAATACGAAGGAATCCTCGACCAGTTCATTTAGACTCACCTCCTGTCGGCCTGCCAGTGGATGGGAAGGGTGTACAACGAGATTCAGCTTCTCCTCCAAAAACGGGAGAACTGTCAATCCCTCCTGTGTAGCTGGCAATACAACAACCCCGACATCTAGCGTGCCATTGGCAACATCATACTCCACCTTCTTCGCCCCATCCTCAAAGAGTTGAATCGTAATATCAGGATAGCGTTCGTGAAATTGTCCAATCACCCTTGGGAAGAAGTTCGCACCCACCATAGGCGGCAGTCCGATACGAATATGCCCACGCTTTAGATTGCGCAAATCATCGAGCTCGGCTGTTAAATTCTGAAAGGAAGCAACGATTTGCTGCGCCTGACTGACGATAATCTGGCCCGCATCTGTTAGCTCTATTTTTTTGCCATTGCGGTTGAACAGGATAACCCCCAGTTCCTCCTCTAGCGATTTAATCGCCTTGCTGATGGTGGGCTGCGTAATAAACAATGCATCGGCTGCCTTTGTGAAGCTCTGATGTCTGGCGACTTCAACGAGATATTGCATCTGTCTTATATCCAAATAAATCTACTCCTATCATAGACAAATGGAATGCGAATCATTCTTTATATTCATTTTACTCATGAAAGTGAATGTTGTAATATTTTCATTAACAATTACATGAGATTTATTATTAGAAAGGAAATGCATATCCATGGGTAAGATAAAAAATTTAAGTATCATCATTCTTCAGATCGCGGCTCTATTTTTTATCTCCCTAGCGATGAATTATATAGCGAAATGGTTGCACCTGCCGATTCCTGGTACGATTCTGGGCATCATTGTTCTATTCATCCTGCTGAAGACGAAGGTAATTAAGCTAAGCTGGATTGAACAGGGAGCGAATTGGCTGCTAGCTGAATTACTACTATTCTTCATTCCTGCAGCTGTAGGCGTGATGAACTATATGTCCCTACTGGAACGCGACGGGATCCGGATTCTGCTCGTCGTCATCTCCAGCACAATAGTCGTGATGGCAAGCTCCGGCCTGGTCGCATCGCGAATCTCCAAAAGGAAGGAGCAGAGAGTACAATGATGTTAGGAATTCTGTGGCTTATTATTACTTTGTTGATTTATGGTCTATCCAAAAAATTATATTGGGCTTATCCGAAAGTGTATTTCTCACCGCTTCTGATTACGCCCCTTGCGTTAATTATAGGGTTGATGCTTACAAATGTCTCTTTTGATACCTATAACGGAGGAGGCAAATGGCTGAGCTTAATGTTGCAACCGGCGACGGTCGCTTTCGCTATTCCTCTATACAAATATTACGATGTACTGAAGAAGCACGCGATTGAGATATTAGCCAGTGTACTGACCGGTTCTATCGTAGCCATCTTCTCTTCCGCTCTGTTTGCCGAATGGCTGCATCTGGATCATCAGTTAATTAGCAGTCTTGTGCCTCGTTCAGTTACGACTCCAATCGCAATGAGCGTCTCGCAGGTCATCGGTGGCGTACCGAATATTACAGCGGTATTCGTCATTATTACCGGTTTGCTAGGCTCCATGATCGGGCCGATGGTCGTAAGAGCGCTGCGCATCGATGGCGAAGTAGCCCGTGGTGTTCTGCTCGGTACAAGTGCACACGGTACAGGTACTTCCAAGGCATTCGAGCTTAGCTCCCTTACGGGAACGATTTCGAGTATATCGATGATTCTGGCCGCACTGTTCACACTGACAACGGCTCCATTATTAATCGCTTTATTGTTCCACTAATTCAGGTTCCTCCCAAGTTTTATATAGATCTCTCTTTGTTGACCTTTCCGAATGGTAAGGTCCTTTTTCATTTTGGCATATCTTCGCATTTTATCTATGACCATTTGGATGCAAACTCAATATATTGAATATTGGTCATAGGCTCCTTTTGAAATCGCATACATGGTTTTTTATTCCTGATAATTTTAAGAGACACCCAAGTTCATCTCATTTAGTCATATACTTCATCTAAATAAAGCTTTGTTTGTTATATAGTTTAAACATTACAATTGAGTTAGATCATTATCGTGAATTAGACAAGTGTACGTTCAAGAAGGTCGGCTTTAGGAACACTCAGCTTTTCTTATGAAAAGCGGACTTTTTGAACTACCTCTGAAAAAGAAAGGTGGAATCATTCATGGCTATCATGCAAGAGAAAGCTGAGCCAGGATTGGAATCAGCAAAACAGTATGTCAACGAAGTGTATGAAACGGTGAAGAAGCGCAATCCGGGAGAGAATGAATTTCATCAAGCTGTTAAAGAAATTCTTGATTCCCTGGCACCAGTATTTGCGAAGCATGAAAAATACCGTAACAACGCTATTCTCGAGAGAATCGTTGAGCCGGAACGTCTAATCACTTTCCGCGTACCATGGATAGATGACCAAGGCAAAGTTCAAGTTAACCGCGGCTTCCGGGTTCAATTCAATAGTGCTATCGGCCCTTACAAAGGCGGACTTCGCTTCCACCCATCCGTAAATGCCAGCATCATCAAGTTCCTTGGCTTTGAACAAATCTTCAAGAACTCCTTGACTGGCCAACCGATCGGCGGCGGCAAAGGTGGTTCTGACTTCGATCCTAAGGGCAAATCCGATAACGAAGTTATGCGCTTCACACAAAGCTTCATGACTGAGCTATCCAGATATATCGGCCCAGATACAGACGTTCCTGCTGGTGATATCGGTGTCGGAGCGAGAGAGATCGGCTATATGTTCGGACAATATAAGCGCCTCTGCGGCGGCAATGAAGCTGGTGTTCTGACCGGCAAAGGCTTAACTTATGGCGGCAGCTTGGCTCGTACTGAAGCAACTGGCTATGGCCTTGTCTACTTCACAGCCGAGATGCTGAAGTCCAAGGGCGAGAGCTTTGAAGGCAAGACCGTTGTCGTATCCGGATCTGGTAACGTTGCGATCTATGCCATTGAGAAAGCGACCCAGTTCGGTGCCAAGGTCGTAGCCTGCAGCGACTCCAACGGATATATTTATGACGAGAACGGAATTGATCTGGAGACAGTAAAACGTCTTAAAGAAGTGGAAAGAAAACGGATTAAGGAATATACAGAAGTTCATCCTTCCGCTGAATATGTAGAGGGCTGCCAAAATATTTGGGATATCCCTTGTGATATCGCACTTCCTTGCGCCACACAGAATGAAATCGATGAGGCAGCAGCTAAGAAGCTCGTAGCCAATGGCGTTAAGTATGTAGCTGAAGGGGCGAATATGCCTTCTACCCTCGAAGCAATCGAAGTGTATCTGAACAACGGAGTCTACTTCGGACCAGCCAAAGCTGCCAACGCAGGCGGCGTAGCCGTATCCGCATTGGAGATGGCGCAGAACAGTGCAAGATTGGCTTGGACATTCGAAGAGGTAGACGCCAAGCTGCAGAATATTATGAAGGACATCTACGACAATAGTGTAAATGCAGCTATTGAATACGGCCATGAAGGCAACCTTGTAGTCGGCTCCAACATCGCTGGTTTCCTGAAGGTAGCCGACACAATGATCGCCCACGGCGTAGTTTAATAGGTAGTTCAAAAAGTCCGCCTTTGATCACGAAGTGCCTGTGCATCCCTGATTTCAAGACATCTGTCAAAGAGATCAGGGATTTTTCTATAAGAGCCTAAGCGCATCAATAACATGTCCAGCAAGAAAAAGCTCTGACACAGACTCAAGTCTATATCAGAGCTTCATTTATATTAGTCAGATCTATGCCTTGCAATTAATAAGCCAAAGCATCTAGAGATTTAATATGAGCCAAGTAACGCATGTTGCTGGCTTCCTTCATCAAAGTAGCCGGTAATCCGCGCAACTCGGTGTTGTTGCCGCCGATCGTAGCAACAGCATCCTTACGACCCAAGCTAGCCAGCGTACCGGAGTTCACTGGATGGAATTCTTCAAGATGCTTACCGATGATCGTCGCATAGAGGTTGTAGCCAACCAATTCGCCCATTTGCCATGCGTTCTGAGCCGTAGGAGCATATGGACGTCCATCAGGGCCAAAGCTTACAGCGCTGTCGCCAACGACGAATACATCTGGATGGGAAGTAGATTGCAAGAATTCATTAACGGTAGCGCGGCCACGGTTCACTTCAAGTCCCGATTCTCCTACGAGTGGGTTGCCTTGAACTCCGCCAGTCCATACAAAGGTGTTGGCAGTAATCTTCGAACCGTCTTTCAGGTCGATTACATTGCCTTCTACATTGGTAACAGGAAGGCCAGTAAGGAACTTCACGCCGCGTGCTTCGAGGCTAGCTGTAGCGCGCTGGATCAGTACATCAGGCAATACCGGAAGGATCTTAGGACCTGCTTCAACGAGGAACAGATTGATCTTCTTCGGATCAACTCCGTATTTCTTAGCAAGTGCAGGGATGCCGTCAGCAATCTCGCCAACCAGTTCAACACCAGTCAGACCGCCACCACCGATCAGAATCGTTGCATCAGCTTCGTTATTCGTCTTCGCGTATTCCGCAATCTTACCTTCGATATGACGGTGAATACGGTTAGCATCTTCCGCAGATTTCAATACCATGCTGTACTTCTCCAGACCAGGAATTCCGAAATAAGCGGTGACACTGCCCAGACCAACTACAAGTGCATCATAGCTTAGTGTAGTTCCGTCAGACAGCTTCACTTCTTTATTATCTACGGAGAATTTATCAACCTTGGCGATGCGAAGATCGATATCTTTTCCTTTGAATACCTTCTCCAGAGGCAATGCAACTGCGCGTTCAGAGATATTACCCGCTGCCAGACGATGCAGTTCAGTAATAATCTGATGAGTAGGGAATTGATTGATTACAGTGATCCGTGCTTCTGATTTTTGCAAATATTTGCGAACGGTCAAGGCGCTAAGAACACCGCCATAACCGGCACCTAAGATGACAATATGTTTTGACATGACTCCGTCCTCCGTTCATGCATTAGTTAATATTTTGGACTCCCACTTATATAAATCACTATTTGCGATTATTACGTTCTCCGGCCACTTGTAGATAAGCGTTAAAGAAACGGAAGATCTTCTGTGCTTCAGGATCCTTAAGCATTTTGAGCAGACCAAAAAGACCGATAACCTCTTGGCTCGCATCTGCACGATCCTTGGCTTCGATCACATTGGCAGCGATATGCTTCACCTTGTCCTTAACCGGTCCCGCGATCTCTGTGATAGCCCCAATCGTATCGTTCTTGAGGATCTCGTCTGTAGATACAGATTTAGCAAAATCATAAGATTTCGTCATCACATTTACGAGCTCGGTCAACTTCGGAAGCTGCTGTACCAGGGCTGTCAATGATTCCTGAACTTCAGGGGTTAACAGTTGATCAATAATATCCCGTCCACCTTGATTGGACGATACTGTCTCTTGCTCAGACTTCGTTTCTGTGATCGCTTCTGACATAGCTGATTCTCCTTTGCGATAAGCAACAATGCTTGAATTTGGGAGAGTTAGAGGCCCCCATAGCCTTTCTCGCTTAATAAAAGTTAGTGAAAAACTGAACAATTCCTCACACTTGAACACCCATAATTAATTTTACCACATTTTCAATAAAAAAAGTCATTAAGTTATGAACTTAATGACAAATATCACAGCACTTATTTCAAGTTAACAAACTCGGCATATATTTATCCCTAATATCAGGAAACTCAGGTATCATTTATGCATGGCGCCGGAGCCTACTATCATGCTTATTTCTAATCAAAACTGCTATCGAATCCGAACATATCCGAATTATTCTTCAGAAACTCATAGAACAGCTTCTCTGTCGGCGGCAGCTCACGATTAGCAGGAATAATGACCCCGACATCCCTTGTAACGACGGGTTCAATGACCGGTAAAGTAATAATTGTGGAGGCGAGATGCTCGTTCAAAGCGATCTCTGGTAGAATGGTCAGTCCCATCCCCGCGCCTACCAAGCCCTTGATCGCATCGAGATCATCACCCTCAAAAGCGACCTTCGGCTTGAAGCCCAGATTCGAGCAAGCATCCACCACAATCTCTCTTAGAATGAATCCTTCCGGGAATAGTACGAAGTAATCGTCCTTCAATTCACTAAGACGAATCGCGCTTTTCTCGACCAATCGATGATTTGCCGGCATCATAGCCACGAATTTCTCCTGAAATAGAATCTCGCTCTTAATCTGCGGCTCATGCTGTGGGACAGGCCCCATAATCGCCAGATTCATGTCGCCCTGAATTACCGACTCCACAAGCTCCTTGTAGGAACCATGCTGCAATTGGAAATGAACTGCAGGATAGCGTTCACGGAAGGCCGAGACAACCTTCGGAATCATCTGCGCCGCCAAGCTACTGGGAAATCCGATGCGAACCGTACCGCGTTCCGGATCCAGGAACTCGTTAATCTCCTGCTGGGCATTGTCAATGACCTTCATTAATTGTTCCATATGGGACAGAAATAACCGTCCGATTGGCGTCAGCTTTACTTTGCGTCCCTCATGGATGAACAGATTAACTCCCAATTCCGATTCCAGCTTGAAGATTTGCCGGCTTACCGCAGACTGCGATACATGCAGCACATAGGACGCTTCTGTTACATGTTCAAGCTTCGCTACCTCAATGAAATATTGAATCTGTCTCAGTTCCAAAGCCCTTCACCTCCAAATTTCTGGCGGTCATTCATATTGATATCATGACTCCCGATTAGTCTCAGGCCTCATGAAGTGTTGATATCCCTTGAGTATATTAATCCCCATTATATCGGCTATCCGCTAGGAGTGAAAGTAATATAAGAGAACCCGTTAGGAACGGCCTTGCTCTTACAAAATAAAACCACTAATAATTACCTGATTTCTGAATTTTTTCATATAGAAATTAGTGGTGTTTATTACAAATTATTGATCCTTTTATCATGTTCAGTTAGTCTGTTGGCAAAGGGTCCGTTATTCTAACGTGAGCTTGTAAGTTCAGGCTGATCCCACCGCAAAGGCTCGGGCCTTTCCACAATCCACCTCACCAGTGAGACAGACTAGTATTTCAATGAAAGAAGGTGATAGAAAGAACCGTTGTTCATCGGCCTTATGAGAATCAAATACCATCTATCTTCCAAAATAATCGAGTCGGGAGGTTTTCAAGTTGGGGAATAACAGATTGCTCAAAGGTTTTCATATTATACTGCTTACGATCATCTTAGCGGGAGCTTCCTTTATTGAAGTACCCTTAAAAGCACAAGCCGCACCTGACGAGGCCTATGTGTGGAATAAGGCTGTGACTGGGGGAGGCGGCGGATTTGTACCTGGTATCATCTTTAATTCATCCGAACCTGATCTGATCTACGCCAGAACGGATATCGGGGGCGCCTATCGCTGGAACCCGGTCGATAATAGCTGGGTCCAGCTGTTGGATTGGGTAGGCTTCGAGGAATGGGGCAAGACTGGCGTCGACGCTCTGGCTACAGACCCCGTTGACCCGGACCGCCTCTATTTAGCCGTGGGGACCTATACGAATAGCTGGGACCCTAACAACGGCAGCATATTACGTTCTACCGACCGTGGTGAGACATGGGAAAGCACAAGTTTGCCCTTCAAGGTTGGCGGCAATATGCCTGGACGTTCGATGGGAGAGCGGCTCGTCATTGACCCAAATAAGAACAGCATTCTCTATTTCGGTGCAAGAAGCGGCAACGGACTATGGCGGAGCGTCGATTACGGAGCTACTTGGAGCAAAGTGACCAGCTTCCCGAATCCAGGGACCTATGTCGAGGATCCCAGCAACGAATATCAGAGCGACATCGTTGGTCTTGCCTGGATTGCCTTTGATCCTTCCACTGGAGCTGCTAACCAGGCAACCCAGAGCATTTATGTTGGGGTCGCCGACAAAAATGAAAGCGTATACCACAGTTCCGACGGTGGTGTTACTTGGTCAGCTGTACCCGGACAGCCTAATGGCTATCTCCCCCACCATGGTGTCATTTCAGATAACGGGCATTTATACATTTCTTACAGCAATGGGGCAGGACCCTATGACGGGACTAAAGGGCAGGTCTGGAAGCTGAACCTCTCAACGGGAATCTGGACAGATATTAGTCCAGTGTCAAGCACTAGCGATGACAACTACTATGGGTACGGTGGGCTGGCTGTTGATGCTCAGCATCCGGATACAATTATGGTGGCTACACTGAATTCCTGGTGGCCGGATGCGATCATCTTCCGCAGCACCGACGGCGGTTCGACTTGGACCCGGATTTGGGACTGGAACGGTTATCCGGATCGTACACTTAGATATACACAGGATATATCTGCCGCTCCTTGGCTAACTTTTGGCACCAATCCGGCACCACCTGAGATTACGCCAAAATTGGGCTGGATGATCGGTGATCTGGAGATCGATCCATTCAATTCCAACCGGATGATGTATGGAACTGGAGCTACCATCTACGGCACGAACAATCTGACCGATTGGGATCAGGGGAAGAAGATTAATCTGAGCGTTATGGCCAAAGGAATCGAGGAAACGGCTGTCATCGATTTGATTAGCCCTCCTTCTGGAGCCCATTTGATCAGCGGGCTTGGTGACGTTACCGGATTCCGGCACGATGATCTGACCCAAGCCCCGGCTAAAATGATGACCCACCCGAACAGCACAACCGACATCGATTACGCCGAGCTTGATCCAAGCTATATCGTTCGAGTTGGCACTGCCGATAAATCAGCAGACCCGAACGCCAAATCCATTGGCTATTCCCGGGACGGCGGAAGCAATTGGTTTGCAGGCAACAGTGAGCCATCCGGAACGGCTGGCGGCGGAAAGGTCGCTCTATCGGCCAGCGGTGACTCCCTCGTCTGGAGTACTTCCGATAAAGGCGTATTTTACTCTAAAAATAACGGCAACTCCTGGACGGCAAGCACCGGGATACCCGCAGGCGCCAAGATCGTCTCCGACCGTGTAAATTCGAACAAATTCTACGCTTGGTCAGCCGGGAAATTCTATAGCAGCACAAACGGCGGTGCTTCCTTCATTCAGACTTCTGCCACCGGGCTTCCTGTAGAAGGGGATCTGGACTTCAAAGCCATGCCGGGAGTAGAAGGCGACATTTGGCTGGCTGGAGGCAATACGGGGAGTGGAATCTACGGTTTGTGGCATTCGACCGATTCCGGCACAACCTTCTCCAAGCTCGCTAATGTACAGGAGGCTAATGTTATTGGCTTCGGCAAGGCCGCGCCTGGAAGCAGCTACTTGGCGCTGTACACCAGCGCCAAAATCGATGGAATACGCGGCATCTTCCGCTCAAATGACGGCGGAGCAAGCTGGGTCAGAATCAATGATGATCAGCATCAATATGCATCCACCAACTCGGCTATCACTGGAGATCCAAGAATTTACGGCCGCGTCTACATTGGAACTAACGGACTGGGTATCGTATACGGTGATGCTCTAAGTGAACCGAATCCGGGCGTAAATTCAGCAATTTCACCAACCAAGGCTGTCTTTGACAAGAAGCCCGGAAACCAGGATGCCATTCTGGTAACTATGACTTTGAATGGCAACGTATTCAATGGTATAACGAATGGCTCCACCACGCTGGCGGAGGGAATCGATTATACCCTATCAGGGTCAGGTAATACCATTACTATCTTGAGCAGCTATCTGGCTGGCCAGCCGCTCGGCACAACTAACCTGACCTTCCATTTTAGCGCTGGAGAGGCAAAGACTCTTCGCATTCAGATCACGGATACTACAGAAGTGACGGATGGCGACATTCAAGTTCAGATGTATAACGGTACTTTGACTGCCCATGTAAATACGATTAGTCCGCGAATCCGATTGGCCAACACGGGAACGGAAGCCTTAACACTGTCCGATGTTAAGCTCCGTTACTACTACACCATTGACGGTGAGAAGCCGCAAAATTTCTTCTGCGACTGGTCTCAAGTCGGGAGTAGCAATGTTACCGGCAGCTTCGTGAAATTATCAACTGCCAAGACCGGTGCTGATTACTATGCTGAATTCGGATTTACCGGCAGTGCGGGCAACCTAGCCGCTGGACAGAGCATCGACCTGCAGATCCGTCTCTCCAAATCAGATTGGACGAACTACAATCAAAGCGATGATTACTCCTTCAATTCAGTGGCATCCGCTTATCAAGACAGCCCGAAGCTCACTGGATACATCCGTGGACAGCTTGTCTGGGGAGTAGAGCCGTAAGAGATTCTTCAAAAAGTCCGCTTTTTGAACAGGTACCGTAAGTTACTATTTTGGGATGAAAAAAAGGTCGAGTGCGGGCTTGAATGCCCAGCAACTCGACCTTTTCTATACTGTCGTTTCTAACGGAAACTACAAGCTTTATTGGGTCATATAGAAGCCCTATTCGCCAAGACGAACCGGCCGATCCAGATTATACAGGTTGCGGTAGCGCGGCTCGCGCTCCATCAATTCAGCATGAGTACCGCGCATGATAATGCGGCCATGCTCCATGAATATAATCTCGTCCATATGTTCTGCACCAACCAGATGATGCGTCACCCAGATTAACGATTTGCCGGATGTTGCTTGGAAAATCGTAGACAACAGTGCCCGTTCCGTCCGAGGGTCAAGCCCTACCGTAGGCTCATCAAGAATAAGGACTGGCGTATTCTGCAGCAGCACTCGAGCTAGTGCGATACGCTGCTGCTCCCCGCCTGAGAAGCGCTGTCCCGTCTCACGCATCGGCGTGTTCAGCCCTTCCGGAAGCGAGGCGATCAGCTCGCCCATACGGGCTTGTTCGGCAGCTTGTAGAATCTCTTCCTCATTGGCCTCCGGGCGGCCAAGCAAAATATTGTTTGCAACGGTTGTATCGAACAGATGAGGGCTCTGATTCAATACGGAGATCAGTCTCGGGATCTCCTCACCATAATCGACGGCAGCCCGATCATTAATCGTCACCGAGCCTTCCACAGGCTCGAGAGCCCCCTGAATCAGCTTAAGCAGCGTCGACTTGCCTGCACCGCTGCGCCCGATCACGGCGATTCGCTTGCCTTGAGGAATATCAATGGATACGCCATCCACTGAATTCGCTCCCTCTTCTTCGTAAGCAAATTTAACATGCTCCAGCTTCAAGTGGGCTTGCAGAGCAGACCCCGAAGAACTCTCAGCACTATTCTGCGCGGATGCCTCCTTAATCACAGGTACTTGAGCAGAATCGGAACCATCAGCAGATCTGCGACTCGGCTTATCCAGAGAATTATCCCCTGGACCTTCGCCACTTTGGCCCTCCATCCGTACCAGACGATCCAGCGACTCCTTATACTCCGGAATTCGCTCTACTGCATCTGCCACAGGCAGAAAGGCATCCGCCAGCGGGAACACAACCAGCACGAAGGCTGCGATCAAAGTAGGATCGATATGTCCGGCTGCTGCCTGTCCGGTTGACCAATAGATCATTGCAACTGCGGCCAAGCCAATGACAAGCTGGCCGATCAACCCTCTCCATCTGGACCAGACGTGCAGCTTGCGCTCCTTATTGGCAACGATCGCCTCAGCCCGTTCATAATCGGTTAGAAAATCATGATGCCGTCCGCTGATCACCCAATCGCCGATCCCCATAACCGCATCCGTCAGCTGCTGATAGAGTCCGTTGCGCTCGCGTTTTACCTCAGCATTTGTCCTTCTTGTCAGTCTCAGAGAAATATAAGGTAGCACAGCGACTAGGATTAAAATATACAGCGCAACCAAGAGAGCAAACACCACATCGAACATCCCTAGAGCCACAACGACGGTTGCATATAACACGATGGCCACCAGGCTTGGGAACACAGTACGAATATATACATTCTGAAGCTGTTCAATGTCATCGGCGAGCGCACCGAGAATATCTCCTGTCCGGTAGCGCGAACGGATGAATAGGGCTTGCGGCTCCAGTACACGGTACAGGCGAACCCGCATCCGCGACAATATGCGTAGCACTGCATCATGGCCAACTAATCGCTCCACATAATGGATGACAGACCGGCCAATGCCGAACGCCCGAACCCCAACGATAGGCACATATACCAGCAGTATATTGTAAGGCATCGTAGACGACTTGGTAATGAGATAACCCGAAGTGAACATCAGCATCGAAGCGGACAATAGAGTCAGTACACCCAGAATCAAGTACAGAGCAAAACGGCCGCTATAGAGGCGAAAATATGGTGTGATCCAACCCTGATCCGTAAGATTATCCTTCATCATATCCCTCCTGCTGCGAAACCATCAGGTGATAGAAAGCTCCCTTGCCTTCTATTAACTGTTCTGGTGTGCCGTACTCTGCCACACGACCCTGCTCCATTACGACAACTCGGTCCATATCCTGCATCCAGTGCAGGCGATGTGTGGCTAAAATGACCAATTTATGTTCAAACAGAGGGAGCATCGTCTCCTTCAGTTCATATTCCGTCTCGATATCTAGATGCGCCGTTGGCTCATCAAGCAGAATAATCGGCCGTTCGCTGAGCAAAGCCCGGGCCAATGCTACGCGCTGCTCCTGACCGCCGCTAAGCGGCCTTCCTCCGCCGCCAATTGGCTCGTCAAGCCCAAGCGGTAGACTATCCATCAAGCTCTCCAACCCGGCAGCCTTCGCCGCGCTTGCTACTTCCTCCATCGAGGCTTCCGGCCTGTTGAAGCGGATATTGTCCGCCAAGCTACTGCTGAATATATACGGCTTCTGCGGAATATACGTGATCAGATCCCTCCATCCGGAGGCGCTGAGATCACCTAATGCATGACCATTAAGCTCAAAAGTCCCGGAAGTAGGGCGCAGGAATCCGCCCAGCACATCGATCAGTGTTGACTTGCCGGCTCCGCTCTCGCCGATAATTCCTATCTTTTCAATACCACTAAAGGTCAGGTTCACATCCTCCAGAGATGCGCGCCCTGCTTCTTCATGCTTCATGCCAACCGTATGAAGCATCAGCTTGCTCTCCGGCTTCCAGCTAAAATCGGCATCTGCAGGAACAACCGCTGCTTTCGCAGATTCCTTCTCTGCTTCATTAATAATGCTCTCCATCGCTTCTCCAGCTTCCTTGCCGTCAAGCGTCGCATGATAATCCGCACCGACCATGCGCACCGGCAGGAAATATTCCGGAGCTAGAATCAGCACCGTCAAACCAGTAAGCAATGTCATTCGCCCATCGATAAGCCTTAGGCCAAGGCTGACGGCAACCGAAGCGACTGACAGCATCGTGAAGAAATCGAGCGCGAACGAAGACAGAAACGCAACGCGAAGCGTCCGCATCGTGGCCGAACGATAAGAGTTGCTGACCCGGTCTATCGATTCGATATGTGTGCGGCTGCGCCCAAGGAACTTGAGCGTCTCCAATCCGCGCAGCGAATCTACGAAATGATTCGATAACATCCGGTACGACTCCCATTGACGATCCATCTGTTTACGAGCCGCAAGCCCAATCAGAATCATAAAGATGATCAGGATCGGCATCGTCACCGTCAGGATAACCCCGGAGGTCACATCCAGTGTAAATACATAGGCTAGAATCAGAATCGGTGTAACTCCTGTAGCCAGCATCCGCGGCAGGAACAGCTCCAAATATTTGCGGAACTTGGCAACCCCTTCAAGAATCAGCGTTACCAAGTTGCCTGTTCCTTCACGGCCGGCGAACCTCGGCCCAAGCTCGAACAGCTTGGACAGCACGCGCTCCCGAAGAGCGCTCCCCGTCTGCTCGGCGAAGCGAAAGGCAAGCTTCTGCTCAGCCAGTCCACATAGCTGCCGAACAAGAAAAGCAAACAGGAACAAGCCAACTGTTCCGGCCTGTTCCTGTAGCTTGGCGCCGGCAAACAGAGCGGATACCGCTTCCGCAAGCCATTTTGCCTGCAATATAATCGCTATCGTCTGAATAAAGGTCAAGCCGGCCATTAAGCATAAGACCGGCTTGATTCCTTTGAACTTCATTAGTCCCTTACCCATTAGTATTCCAAATGCTCCTTCTCATGAACACGCTTATGGAAAACGAAATAACTCCAAATTTGATACCCCAATACGAATGGAAGCAGCGACAATGCCACGATCGTCATGACCTTCAGCGAATAGTTCCCGGAAGATGCATTATAGACCGTCAGTGAGAAAGTCTCGCTAATCGAACTCACCATAACGCGTGGGAATAAACCAACGAACACGCCAGAGATCGAGAGAGCGATCAATGTCCCTGTCATGCCGAACGCCCAGCCATCTCTCTGCTTGGAAATGAACCATCCAGCCAAGAGGAAGGCAACGAGGCCAACGACAGCGAGCAAGGTAAGCGGCAAGCCTCGAACTTCAAATACATCGGTCTGGAAGTAAGTCATAACTGCAAAGATCACGAACAATGCAGCCAGCGGAATCAACATGGTCTTGGCCAGCTTGCGAGCCCGCTTCTGTAGATCTCCTGTTGTCCGCAGCGAGGCGAACAGCAGACCATGCACCAAACATAACACAACTACCGTAATTCCGCCAACCAATGTATACAGGTTGACCATATCGAATAATCCGGCCTTCATCTCCATATCTCCGTCGATCGGCAAGCCCTTGAGCAAGCCGGAGAACACAACGCCGAGCAGGAACGGTGGCAGTAGACTGCCACAGAAGATTGACAAATCCCAGGCTGCCTTCCACTTGGTGTTATCGACCTTGCCGCGGAATTCAAACGCTACGCCGCGGGCAATGAGTGCGAGCAGCAATACGACCAGCGGAGTATAGTAGCCACTGAACATCGTCGCATACCAGTTCGGAAATGCCGCGAACATTGCACCACCGGCTGTAAGCAGCCAGACTTCGTTAGCGTCCCAGAACGGGCCAATCGAGTTAATCAGCACCCGGCGTTCCATATCATTCTTAGCCAGAAAACGCGTACTCATACCAATACCGAAGTCAAAGCCCTCCAGGAAGAAAAAGCCGATAAACAATACGGCGACCAATACAAACCAAAGCTCATTAAGAGACATGGTATCCCTCCTTAGAGAATGGATCGATCGAATGGCTATCATCGGTACCCTCAGCATAAGGGCCTTTTTTAATCGTTTTGACGAATAGATAGACCATCGAAATTGCAAGCACAGTGAAAATAGCGGTAAATGCAATCAGTGAGAACAGGAGCTGCCCTGATGTTACACTTGGCGATACACTGTCCTTCGTCTGCATTAACCCGAATACCGTCCACGGCTGACGACCGATCTCCGTCATGATCCAACCTGCCGTGTTCGCGATGAACGGAAGTGAAATTGACCATAGCATAATTCTATAGAACCATGTATTCTTGTTATCCAGTTTCTTGCGCCATGCCAGATATGCCCCGTATAGCGATAGCACGATCATTAGCGACCCAGCCGCTACCATGATGCGGAAGCTCCAGAATGTAGTGCGCACCGGTGGAATATAATCCCCAGGACCGTAGGTTTGTTCATACTCCGCCTGTAGTTCGTTCATCCCCTTAACTTCACCGGAGAAGCTGCTGTAAGACAGGAAGCTGAGCATATACGGAATTTTGATCTCAAAAGAATTCTTACCCGTCTCTGGGTTAATATGTGCATAAACCGTCCACGGAGCCGGATCACCGCTCTTTCCCCACAATCCTTCAGTTGCGGCCATCTTCATCGGCTGAGTCTTAACCAAGTACTGAGCCTGTTGGTGACCATAGAGAGCTGTCCCGAAGGAAGCGATCAAACCGACGATTACGCCGATCTTGAACGATTTCTTGAAGAACTCCATATCTTTACGACGCAGCAGCTTATAAGCACTGATCCCTGCGATCATGAATGCACCTGTTGAGAATGCACCCAGCACAGTATGAGGGAATTCAACCCATAGCTGGCCGTTACCGATCAAAGCGAAAAAGTCATTCATTTCTGCTCGCCCATTGTTTATTTCAAAACCAACCGGACGTTGCATAAATGAGTTTGCTGCCAGAATCCAGAAGGCTGATACAGTCGTTCCAATAGCGACGAGCCAGATGCATAGCAAATGAACTCGCTTTGACAATCTCTCCCACCCAAAAATCCATAATCCGATGAAGGTCGACTCCATAAAGAAGGCAAACAGAGCCTCCACCGCGAGCGGAGCGCCAAATACGTCACCGACAAAGCGTGAATAATCGGACCAGTTCATTCCGAACTGGAACTCCTGAATAATCCCGGTAACAACACCTACAGCAAAGTTAATGAGGAACAGCTTGCCCCAGAATTTTGCCATGCGCTTGTATTCTTCTTTGCCCTTGACTACGTACATCGTCTCCATGATTGCGATCAGAAGAGCCAGACCGATAGACAACGGAACGAAGAAGAAGTGAAAAATTGTCGTCACCGCAAACTGAAGTCGTGCAAGCACTAACGGATCCATAATTTTTCTTCCCTACTTTCATTCATTTATTAACTAATGTGAATTCTATCACGGAAAAATGAAAGTGAACGTTCAAAATTTAATAATTTTGTGACGAGAATCACATGATAAATATCACAAAGGGATTTTTATCACATAAACGCTGTGATGACGCGGGTTTGGGACTCTCTTCCAAATTGTGAAACTTTTTTGTCTGACTCAGAGTCGTAAATAAAAACAGGTGAATCCAGCCTATTTTTGGCTCTCTTCACCCGACTCATTTTTATCATTTTCAAGTGGTTATTCTTGGCCGACCCTTCGAGTTAATTTGCCAAACAACTTACGGTTCGGGTGCCATACAAAGAAATTAAGCACAATCAGCAGCAGTGTGTATGCATAAACCCCATAATGGATTCGGGTCATAACTAAATGCAGAACTCCAAAACCTCCAAGCAGCAGCATTAAGGGGAGAGTCTTTATCCCCGCACTCTGCTGTACAGCCTCGAACGGCCGGGAAAAAGGTAGATTATTATGCAGGAGGAAGTGACAAACCGCTGTATACAGTAGCATTCCTAATCCTGCAGTAATCAAATCCGGAATAATGACGACCCCGAACAAGAAGCAAAATATAATGCCCTGTAAAATGAACAGCGGCATGATCAAGCGGACAAATGCAGCTACTAACGTCCCCCTGTATATTTGCACCTTATCGCTGATCGGCAGTGCTTTATATATCCAGGAGGCTTTATATTTGCTGGAATACTGAAGCATCATGATAATTGTAGAGATCATCGCCCCGGAGAAATAAATGAACAAGTATTTCCCGGTTCCCCTGAGCTCTGAGATACCGCCTCCCAGCCCGGAGCCAAATAGAAAGATAAACGGGAATATAATCGAGAATCCGAGGATGGGATACACTTTAAGCTTGAAATCCCGTTCATTTCCCATCATCGACCAGGCCAAGCGGAAGAACCCTTGCTCCTGCGGGCTAGAACAGAATATGCGGGACAACCAATAAGGCAGCCTCCCTCTTCCTCTGGAAGGTCGCCCTCCTGGATCGGCCAGCTTCTGCAGGTGGCGTTCCATCGAAGGCATCAGCCGGATATAGATCATAAAGGCCAGGATCGGTATAACGAGACCGAGCAGGGAGAATACAGTGAATATTAAATTCCCGTTGCGATGAAGCACGCTCTCGAACGGTGCCGCGAACCATACCGGTATGATATAGAATTGATACCACTTAGGCTGGATAGTGACCTGAATATCGATAAGATTAAACATTCGCGACAGCAACTGGTACCCTATCGTCATGGCGATCGTAAGTCCAATTTGGACATAGTTGATAATATCCTTCAGCTTCTCGCCATCAAAAAATTTAAGTACGGTTAAATAGATCAATGCAGTGAGAGCTACAATGAGCAGATTCATAAGAATAAGCTCAACCACAAATATTAGAAAAAATACGATCCCATACTTAATTAATGCCGTAGCAAGTGGTATAGAAGCAATCGCCCCTGTCAGCATGATCAAGTAAATACATATATGCAGCGCCTTGGCCATCGCCAATGTCCGACGATGCACCGGTTTCGTGGCCAGTATGTTGCGATCACGAATATCCAGCAGTACGGATGAAAAGTCGGAAATGAGCGAAGTCATAATGATAAACATCAGGATGCCGAAGGTCAGGCTCATCTGAAAAAAGTAGTTATCTCCCACCCACATGAAAACAGAGCATAGTGCGCCATAAATGGCGTAAACCCATAAAGAGCGCACAAATTGATTCCGCTCGTTCATGGTCGAACTATCGCTTGATTGCTTCGACTTGCCTACTATCGTAGGTACTCTCCGAGCATCCATCGTCAGCTTCACTTGTAGAATGCGCCGCATGACAGGATAATCGATGCCTAGCCGAGAGAATAAGCCTTGAAGCCGATCAAGAAGCTTCAGGGACCTTGGCTCATACATCCGCCTCACCTCTCACAATGGCTACGAATTGCTCAGCAATCTGTTTATGCTCATTGAAGCCTGTCAACTGATTGAATATCTGCTCCAGTGATCCCTCCTGACTCTTTCCCTTCAGCTCTTCGAAGCTGCCATCCGCGACAACTCGTCCCCCATCGAGCAGAATAATGCGGTTGCTAATCTTCTCCACTACATCCATCATGTGCGAGGAATAAAAGATCGTCTTGCCCGACGCAGCCAGCAACGCCAATATCTCCTTCACTACCATAACGCTGTTAGCGTCAAGGCCGCTAAGCGGCTCATCCAGAAACAGAATATCCGGATTATGCAGCAGGCTGGATATGATCAGCACCTTCTGCTTCATCCCTTTGGAGAAGGATGCAATGCGCTGATTGAACACCTGTTCCAGCCCGAAACGATTCATCAATTTTTGCGCCTTATACTCCGCTTCTTCCATAGATAGACCATACAACTCTCCAATGAAGGTCAAGTACTCTCGAGGTGTTAGTGTATCGTACATCTCAGCAACCTCCGGTACATAACCGATTCTGCGTTTATACTCTATGTCTCCAGCGTCAGGGCTCTGGCCTATTATGCTGACTTCACCTGAATATTCACCCACAAGGCCGAGCATGATCTTCACAGTCGTGCTCTTCCCAGCCCCATTCGGTCCAATGTACCCGATAATTTGTCCAGGGTAGACATCCAGATCGACCCCGTTAAGTACGTAACGATCCCCGTAGCGCTTACGCAAATCACGAATGGTTATGATTGGCATTACACTGTTCATCGCTTCATCTCCTTTAAATCGAATTGGAGGGATAGTTCCATTTGGATCATTATGTTAGATTATACGTTCTTGGTTCAATCTTGCTTCACTATATCATGACTTCAGATAGTTTCGTAGGATCGAATTAGGATAATTCAGTTACCGATAGGAGGATATACAGCAAAGAACCGCCGAGAATTATCGGCGGTTCTTCTCGATTCTAATATCGATTTATTAATTCAATATATTCTACCTGTATCTTTTCCCTTGAGGCATAAATCCACTAATGTCAACGCCAAGCTCTTGGGCCAATCGCATGCCATATCCATTGTCAGCGCGGAAGAAATTGCAGATCGCCCGCAATTGAATCTGCTCATTTGTCTGGCGCAGGTCACTCACCAGATTAGAGAACAGGTGGTCTCGTTCCTCGGCTGTGAAGCTGCGGTACAGTTCCCCTGCCTGCGTGAAATCGTCTGTCTTGGCAATCCGTTCACGGCTCGCCTGACCACTCAGCGGCGCTACACTATCCTGATACTCTGGCGCTTCCTTAGGACTGTCCTCGAAGCTATTCGGTTCGTAGTTGACAGGTGAAGGGTCCTGCTTCACATTCATCAAGCCGTCACGCTGATGATTGCGTACTGGAGCATATGGGCAATTCACCGGAATCTGCAAATAGTTAGCTCCAAGACGGTAGCGCTGTGTATCCGGATAAGAGAACAGACGCCCTTGCAGCAGCTTATCCTCAGAGGGCTCAATTCCCGGCACGAGTACGCTCGGTGAGAAGGCAACCTGTTCGACTTCAGCAAAATAATTGACTGGATTCCGGTTCAACGTCATCGCGCCAACCTTAACGAGCGGGTAATGATCCTCCGGCCATACCTTGGTAGGATCAAGCGGATCGAAGCCCCAGCGGTCCAGATCCTCCACCGGCATCAACTGCACATTTAGCTCCCATTGCGGGAAATCCCCTTGTTCAATATGATCGTGCAGATCACGGGTCGCATGGTTGAAATCACGCCCCTGTACCTCCTGTACCTGCGCAGCCGACAGATTTCTTACACCTTGCTTTGATCTCCACGTATACTTCACATACGTCATCTTGCCCTCAGCATTGATCCATTTAAAAGCGTGAACACCAAAGCCGTCCATTTGCCGGTAATTAGCAGGAGTGCCGTTATCCGAGAATAACCAGGTCATCATATGCGTCGATTCCGTAGATAAAGTCATGAAGTCCCAGTAGCGAGCCGGATCCTGAATATTCGTATTCGGGGCCGGCTTCAGCGAGTGTACCATATCCGGGAATTTGATCGCGTCGCGGATGAAGAAGACAGGAAGATGGTTCCCGACCAGATCGTAGTTGCCCTCCTCCGTATAGAACTTGACTGCGAAGCCCCGTGGATCACGGGCCGTCTCCGGTGAGCCTGTTCCATGAATGACTGTAGAGAAACGGACGAATACTGGAGTCTCACGGCCAGCCTCTTGCAGGAAATGAGCCTTCGTATACTCCGACATGCTCTGTTCCGTCACAAATACGCCGTGCGCCCCCGCGCCCCGGGCATGAACGACACGCTCTGGAATTCGTTCACGATCGAAATGTCCCAGCTTCTCCAGCAGGTGATAATCCTCGAGCAATGTCGGCCCTCTCTGTCCTGCTGTACGTGAGTTCTGATTATCGCCAACCGGAGCGCCTTGATTTGTCGTTAATCGGTTATTCATATATAATTCATCCTTTCAGATTTTCTATATTTAGACTTATTCTAAGTTCTAAAATAAATTCTAACATTTTCACCTGAAATTTTGCGTGTAGATCATATGTAATTCATATGTAGGTCAGATGAAGATCCATGAAGATTTATAAATTCTATTTATAAAAAAAAGAGCGAAGCCCCTGGCTCCGCCCTACATTTGTGTATCCACTAATAAATCGCTATTGGCCCATAAGGACCATCGATAATTTCTATTTTCGTTTCAAAAATATCTGTCAAAACTTTTGGATCCATAACCTCTTCTACTGTTCCAAAAGCGGCAATTTGTCCATCTTTCATAGCACAAATTCTATCAGAATATTTGGCTGCAAAATTGATATCATGCATAACCGTCAGAATTGTTCTTCCAAATTCATTAGCAGCAAGCCTCAAATGCTCCATCATTTGAACAGAGCGGGCAACATCAAGATTGTTCAGAGGCTCATCTAAAAGGACGTATTCCGTCTCTTGGCACAACACCATTGCTACATATGCCCTTTGCCTTTGACCACCAGAAAGCTCATCTAAATATCTATTCTCCAGATCAGTCAAGTCTAAAAAATCGATATATTTAGAAATAATAGCCTCATCCTCTTTAGTTAGTCTTCCCTTTGAATAAGGAAAACGTCCAAACCCAGCTAGTTGTCTAACAGTAAGCTTCGTTACAAAATGATTTTCTTGTCGCAATATAGTCACGATCTTTGCTAAGTCTTCTGATTTCGATTTAGAAACATCCATGTTGGCCACTTTAATTTGGCCCTCATCCATACCCAAAAGTCTTCCGATCATCAGAAGTGTCGTGGACTTTCCAGCGCCATTTGGCCCAATTAACGAAGTAAGACCCGCTTTTGGTATTTCAATATTCAAAGGTCCTATGTTTACCTCATTATTATACAACTTTCTAACATTATCAATTTTTATCATAGAGCCCTCTTCCTTAAGACTACAATTAGAAATGTTATTCCACCAAACAGTTCAATAATAACTGAAACCACACCTTGAGCATTGAATATATGGTACATAAAAAAGTATGCAGCTGTGATTATCAGAAATCCGATAGCAAAAGCCATTGGAAAAATATATTTGTGATCATACGTTGGTGCTGCTAGATAACTCAAAGTTGCAACTAAAAATCCATAGAAAGTAAGTGGTCCAACTAAAGCCGTTGAAATGGACATCAAAATAGCAACTAATACAAGAGTATAAATTACGCCAAATCTATGATTAACTCCCAAAGAAGGGGAGACATCTTTCCCAAGTGACAATACATTTAATTTCTTGGAATAAGCAAAAATAAGGAATGCTACAATGATTACAATCGGAATTGCAATAGGAAAATAGCCAGCATCCGCATTATTGACAGAAGCAAACAATCTTGCCTGTAAAATATCAAACTCAGACGGCGCAAGAAGTCTTCTCATAAAAGATGATACAGACTTCAGCCCAATTCCAATAATAATTCCGACCAAAAGCATAATTTGTAAATTTCCATACTTTCCAGAAAGCAACCATCCATATAGTATCAAAGAAAGCAAAACCATAAGCACAACTTGAAATACGAATGATCCAACACCAGTAAAACTTATAAATGCACTAACACCAAAGAAAAACATGGTACTAGTATGAATTGCTGAGTAAAGTGATTCAAAACCTAAAAGTGAAGGAGTTATAATCCTATTATTCGTAATTGATTGGAAAGCAACGGTCGCCAAACTCTGACAAATTGCTGCAATAATCATTGCACCAACAGCTACCATCCTTCTTTTAACAACTGGAATGAAAGAAGGAGAATCTACTGGGACTGGATTGTTATAAACCAAAAGTCCATACGCTGAAAGAATGCCCAAAGCAATCAATGCTATCAGCAAAATCCAATAACGTTTTTCTTCCTTCTTAGAACGAAAAGCTCTAGCTGATCTATTTTTATGATGAAGGCTAGGATTGATTTTGACATTTTCTTTATTGCTATATTCTAATGTGCTCATCTTAGCCTCCGTTGTCTCAATAAAATAACAATAAATACGACTGCTCCAACTGTTCCAAGAATTAAAGAGACAGGTACTTCAAAAGGCATTATAATTGTTCGAGAAATAATGTCACAAACCGTTATAGTACCCATTCCTAACACACATACCCAAGGCAAATTACTCCTCAGATCATCTCCTCTATACATTGAAACAATATTGGGTACAATTAGCCCTAAAAAAGGTAGATTCCCAATAACAGCTGCAACAATTCCAACTGCAAAAGAAATGAGACCCGTACCTAGAAGAACGATCCTATTATAATTTACTCCAAGACTTGTTGAAACATCTTCCCCTAGTCCAGCTATAGTCAACCGATCAGCAAACATAAAAATAAGAAAAGTAATGATAATAATGAACCATAAATATTCATATCTCCCAACTTGGACTGGTGCAAAAGAACCTACAAACCAAGTTTCAATATTTTGCGTCATTTTAAAAACGAGGCCAACAAAAGTGGAAACTGCAGAAATAATTGCTCCAAGCATCATCCCAATAATCGGAACAATTAAAGACGAACGAAGTCTAACTCTTCTTAAAAACAAAAAGAAAATCATCGTTCCTACAAAAGAAAAGAGGATTGCACCTGTCATTCTTAGAACTAAAGATGGGGCAGGAAATAATATATAAACAAGAAGAAGTCCCAAACCTGACCATTCAATTGTTCCTGTTGTGGTAGGTTCGACTAAACGATTCTGTGTAATAAGCTGCATTACGAGTCCTGCCATGGACATGGCAGCTCCAGTAAGCATTAGTGCAGCTGTTCTTGGAACACGAGTTATGAAGAACATATCCATTCCATCCTCTTGTCCCTTTATATCATAAGCTCCAGTAAACAGTGATATAATTCCTAAAATAATAACAACTATAATCGCTAATATAAAAGGCTTTGTCCATATTTTATTGTGGTTATAAAGCTGGGGCTGAGAATTATTCTCAACCCCGACAATTATATTTTTCGGCACTATGGTTATGCTCCTTTAAACTACTTAGCTAAAGTATTTGCAAGGTTTTCAAATACCTCTATAAAAGTTTGGATGGATTCATTTGTGTAAGTGTCATTTGGTGCATAAACAATCTGCCCTTTAGAAACAGCCGTTACGTTTTTAAGAGCAGGTGAATGATCAATAACATCCTGAGCCGGAACGGCATCCGTTGTAGAAGATACTGCAGCATCACGATCTAGTACGAAAAGCCAATCAGGATTACTTTGCGCAATAGCTTCAACAGAAACTTCATCACCTTGATGATCTGAAGAGGAACCGTCAACTTCTAATGCTGGAACCCATCCGAAGATTTCATACATTGGTCCCCAAACACGTCCAGAATGAGGAGCTGAAAAACCAATATTTCCACCAGAAACTACAACACTCATAACTGTATCTGTTCCATTATATGCAGACTTAGCACCTTCAACAGCTTTATCAAAATCAGCTACCAATTGTTTAGCCTCTTCATTTTTATCAAAAATTTTCCCCAAAGAGATTGTAGAATCCTTAAGTCCATTTATTAAGTTTTCTCCCGGTGTAGCAGCTTTCTCAGAAACATCAAAATTAAGATCAATAACAGCTGCATTTGGCACTAATTTTTTTATCTCTTCATAGTAGCTAGCAAATCTTTGACCGATAATTACAAGTTCAGGGTCTGCCGCAGCTAAAATTTCAAGATTTGGTTCACGATGATTTCCAATATTTTGAACCGAATCATCCTTTACATATGGTGAATCCGCAGGCATTACATCCTTTGGAGCAGCCGCTAATTTAATTCCCCAATCAGATAAAGTTTCAAAAGTCCTACTATCCAAAGAAATTACATTTTTTGGGTTTACAGGAACAGTAACAGTTCCATAAGCATCAGTGATTTCAACCGTGGAAGGTTTCTCAGATTGATTCGATGCGGCAGGTTGATTATTTGAATTCGAGCAAGCTGATAAGACCAAAGCAAAAATGGCAAGCATGGCAACCGTTAATTTAAAGTAATTAGATTTTCTCATATATCCTCCTAAGATATAAGCTTAATAGGCAAGCAAATTATTGAATTAATGAAATTAATATCTATGTTATATTTTTATGTGCTTATTCAGTTGGCCGCTGACGAGAGCGATTAAACTGATCAAGGCAGCGCCGAAGACCAACGTCTTATGGTGGTAAGTATTTAACCCTTACTTTCCTTCCCCTGGCCTGGAGGAAGTCAAAGTTGATGCTGCCGGCAAGACAGACGGATCCGATAAATCAATAATGATAATCATTATCAATTAATCAAATTATACTGTCACCTTTTTTACATTGTCAACCATTTAAAATTTTTCAGATCTATTGTGGGAACGTATGTTTTCTATTACAATTCTAATAGGTAAAAAAAGGGACGTGCTGAATATCAGATAACGCTCCTACCATGATGTCTATATTTGAGAGGAGCGTCGCGATGGCCGAGATTCAATCCTCCCCTGCTTCAATCACAGGACGCAAACGGCGTGCTTGGGGAGATTATTACGAGATGTTAGGAAAATATGTACTACCGCACCGCAAACTTATGTTCTGGCTCACCCTGCTGCTGATCTTTTCGATCGGACTCCAACTTATTAATCCACAAATTATCCGCTATTTCATTGATGCTGCCCAAGGACAGGGAAGCTTGTACAATCTGTACTATGCCGCAGCTCTATTTATCGGCTTCTCGTTATTTCAGCAGATCGTGTCAGTATGCGCCGCGTATTTCAGTGAGAATCTGGGCTGGACGACAACTAACCAACTTAGAGCCGATCTAGTGGAACACTGCCTCGGGCTCGATATGTCGTTTCATAAGACACACACTTCAGGTTCGCTTATAGAGCGGGTCGATGGCGACGTGAACGCGCTGGCGAACTTCTTCTCCAGCTTCATCATTCACCTACTGGGCAATATCGTGCTGATGCTGGGAATCCTGCTGCTCCTGTTCCGCGAGAATATTTGGATTGGCATGGCAATGTGCCTGTTCGTCGTAAGTGCCATGTTCGTGATTCAGAAGATCCGCAAATTCACAGTCCCTGTCTGGACACGCTGGAGGAGCTTAAACGCAGAGTTCTACGGTTTCATCGGCGAGCAGCTCGAAGGCACTGAGGATACACGGGCCAACGGTGCGGCGGGCTATGTAATGAATCGCTTCTATAATCTCTCCCGTCGGATGCTGCCCGTGCGGGTTCGTGCCTTTATGGGGTTCTGCATGATGTGGAGCACAACCATACTCGTGTTCACACTTGGAAACGCTGCCGCCTTTATAATCTGTTATTACTTATGGAAACGAGGAGAACTGACCATCGGTTCCGTATATCTTGTGTTCTACTATACCGAGCTACTGGCCAAGCCGATTGAGAAGATTCGTACCCAACTCGAAGACCTGCAAAAAGCTGATGCCAGCCTAGTCCGTGTCCGCGAGCTGCTAAATACAAAATCGAAGATTATCGACGGCCCAGGTGCACCTCTACCGCAGGCCCCGCTAAGCGTCGAATTTGATAGTCTCACCTTCTCCTATGAAGAGGACGGAGATCCTACATTACATAGGCTCAGCTTCGATTTGAAACCTGGCCAAACGATGGGCCTGCTCGGAAGAACGGGGAGCGGCAAGACTACCATTGCCCGCCTTCTGCTGCGCTTCTATGATCCGCAGGAAGGACGCATCAAGCTGTCCGGTATCGATATTAGAGATTGCAAGCTGCATGAATTAAGACAGGGAGTCGCGATGGTGACACAAAATATTGAGATCATGGAAGGAACCGTGAGGGACAATCTAACCCTGTTCGATACTGATATTCAGGATGAGACCATTGTGTCCGTTCTAGAAGAGCTGGGCCTTAAGGAATGGTACGCAGCGCTGCCGGATGGCCTTGATACCATACTGGCTTCTGGCGGCGGTAGCTTATCAGCAGGAGAAGCTCAACTGCTCGCCTTCGCCCGGGTATTTCTTACAAATCCCGGACTGGTCATCCTAGATGAAGCTTCATCCCGGCTTGATCCGTTAACGGAGAATCGAATTGAAGCGGCGATCAGCAAGCTGCTTGAGGAGCGAACCTGCATCATAATCGCACATCGCTTATCTACCGTGCAGCGCGCCGATCAAATCCTTATTCTTGAGAATGGCCGAATATTGGAGAAGGGCGAGCGGAAAGAACTGGCCGCGGATCCAGATTCCCGGTTCAGCCGCATGTTGGCTGTTGGATTAGAGGAGGTGCTGGCATGAAGACACGTCACTTTTTCTGGAGATTGCTAACCTATCGTCCTATCCTCTACCTGACGAACCTATTGATGTGGACGATCGTGCATATGATTCCGTTGCTGCCAGGGCTAGCTACTAAAGCCTTTTTCGATCAGTTGGAAGGTAATATTACCTTTCCATATGGGGTATGGGGAATCGTCGCCCTGCTGATTAGTGCCACACTGGCAAGAATCATGTTCATTGCACTAGGATTTCTGACTGATGCACGGTTCCGGTTTCGCATCAGCATGTTGATGCGCCGCAACCTGCTGGCGCACGTATTGAAACAGCCTGGAGCCAGGGCCATTCCTTGCTCACCGGGCGAAGGAATTAGTAACTTCCGTGATGATATCGATCAAACGGAGGAAGCGGTAAGCTGGTCAGTAGATGGATTGGGCTTGGCTGGTTTCGCGATCGTCGCTAGCTTTATTCTTATATCGATCGATGCACAGATGACCTTCTTCGTATTTGTTCCACTGATTCTGGTCGTCTGTACGGCCCAATTCGCAACCTCGCGAATTCAGAAGTATCGTGCCGCCAGCAGGGAAGCTACAGCGAAAGTCACCGGTTCGATCAGTGAAATGTTCGGCAATGTTCAGGCCATTCAAGTGGCTGGTGCAGAAGCGCGCATCGTTGGGCGGTTTGTCAAGCTTAGCGATCAGCGCAGAAAGACGATGGTTAAGGATAAACTGATTACAGAAGCTTTGTCCTCTATTTTTACTAATTCTGTCAATCTTGGAACTGGCCTGATCCTCATCTTGGCGGGTTACAAAATGCGCAGCGGAGCTTTTACAGTAGGCGACTTGTCCCTATTTATATATTATTTAACCTTCGTTACTCAGCTCATTGGTAATGTAGGTAACTTCATGACATACTACAAGCAGATGACTATCAGCTTTGGACGTTTGAAGAATATGCTGCAAGGTACTCATGCTTCTGCGCTAACTAAGCCAGCTTATATCGGCATTGGCAAGGACCATGAGAAAGATGCTGAAGCATCTAACTATATTCAGAATGGGCCGATTAATGAAAAGAACCAAGTTGAATTCAAGCCGCTAGAGCATTTGCAGACACGTTCGCTGACTTACCGCTATCCTGAGACCGGACGTGGTATCCATAACATTGATCTTAACTTGACCCGCGGTTCATTTACGGTCATCACCGGCATGATCGGTTCAGGTAAGACGACATTGGTCCGCTCCCTGCTTGGACTGTTACCGGCTGAATCCGGTGAGATCATCTGGAACGGACAGACCGTATCCAACCCAGCCGACTTCTTCGTCCCTCCGCATAGCGCGTATACTTCGCAAATTCCGCGCTTGTATAGCGACAAGTTGAAACATAACATTTTGCTTGGCGAACCGGAGACCGCAGATAAATTAGAGCAGTCTATTTATACCGCTGTCATGGAGGACGATATCAGCAACCTGCAGGATGGCCTGGATACGATGGTTGGTCCACGCGGCGTCAAGCTGTCGGGTGGTCAGGCTCAACGGACAGCGACCGCACGCATGCTTGCACGTGATGCACAGCTCTATGTGTTCGATGACCTATCCAGCGCGCTCGATGTCGAGACAGAACGGATCCTATGGGAGCGGATATTTAGTGAACGCAGCGATGCCACCTATTTAGTCGTATCCCATCGCAAAGCGGCGCTCACACATGCCGATCACATCATCGTGCTTAAGGATGGAACAATCGAAGCGGAAGGCACTGTTGATCTCCTGCTTGAAACCAGTCAGAGCTTCCGTGAACTCTGGTACGGCGAGAATACGGAACAAGACATAATTACGAAGAACCATTCGGGATGAAAAGCAGCTAATTGAGGCATAGTAACGTCTGATACTGATCTTTCGAATACGCGAATTAGGGAGGATCTTTCAGATGGATAATACGCATGAATTTGTCGAGAAGCTGCATGATAAACAAGCCAAAGACGAGGCTAATAAACGGCGCCAAGGTAAGGGAAATCCTGCCGGGCAGCTTCCCACTAAAAGACACGGTACACAAAAATAATTGATGGAAAGTAACGAGGAGCCGCCTTGCAGCTAAGCAGCAAGAACGGCTCCTTCATTCTTAATCATTAACCGCGAAACTTATCTGTCCCTGATATAAAATCGTCAACAGTTCCATTTCCGCGCTTGGAATGGTTCTTCATCTGGCTAAGACGTCCAGCCCCGCCTTCTCCGCCATTCCCGGTTGAAGCATTCTGCCCATTGCTGCTGCCATTGCCAGCTTTCCGCTCACGCTTTGCCATGTTACGGTTCACCTCCATATAATGAATGGAATCGCTAATTAGCGTCTGCTCCGGCAGCGGTTTTTATTCTTACAAAGCCTATTCCTTAATCGTCACTGTCACTGGTGAATATTCAGCGATTACGGTTTGACCGTGAACGGATACACTGCCTTCTGGTGAAATATCCTTCTCAGTCATGATGCCCAAGGCAATTGTAAAGCGGTTGAACTTAATCGGAACACCACTCTCCCGGCGCACTTCTTTCCCGTTGAGATAGAAGATAACCTCATCTTCAGCACGATTATAAGTGATTTTATAAGTATTGAATTCACGGGCTTTGAAGTCCGTATCCTCCTTGAACACGCAAAAGTACTTCGTCTTGTCACTGTCCGGCACCTTCACACCCGGGAATGGCAATACTGCGTAGACACTCGCGTATTTATCATTACCTGCGAAGAAATCCAGCGCCGCACCCGTCGTGAAGTCAAGCAGGTTCAGCGACACATAACCATCGTATAGATCGCCAGGCACCGTATTCTGTGTACGGGCACGAATTTGCAATTCGAAGCTGACCTCGCCCTCTTCTGGAACAACGACATCCTCAACGGAATAATACATATGCTTGGCATTGTCGAGAATTTGAATTTGATTGTTCTGACGGCTTAATGGTGCACGGACATACAGAATTCCATTGCGTACAATGACAACCGCCTCAGGCTCACGGTATTCCCAGAACGAACCGTCGGGCAGCGGAAAACCGCCCATTTTCCAGACTTGTCCTTCATTTAAAATCGTATGAAAATCTCCGAATATTTTTTGCTCTTCCATGTAGGTTCGTCTCTCTTTCTCTTAGAAATTATTGAATAATACCTTGGATCAACAATGTTACGATCATAATCAGGCCACAGCGGACCGATGCCTTCTGTGAAGCCCCCATTAACGGCAAATATGCCGTAGAAGGATTATGCTCCTTCAATCTGCCATATACTCGATATAACGGAATCGCCGTTATTAGCCCAATCAAGGAATAGAACGGCAGGATTCGTAGTACTACACAGAGTACCAGTGAAGCATAAGCAAGCAGCAGTAACATTTTGGAGAAGGCCAAGGCCCGTTTCTCTCCCCATACGACGACCAATGTATTTTTGCCGGCCTGCTTGTCCGCTTGCCAGTGTAGGAAATGGTGATTAAACAAGAGCAGTGTCGTCAGAATCCCGATCGGTAGCGACAACAGGGCTGAGCGAAAGCTCAAATCGCCTGTCTGCACGTAATATGATCCCATAATAGGCAGAACGCCAAAAGAGAGCAGGATTGCCAGTTCACTAAGGCCTTTACCCCTGTATCCAAACTGGATAGGAGGCGCCACATAGTAATACGCGATCAGTCCTCCCAGTGCCGAGAAGACGAGAATAGGCCAGCCGCTGAATATACTAAGCACGACGCCGCAGAGTACAGCCAAGCCGAGCAATGACCAGGTGATGATGGCAAAGGTTCTCTCAGACATTGTACCGTTATCCAGATAACCCGAATTGGTCGAGATCACCTCTGGAGTGTTATTGGCTGCCGTATCTGCACCACTGCGGTAATCCCATAGATCATTGATCATATTCGAGAACAAATGCGCCGCACCTGCACCGATTAATGTAATTATAAAAAGCACCGGATGAAATATGCCCTTCCACACGTAGGCCCCAAGTGCTCCGAGGAATACAGGAACCAGCATGACGGGAATGACTTTGAACCGTGAAGCCTTTTTGAATCTTGTCCATACGCTAACCAGCTACTCCACGCTCCTTTCATAGTTGTGAATGTGATATTTATCACTTTTAATTATACACCTTTTCATGGAGAGGGATAGTGGAAAAATAGTTCACCTAGCAACTGGACTAAAGTCTAGATTTTTTCTTCCCCCGAGACCGAAGTGAGGCATGGACTTTTATGGTACGATACTACCAGATAATATTTGAAGTGTGTGTTCAAAAAGTGCGGTTTTCAGCACCGAGAAGGTTGAATGAAGCTAGGGTCTGAGGAGCGGAGCGTACGTTTTGGGTACGTGAGCACCTAAGATGTTTCCGCAGGAAACATGACTTCGTAAGCATCTGCTTGACCCGGCTGAATTCAAGATTCGACGCCGAGTTCACTCCCTGATTCACTTCGTGATCAAAAGCGGACTTTTTGAACTACCTCTTGAAAGGACGGAAATAAATGAATAAGAAATCATGGTTTGGCCCGGTGCTCATTCTACTCGGCTTGTACCTGCTCTTCTTCCGCAGAGAAGCGATTAGTGCTGGCACCCTGTTCGGGCAATTCTGGCCGACGATGTTCGTGTTGCCCCTCGGTCTATTCTTCCACTGGATGTACTTCTCTGTAACCAGCCGCAGAGCAATCGGACTATTAATCCCTGGCGGCATTTTGTTCACCGTAGGACTTGTCTGCCAAATCTCCACCCTGTTCGATAGCTGGCAGTATTTATGGCCAGGCTTCATCCTGGCTCCTGCAGTCGGACTGTTCGAATTCTACTGGTTCGGCAACCGTAACAAGTACCTGCTCATCCCGATTAACATTCTGGCCGGTCTCTCCTTGCTGTTCTTCGCTGTATTCTCGCTCGGAGCGCTGTACAATCGTATGATCTTCGGACAACCTGTGTTAGCCATTGCCCTCGTGGTCATCGGCGCCGGAATTATGATTGCACCAAAAAAGCGGATCTAAACGATCCGCTTTTTTATTTCAGCTATGTGTTCAAATAGACCTGTTTTCAGCTTGAATACCCCTTTATAGGGATATAAGGATGGCTGCAATAAGGATGATTATCCTCGCTCCATTCATCATCATGAAGTTCTTGACCGCGAGTCCAAACGTATCCTTCTTCGTCTGAAGCTTGGTGAAACGTCTAATATTTTTATTGATGGGAATCAAGGTTACTAAAGTCAGCAGACAGAGCAGCGGGTTAACCCCCAGGAAGATCAGGACGATCAGATCGATGAAGGCCGCGTAATACATCAGTCTGAACAGCATTAAAGCATTCGCTCTGCCAATATAGACTGGAAGTGTATATCTCTTGTTCTCAATATCCTCTTCGATATCACAGATGTTGTTGGCCAGCATAATGTTCGCTATACCGAGAATCGCCGGAACCGATACGAGGAAGAGAAGCACGACCTCCAAAAGATGCACCTGAAGTACAGCCACTCCCCCCTCCAGCGTCAGAGAGGCCAATCGATCCCCGGCCTGAATATAAGCAGATATGAACATAATGACAAAGCCCATGAACAAACCCGAGAAGATCTCCCCCAGCGGCATTCTTGAAATTGGGATCGGCCCGAACGAATAGAGAATCCCTACCGCGAAGGAAAGTCCGCCCAGCAGCAGGATTAGCAGATCTGTCTGTAACACTAAAGCGAGACCTGCGCTTACCGCAATTAGCAGCAATATACCAATCAGCAATACGACCCGAGCTGGCTTCATATGATGGCTCACGATCGGATTATGGATCTCATAGCCATAGCCATGCTTCCGGGCTGCTTTTTTATAGTCGTAAAAATTGTTCAAGGCCGTTGTGGCCATGTCGAAGCTGAGCAATGAGAACAGCATGAACAAAAAATGCTCTAGCTTGAATTCCTGAAAACGAAATATCGCATATACCGTTCCGAACAGGAAGGGTATCATACTCGCCGTCTTCGTCTTGATCTCTACTAGCTGCAAAAATTTCTTAATCGCCATACTTAGTGTCATTCCCTCTATTCTAAATATCCATAACAATTCATAATAATTACACACTTTTCGACATGAATCCAGTTTTCCATCCATACTTTTTTCTATTTTTTCCGAGTAATTTGATGATGATGGAGGATAATTCTGTAAACATGTAGAAATTAAATGAGGTGTGTTTGATACACTAATCTCCTATATTTCCAATAATTCTCTGTTCCATGGGGGGCACTAAATGATGCAAAGGAGATCACGAAACCTGCTGCTCGCCGTGGCTTATCTGGCCGGCCTAGCGCTCGCCTTCTATTGCGAGTCGCATGAGCTGCACCTTATTTTCAGCATCTCATTGTCGTTCACAAACGTCATCCTGCTGCTATTGCTTCGTTGCTATGGCAATATATATGGTCTTGCTGCGGCCATTCTTGTCTATGGCGTGTCCATATTCATGTGGGGCAGACCTTATATTGTACTGCTGTCTCTGCTTGAGATCATCGCTATCGGCCTTTCACTAAAGTGGAGCAAGAGAGACCGGATGCTGCGCACGGATGCATTGTTCTGGATGGTGATCGGGATCCCAGCTGTTTTCCTGGTTTATTGGACGATGTACCACACCGTCTCCATGGAGCTATGGCTGCTGATCACGATTTCTGCAACCAACGGGCTGTTCAATGTGATGTTCGCCGACATCATATGGAAATACTTGCCCAAGCGCTGGCTTAAGCCGGGAATTTCATTCCGGATCGAGCCGTTATTTTTCAGTAAAGTGTTGTTCCATATCATCATTGTATCTATTGCACTGCCGTTTCTCATCTTTATCTTAAATAACAGCTGGAGCAGCTATGCTTCAGTATCGCAGTATTCTTACAAGCTGGCAACCAGTGTAGCTAGCTCGATTTCCAAAGAATTATCCGCCTTGGAGCAAATGAAAAGCGAGCCGCTGTCCACAGAGGATTACCGAATTTATATTCAGGAGCTTACTCAGCAGCCAGTGTCGGACGGATATTATCAGATCGCCATCATCGACCATAACAACTCCATCATCGCTTCCAGTCATACTCCGATTCCATCAGAAGGCTCCCATCACTACGATATCGATCCACCTCACACATCAAGCAAACATGAGTTCTATATGAACGTTCCTGCCTATGAAACCCGGATCTTCCCGATTCAAGGGTGGAACGAAGCATCTTATGTGTATAAAATACCGCTGGAGATTCAGTCCTCAGAAGCACTGCAATTATTCGTTTATGTTCCGATGACGCATGACCAGGAACTGATCTATAAACAATTTCTAATTCAGTTTCTGAGCCTGCTGCTGTTCGTCATCTGCGGCTCAACGATCGGCCAATGGCTGAACCATCGCCTGCTGCGCGGATTGACACAGCTCGCTACCCTGACGACAGATCTGCCCGACAAGCTGTATACCGTCCAGAAGATCAAGTGGCCGGAGAGCTCGATCTACGAGATCCGCTCACTGATCCACAACTTCAAATATATGTCCGGCAATTTGATTCATATGTTCCAGAACTCCCTTAAGAATACTAGACTGTTGGAGGAACAGACGACCCGACTCATGAAATCAGAGAAGAAGCTGCATCATTTGGCGTACTATGATGAATTGACTGGACTGCCTAATCGTCTTCACTTCCAGGAATACATCAAGACGCTGGGGCTCGATAAACCGATCGACGACACCTCGGAGGATTCGCCCGCCTTTGCTATTATGTTCGCCGACTTGAACCGTTTCAAACAGGTCAACGACACGCTCGGACATGCCATTGGTAATGAACTGCTGCATGACATAGCCCAGCGCTTCTCCCGAATTATTTCGGAGCAATGTAAGGTGTTCCGACTTAGTGGAGATGAGTTCTTGTTCATTCTTCATTACGAGCATATTTCCGATGTTCAGCAAATCGCCCAGACCATCTGCGATATATGCGAGGAACCGTTCGAAATTAATGGACGGGCGCTCTATATGTCAGTCAGCGTCGGCATCAGCGTATACCCTTACGATGGAGACGATATCGATGCCGTCATGCGCAACGCCGATATCGCAATGTATGTAGCCAAGGAGCAAGGCGACGGTCTATATCATTTCTACGATAGTCTGATTGAGAACCAGCGCGAGGAGAATATGCGGCTCGAGAATGAGCTGAAGGCTGCTCTTCTGGAAGGTCAATTCAAGCTTTATTACCAGCCTAAGATCGATGCCTCTTCAGGCGAAGTAATCGGAGCGGAAGCCTTGATTCGTTGGCTCCATCCGGAATACGGCATGGTGTCTCCGGCCAAGTTCATCCCGCTCGCGGAGAATTCCGGGGTCATACTTGATATCGACGAATGGGTGCTACAGGAAGCCTGCCGACAGAACAAGATCTGGCAGCTGGAAGGAATGCCTCGCTTCCCGGTCGCCGTCAATATTTCCGCCCGGCATTTCTACCAGAGCAACTTGATTCCAACAATTACCCGGATTCTCCATGAGACCGGCTTGGAGCCACAGTACCTCTTGCTTGAAATTACCGAGGGGACGCTGATTAGAAATGTAGAGTATGGCGTGCGGATGATGGAGGATCTGAAGCAGATGGGGATCCATATTTCTATGGACGATTTCGGAACCGGTTATTCCTCGCTCAGTCAGTTGGACCGCCTGCCGATCAGCGAGATGAAGCTGGATCGCTCCTTCATTCAAGGCATTACCGAAGACAGCCGGAAATCCTCGATCGTACGTGCTGTTATTGAACTCGGGCATCATATGGATCTGCGGGTTGTTGCCGAAGGAATCGAATCGCCGGATGAGCTTAAATATTTGACCGATCTGGAATGCGATCAATTTCAGGGTTATCTGTTCAGCAAGCCTCTGCCAGAGTTGGAGTTCTCCCGATTCGTGCTGCGGTGGGATGGAAGCTCGATGCCAGCAGATGGACCAGCCTCTGCAGGATAATAGTTTACGGATAGGGCTGCCATCAGTTACAATCCAGATTAGATAAGCATCTCATGTGCCATGCAACCCATGCCGTTATGCTCGGCATCTTATTATTCGGCCAAGGGAGGCTTATTTAGCGGCATGAAATTAGGAAGTTGGAAAGTCAAGAAGATGTATATTTATTTAAGCGCAGCCTTGCTTCTACTCATAGGAGCAGGCCTCTATACGTATTGGAAGTTCGAGCCCTCTGCCCACTTCCGCAATGCCGCTATTCCAGTACTGGCTGTACCAGAGCAGGAGGCGGCCGCCCCAACAACACAGAACGAGACAGGGCAGACGGACCCTTCACCTCAGAATCCTACCCCAACTGATTCCAAACAGACCAGCTTCAATATTCTCATTCTCGGAACCGATGCCAGAGACAATGAAGCATCACGAACCGATGTCATCATGCTCGCTCACGTGAATTCTGATAAGAACACGATTAGCCTAATCTCCATTCCCCGCGATACCCAGGTGAACATTCCCGGGGTCGGCTACACCAAGATTAACCACGCCCATATCCTCGGAGAGATGAACGGCGATACCCATACCGGTACAATTGCTTCGATTCAGGCCGTCAGTAATCTCTTCTCCTGTTCGATTAACTACTATATCAAGACTGACTTTGAAGGCTTTGAACATTTCATTGATACGATCGGCGGACTTGATATCAATCTCGATAAACCCGTTAAGTTGACGTATGGCCATAAGACCTTCCCTGCAGGGGATAATCACCTCAGTGGTGCTGAAGCGCTGGATCTCGTACGTGAGCGCAAATCGCTACCGGGAGGCGATTCCGGCAGACAGGCCAATCAAGCGATGGTGTTGAAGGAAATTGTTCGCACGGTCATCAGACCTCAGAACATTACCAAGCTTCCTTCCCTGATCAGCCAGGTTAGGGAGGATATTCTCGATACAAACTTAAGCGACAGCGATATCATCAGCCTGGCCTGGATGGCCAAAGACATGAAGGAAGACGACTTCCAGTATGTACAGCTGCCCGGGCATAGCGCTAGAGCCATGGATCCGATCGTCAAATCGAATCTGTACTATTGGATTCCCGATATGGAGGAATGGGCTGAATCTTCACAGCACTTATTGGAGGATTAAAAAATGAAAGGACATGAAATGCGAAATTCTAAATCTTTTATCGTATTGTTGATCATCATGACCTTCTGTTATCTCATTCCCGCATCGGGAAGCGCTCTAGCCGCGGAGCAGACAGCCCTATTTACGATTAACGTAAAAGATGCAGGGGCCAAGGGGGATGGAATCGCTAATGATACCGAAGCCTTCTTAGTCGCGTTGGAGACCGTGGCAAACAAGCCTGGGGGAGGCAAGGTCCTCGTTCCCGAAGGAACATACCTTATTGATTTGGATGAGCCTCTCCGTGTAGAGAGCCATGTCCAAGTGATTGGCAAGGGCAAGCCAGTACTGAAATTTACCAGGTTCTCCTCCTCCGCTTCTTTTGGTTATGAAGCCTTCTGGGTCACTGGACAGCATATCCGCATCGATGGGATCCATATTGATGGGAATCACAAATTAATAAGAGGAATTGGCGTCCACACCGGCTCGAAGGATGTGACGATCACCAATTCCTCTATTAAGAACATTACCCAGTCGGATGATCCGAAGCTGCCGCAGTACAATGCCTTGATCTCTGGGATCCTGATCTATGGCAATACCGAACGTATTACAATAAAACAGTCGACGATCACCGGTATCTCCGCGATTCACAGCGATCCGATCGCCCGGGGGATTTTAGTGTGGAGCGAACCTGGACAGCCTTTTGCCCGTAACGTGAACATTATTAATAACATCTTCTCCTACATTACTCCCCGTGAAGATGCAGACGCTATCTACTTCGACAAGACTCCCGCGGGAGCCAGCCGGTCAGACTCGTTGATCCAAGGAAATCGTATTCACCATGTAGCCAAGAGAGGCATCAAGATTGCAGCCCCCGGCGTTACGGTCAAGGACAATCACATCACGAATTCCTATGACGGAGATAATCCATACCGCTTCTTCCCGGTTCAGGACCCAATTCCGCAGGACATGTTCGCTGCTATATCCGTGTATGCCAGTCATGTGCAGGTCACGAACAATACGGTCGATGGCGTAGGCAGCTACTACTCAGCAATCGAAGCAGACATGGGGAGCTTGACGGACATCGTAATTGAAAATAATAAAATATCCAATGGTGCAAACACCGATCTTACTGACACCAATGGCATACGCTTGGGGAGCATCCGCAATTTCAAAATTGCCAATAATACCATCTCCAACATGCGCTCAGGAATCTTCTCACCGATCAGTCAGAGCCAGAGCGGCATTATATCGAATAATACGATCACTAATGTGGAATACGGCATTTTGTTCCTCGCTCCTACGATGTCCTATACCGAATCAAAGGTACAGGTCAAAGATAATAAGATCAAGGCCAATCAGGACCGTATTCTCTCACTCGCTAATCTGGATTAATCAGAACCAACCTTATTCCCCCACTGCAGCAATCTCAAGCTCGGCGTCCTGCAGATACTGCGCCACATCCAGGGGCGCCGAAGCTTCCGGGGTCTCCAATCCCTTAGACTGATCCCGGCGTAGAACCACTCCAATCGTCTGAACCAGGATCTTCAAGTCCAGGATCGGTGAATAATTCTTGATATACATCATGTCATACCGCAGTTTATCCGATGGTGTCGTCGTGTAATTGGCCATGACCTGGGCCAGACCGGTAAGTCCTGGCTTCACCATTAAACGGTACGTATAATGAGGCAATTCTAGCTTGAACTGCTCCACGAAGTAGGCCCGTTCCGGCCTGGGACCCACTAGGCTCATTTCACCACGCAGCACATTAATCAATTGCGGAAGCTCATCAAGCCGAGTCGCGCGAATGAATTGTCCGAAGCGGGTAATTCTTGCGTCTCCAGCCCCGGCCAGAACCGGCCCTGTATGCTGCTCCGCATTATCGACCATGCTGCGGAACTTAAATACACGGAACTCCCGGCCATGCAGACCGACCCGCTCTTGCATGAACAGCGCCTTGCCCTGCGACGTCATCGGGATGATCACCCACATCAGCAGCATGATCGGTGAGGCTATCAATAACAGCAGCGAAGAAATCACGAGATCGATGCAGCGCTTGGCGAACCGCTCCCAGATTGTCAGCTCGGGCGGCATCATCGAATAGACCATCAGATCGTCAATCTGCTGCATCTCGGCTTTCATTAAATATAGCTCATAGAAATCAGGAATCAGCAGAACCTCGATGTTGCGCTGGCCTGCGGCCTGAATCAGCTCTGTCTTTACTTGATCCGGAATATCTGGTCCAAACATCAGCACGTCGATCTCCTCCCAGAAGGAAGAGTTCAGTTCCCTCTCTCCATTGCCTACAATGAACACCCGCTGGATACGGAACCATATCTGCCCCCCGGTTATCACCTTACGAAGCGTATGGATGGACGACGGATCGGCATTAACAACGAGCAGCACCCGCTTCTTGCCGAAGCCGCGAATCTGAACGAAGAACAACAGCAGCCTCAGGCTGAATGTCAGCACGAGCTGAATAAGAAAAGCGATCACGACGACGCTTCGTGGCAGACTGAAGGTTCTAACCCAATAGTTCAATACAATCAGCTCAACGACGAAGACCACATGGGCAACGATCAAATTGAACAGCCATTTGGTCGGCTTCTGCCTACCGGCAAAATCATATAGATTGAAGAAATAATATGTAATGGCGGTGAACAAGCCTAACCAAGGAGCATAGTGGAAGAAGGACTGCCATTGCTCCTGCGGAACATTTCCCTGAAATTTCAGATTATAGGCCAGCAAATAGCTGACATAAATAAATAAGCAATCCAAAATCAACACGACGACCTTCGAGCCGCTTAACCGAATCAACTTAATCACGGTTCATACCCCCGGCGATAAACCCTTTTGTTCATATATACTGGTCCACTGCGTAACAATAACCTCTATATCAAAACGTTCCTTCACATATTTCCGCGACCGTTCCCCCATCTCCTCAAGCTCGGCTAAGGACGACGACATCAATGTAAGCATACGTTCGCTTAACTGACGGCTGTCCCCAGATGGAGCCAGCAAGCCTGTGATGCCATCTTGCACCGCTTCCCGATTGCCGCCTACATCCGTCACAACCATTGGAAGACCGCTAGCGGATGCCTCCAGTAGCACCATAGGGAAGCCCTCCCATTTCGAGGACATCACATAGGCATCGGCAAAATTCATCAAAGCGGGGATATCTCTGCGTATCCCGAGAAACTTCACATTCCGTTCGATCCCCAGTTCACTGCTATACTGCTCAAGCGCCGACCGCTCCGGTCCCGTCCCAGCTATAAGCAGTACGCTATCGGGGTGCCTTGCAAGTACGGCCGTGAAGGCATCCAGCATATTCGGATAATCCTTCTCTGGAACAAGCCGCCCGACCGCCAACCATACGAACTGGCCAGGTTCAATCCCCAGCTCCTTGTTCAATGACTCACTAGCTTGTTCCTGACCGAAGCTGTCCAGTGTGATACCGTTCGGAACGAACCTGATCTTGTGTGCAGGAACAACCTTGCGCGCCACATACTGTCTGACTGCCTCTTCACTCACATTTGTTGTCAGCTCACAGAGCGGATCCGTAATACGATAGAGCCACTCGCGAGCTCTCCCCCCTTCATTGACATTATGGGCGGTGCAGATTAGTACCGGCATCGATACGAATAGACGAGTCACCCTCGCCAATATGTTGGCATGAACCAGATGACTGTGCACGATATCCGGCCGAAATTCCTGTACAATCCGCCGCAATCGGAATACTGCCCGCGGGTCGGGTATCCCCTTCGTCATGCCAAGCGTACGAACTTCTACACCAAGTTCACCAAGCTCATCCAGGTAGGCTTCCGGCTTAATCATGCTGACGATCATAGGCTGGTGGCCCCTATTCAGGAATCCCCTGCAGAGCTGAACCACCTGATTCTCCGCCCCGGCATAATTAAGACCGGTGAGTATGAACATAATTTTGAGCATGATCCTGACTGACCTCCTTATCTTTGCCCGGGGCAAGTGCACAAGCCAGCAGAGCGAATAGCAGATATTCGAAGTTAAAGCCCATATCTCCGCTAAGCAGCGCCGTTCCCAGTGTCTGCAGTAGCAATACAGCCAGAGCAAGCGAATGGCGGGCTGACACTAGTGAGAAGACATACGCCAGAAACCAGAGGCCAAACCCGATGATTCCCAGCTCGGAGGCGATCTCCAGCACCACGTTATGAGGGAAATCGCGAGCCAGCGGAGGGGTCACGCTCCCTATACCGGCACCCATAAAGGGATGGGCGCTCCATTGATCCATCGCCTTGGACTGTAAATCAAGCCGTCCGATATAATTGGCGTCGCCCACCAGCTGACTACGATCAAAAAATATAGTAAATCTGCTTGTACTCACCAAGGTCTGAAGCTCATCTGCATAATGAGCCGCCACTAGACCGCCGATACATAGCACAAATAGCGTTCCGGTAATATATCTGCGTAAATATCGAAGTTCGCCGCGCTTATATTTTCCGTATAAGATGTAGGCAACAGCCAAGCCGTTAGCGATCACAAATGCAGCAATCGGGCCACGGGATTGTGTAGCAAATGCCGATACGCCCGCTGCAGCGATTGTAACGATCCGAATTGGCCACGGAATCCTCCTGCCCCATATACAGACGGTTATCGTGATCAGCGACATGCGGGCATTAAAGATCGGATTGCTGTTCGGCAGCGACAACCGACCCGGATACATCTCCGAGTATTCTCCAAACAGGAGATGAACAAGCGCAAAAGCGAGGCCGAATAGCGCCAGCACGGTCCAGGAGAACCTGCGATATTTCTTGTAGATGATATAGGCGTACAGCCCAGGAATGACGGCATGGACGGCAAGAATAACCAGCTTGTTGAGCCCCGCCGAGCCTGGTACGGTCCAGACCAGACTAGCCAACCCATAGAAGAACCAGATCCCCCATAACCACACGCCTTGGTCCTTAAGCAGCACATGAGCCTCTCTCTCCCGACTGAACCAGGCAATGACCGCAGGTACGAAGGGAATAGCTAGCAGCAAGAATAGAGCATTACCGGGGAACACCTGCTTATAGAAATACCCGAACATATCAAAATAAAGACAGAATCCGATCACATAAGCAGCATCGATCTTCAGCTTAAAATACAGGATGCATTGCAGCAGGAAGAGGAAGATTATCGCAGCCAGCACTAACAGCAATGCTATATGCAGACTCATCTTGGGCCGTCCTTCTTCGCAATCCGCTCCATATAGTCCACCCTTTCCGCTTCTTTCGCTGCTGTGTCCAGATGCTTGATCAAGCTTCGGTCTACCCTGTTTCCACGCCATTTCTCAATAAAACCTTCGATTCGTTCCTGATCCAGGCTTGTGCTATCCGGCACATTCTTCAACTCAAGAATGAAAGGAACTGGTTCCGGGAAATCCGTATCCTTATAGCCAATAATGACGGGCAGCCCATATGCCAGATATTCTCTTACTTTAAGCGGAGAGGCTTCAGCCATTCGTTTGCGATATAAGGCCAATGTTCCGATAGCAACATCTGCCTCGTTCATCAGCGGCTCATATTCATCCCGCACCAAATTGCCATGGAAGATCATATTAGAGGGTGCAGGACCTTCCAAGTGAGAAGCATAGATCCCCACCAGATCAAACCGCCAATCCGGATGAGCCTGCGCGAGCCGGGCAATCTCATCAACCCCATGCCAGGATTGGCCATGGGTTCCTATGAAGATAATCCTCGTATCCTCTCTCTTCTCTGGCGGAGACGAAGCTACACCGAACAGGTCGAACCCGTTGCCGATAATTACCTTATCCCGGACGTACTTCTGGAAATGCACTTCCTCAGCCAGCTCAGCACTTACGAACACATATCCTGACGTTGCCTTAAGTACGGCGGCCCGGGTCAGACGATGGTACAAATATCTGAATTTGCCTCCACTCTGCATCTCTGTCAGATCATTCGTGTTCACTTCTATAACAGAAGGTATACGTCTCAACAAAGACGGCAGTCCGGGATAATATAGATCGAACCGATGATATACGACATCCGGCTCCCACCGCTTAACCTCGGTAATTAACCGACGGAAGTCTGATAATCGTCCGAATCCTCCCCGATAACGCTGTACATGTAGAGGAATATTATGGAATTCCAAATTCCAGTCTTGTTCCCAGTGATGTGTATATAGAAACAGGCTTACATCATGCCCGAGCCTGGACCAGGCCGTAACCTGGCCTAGCACCTTCTTGAACACACCACTGCCTGGTCCTTCATTCCAATGAATCAGATAGGCGATCTTCATCCTGTCTCCTTCTTACGATTGATTTCATCTACACCATAGGCGTAAACCATAACTACTGTAGTTCTTCAATACAACGTCTAAATACTTTGCGGTCTAGGGAACGGACCAGACGGCTGTTGTGCCACAGCAGCGTGAAGTCCCCCTGATATTTGACGCACTCTCGGTAATAGTGGCTGATCTCGGCGAAAGCTTGCTCTTCGTCTGATCCACTGCGCATCGCATCAAGCACAGTAAGTTCCATTACGACCAAAGGCCGCTCCCTGAGCTTCAGCGCCATTCCCGTACGAAGGTTGAATACCGGATATTCGTAGCAAGTTCCGCAGCGGAACCCCGGTCTGTCCGAGTAGCCGAGCGTACTGTCATACTGCAGTCCGGCTTCCTCCCATCCCTGCCAGGTATCTGGGGCCTTCCATCTCAGAAAGTGCTGGCGTCCTCCCCATTGCTCCTGGCGGATCCCGGCTAATTCGGCCTCGTGGCGCAAGATCCGGAACTCCCGCTTAATCTGCTGGGGAGATAAATATGTCCGATAGCTGGGATGCAAACCTATCTCGTGCCCTCGCTCATGGATACGGATCATCAGGGAATGGATTTCTGGATCATTAATCGAGTAATTTCCATCAATATCCGTCTCTGTCTGCTCCGTAATAAAATAGAAGCTGCTGCGGATCCCGGCGCGTTCACTAAGTTCCATCATCCAATCAAAGGTATTGAACGGGTCCCGTTCCAGCGTTGTTATCCCTGAACCGATCATTCTCGCCTTACGCATCGCCGATTCGAGCTGTCTCCGCTTAATCACATCGCCAAGACTCTCTTTGGCGATGCTCAAGTTACTGCGACGGAACGTGAAGAATGGATAGTCGACGTCATGGCTGATCACTTTGCGGCTCTCCCTCCGCTTCCGGTTCAACCCAGGCCATAGAGAGTTCAGCATGCTCCACAACAATTCGGTATATCGGTTCACGATCGGATAGTCGAGGAACCCCTCTTGATAGGCTAGAGACTGCTCGGAAGGGAAGCGATCATGGCCGTCTCGTTCCTGGCAGACCAATTCCTCATATCTTGTCAGCATGAAGAAGCAGCTGCCGAACAGATCCAGGCTGCACTGAATGAACGGCGGCTCCGTCTGTAATGACATGGACTGTACAGAAGGGTCCCTCAGTCCATAAATCACCGGAATGCTCCCCCTCCCTGCCACTTCCAGCTTAGCCAGCGGCCTATTGGGAAGGGATTCGGGCTTCAGCCATTCCTCTTCACGCTTTGAGAACAGTACATCGGCTAGCACCAATCTGTGCTCATTTCCTTCCGGTAGAGTGATCTCTACATCATTACGCTGCTCGAATTCAACTTCATAGTCGATTCCCAGAAACTCTGTGAATAGAACATGAAAGATATACTTCCGTTCTGCAGGTTTTGATAATGGACAACTGATCTTAAGCATCCCTTCAATTAACCTCCCTGTTCCGCTCCCTGTTCTGCAGCATGATAGCGATATTTCTTCACGGCAGTCCAGGACAAACCCAAGTGAATCAAATAACCAAGCGTAGAAGCCAAGCCGTATATTAATATTGCAGTTCCAGCGCTCTGACCCGTATATTTAGCCAGCAATAGAGCGCCGAGCACGATGGTTACGCGAGCGATCTCACGATATAGGTGCAGATCCTGCCGCTCCATCACATCAATGGTTGAGCCGACGGAATTCGCTACAAATTGGCTTAAATACATGAACCCGAGCAACCTGACATAATTCCCAGCACTTGCCCATTCATTCCCGAATAAGGTTGAGAACATGGATGGCAGCAGCACGACCATAACGAATATAATTAACAAACCAATTAGAAAAATGTTGCGTACTGTCTTGATAAACAAAGGGTACAGCTTATGTCTGGCACGCAGCATATACTCGGACGACTCCGATAAATAAACGCTCATCACCGATGAGGTAATCAGTGTCATAGGTGAACCGAGAATCCGTTGACTGAGCGCGAACCACCCGGCGACCTGTGGTCCATAGAAAGCAGCCAGCAGAATCGTCGGCAGATAGATTCCCAGACTATTCAGCATATTCGAGGCTAACGATAACTGAGGGAAGCGGCGATACCGGTAGGCGCTCTCCTTAAGATCCTCCCAGTTCACTTCAATTCGCTGCTGCTTCACATCCCTGCGCCATAATCTCCACTGTGGGATAAGGCCACCGAGACGGCCGAGCACATCGCCGATGATGAGTCCGGAGGGCCCCGGCAGCAGACGGGCCAATGCCAGCTGTGAAGATACGAGTGTAATGCTCTGTGTGTATTTGGTTCGTGAGATCTGCCTGAAATACTTTTTACGCACAGACCAGGTATTCAAAATCTGATAAAAGCCTGCAAAGAACAAGCTGATCATAAAAAAGGGGAAATATTGCTTAATATCCGCTTCATTCGTCCATACGGATAGCGGATGGGCTGAGAAATAGACACCCACTCCGCCCAGAATGCTGACAACTACACAAATTCGCAAGGATAGACTTAACAGGCTGCTGGCCATCTTGTCCTCTTCAGGCAGGGTAATCGCATTTTCATAGGAGAAGGATACAAGCATGAGCATGATGGAGATGATGGAAGTGTACATAGAATACACGCCGTATTCGGTGGGACTATAGAGGCGGGTAATGAACGGCAATGCAATCAAGATGATGACTTGACTCACCATGGTACCGCTGGCTAAGACGACGACATTACGAAAAAAACTGTCCAGAGATATTTTTTTGAGATATTTCCACATAACCCCTCGACTAATAAAGTGACGCTCTGATAGTCTCAGCGATAAACTGCTGGGTTGATTCCTCAATTTGCGGCCAAATCGGCAAAGATAAGACTTCGCTTGAGAGTTGTTCCGCGACAGGCATACTTACATTCATAGATTGATAGACAGGCAATTGATGGACCGGCAGCGGATAATAGATCATCGTGCTAATTCCTTCTTCAAGCAGCTTGGCCTGTAATTGGTCACGCTTGCCGTTCCGAACACGAATCGTATATTGATGGTAGACATGACTGCTATACTGCTCTTCCACAGGCAGAATGATGCCTTCGAACTCGCCAAGCAGTCGTCTGTAGCGTGCCGCTGCCTGACGACGGCCTTCGTTCCATTCATCGATATGCGGCAGCTTCACTCTTAGAATGGCAGCCTGAATCTCATCGAGCCGAGAGTTGAAACCAATCAGCTCGTTATAATACTTCTTCTTGGAGCCATGTGCACGAAGCATTACAGCTTGTTCTGCCAGGTCAGGATCATTCGTTGCTACGAGCCCTCCGTCCCCATATGCGCCAAGATTCTTGGACGGGAAAAAGGAGTAGCAGCCCATATCGCCGATTGTTCCGACTTTGCGGCCTTTATATTCCCCCCCGAACGCTTGGGCAACATCCTCAACAACGATCAAATGATGCAGCCTTGCCAGTTCCATGATCGGGTCCATATCGGCGGACTGGCCGAACAAGTGAACGGGAATGATCGCCTTGGTCTTCTCAGTCACAACTGATTCAAGCAGCTTCGTGTCCATATTGTACGTGTCCGGATCAATATCCACGAACACAGGAATGGCGCCCACCCGGCTGATCGCCTCGGCAGTCGCAAAGAAGGTGAATGGGGTCGTGATCACTTCATCTCCCTCTCCAATTCCACATGCCAGCAGGGCAATGACCAGGGCATCCGTACCGGAATTCAGGGCTACGGCATAATTTACCCCTAGATACTCAGCGACTTCACGCTCGAAGTCCTTGACATTCTGGCCCATAATGAACGCTCCGCGATCAAGGACACTCTCAATCGCACTCATAATTTGCGGCTTCAGCGCCTGAACCTCGCAGCTAATATCCAGTACAGGAATCTTGCCAGGAACGGCTATCTCTCTACGATCCATCCTCTTCTCACACTTCCTTCGCTATACGTACTGTCTCTTCAATCACTTCATACTTCCGACCACATTCCGGGCATGTCGCCCTCTGATTCCGAAACGCTAGGGTAATCCCGCATTGACACACCCAGCCGATCTGTCTGGCTGGAACCCCCGCTACCATGGCATAGGGTGGAACATCCCGATTAACAACCGCACCGGCTGCGACAAGTGCCCACTCGCCGATCGTCGTACCGCAGACCACGGTGGCATTGGCACCGATCGAGGCCCCATATTTTACAATTGTGGCGCGATAATCCTCACTCGTATTCCTAGGAAAAGCAGAGCGTGGTGTGCGCACATTCGTGAATACCATACTTGGGCCGCAGAACACATAATCCTCCAGTACAACCCCTTCATACACCGAGACATTGTTCTGAATTTTAACACCATTACCTATCTCGACATTTGGAGCTACATACACGTTCTGGCCAAGGCTGCAAGAGGATCCGATACTTGCCCTCGTAGAAATATGCGAGAAATGCCAAACCTTCGTGCCTTCCCCAATGCTTGCTCCTTCATCAACAATCGCCGATGGGTGTGCCCAATATTCGTTCATAGAGTAATCACCCTACCCCATTTGTTGTAGTAAAATAATACTTTTATTTAATTAAGAACTTATAATGAATATTCAAAAAGTCCAGTTTTCAGCACCGAAGCTTATGCTTCCGATGTGCATTTTTTCAAAACGCTTCAGTTGGATGAATCTAGGGCACTTTTTGAATTTCCTCTTAAAGCAGATGGTAGTTGGTTGGCTTGGTGTAGGAGCTCATCACATTGCGTGTATCGAACAAGCTCTCGCTGGTACGTCCGATCAGTTCATAATCAAAACGAGTATGATCCGTTGCAATTACAGTAATATCGGATTCCTTCAGGCGATCCTCCGTGAGTTCCACCGTCTCATAGCTGTGACCACGGTACTTGAAGGAGGTAATATGCGGATCACTGACCCATACAGTCGCGCCCCGCTCCTGCAGGAGCTCGATCATCTTCAGCACCGGAGACTCCCGGTAATCATCGATATCCTTCTTATAAGCCACGCCCAGGATATAAACAGTCGAGCCGTTGATTGGCTTCTTATTCCGATTCAGGATCTCGGCAATCTTCTGCACGACAAACTCTGGCATCGCATTGTTAATCTCACCAGCGAGTTCGATTAAGCGGGTGTGATAATTGAATTCCCTCGCCTTCCAGGTCAGGTAGAAAGGATCGATCGGAATGCAGTGCCCACCTAGACCCGGTCCTGGATAGAAGGCCATGAATCCGTACGGCTTGGTCTTAGCCGCATCGATGACCTCCCATACATTAATCCCCATCCGGTTGCACAATACCGCCATCTCATTAGCGAGGGCGATATTGATATGACGGAACGTATTTTCATATATTTTCTCCATTTCGGCGACAGCCGGACTGGACACCGCATGCACCTCACCGTCCAGCACATGACGGTACAGCTCCATAGCCACCTTCGAGCAGACTTCTGTTACACCCCCGACTACCTTCGGAGTATTCTTTGTATTGAATGATTTATTGCCGGGATCAATCCGCTCTGGTGAATAAGCAAGGAAGAAGTCCTCTCCACATACGAGCCCCGTTGATTCGAGAATGGGCTTAACCAGTTCCTCAGTTGTACCAGGATATGTCGTACTCTCAAGCACTACCAGCATTCCTGGATGCAAGTACTTGGCAATCTCCCGAGTGGAATTCTCCACATAACTCGTATCCGGCTGCTGATATATATCGAGAGGAGTCGGTACACATATCGCTACGGTATCAACCTTAGACAGAAAGGAGTAGTCATCCGTTGCTTGCAATTGGCCTGCGTCGACCATAGTCCTTAAATCCTCATCAATTACATCACCGATATAATTGAACCCACTGTTCACCATGGCAACCTTCTGTTCCTGGACATCGAAGCCGATCACGCGATAACCGGCCTTGGCCTTCTCAACAGCCAATGGCAGCCCCACATAACCGAGGCCAATCACACCGATAACCGCTGTCTGATTACCCAGCTTCTCCAGCAACTCCGCACTATGCTCCCGAGTCCTGATTGCTCTTTCGTTCATACAGCTCCTCCCATCCGTTTAACTCCTCACCTGCATCCCCTGATTAGCGATATCGACAACAAGCTTAACGGCGCTTCTCCCGTCCTGCAACGAGATGGCCGGTTCACGATCCTCCGACAGCGACTGAATCATGTCACGGATTATGCATTGATGCCCGGGGACGCCGAACGGATTCTGCTCGACTTCGTCCACGAGTTGTCTAATGTCATCTTCCGTCATGGAGGCGCATTTCCAATCCTTGATCCAATTGGCCGTTCTTCCCCCGATAATCGCGTAACCATGCTGACCGAATACCGCCAATGTCTCCTCAAGGTTCTGCTCATACACTGTCGTGCATGCTTCCACCGTTCCTAATACACCGCTATCAAACTTGAGCACTGCTACCGCCGTATCCTCAGCTTCGATATTCCTTAACCGGGTATCTGCAAATGCCTTTGTCTCGGATACCGGCCCGAATAGCCATAGGAGCAGATCCAGACTATGAATAGCCTGATTCATCAAGACGCCGCCATCCATTGCTCTGGTACCGCGCCAGGGTGCCTGATCATAGTAAGCCTGGTTGCGATTCCAGCGCACCGCGGCACTGATATGACTGAGCTTGCCGAACGCTTCATGTTCGAGCGCAGCCTTTAAATGTTGTATCGCCGGGCGATAGCGGTTCGGATGTACTACCGTTGCTTTGACACCATATTTGGCAACCGCAGCAATGATCCGGTCCGTGTCCTCAAGCGTGAGCGCCAGCGGCTTCTCAATAATGAGATGCTTCCCCGCAGCAGCGGCCTCGATCGCCAGGTCTGCATGCAGACCGCTAGGGGTACAAATGCAGATAACATCAAGATGGGGAAGCTGCTCCAGCATCTGCGACATCGATGTAAAGACTGGAGCCTGCCAAGTTAATGCCAGCTTGGTAAGTCTCGCTTCATTCGTATCGCATAGCCCTGCCAATACGGCATCCTCTGTCCTTTGAATGGCCTCGATATGCTTGATAGCAATATGACCACAGCCTACAATTGCAAAATGGATCATTTCTGTTCCTCCACCTCGCTTCACTGGACTATCAAAATTTTACATAGATTCTGTATTTATGTGACGCAGCGGACGTCTGCGGGAGCCTCTCTTCCGTTCCAGATATAGCACAACAACTAATCCAGTGAAGAAGCCAATAAAGGTGCCAATCGCCAGGTTCAGCATCTTGCGCGGACTTACCGGAATCGATGCGTCCTCCATGTTGGCATAATCCAGTACAATCACATTCGCATTAGGAACGATATCTGTAGATTTTTCTATAAATGCATCTGCAAAGCTGTTAGCAATATCTACGGCCTCCTGGGGATGATCATGCTTGGCATATAGGATGATAACCAAAGTGCCAGGGTCTGTTCTGACCTTAACCCTCTCCAGAAGCTCATATGCCGTCTCCTTCGTATTCAATTTCTTCTTCGCTTCATTGGCGATATAACGGCTCTGGATCGCATCCTCATATGTCTTCGTCAGGGCCTGGCTGGCCAAGAAGTCGTTATAAGTCCCCGATTCCGCTGAAGCCAGAGTTGCTACTAGACTAGCAGTGGCCTGATATTGAGGTTTTACAATCGCATTCAACAAAAAAACGCCTCCCACACAAATTAGAAGCGTAATCAAGAAGGCAATCATATGTTTCCTTACGGATTTGAATAAATAACTAAGATCCAAGCAGCGGTTCACCCCAAACTATGGATTAATATGACAAATAAAGAAGAACTGTGTCGACTAGGTAAAAAGTCGCCAATTTAACACTTTTATATTAACACAAAACAAAAATCTTGGTACCTTTTTTTTCCTAACATTCTATTTTATTTTTCCATATATATAATATTCCTCACCTCGAAGGAATCTGGATTAAAGCAAAAAAAACCTTCCTGACAGCGTAACTGCCCAGAAGGTTCTCATCCATATTTTATATAAAAACATGCTTAGAAATTATCAGCGGATACCTCTACATTAACATTCGACTTCGCTAGCAAAATATTGAAGGACTTGCTCTTCACTGTATTGTCCTTAACAACGATGTCCTTCTGGACACAGTTCTCCAAATAGGTGGACAAGTCGATTCCGCTCTTCGTTGTCTGAATCATATTGCCTTCTATAGAGCCCTTCTCCGCATTCTGCCAAGTCCATATCCCCTTCTCGGCATTCTCAATCGTATTGCTGGTGATCTGGAATTGCTTCGTATTGCCGACCCGAATCGCTGTCGTGCCTTCAACCGTACTCTTGGAGCCCATCTTGATCTTATTGCCGTGAACAGTAACATTGCTGACGGTCTGCGACGCACTTACCTCAATCGCTGCATAATAGCTTCCTTCGCCATTGATCGTATTGTTCCGAATCGTATTGTCGGAGCCGTATACACTAATGCCCGAGTACATGTCCGGAGCCAGCTTGCCACTGTCCTTGCCTTTGTAATAGTTGTTGTTCAGGTACGAATTCGTAATCCGGTTATTCTCAACGGTGATCCCTTGCGCATATATCTTAATGGCTCGCTTGGCATTATGATCGAATGTATTGCCGACAATCACACTCTTCGTATTCGTGCCCTGCTTGCTATCCACATTCGGATCCTCGTAATAAATACCGTCTCCATCATCCGCCGGTCCAATATGATGAATATGAGAGTTCTTGATAGCAACGTTCACCGCTGCCTTCTCCTTGGAGCCCCAAGTCGTCGTCACGTAGATTCCTCTTGAAATCAAGCTGCCAGCAGTTAGATTAACCGCGGAGATATTCTTTACTTCTGTAGAATCAATCTCTATCTGATTGGTATTCCCGTACACGACGATTCCTGACACAACGCCAGTATAATAGTCACTGGCCGGGTCCTTGCTATGCGTAGCGTTTGAGATAATACTCTTCTTGATCTTCACATCGCTGCTTCCGCCGCTGATAACAAGTACGCGATTCACAGCCATATTGCCGTCCAGTGTAATGTCGCTGATCGCAATATGACTTCCCGTAGCCCTCATCATCTCCCAGCCGAAGCTGCGATTGCTGGCTTGAATTACAGAGCTTGCTCCATCCCCGATAATCGTCGTATTCCCTTCGACAATCAGCGTCTTCTCCGGATTCACCATATACGTTCCAGCCGGAAAATACACGCGGCCCCCGCGGCCCGCGGCCGCATCTAGCGCCTGCTGTACAGCGGACGTATCGTCCGTGCTTCCATCGCCTACCGCGCCATAATCTTTCACATTCAATTCCGCGCTTCCAGCTGCCGAAGCAACTGCTGCAGCGTTACCTGGAACAGGCATGATTACGCCGCTAAGCACTATAATTAAAACTATGAAAACTATGCTTCTGAATATACGGTTCATCATCATAATCACTCCTAGGATAAAAAAATAGAAGGCCCCTTGTCTCAGGACCTTCCTACTCTCATATCCTAAGAACCTTCGGGAACTGGCTGGCATGTGAGAGTTGTCGTCTCACGAAGCCCCTATAGCTTTGCGTCCCGCGCTTTCACGCGGTTTGCCGTTTCGTCGTTCTCATATTCAATTCGGAGTTTCATAGATTCATAGTTTTATAGTATGCAAGTAATCTATCAAAGTTGAATCGAAATTAGCCTTTATTTCGACAAGATCAGTCTATTAAATATTAACATATTCTCTCATAATCTGTAAATCTATTTTCCTATTTCTCTCTCACTATATTGATGGGTCGAGTCCTTCTTATTACCCTGGTTCCTCTCCTTAATATCCCACTGTCTCGCCGTATCGGTGTATATTGGAGTCACCTCGCCTAATACATGAGACACTGAATAGAGGGAGATAAGTCTGTCGCGGTTCGCGCGAATGTCGGCTCTCAGTTGTGGATTGTCGTACAGCTCCCAAATACGCTCAGCGAATTCAGACGGCTCGTCCAATCCAACCAAAAAGCCGTGTGTCCCAGGCTCTACCAAATCCCGATTCCCCCGCACATCTGTAGCGACTACAGGCAAACCGGTAGCGATCGCCTCCATAATATTTACAGGCAGCCCTTCCTGTCTGCTGGACGACACGGCGATATCCGCCAATGCATAGATCTGATCCATATCCGTACGATGGCCGAGAAAGGTAACGACATTTTCCAATCCTAACTGGCTGACCTGCTCCCGATATTGTCCTTCCAATGCACCCTGCCCAGCCAAAAGCAGCCGAAGACGGGGAATTCTCTCTCTCAATAGAGAGATAACCTCCAGGAGATAGGCCTGATTCTTACGTTGACTTAACTCGGCAGCATAAATCATGATGAACTCGTCAGACTCGATGCCATGCAATTCCCTTAGCTGCTTCTTCTCTTGTTCATGGACAGGCTTATATTTGTCAAAATCGATTCCGACGCCATGCACAAAAGCGATCGCTCCTGCCTTGAATTGATGGTCTAGTGCCCGGTTGTAATCCTCCGCGTTCATTGTTAATAAACAGTCAGTATAGCGAGATAAATACTTCTCTACAGGATAATAGAGCAGCCAATTCTGAAATGAAGCGCCCTTGAAGAAATGGAATCCATGAGCAGTATAGAGAACCCGCGTGCCTGTGCGGCGGGCCTGTCTCGCTGCAAGTCGGGTCAATACTCCCCCCATCGGAGTGTGGCAGTGGATGATCTCATAATTATTTTCCCGTACAATATCCTTCAACTGCCGATAAGCCCGCCAGTTATCCAGCTTGAATGGAGAACGCTGTATCGGAATATTGAACTGTTTGTCCACATAGGGAATGGCCTCCGTTCCATAAGTTGCAGCGTGTACCTCCCAGCCCTGCTCCTGAAACCAGCGCAAATACGGTAAATGGAATGCTTTCAAATGGGAGATTACAGTAGCGCAGAATAATACCTTTTTAGGCACAATACTCACTCCAAATTCGTTATTTTATGCGAATTATGGTGGAGTCTAGCTGACTTGTCTAAAATATATCAATGAAAAAATAGAATTACAATAAAAACCAGTTGGTACTCAAAAATTGCATGACTTGTCCGTCTACGTTTGCTATATTGTTCATAGATAATTCCAGATATAACTAACCTCGCCACTTCATCATATTGGAGGCGATTTATGGGAACTCTTCATCAAGAGCACGAGATGCTGACTAGATGGGCCGACTTTAATCATCTTAAATGGGGATGCAGCGCCAACATTGTCAAATTTCAGAACTCTGATTCGAATGCCTATATTGAGAGCCTGTTCTTCTTCAATCAAAAAGGCAAACTCTTTCTTCCGCCTCTCAATCCGTTCCACCCTACCTTCTTTCACCCGACGCCAACGGATAAGCCTTACCGAATCAACCAGCAATGGCGGCAGCTGTCGCAGCAAATGACCGAGGAGATCATTCGTCACGGGGGATCTGCAAGCTTTGTTCTTCCGCCAGATATCACTGACATTCGTCCATTTCTATGGCGTGGATTCAAAGCCAATGTTAAATACACTTATCATCTCAAACTGCCGTATTCGCTTGAGCAGGCTAGCACCGAAATTCGCAGCAAGATCAAGAAAGCAACACAAACTGGCTACCGATCTGCATTGACACAAGACATGAATGAGATATTTCCATGTCTGATTGCCACGGAGAACCGGAAGGGATTTCACCATGATCTGACCTTATCCGATCTCCAGCTTGCCCAACAATTGCTCGGCCACGACAACTTCCGCTGCTATGTCTGCTATTCGCCAGAGGGTGAAGCTGTCAGCGCCAGCATCATTATCGTAATGAACGAGGATTGGTCCTTCGGCTGGGCAGCCGGCAGCAAGACCAATCATTTAACAAATGGAGTTGTTCAGCAGTCCCAGCATTTTGCCTTTGAGGATTTGACCAGAATCGGCATACACAACGTCGACCTGGTCGGAGCAAATCTCCCATCGGTAGCTGGTTCTAAGTCAGGATGGGGTGGAGAACTGGTCCCTTACTATCAGGTTAGACTGCCCGTATTCAAGGAAGCCCTCCGTTCATGCCGTAATTGGCTGAACAGTAGGAAGGGCCAGAATTTATAGATATATATAGGGGGGACTATATTGAAAGTCCTTATTACCGGCGGTTACGGCTTTATTGGTTCTTTTGTCGCTGCGAAGTTCTATGAAGAGGGCAGTGATGTGATCATTATCGATAATATCTCTTCCGGCAATGTAAGACATATTAAATTCCCACACACCTCGTACATTATTGATGTAGAGAGTCCAAATTGCGATGCCATATTCGCTGAGCAGAATATCGATATCGTCGTTCATTTGGCCGCTCAGATCAATATCGTTACTTCTATGGAGAACCCGTATGCCGATACAAAGTCGAATATTCTTGGCCTTACGAACATACTGCAGCTCTCTGCCAAGCATCATGTTAAGAAGTTCCTCTTTGCTTCATCAGCCGCTGTCTACGGTCTCAGTGAGGAAATTCCGCTGGGCGAGGATTTGCCTTGCAAGCCCGTCTCGACCTATGGCATCAACAAGCTCCTGGGGGAGTATTACTGCGGTAAATGGAGTGAGCTCTATCAATTGAATACACTTTGTCTCCGATTCGCGAATGTGTATGGCCCGAGACAAGGATTGACTGGAGAAGGCGGAGTAGTGTCCATGTTCATGAAGAGGATGCTTAACAGTCAAAGTCTGACCGTCTATGGTAGTGGCGAACAGACGCGTGATTTCATCTATGTGGAGGACGTAGCTGAGGCTATTTACAGAGCTAGCCAGTCCCCGCAGTCAGGGGTCATGAACCTGTCGACAGGCACAGAGCACTCCATCAACACATTAGTGCGCATCTTATCTGATCTTCATCCGCTGGCGGGGGTCCGTAGAGCAGAACCACGGCCCGGAGATATACTCAGATCTGTTCTCGATAACAGCTTGCTGTGTAATGCACTAGCATGGGAGCCCCGATTCTCGCTGGAGGAAGGGCTGCGCAGAACCTACGAATGGTTCACAGTCTCCGCTCCAATTGCACCGAGAGAAGTGGCAGCAGCAAGTGCGAAGGCTGCTCTGAACGACGAGCATATTCAGAACGAACTGCTAAACTCCTCAATGTCGCGTCATGTCCGCAGCTTGTATCTGAATCAAAGTGAACACTATATGGAAGGCTCGCCTGTGTTGAAATCAGAAATATTTACCGCAGTCATCCACTCCAGAGAACAAGCCAAGCGGAAATTCAATACGGATTATACGATACTGACCCTATCCAACTTATCCAATGGACATCTTGAAGATCTTCATACCGTAGACTCCTACTTGCGCGAGAATGATTATATCGGGCTGAATCCCGTTAATGAGCTGCAAATCCTGTTATCGAATATCTCCTCTACCGAGGCGGCACATGTCGTGAACCGTCTGAAGAAGAACGGGATCTCCACCGAGCTTGCGTTCAGCTCCGACCATGAAGGGAGGAATAAAAGAAGAGAATGATAGAACAAACAGCATTGGCCAAGTGGGCAGAGTTCAACCGCCTGAAGTGGAAATGCGATGTTGATCTGCTCCGGTTCCAGCCGCCGAAGTGCGGTGATTTTTATAGTGAATGCTTGCTGTTCAGCAGATATGGCAAGTTTTATTTCCCACCTCAGAATCCGTATCATTCCGTCATATTCCATGCCACTCCATCGACCAAGCCATTCCGCACGAACAAGCAATGGCATGAAGTCGCAGAGCTGATGATCGAGCATCTAGTGAAGCTGAGGGGCGCTGTAACGATAACTTTGCCCCCGGACATTACCGATATCAGGCCGTTCACTTGGAGAGGCTTCCAGGTGGATATCCGTTATACATACATTTTGAACCTCCCCTACTCGGTAAGTCTGGCCAGCAAGGCTATCCGGAATAAAATCAAGAAGGCCAATGCCAGAGGCTACTCCAGCAGGAGGGCCGAGAATATGAAGCATGTCTATGAATGCCTGCTGGAGACGGAAAGAAGGCAGGGCTTTAGCCATCAGATTACGGCCGCTGACCTGGAGCTGGCGCAGAGTATTTTAGGAGAAGACAGCTTCCGATGCTATGTCTGTTATTCCGAGAGTGGTGAGCCGGTCAGCGCCAACGTTACGTTGCTCTTGAACCCGGGGCGAGCAATCGGCTGGGTTGCTGGAACCAAGGCAGACCACCTGTCCAATGGGGTAGTCCAACAGCTACAGCTCTTTGAATTTGAGGACCTCGCCTCCCAAGGGGTTAAGCAATTCGATTTTAGCGGTGCCAATATCGCATCCGTGGCAGAATCGAAGGCGGACTGGGGCGGAGATCTTACGCCTTATTACTTGGTCAGGAAGCCTGGCTTCAAGGATATACTCCGCTCTGGGCGAGACTGGCTGCAATTTAGACGGGGAGCCTTCAGAACTTAAAAAGAAGCCTTTCTCACCGTTACCAATAAATACATGTTCGAAAATTGGATTTTTCGAACTTCCTCTATTCGGAAGAAAGGCTTCTTGTGCTTCATGTAGGAGACGGAGACTGATTAACAGCATATTGGTTACGCCCACTCCGCTTGGCTTCATACATCGCTTCATCGGCCAGATTAATCATCTGATCCAACTCTTCGCATCCGTCCGGTGAATAATAGATACCAATGCTTGCTGTCGCCTGAAGCCGATGATGGTTGCAATGAAAAGGTACCGCCAGGCTGGCATTAATTCGCTGTGCTACTGTACTGGCATGCTTCTCATCACTATTAGTGAGTAAAATCAGAAACTCGTCCCCGCCAAGCCGGCAGATCAGGTCACTCTCTCTGATTTGTCGGGATAGGCGGTCAGCAAGCTCCTGCAACAACCTATCCCCGATATGATGTCCATATGTATCATTGACGTCCTTGAAATTGTCCAGATCGATAAACATTAATGCCATATTTATGGCACCTTCACTTCTGTACCGTTTAAGCCGCATATGGAAATACGCACGATTCGGTAGCCCGGTCAGATCATCGTGATACGCCAGATACTCCATATGCTCTTCGCGCTCCTTGCTCTCTGTAATATCAATGAGTACTCCTTCGAGATGGACGAGGTGACCCTGTTCATTCAGTTGCGGCGTGCCGCGAAGCTGAACCCAGCATATGTCTCCGTTAATTCGTCGCAGTCTGCATTCTAGCAAGACCTCTTTCCGATCAATAATCATCTCTTTCTGAGAGAGCTGCACAAGCGGTAGATCCGCCGGCTCAACAAGCTCAAGTAAGGCATGGAAGTCCGTGAATGTATCTGCTGGTAGACCTGTCAGCCTTGTAATCCCGGGTGACAGGCTAAGCCGGGATGAGGCCAGATCATACACCCAGGTTGTAATATCGATATTCTCCAAAATATGATTAATGCTTGTCAGACCGCGCTCGGATTTGCCCCATCTTCCTTGGACGAGATTAATAAGAACCCATGAGAAGGCTATCACGAATAAGTCGAATATCACTACATAGAGTAAGTCACTGCGCTCCGAACCTGCGACCATCTCAGCCCCATACAGCACTCTGGACCAATACATAGCAGTTAACAAGTACAAGAGACCCGAGAGCGTTACAAGACGGATATCAAGATAGATCAAGCTTAACAGCAATGCGAAGCCTAACAGAATGAAGTTAAGCAGATTCAAATCGGTGGCCATCAAGGAAAGAAGATACAAATAAGGGGAAGAGATCATCAGAAGCATCGAAACCACTGGATAGCGCCGATATAACCCGAGCAGGACCAAGACACTGCCCAGAGCAACGCTAGCCGGTATAGACAAATCGGCAAGACTCCCTCCCGTCAGGAGGTGAACACCCAACGATACCGTATAGAAGCCGCTTAGTATTTTTAGCAATACATTATTCTTGAAGTGAACATCATGTACCCTGTTCATCATTCGATCCACGCTCTCCAAAAAAATAGTTAAAAAGAACTAGATTTATCTAATTTCCATATTACACCTTCTCTATAGATATAGATACCATTTCCTGCGAATTCATGCTCTATTCTGCGGATGCCACTATTTTTGCATCTTTAAATTCATGCACCCTTCGACCAAGACTTAAGCCCCTGATTGGATCTCTCCATAATATCTTAAATATCAAAAAAGACCGCAAGCAGCGGTCTCTTTATGTGAAGTTCTCAGATATCGGCTTAAGAAGGCTAAAATCAAGGAATATATTGTTGGACGATCGATGTGATCTGACCATTCTCAATCGTAATATGATACGGGAAACTGCTTAAATCGAACAGGTCGCTCTGACCAAAAATATGAATGAATTTCTCCAGACTGATGGGTTCATTCCACAATATATCGCTGTCCAGTTCGCCGCGATCATAAATTTGCATTAGCACTTCAGCATTGGGAGCAACAGGATAAGTTGCCAGCGTATCATCAGGATTCACGATATAGTAGCCATCCAAAGGACCATCAATACCAGCATCCGGTTCATACTTGGCAAAGACTTTTTGTGCAGCCTCCCCCTCATACCACTCAATGGGATCAACCACAACATGAACGCCACTCTTATCCGGACGAAGTTCATGTATGTACACGGTCTCGGTCTGTGTGCCGGGCTTCGCAGTAAACGGTTTATATGCAGGCTCTGCGGCCTCGGAATTCGAAGCCATCGATGACGACATCACGACAATCAGAAGCAGAGGCATCAATAACAAAGCAAGTTTCTTCATGTTTCTTAACCACCTTTTCCAGTTCAGAACAGTAACCTGTGTTACTATCTCCATTATATTGCTTAGGGAAGAAAAAGGATCACAACAAAGTTTAAAAGGGATGACAAAATCTTAATTCCTACTTCCACGCGCCTTCACTAAAATATTTTCTTTAAATTCTTAAAAAAATTTAGGGAAATTCGTCCCTTCTTCTGGTACATTTGAAATAGTCTAAAGGATACATATACAAAATATAGAAGAAGGAGTTCTTAGCATGAGCAGTAAACAACCCTCCACCAATGTTGCCTTAATTACCGGGGCAAGCCGGGGAATCGGAAAAGCCATCGCACTCGAATTCGCCAAGGCTGGAATCCATGTCCTGATTAACTACTACGGGGACGATAAAGAAGCGCTTGACGTTAAGCATCAGGTAGAAAACTACGGCGTTCAAGCAGAAATATTCCATGGCGATGTTAGCGATCCGCAGCAGGTACAGCAGATGTTCGCTGAGCTTGATCGCTTATTTGGCAAGATCGATATACTCGTTAATAATGCCGGAATTGCGAAGACTGCCAAAATTACCGAGATGACCCATGAGGAATGGGATCGGATGATCCGCATTCATTTATATGGTGCTTTTTATACCTCGCAGGAAGCTGCCCGCCGGATGCTACCACAGAAATCGGGCAAGATCATTAACGTAACCTCCGATCTGGCCAGCCAAGGCGCAGCCGAACTGTCGCACTATGCCGCTGCTAAAGGCGGTGTTACTGCTCTGACCAAATCTTTGGCCCGTGAGCTGGCTCCTTATATTCTTGTTAACGCAGTGGCACCTGGCGGTACCTTTACGGATGTCCGCTCTTCGCTTGAGGAGAGTCATCACAACTCCCGCTATTTGCTGGGACGTCTGGCATTCCCGCAGGAAATCGCCAAGTCTGTTCTCTTCCTCGCTTCGGACGACGCTAGCATGTTCACTGGCCAAGTTCTAGGAGCGAATGGCGGCAGCGTCATGAACGGATAATCTATCAAGATTAGTTACCATTACACCTCTTGGGCCGCTCTTAGAAGCGGTTTTGGAGGTGTTTTTTGGATGTATTCCCTTAATAATCCTTAACCTATTCACCGTTGTCCTGGATTAACGAGGTAAAGCAGATGTTTGAAACGTTCACAAATCCGTAATAAATTTATAATAGAAGATCAATTTAGCGGGAAGGAAGTAATAGTATGCGCGTAGGAATTCCCAAAGAGATTAAAAATAACGAGAATCGAGTGGGCATTACACCCGCTGGAGTGAAGACGCTCGTTAATGCCGGACATGAGGTTGCCGTAGAGAAATCCGCTGGACTCGGTAGCGGCTTCAGTGATGAAGAATATCGGACTCACGGAGCAGTCATCATGGATCAAGCTGCAGATGTATGGAATTTTGCAGAAATGATCATGAAAGTAAAGGAGCCGCTGCCTGAAGAATATAGCTTCTTCCGGGAAGGCTTAATTCTGTTCACTTATCTTCACCTTGCTCCCGAGCCGGAGCTAACCAAGACGTTGTTATCCCAGAAGGTAAGGGCCGTTGCCTATGAAACCGTGCAATTAAATGACGGCTCATTGCCACTGCTCACTCCAATGAGTGAAGTAGCTGGTCGAATGGCTGTACAGATTGGTGCACAATTCCTCGAGAAGCCTTATGGCGGAAAAGGGGTGCTACTCGGTGGGGTACCCGGCGTACAGCAGGCTGAGGTCGTCATCATTGGCGGCGGGGTCGTCGGTACAAATGCAGCCAAGGTTGCGCTGGGCATGGGAGCACATGTGACCCTACTGGATCTCAATGCCAACCGATTAAGATATCTGGATGACATTTTTGAGGGAAAGGTCGCTACGCTTATGTCCGACTCATACCATATCGAACAGGCGGTAATCAAAGCTGACCTCGTCATCGGAGCGGTGCTTATTCCAGGCTCCAGAGCACCGAAGCTGGTGAAGGATTATATGGTTCAGCAGATGTCAGAAGGCTCTGTTATTGTCGATGTCGCGATTGATCAAGGCGGTTCAATTGAAACGATCGACCGCGTCACGACACATGCCGATCCTACTTATGTGAAGCATGGCGTCGTCCATTATGCCGTTGCCAACATGCCGGGAGCCGTCGCTCGTACGTCGACGCTCGCCTTAACGAATGTAACGACCCCCTACGCGCTAAGGATAGCTAGACATGGGCTGGAGGCCTGCGCCAAACTCCTCCCTGAAGTTGCAAAAGGCATCAACGTCTACGACGGTCACATTACGAATGCGGGCGTAGCCGACAGTCTCGGGTATCCATATACCAAGATCGAGGAATTGTTCTAACCTCTACCGCGGTCATTTCTGACGTTCAGGCATCAGATACTGTTCTGCTTGCCTGAACGCTCACCAACCCTCCCCTTTTGGATCAGTCTGGGCTATGATATATTAGATATATACCCTACTGGGTATGATATTTAGAAGGAGTTCAATTATCAATAATATTCCTAATCTCAGGAGGGATTGGTTTCATGACGGAACGAATAGATATCCAGTCGGCATCACATTCGACAAGCTTATCCGAGATTCCCTTCTCCATACTGGATCTCGCACCAATTACGGTTGACAGCACAGCAGCTCAATCGTTGAAAAATACGTTAGACCTTGCACAGCATGCTGAGAAATGGGGTTATACTCGCTACTGGCTCGCCGAGCACCATGGCATGCCCGGGATCGCCAGCTCGGCGACATCCCTCGTCATCGGCTATGTGGCCGGAGGTACCAAGACGATTCGCGTCGGCTCAGGTGGGATAATGCTCCCTAACCATGCCCCATTGGTCATTGCCGAGCAATTCGGCACCCTCGAATCGCTGTACCCTGGCCGCATTGACCTTGGCTTAGGCAGAGCGCCCGGCTCCGACCAGCTTACCTCCTTCGCCCTGCGGCGCGGGGCCGGCAGCGATGGACAGGATTTCCCGCAGCGGCTGCGAGAGCTGCGCGGTTACTTCAAGCCTGATTCCCAGTCATCGCTGCGTGTCCGAGCCATTCCTGGAGAAGGCCTCGATATTCCAATCTGGCTGCTCGGCTCCAGCGGCTTCAGTGCCAGGTTATCTGCAGAACAAGGCCTGCCGTTTGCATTTGCCAGTCATTTCGCACCGGATTATCTGCTGGCCGCACTAGAACTATATCACAATCAGTTCACCCCTTCGGAGACGTTATCTGCACCGTACGCCATGATTGGAGTGAATGTCGTCGTTGCTGATACCGATGCCGAGGCCGAGCGGCTCGCCACATCACAGGCTCAACAATTTCTCAGCCTGATTCGCAATCGTCCTGGTCAATTGCGGCCTCCAGTGGATGATATGGATTCGATCTGGACTGCCCATGAGAAGGCGCTATTCGAGAAGCAGCGCGCTTATGCAGCTGTCGGCTCACCCGATACAGTACGGCAGCGTCTGAACGATATTTGGCAAGAGACAAGGGCCAATGAGATTATCGTGGCCTCGCAAATCTATGACCATTCGGCCCGCCTGCGCTCTTATGAGCTCCTTGCTCATGAAGTCATTGGGCTGAAACAACAATAATCCTATACCTTTTGAGCAGCTATATAGAAATGAACGAGTCTCCGCCGATCCGGTAGAGGCTCGTTCATCTTTTCCCGGTAAAAAAACGTATAATATCAAAAATAAATCGTGATCTTTCAAAATCTTTTCCTGCTCTAAGTATGATAGTATGAAATTTAAGAGGTTAGAGCATTTTTCGTGTCATTACATATTCAAGATGTTGCCCATTTTAGCCATTCTATCTGATTATCAAGAAGGAGGCATTCTTCGTTATGAGCCTATTACCCAAACATGCTTCTCTAGAAGGAAAGACGGCCGTCATTACAGGCGGCTCCGGCATACTCTGCCAAGCCATGGCTCTTGAACTCGCACGGCAAGGCGTAAAGGTCGCAATTCTTAACCGCACCCGGGAAAAGGGCGAACAGATCGTTGCCCAGATCACAGCCCAAGGAGGGACCGCGATTGCCGTATCGTGCGACGTTACTAATGAGGACAGCGTAAGAGGCGCAGAGCAAGAAGTAACCCGCCAATTTGGACCTTGCGATATTCTGATCAACGGTGCTGGCGGTAATCAGCCCAGTGCGAACACTACAAATGAAACTTATCGTGAAGAGGATTTGACGAACGCTAATGTGACGAGCTTCTTCGATCTGAGCTTCTCCGGTGTACGCAAGGTATTCGATCTCAATTTCGTGGGTACCCTAATTCCGACGCAAATCTTCGCCCGTGGTATGATCGATCGTCCCGGGGCGACGATCCTGAATATCTCTTCTATGAGCTCATATAGCCCGATGACCAAAGTACCTGCTTACAGCGCAGCCAAGGCTGCGATCAACAACTTCACCCAGTGGTTGGCCGTCCACTTGGCGGATGCTGGAATTCGCGTTAACTCGGTAGCGCCTGGATTCTTCTTAACTGAACAGAACCGTGACCTGCTAACCAACAAGGACGGATCGCTTACTGAGCGTTCTCATAAGATTATTACGCACACACCTATGCGTCGCTTTGGTGTTCCCGAGGACCTGCTTGGCACGATGCTCTGGCTCGTCGATCAAGATACATCCGGCTTTGTAACCGGAACGGTTATCCCGGTAGACGGCGGATTCATGGCCTACTCCGGAGTATAATCCCTCTCATACCAAGAACCTTCAAATCAGCAACGCGCTGAATTTGAAGGTTCTTTTTACGATAATATATATCGTTCTCTAGCTCCGTACCAACCTAGCGATGCGCTCATAGGCTGCCTTCGGTTGATGATGTTCATCAAACAGCATCGGCCAGTTCTTGCGTCTGTTCACAGGGAAATCATCAAGCCAAGTGTAATCATCGGCGGCACCCCAAAAGGTCACCGATGTAATCACATCGCTATATTCCTGCAGCATCCGGAATACGGCTTCATATCGCTCCGCCTGCTGCTCCAACATCCCTGGTGTCGGTTCAACCAAGTCCGTCCGCCTGTCATCAAACCGGAATACAGACATATCCAGCTCAGTCAGCTGCAGCTTCAAGCCCAACGAAGCATACTTCTCTATAGCCGCGCGGATATCGTCTAATCCTGGATCGAACAGATTCCAATGTGCCTGTAGGCCAATCCCGTGAATCGGTACGCCTTGTACAAGCAACGATTTGACTAGCGTATAAATCTTGTCCCGCTTCTGCGGATGCGATTCATTGTAATCATTGTAGAATAACAGTGCGTTAGGATCAGCTTCATGAGCGAATTCAAATGCCTTGCTGATGAATTCAGGTCCGGCAATCTCTAGCCATTTTGAGGAGCGGAGCAGCTCAGCCCCGGTATCCTCAATGACTTCATTTACTACATCCCACGCGTAGATGTCATTCTTGTATCTCCCTACCACGGTATGAATATGCGAGCGAAGCCGCTCCAGCAATAACGCCTTGCTCACAGGCTGCCCGTGATTGTCCTGGAACAGCCATTCCGTCGTCTGGTTATGCCAGACCAGTGTATGCCCTCTTAACGCCATATCGTGCTTACGGGCAAATTCAGCCAATTGGTCGGCGGCCTCGAACGTGTACAATTCCTCTTCCGGGTGCACACTAGCGAACTTCATTTCGTTCTCTGCCGTAATGCTGTTGAAATGATACGCGATCAGCTCTTCCTGCGAGCTAATCGTCGTTGGATTCACCGCTGCACCGATCTTAAAATCGAATAATTGTCTCAGCGGCGCCTCCATCCGTGTTCCAATCATATTCCCATACCTCCTTCAGACAGGCGCTGCATTCACTTTATATTCAAACCAATCGAAAAAGGCAGGAACGTTACTTATTTCACCTTGGCTTGCAGCATACAATCCGATAACCACCCCAGTAAAGCATAATTTCTCCCCAGCCGTCGCCAGTCCAGATCACCACCGGTTCTGTTAGAGCCTCCCCGGTAGCGATATCGATCTCATATTGGATGACATGGGAATCGTATTCCGCCCCCTGCTGTGTTGTAACATAGACTTTACCATCATCATCGAACATGAGTGACGGGTCAATTCCGCCATAAGGAATCCGAATGGGATCGGACCACGGACCAGCCGTATTATCAGCGGTAACATAGAAATTGCCGATCCCGCCCACATCGGTCGTGATCATATAGAAGATTCCCTCATGATACCGGATCGACGGGGCGTATATTCCATCGGAACTATGACGCTTACGAAGATCAAGCTGACTGATGCGATCCAGTACATGACCGATCTGCCCCCAATGGATCAGATCACGGCTATGAAAGATAGGTACCCCCGGGAAATACTCGAATGAGCTGCAAACCATGTAATAGTCGTCCCCGGCTCTCGCAACGCTCGGATCGGGATAAAATCCCGGAAGTACCGGATTAGAATAATAAATCGCTGTTTGTTCAATAACGATGTACCTTTCTCCCTGCTTACCATTCAATCGAATGGGAGCTATTCCTTGACACTACCCACGTTGAGACCAACCACAAAATATTTCTGCATGAACGGGTAAACGATGAGGATTGGTACTGACGCTACCACCGTTACCGCTGCCCGGATCGACAAAGGCGTCACCATCGACGCCGCAGCTTCCTGGGACATCCCTGCTCCTGCGGCCACCGCTGGGTTGCTATTAGCGTTCATACTGGACGATAACAGCTTCATCAGCTCATATTGCAGGGTACTGAGTTCCTGTTTTGAGGAGGTATAAATGAATGCATCAAACCAGGAATTCCACGCCCCTACGGCAACAAATAAGGCAATAGTCGCCAATACCGGTTTGCAGAGCGGAAAAATAATTCGGATAAATATTTTAAAATCGCCAGCTCCGTCAATTCTTGCCGACTCGATCAGACTCTCTGGAATCGTCCCGATATAAGTGCGGATAACGATCATATTAAAAGCACTGATCATAGAAGGAACCACATACACCCAAAATGTATTAATCAAGTGCAGGTCTTTCATGAGAAAGTATCCTGGAATCAAACCAGCGTTGAAATACATCGTTAAGATAAAAATAAGTGTAATCGGTTTGCGGAATACGTATTCCCGTCGGCTTAGCGTATAAGCAAGCATCGTCGTCAGGAACAGGTTCAGCACAGTCGAGAGTACCGTTCTTGCCACAGATATCCAAAATGCATTGTAGATCGTACCTGAAGCGAAGACGGCTTTATAGTTCTGCCATGTGAACTCCCTAGGCCACAAATATATTCCGCCGCGGATTGTATCATTCCCTGCATTCAAGGATACGGCGATCGTATTCAGAAACGGATACAGGGTGACGATGACAAGCACAATCATGAAAATCGCGTTTAAGGTATGAAATAGAACTGGCTCTAAACTTCCTCTTCTGTTTCTTTTATTCACTGCGGCAGCAGATGCTGGCCCAGGGCTGATGGTTGGGTTCGCCATAACTATAACAGCCTCTCTTCCCCTAGCCGTTTCGCGATCCAGTTGGCAAATAGCAGCATCGTCACGCTAACGACCGTTTTAAATATACCGGCAGCAGTAGCTAATGAATAATTGCCTTGAGCAAGCCCGTATTTCAGTACGAAGATATCGATGGTCTGCGACCAGTCCACAACAAGTCCGTTGCCTAACAGATATTGAACTTCGAATCCGGCTTCTAGGATGTGACCGATGGACATGATTAGCAAAATGACAATCGTAGGCTTAATGCCTGGCAAAGTAACGTGAAACATTTTACGGTAGCGGCTGGCTCCGTCGATTTCAGCCGCTTCATATAGCGCCGGATCGATCGATGCCATCGCAGCCAAATATATAATCGTATTCCAGCCAACTTCCTTCCACACATGCGAGGCTCCGACAATTCCCCAGAAATACTTGCCTTCACTGAGCCATTGAATCGGTTCTTTAATAAGATGGAGCTTGAGCAGAACATCATTAATGATTCCATCGGAAGCCAGTGATGTCGCTACAATCCCGGTAACGATAATCCAAGACAAAAAGTGCGGAAGATATGAAATCGTCTGTACCGTTCTTTTCCAAAATACTTTTTTGATCTCATTCAGTAATAAAGCGAGTATAATCGCTGTTACAAATCCAAGAATGAGGTTGATTACACTCATTGCTAGCGTGTTGCGCAGCACTTGCAAGAAGCTATCGTCTTTGAATAGGAACTCAAAATGCTTGAACCCTACCCACTTCTGTTCACTGAAGCTCTTCGCCGGTTTATAGTCTTGGAACGCCATCGACCAGCCCCAAATCGGAAAATAGGCAAATAGAACGATATATGCCAGTAGTGGTACAGACATATAGATTAGCTGTTTCTGGCTCTTCACAAGGGACCAATTGAGCTTGGGCTTCCGAACGCTGCGATCTTTCCTTAAGGTCTGTTCCATAAGTGTTTTTCTCCCCAGCACCTATTATTTGGGAAGGTGGACGACAAAATCTGTCTCCACCTTCCGATTTTAATGCCTATAGCTTATTTCACTGTCCAGGTATCCGTTCTCCATTTCAGCACTTCATTGATGCGGTCTTCGTACGCTTTGATGTTCAATTTGCCGATTTCCTTGGTATACTCATCCCATACCGTATCGAAATCACCCGGTTTTGCCAGAATAGCCTTCGGCAAGTATTTCGTAGATAATTCGCTCTGCTTCGTATTGACGATCTTCGCCTCGGAGCCATCTACCAGATCCACAGACCAAGCCGGATATGCAATGTCATTCTCCGGGGCTGGACTGAAGAAGTCAACATAACTGTTATATCCGTAAGCCTCAAGGAATTTCTTGTCATATTCCTTCAGACCTGCCTTGTATTCTTCAGGCTGCGCAGCGGCATCTGTCGCGTTCCCGTCACTGAAATAGCCTTCCATTTTCGGCATAAATTTGAACAGCATCTTTGCTTTATTACCCAATTCCCATGTTGCATCGGTCGCATTATGGCGTTGTTCTTCCGTTCTCATGTAACGACCTTCTTCATTAACGTAATAATCTTCGCCTTCAATTCCCCAAGTCAAGATTCTCTGCCAATCTTCCTGAATCAATGTATCCAGCAGCTTGATAATTTTCACCGCTTTATCCTTGGCATTAACACTGATACCAAAACCATTATTCAGGTTAAGTGCCGCACGATCCTTGTAGTGATCCTTGATGCTTGTATCATATACGAGAGGTAGACCTACATAAGTTCTGTCCAGTTTTTCCTGTGTAATAAGAGAATTCTCTGCGTCTTGGAAGTTCCAGTGTTGATCGAACATTCCGAGGACTGTACCGCTGGATATCTTAGCCATATATTGGTCGTAGTTCTGTGTAAATGTTTCTTTGTCGATCAGACCTAACGCATTCATTTCATTCAATTTCTTATAGTATCTCTTAGCGTAATCCTTATCGGCAAAAATATGCGCTACGCCGTTCTCAACGACAACCCCGCCATCGTTCGGATGACCGATCAAGTGCTGCGGTGCGTTAAAAAGTCCCCAGTTTCTCCAGTCATAGTTCAGAATCTCGAACCCGATTGTCGGGCTTCCATCGATCGTCGGATGCTTTTCCTTATACTTGGCGATCAAATCAAAGTATTCATCTAATGTTTTTACTTGAGGATATCCCGCTTCCTCCAGAACTGCCTTTTGAACCCAGAAGGCCGGTCCTGCGTACCAAGTGCTGGCAGGGTCAGCGTTAGTTACTCCATAGTTCGGAAGAATGTAAATATGCCCGTCGTTCGGGTCTTTCATCATGTTCCAGTACTTCTCATAATGCTTCTTCAAATTAGGGGCATGCTCTTCAATTAAATCTTCCAGCGGAATATAAGCTCCTGCCGCCGTCAGCTTAACATCACCGGTCATTATATCCGGATAATCCGATCCTGCAATCATTACGCCCAATTTTTGATCTTTGTCTCCAGCAAGGAATTCAAATTCAAAAGATGCTCCCGTCTTTTCTTTGATCATCTTGTATATCTTGTTGTCGGGAGTCGGCTGCTGACCAGCTTCCCCGATGAAAGCGGTAATCGTAAACGGCTCGATCTTTCCGCCATCGTCTGTCTGCGCTTGGTTGGTTGTATTTGGTTGACTTGTAGAATTGTTACCTCCCGACTTGGACGAATTGTTTCCGCCGCAACCTGAGAGAACAACACTCAGCGACAACAGCAGAAGTACGCCTAGTCGAAATACAGATTTGGACTTACCCCCCATGTAAAGCACCTCCGTATGAATTTAGTTGTCGTCAAGCATTAAAATAGTGCATAGACAACTTATCTTTATTGTAAAAGCGCTTTCAATTATCGACTACGATACAATTAAAGCATTACCCCTAAATATTTTAGAACTTACTGTTTTTGTATTGATTTGGAGACATACCCATCCTTCGTTCAAACTGTTTTGTGAATTGACCGTAACTGGTATACCCGACCATTTCTGCAATCTCGCTATTTTTATATTGATGCTGATGCAGTAATTTGGCTGCTTCCTCGATTCTTAATCCATGTATCATCTCATTGAAGTTTAGCCCATTTTTTTTGACCAACAGTTGTCCTAAATAAACCGGATGCAAGAAGAATACTTCAGCTAATTTCTTAATCGTCAGACTTTCCCGGAAGTGCTCTTGAATATAGTTGTTAATTTCATAGATTATTCCCTGTGCTTGACGAGACTGTTCCTGTAGCAACAAATCGATTACTTCCGTACCGCAAGCTACCAGTTGATCCATAAGATCATCTAGAGTCAACACCGCATCAGCGATTTCATAAAGCTTATACTTCTCCAGCATTTTCTCCTCTGAGATATTTTTGATCGGCCCGGTATATTCTACAATCTTGTACATAATATGAACGGCAATCTTCTTAACCATCTCCGGTAAAATAAGTGAATTACGAAAAGTAGCCTTGCCTCTGTTGACGGCCTGCATAAAACCATTCTGATCCAGAAGCTCAACAGTTCTCAGTATTGTATCCATAAGCTGTATCTGATCATATAGATGACTGAACTCTTTGGCTTTAATATCTAGGTAGAGCATAATGCCTTCATATTGGAGGTCGTAGAATTTATGCTTAATAGCCATTTTGGCAGTTTTATAACTTTGTCCAATCTCTATCAGTAACGGCTGGCTAAGTCCGGCAGATATGAAAACACGATGACACTTACAATATCTAGAGATTTCCTCGATTTTACCCCAGGTATCACTCTCATATTCAATCCCGTTAAATCCATATATAATAGCAAAGCAACCGGGCTCTATATCAATCAGAAATATTGAGGATTCAGTAGATATTACGGATGAGGTCCTCTCTCTAAATTCAGCCAGATTGATTGAGTCAATCTGAACCAGACACAGATTCCAGCGCTCCCGAAGAGTAGACAACTCTTCAATAAAGGCTTGTTCCTCTCCATCTAACAAATGATCCATCATTAACTTCTTCAATGCGGTTACTGTCTCTTCATAATTAGCAAGCTGATCAAGATGCTTCCGCTTCGTTTTCCGTACCAGTTCCTGATGAATTTGGCGCAGTTCTTTCTCTGCTTCTTCCGCAATCAAAGGCTTCAGCAAATAATGATGCACCCCATAATGCAGCGCCTTTTGCGCATACTCAAACTCGCTGTATCCGCTTACAATAGCAAAGCCTATTTCTGAATCGCCTTGTTCCTGCCAAGCCTTGATCATCTCAAGTCCGCTCATTACTGGCATGTTCACATCCGTGATTACTAAATCGGGTTTCAATTCATGAAGCTTATCCAGCCCCTCCGATCCGTTATTGCATGTTCCACATACCTCAAAGCCCATTTCCTCCCAAGGGATCCATAGCTCCATCCCTTCCAGAGCCCCTGGTTCATCATCGATTAATAGCACTTTAAATACCATACCATTTCCCTCTCCCCATGCACTTTATGTAATCTGACGCTCAAGAAGATTAACCGGGATCTCAAAAGAAACAGTTGTACCTTCATCCGGCTTACTGACAATATTGAAACTTGCCTGGTCGTTATAATTTAGTTCCAGTCTTCGGTATACGTTGCGAATTCCAATACTGGAACCGGACGAGCTCTCATTGCGAACTGACAAAATCACTTCCCGAAGCTTGTCAGGCTCAATCCCCTTTCCATTATCATATACAGTAACCCGCAGCTTCCCATCTGCCACGATGGCACTAACTTTAACCAATCCCTGTCCATTGATCTTCTGAATCCCATGTTTACACGAGTTCTCTATCAACGGCTGGATACTCATCTTGGGGATTTTGTATTGCAATGCTTCTTCATCGATCTCGAATTCATAGTCAATTTTGTCCCGGAAGCGGAACTTCTCAATCTTCAAATACATTTCGATAAACATAATCTCTTCCTGAAGAGTAACGATATCTTCTTTCCAGCTAATTAATCTGCGAAGCAGCCTGGATAAATTTTTAATAATATCAGTAACATCGTTATAGCTATTTTTGGTACAAACAACCAGAATTGCATTCAATGTATTGAACAGAAAGTGCGGATTCATCTGGCTCTGCAGCAGATTCAGTTCTGCTCGCACCCGTTCCATTTCCAAATTTTTCTTCTGAATCTCCAGTTTGTACACGTTGTTGATCAATGAATTAATCCTTGAGGTCATTTGGTTAAAGTTCTGAATCAATCCGCCGATCTCATCCCGTCCTTCTTCAATAGATATGAGGTCGAATTTCTCGTTCATAACCTTCTGCATATGCCTCGACAGTCGCTTAACCCTGTAATTATAGGATCTCAGCATAATATAAATGAAGAGCGTTGCACCTAAGGTCACTGCTACCGCTAGCAGAACTACGAATACGCGCATCTCCATGATTGCCTTTGAAATCCGCGTTCCTTCTGGAAATCCAATTAGCTTCCAACCCTTGACGTACCTCGCTGTTCCAATGGATACGGTATGAATATCCTGCTCGCTATATTGCTCCGGCAGCTCGAATACGGGATATGCGTCCTCGGTCCGACCTCTTTGATAACCACTATCGGCCGACATAATGATCTGGTTATTTTCATTCACTAAATATAAATTCAAATAATCCCTCTCGCGCATGATAACATCATAAATTTTATTAATTGCAATATCGATACGGAGTACCTTGTAATAAGTGTTATATTTATCGAAATAGTTCATTCTCTCCATGACACTGAGATAAGGGACCGTAGAGGCAAGATTGCTGGCTTCCGTCGCCATATAAGCAGCAACATACACCGGATCCGAATTGTCCTCCCACAGCCTATACCAGTCGCTATCCTGTACCTTATGGTCAATGAATTGATAATTCCCTCCAGGTACAATGGACGGATTATCCGTAAATATCGAAATCCGCTCAATCTGGTTATTCACAGGTATGTAACTTGTTACTCGATTCCTGAGCTGCTCATCAAATGTTTCATAGAAATCCAGTGGGTCTATATATGTATGATCCAGCATTTCGTTCAATGTTTTATCAGTATTCAAAGCATGACTTACCGCAACTCCCCCATCAATATAATCATGAATATCTTTTCTGGCCCGTTCCAATGAGATATTGAGGTTTTGCTCTTCCCTCGCTCTGATAAAATTGGACATATGATCCATAAATACGAGATTCACAATCAAAATAGGGAGCAACACACCGATCAGCAGAATCATCAGAAATTTATAATTTAACGGAATATCATTGATGATCTTCTTAAGCCGAAATTTTCTAAGCTTCATATGTACACCTCCTATATCATTGCTGCCTGTTCTCGATTACACCTCGATATACAGAAGGTAGAACACCTGTATGCTTCTTGAATTTATTATTGAAATAATCGGCATTGGGGTAGCCTACCTGTGATGCAACCTTGGATATTTTGATCTGCGTTCTCTTAAGTAACTTCTTCGCCTCCTCGATCCGTTTCTCATTCAAATACTCATTGAACGATTTCCCCGTATATTTCTTGAATAACTGACCTAAGTACGCAGAGTTCATATGGAACTGAATAGCCAGCTCCTGAAGCTGCAGCTTGCTTCTAAATTCCTGATCAACATATTGAATAACTTGAAAGATCGTATTATGCTCATTTTGCTCCCGAAGAGCTGTAAGTTTAGTGGCCCCTAGAATACATAATGAATGCAGGTAGTCTTTCAACTCTCTAATCTCGTCTAATTCATCCTGATTCCCGTACGTAATTTGAACTTGCTGCATAAATCCAGCAGGATCGCCGTTCATCTCAGCCAACAATCTACAAATCTTCAGTTCTAAATCGGCTATGCTCACGCGCACCATTTCCATGTCAGGCAATTCATTACTCCATAAATCAAAGATTTTGCTTATACCGTTCTCAATTCCACTCAAATTCCCGGCTTCAACAGATTCAACGAGCTGCTGAAAATTTATTTTTGAAAAACTCCTCTGCTGTACCTTATAAATATCCTGATAATAAAATACTCCCTGTTTCTGCTGATTCCGTTTGAGTCTTCTTACTTCAATCGTCTGCATATAAAGCTTCCGGATGGTCTCGATACCGGTTGCTCTATCACTTATAGCAATAATTCCTGGATAATCTGATCTAGCTCGTAATTCGTTGAACAAAGATTGGCTAATATCCCGCAGTTGTTCGTTAGAAATCGTCTCAGACAGAACAAGCAACCCGCATCTCCCTCCACTATCCTGAAAAGGAAAAGTACAACAAATAGGGGAAAAGAAACGATTCCCCCATTGTCCACAAGCTACTAGGTCATAGGCACCCTCAATCATCATGCATATCAGTTGCTGATCACCTGAAAGGTTCATAGACAAACGTGCCTGTTCTGCTAGTGACAAACTATACTCTCCTAGAATCAAGCGATTAATTACATGATTAACTGCATAAAGATGCCGATTCGACTCGATCCGTCTGGCTGCGGTCTCAGCTCTGATTTGATTAGCAAGCTTAACTAGCAAAGACTCAATTTCCTCATCATCTATCGGCTTAAGCAAGTATTCAACAACGCGCAGTTGCATAGCAGTTAGGGCATAATGAAAGTCATCGTACCCACTTAGTACGATAAACTTGGGTGGATGTAACAGAAGTCGATTCGACTTCTCAATTAGCTCCAAGCCGCTTATTTCCGGCATATTAACATCGGTGATGACCAGATCCGGTTGATATTCCTGGATTTGCCGAAATGCATCAATACTGTTAACGGCCTCTCCACACACGTGAAAACCAAGTCTGTTCCAGTCGATCATCGTTCTTAGCCCTTCTAGGACCCAGGGCTCATCGTCTACCAGAAGAACATTTAGCATGGCTATTGACTCCTTTAATCAGTTGTATAATGAAAGCGGATTCAATAATGTGTTCTGACTATAGAAAAGATAACAAAAGTTCGTCATATCAGACTTATATGTCTAAATGACATTATACATGATTTTTTAGGAAAAAAGGAGCATGCCAGGGAGAAAACGGATAATTATACTATTCTGCTAAGAGGTTACTTACTGCGACCTGCCACACTGGCGAAACGTATAGGAGCGTCCGGCCTCTCCTTCAAACGTAACGGGGGCAAGACCCGGGGCAACCAAACGGCAAGGACCTGAAATCAAGCACGTCACGATCGCTTCCGTAACCTGACCCCCAGCCCAGGTAAAGTCAATACTAAAGCCGCCACGGGCCCGAAGTCCCGTAACGAGCCCCTCGCTCCAACAGTCAGGCAAAGCGGGCAGCAGACGAATCACCCCGGCGTGGCTCTGCAGCAGCATCTCGGCAATGCCTGCCGTACCGCCGAAATTGCCGTCGATTTGAAACGGAGGGTGGTTATCAAAAAGGTTATGCAGCGTGGATTGGTTGAGAAGTTCCTTCACGTTCTCGTATGCCTTGGATCCATCCTGCAGCCTGGCCCAGAAATTAATAATCCACGCGCGGCTCCAGCCGGTATGGCCACCTCCGTTCGCCAGTCTGCGTTCCAGTGTCGCCCGCGCGGCAGCAGCCAGCTCCGGCGTGCGATCCAGGCTAAATCCCTCCCCCGGGTAAAGGGCAAACAGGTGGGAGATATGGCGGTGCCCCGGTTCCACCTCCACATAATCCTCCATCCACTCCTGAATTTGCCCGTATTTGCCGATTTGCGGTTTAGGCAGCCGCTTCAGTGCGGCGGCGAGTTCCTCGCAAAACGCCTCGTCCCGCCCAATGATTTTCGCACTGCGGATGCAGGCGTCAAACAGCGTTTCGATAATTTGAAAATCCATCGAGGCCCCGGCGCAGAGTACCCCCGTCTCGCCATTCGGCATCCTATAACTGTTCTCCGGAGAGACCGATGGACAAGTAATCAGTCGTCCCTCCCCGTCTTCGATCAAATAATCGAGCAGAAACAATGCCGCCTCCTTCATCGTCTCATACGCCCGGGCCAGAAAATAACGGTCCTGGCTGAAGCGGTAATGTTCCCACAGATGCAAGCACAGCCAGGCTGCACCCATCGGCCAGAAGGATGCCGGAAGATAGGTGTCTTGTGGAGCCGTGTCCGCCCAAATATCCGTATTATGATGCGCCGTGAATCCCCGGCAGCCGTACATAACGCTAGCTGTCACCCGGCCGGGATCAAGCATCCGTTCGATCAAATCAAACAATGGCTTGTGGCATTCGGCTAGATTGCAGTTTTCCGCCGGCCAATAATTCATTTGTGCGTTAATATTAATCGTATATTTACTATCCCACGGTGGTGTAAAGCTATCGTTCCAGATGCCCTGAAGGTTAGCGGGCAAGGAACCCGGTCGGCTGGAGGAGATAAGTAGGTATCGACCAAACTGAAAATAGGTGGCGATTAGCCCGTGATCCTCTTCGCCCTTCCGGAACAGTTCCAGCCTTTCATCGGTCGGCAGCGCGCTTTTCCCCTGGCTCTCGGGCAGTTCCAAGCCAACCCGCCCGTACAGTTCGCGGTAATCCGTGAAATACCGGGCCAGCAGCTCGGCATACGGAATCCGGCTCAGCTCTTCCAACCGCCGTTTGCCGTAAAGCTCCGGCTCGGGATGTCGGTAAGTCGTACCGGCTACGAGCAACAGTGTAACCGCATCTGCTCCTTCCACCAACAAATATTCGCCCAAGGTCTTGCAGACGCCGCCTTCCGGAGCCGCCTTCAAGACGGCGCAGAAGGTGCTACCTCCTTTGCCGCCGCATTCCCCGCGCATAACCAGCCCGCATTCCTCCCATTTCTCCGTCTTCTCTAGGTATCTCCAGTTCTGGCGGTTAAATCGAGCTTTAAGCGAAACAGCCTCCTTTTTGTCAGCGGAAATCCGGATGACGATCGCCTGATCCGGATAACTCGCAAACAGCTCGCGGGTAAAACGTACCTCGCCGACCCGGTAGCTGACCCGAGATACGCCGCACTCCAAATCAAGTTCCCGTGTATACTCCTCTTCAGGCTGCGCGTGATGGCCGAACGAAATCAGCAGATCGCCCAGCGGCAAATAGTGCCGCTGCGCTTCAGGCAGCCCGGCCATCGTCATCGCCGCCAGTTCCTCGGCCTCCCGCAGCCGTCCTTCCAAAATCAGCTTGCGGATCTCGGGCAAATGGGACAGGGCATCTTCGTTGTTGCGGTCGCGTGGACCCCCGTACCAGATGCTATCCTCGTTGAGCTGCAGCTTCTCCTCAGCCGTACCTCCGAAGATCATCGCACCCAGCCGGCCGTTTCCGATCGGCAAAGCCTCGTTCCATTCGGAAGCGGGCTTGCTGTACCACAATCGGTGCTTCCGTTCCATACTAGCCATGCTCGTCATGTTGCTCCTCCTGTCCGCCGGATTGGCGAAGTTATTCCAGAGTAAACGAGGCCAGATCTGCGCCTCCGTTGCCCTTATACGTAAGATACAGGGCTTGTATGCCGTCCGGTATGACGAGATCCGTAGAATAATCCGTCCAGATATTCGTAAAGTTAACCGGTATTTCTCCAAGAGACGGGCCGTCCCAAGCTGTTTTTATTTCAAAGGCGCCGTGGCAATACCCGCGTACCTTGATTTTAATCGTCCTGATTCCATGGCAGTCAAAATACTTGAAACCGGCCGTAGCAGAATCCGTCATATTGGCGATATATCCGATTTCTTCATCCCCGTCTTTTCCATCCTGGGTTATTTTCGGAAAACGGCTATCCATCCATGCTCCGGAACGCCCGAAACCGCCTGTGTACGGTTCATCGTCTTTACAAAACAGATTGCATGCCAGATAAGCGGGATATTCCCCGCGACCCGCAAGCGGTCCGCCATTCGGGCCACAGGAGGTCATCTCCGCCTGAGGGATCGTTCCGTCCTGCCGGAATGTGATCGGCTCGATACAGCCTTGCCGGCAGAAAGCGGTACCATTGGTATGTCTATGATAAAAAACAAACCATTTCCCGTTGATGTGGACGATGCTGCCATGGTTATTGCCACCGTAATACATCGGTTTGTCCGCCGGCTTGTAGGAATCAATATGAAGATCGTTGTTGCTTACGACAACCCCCTGGTAGACAAATCCTTTTGTCGGAAATTTGCTGGTGGCATAACACAATTCATGCATAACGATCGAGGAATAGACTAAGTAATATGTATCGCCTTTCTTCCTTATCGAAGGAGCCTCAAAAAACTCATGTCCTTCAAACCCGCTGCCCTTACTGTACGGTTCGCTCGGCGCGACAAATACTGGTTCTTCCACAATCGTGAGCATATCAGAACCAAGCACCGTAGCCATTGCGCCGTGTCTGGACTTGTCCTTAGCCGCACAGAAACCGGTATACAGGTAGGTCTTCTCTCCTTCCGTCAACACACCCGGATCAAACTGGGGCTCGTCGCCTTCTCTTTCTCCCAGGCGTGTGCCGTCGGCATACTTGACGTAACCGTAAAATTCATACTTACCGGCCGGCGTATCGCAGACGGCTACCGAAACTATCGAAACCTTGTCAAGAACATAGTAGAGATAATAGCGTCCATCCGGGCCGACAGTGACGTCCGGTGCATAAAGGCACATGCTGCCGTCAGGATTCAGCGGATCATCCGTTTTTTTATAAATCACGCCTTCATTCCGCCAGTCGCCCAGATCATCCGCGGGTGCCGACCAGCAAACATAGTCACCTAAACAAAAAGCATGTCCGTTAAAACGGTCGTGAGAGCCATACACATAAACTCTGCCGTTAAAAACATATGGCTCTCCGTCGGGTATGTATTCCCATGATGGGAGATAGGGGTTCAATCCTTGCTTCTTCATTATAATTTCGTCCTCCTTGTTAACTGCAATACTTTCTTCTCATTTCTAAACTTTAAATAGCAGTTGTGAAAAATAATAAAGATCGTTCTTCCACACGGGCCAATCATGTCCACCGCTTTCCAGGGCCCAATTGTGAGGCACACCGCGCTCCGCCAAATAAGTATGCATCCGTTCACTGATATGCTTGAAATTATCCTCATCCCCGTCCCCGCAAGAAAGCCACATCAATCTGAGAAGGGCAGCCGCTTCCTGCGGATTCGGAACGAGCTGCTCGGGAGCTTGTGTATTGGGTGCCGGGGAAAAAGCCCCGATCCAGGCGAAGCGGTCGAGATGGTGCAATCCTATGTTCAGGGACTGCCCTCCGCCCATGGATAATCCTGCAATCGCACGGCTTTCCCGTTCTGTCGATACCGGGTAATTGGATTCAATAAACGGGATCAGATCATTGAGCAGATCAAGTTCGAACCTCTCGAACGCCCGGATCTTCTCAGGGTCGAAAATGTCTCCTACCGGCCGGTCGTCCGGCATGGCGCGGCCGTTAGGTAAAACAACGATCAAGGGCGCGAGTTTGTTATCCGCATAAAGATTATCAAGGATGATATGGGGTTGCCCATGGTTGAACCATTCGTTTTCATCCCCGCCTATGCCATGCAAAAGGTAAAGTACGTTATACGTTTGGTTTCCTGAATATCCAGGCGGAGTATATATCCTCATTTTGCGAGATTTCCCTACCGTTACGGAGAAATATTCCACCACTTTGACGTTGCCACGGGCGATATTTTCCCTGTATTGGTCGTATCCGTCAGGAGCTATAGTTCTCATATCTTCTCTCCTTTCATATTCCTTCAAACCGGAAAAAATGAGTCAGTTTCAAAATCGCTGCTCCACTTCCTCATAGATTTGATTTAATATAATGATATTATTGTTGTTTTCGAATTATCTAGCAGACAATTGCGAATTATCAGCACTATATTACGATTTCCAGGAGGCCGTAATGTACAAGCATCGTTATTGGGAAAACAAGCCGCATGGCGTTCCCGATTTTCCGCTGTATATATACAAGGTGGAGCATCAAGCCGGGGTTCATTCCATTCTCCCTGTCCATTGGCATAATGAGATGGAAATCATCTATTTGGCCCAGGGAACGGCCACTTTCCGAATCGAAAGCCGGGAGTTTGCTATTCGGGAGGGAGAGGCGCTCGTTGTTCACCCGGGCGAACTCCATTTGGGAATTAACGAGCATGATGCAGGGATATGCTATTACTCCATCGTGTTCAAATTATCCTGGCTGTCTTCATTACAAGTGGATCGAATCCAGGAACTGTTCCTCGGACCGATCCTGCAGGGGACAGCTAGGCTTCCTGCCTTGTTGTCCGCTTCCACGGGGACTCCTCCCGCATTGCTTGACTATGTACGACAGCTTCTGATCCGCTTTGAGCACCGGTCGTGCGCTTACGAATTAAGCATGAAAGGCCTCCTCCTGCTGCTGATTGCGGATATTTACCAACACGGATTGATGGAAGAAAATAACGAGCCGATAAATCGCCAAGGACATGAATATAACTGCCAAATCAAAACAGTACTGGCCTATATCGAGGAGCACTCCCATGAAAAGCTCGAGTTGGATCAACTGGCTGCAGTGGTGTCGCTTAGCCGCTCCTATTTTTGTGAATTTTTCAAAATGCAGACCGGGATGCGGCCAATGGAATATGTGAATTTTATCCGGATTAATAAAGCTGCCAGCTTGCTGCGAACCGGATCGTACAATGTTCTAGAAGCCGCGTTGGAGTCCGGCTATCATCATGTCAGTTACTTTTCCAAATGGTTCAGGTTTTTTATGAATATGACGCCTTCCGAGTACAAGGCCTATTATTCTTCCGGCCTTTAGAAACCTACTTTTACCCCTAAAACTTATAAATTCTATCCTTATAAAAAAAGAATCGCCAGTGAAAAATTCACCTGCGATTCTTCTTATGATTTGATAGATCAAATTATACAAAATTACGTTGGAACCATTTTGCGGCAGCATCCACTTCAGAAGGCGACAACTGATGCCCAAAATGCTCCCAGTGTACTTCAACCGAAGCGCCTGCAGCCGACAGCAATTGATTCAATTCCTCAGTCTCCTGTGCAGGAGAGATTGGATCATTCTTTCCGGCTCCCATAAAGACCGGTATGCCGGATAGCTGCGGAAGCTCGATGCCACGGCGTGGAACCATCGGATGGTGCAAAATTGCTCCACGCAAAGCATCTTTATAGTGGAATAACAGTGATCCCGCGATGTTAGCTCCATTGGAGTAGCCTACGGCCACGATATTGCTGCGGTCAAATTGATGTTCGGCGGCCGCCTGATCCAGGAAATCATTCAATTCCTTCGTACGGAAGATGAGATCCTCTTCATCGAATACTCCTTCCGCCAAACGGCGGAAGAAGCGCGGCATACCATTCTCCAGCACATTTCCTCTTACGCTAAGAACCGAGGAGGATGGAGATATCATTTGCGCCAGTGGAAGCAAATCCTGTTCGTTCCCCCCGGTACCGTGCAGGAGCAGCAGTACCGGAGCATTAGTATCAGATCCCTGTTGAAATATATGTCTCATTCCTGATCCTCCTTCAGCACCCGAACTTCAAATTGTTCAAGATTCTTCTCAATCAATTCGCGATGATCTTCGTACCATGGTGGCAGCATAAGCTTCTCACCCAATTGCTCTAAAGGCTCGTCATGAGTGAAACCTGGAGGATCTGTAGCGATCTCGAACAGTATGCCGCCTGGCTCCCGGAAGTATAGAGCATTGAAGTATTGACGATCGACAACCGGTGTTGGATGAAGTCCGCTGGCTGATACCTTCGTGCGCCATTCAGCATGCTCTGAGTCATCTTTTGCCCGCCAAGCGATGTGGTGAACCGTGCCTGAACCCGCTTTGCCGGCAGGTACCGATCCGATATTCAAATCGATGATATTACCGATTTCACCGAACCCTTTATAACGGGCATATCCACCCTCAACCCCTATTTTCTCCAGACCTAACACACTCTCTAATACCATTTCTGTATCTTTTGGTGCGGTGCTGTAAAGAACTGCGCCTCCGAAGCCCATAATCGCTTTATCTGCAGGCACTCCGCCAAAGCTCCAGGTGCTCTTCGGTCCTTTACGTTCCACAAGCTCAATTTGCAAGCCGTCTTTATCCGCGAAGTGCAGCGATTTCTCAGAGAATCTTGTTCTTTCTGTGAAAGATACATTAAATTTCTTCAACCGCTCTTCCCAGAAATCCATCGAACCTTCTGGAATCGCATAGGTCGTAATTCCAACCTGTCCGTTGCCGACAATACCACGGCGAGATTCCGGCCATGGGAAGAAGGTAATAGCTGTTCCGGGATGACCCACTTCGTCACCGAAGTATAGATGATATACTTCAGGCGCATCGAAGTTGATGGTCTTCTTCACCAGCCGAAGTCCTAATATACCCGAATAGAAATCGGTTGTATCCTGTGCGCTTCTTACAAAAGCCGTAATATGATGAATACCTGCCGTTGCTTTAACCATGTGTATCCACTCCTCATGTGTAATTTTTTTGAGTTAGTTCAGATCTAACTATTTCAACTTACAGGATCGCATCCAGCGAATAGGCTCCTGCACCAATCAGGCTGACTCCAACAACCACTGCAATAATCAACAAATTCATCTCATAACCATTGGCTGTATTCCAGTACCCGTTCTTTCCGTGTACACTGATGATCGCGAACAGCATTGTAATGGCAATCAGCCCTGCGCCAATCGGGGTGAACAACCCGGCTGCAAACAACAATCCGCCTACGAACTCGCCTAATCCAGCCATCAAGGCCATCAGAACACCTGGCTTCATGCCAAGTGAATCCATCCAGCCCCCGGTCCCTTTTAGACCATAGCCGCCAAACCATCCAAACAACTTTTGCGCCCCATGCGCTATGAAGGACAAACCTACTACCAAACGGATAATTAATAAACCTAATGCTATACTCACCTTGAAAACTCCTTTTTATTTTATTTATTTATACTGAGAATCTTTATATTAAGATATATAGTTAAAAAAAGGGATCTTTCCGTCATTTTCTCATTGACCTATTTATATCCCTCTTGTGCATGCTTCCCTAACTTCTTCAACAAAGATGCCGCCAATTGCTGCTCTTCTACAGTCAAACCAGCTACCGATTGCTCGATAATATCCACATGATTCGGAAACACTTCTTCAACAAACTTGGCACCCTCATCTGTAATCTCTGCATAAATGCAACGGCGATCCTCAGTGGAAGCATTACGACGAACAAAGCCTTTCTGAACAAGCTTATCTACTACATAAGTTATATTGCCGCTGCTCATCAGCACTTTATCGCCAATTCGTTGTATAGGCTGGGCGCCTTTATGATACAATAACTCAAGTACACCAAATTCGGTGCGTGTTAGACCATGATCACGAATGTTGCGGTCGCTTACAGCATTCACCCACTGGCTCGCCCGAGACAGAGCAATAAATAAATTCAAGGCAACATCTTTCTTATTCATATCCCTTAACCTCCTTTCGGGAATCTCGATATCAAATATCTTGATATAAAGATAATACAAATGCTCGGATCTGTCAACACCTGACTCAAACTTTGTTCTCCTATCTACGAAAATAATAAAACAGGCGCCACTGATATACTATGGCACCTGCTTCATAAACAGATCGACTCCTCTCTTCAGTAGCAAGCTTTATCTTCTGCCCGCTTTCGTTCCAACATTAAGGAACACGTTGACAGCAAATATGATAACGCTTACAACAACTAATGTAGAACCAACACCCATCAAGACCTCGACTTGATCGTTTCCTTTTAACAATAATGTAAGGCAAATCATCATGACCGGCAGACTAATCGTATGCACCCAGAACTGAATTTTGCTCAGAATATTGTTCCCCGCTCTAGGGAACAGCCAGTATATCACTCCGGCTAATGCAAATGAGGCCCATCCAAGTAAATTGATATGAACGTGCACTCCAGTTAGTGTGTAATCGTGAGCCATCGACATGTAAACACCAAGACCCACTCCAATGACGAAATAAACCAAGGCGACCTTAATATAAGCAATCCCCATACTTTGCCTCCATTCTTCATAGATTGAGACATTGTATTCTACTTTAATAAGAATAATGTTAAATAAAATAAAAAAGACGTCGGATATCTAGCGATTCGAGGTCTAGCTTCTTTATAGCATTGGCACCTTTCTATTATTCTGTTTTTGCGTATAATATATAACTGTTCCTATCCGTATTCTAGTCCAATATTTATTCATAGAAAGGTTGATCTACTCAGCATGAACTCACCGCAATTTGCTACCGCTGAAAGTGCCGTTACCAAGGAGCGTTTTCCTATCGCTCTCTTGTCGTTGACCGTCGGCGCTTTCGCGATTGGTATGACCGAATTCGTAATTATGGGCCTGCTGCCGAATGTAGCAGAAGACCTCAACGTATCTATCTCATCTGCAGGACAATTGATTACGGCTTATGCGATGGGGGTAGCCATCGGTGCTCCCATCCTGACCATGGTAACCCATCGGCTTCCTCAGAAGCTGCTGTTATGCCTGCTAATGATTTTATTTATTGTCGGCAACGGCATCTCGGCCTTTGCTCCTAACTACGCCTTCTTGATGACGGCAAGAATTATCACAGCATTGACGCATGGCACATTCTTTGGGGTGGGCGCCGTGATTGCCGCCGGTCTTGTTCGCCCCGATAAGAAGGCTGGCGCAGTATCGATTATGATGGCCGGACTGACCATCGCCAACATTATTGGCGTTCCGTTCGGTACCTTCGTCGGACAACATATGGGCTGGCGCGCTTCCTTTGGTGCTATCGCTATTGCTGGAGTCATTGCTTTATTAGGAATCCTATTGTTCATTCCCAAGCTCCAGTCCGAACAGGGCAGCAATATGGGAGCGCAGTTAAAAGCTCTAATACGGCCAAAATTGCTGTACTTCCTCTTGATCTGTGCACTGGGAAATTCCAGCTTGTTCGCCGTATTTACTTATATCGCCCCGATGCTGCAGCAAATCTCCGGCTTTGCCGAGCATAGTGTAACCTGGATTCTCGTGCTGTTCGGATTCGGTGTTACGATCGGCAATATTGTTGGCGGCAGACTGGCAGACTGGAAGCTGATGCCTTCCATCCTCGGCATTTATATCGTGATTTGCGTGCTTCTTACGATCTTTACTTTTACGGTCAAGCAGCCGATACTCGCCGTTATTACCATCTTCCTGTGGGGTGCAGCTTCCTTCAGCATTATGCCAGGTCTGCAGATCAAGATCATGAGTCTGGCGGAAGCCGCTCCAGCGCTAGCCTCGACCTCGAGCCATTCAGCCGGTAATCTGGGTAATGCCTGCGGCGCTTTTATCGGTGGTCTCGTCATTACTCACCTGGGGCTATCCTCGCTCCCTTGGGTTGGCGCACTGCTCGCCGCTTCGGCCTTGACGCTCGGCTCAATTAGCTATATTCAAGAGCGCAAGCATGGCGCAGCATAGCCTATTAATTTCAGCGGAAATTAAAAAAAGGGGAGTTCTGTTACGTACAACAGGACTCCCCTTCTACTATTCTGCTTCTCTTAACCTCGCTACTACAGTGTCTTTTGCCAGCACCTTATATGCGATTACTGTAATTACAATAGAGATAACAGCCAGGATCGGGATTGAAGCTGCGATCGGAAATACATCCATATGAAATACAGTGAAGGCAATATTCTCAGTAATGGTCTTGATTAAGCCATACGTTAACAGCATTCCAATGCTCCCCAGAATTACAGCCGTGAACAAGACTACATACAACCCTTCATAGATAAGCATCTTCCTTAGCTGCTTCTTCGACATCCCGATACTTTCCAGAATCGCAAATTCATGTCGTCGGGCAATCATCCCGGTAATCATCGTATTCATGAAATTCATTAACCCGATCAGTCCTATAATGAAGCTAAGTCCGTAACCCACTGTCTGAAAGATCGTAATGAACCCGCTCATCTCCGCCTTATAGTCATCCCGGGATTTCATCAGCAGCCCAGGAACTGAATCTGTGTAGGCACGAATAGCCGACTCCACCTGACCTGACTGATTCTCTTCAACATGCAGTGTAGCCGATAGAATAATACTGTCTGGCTCCACTAGCTTAGACTCCCCTGCGGGGAGAAAGACTCTAAAACCAGCACTGCTAAAATACTTAACCCCGGCTGCATATAGCCCATCTGATTTTAATACAGCCATCACTTCATAATTTCTACCGTCCGCCCCCAATTGGATCTTATCCCCGGGTTGATAGTAACTCCTATCTCCTCCATCCAGTAGCGCTTCTGTAACTAGTACATACTTGCCCGTCTTGAACTTGTCCCGGTTGAACTGACCGGCAGCAATCTCACTCGGATTAAGCACATCGTACCAGCCCTCATCCAGCCCATAGATCTGTAAAGGAATCCGTCCTGATGTCAAGAGCGGTGAATACATCGGCATTTCAGGCTTCTCCGTCTCAGCTAAAGGCTCCAGCAGAGCTCTAATTCCATCGCTGATCGGCAGAGTGTCCTCCTTGAAATACACTTTGTCCAGACGCTCTACCCCGCCCAACTGCTCCAAAGCCTGGCTGACCTCCTCAGTCAAGGCATAGGATTCGTTATCCGTCACCCATCTATTTGCTTCTGTGGCTTCATCCTTCACGACATAATCCCCGGAAATAAAAGCATTCAAATATTTATTCACATTTAAGGAGGAAATCAGCGTGTAAATCATACTGAACAAAATAAGGCCCAAGGATAGGGAAGCCAGCATCAGAAGCAGCTTCTTCTTGCTGCGTAGCAGATTGCCCAAAGCCATTTTATATATTTTAGAGCCATGTCGTGTTCGCTTGAAGTCTCGTTTACTTCCTTCACTAACACCTGCGTATTTGACAGCCTCAACAGGGGAAACCCGCGCTGCCATCCTGCCAGGCTTACTGGCCGAGATCCGCACCGTAAAATAAGAGAATAACGCCGCACCAATGAAGATCCATGGGCTTACTGAATAGGAAATTTCCCTAGGCTCATCCGAGAACGAGGACAACATCGGAATCAAAAGATAACCAAGCCCATACCCAAGAGCAAGACCAAGCGGCAGTGCGACGATGAACAATAAATTGGCCCCAGTCACTATAATCCGCTTGAGCTGCCGTGGTGTCGTTCCAATCGTCTTCAACAACCCGTAGAATTTAATATCCCTCACTACGGAAATATAGAAAATATTATAGATCAGCAAATATCCACTTAGCATGATGACTAAAATCAATGCCACATACGGTAATAGGTTCATCGGATCATTGAACAGAGAAACGCTGGAATATGCCCAATTCACACCTGTAGGAACGTCGAGACCCGTATCCGCCAGTACCTTGTCCACCTTCTCCTGAATATCCCAGGAATTATTGAACATGACGTTCAAGCTGGTCGTGTTCACATAGGTCCCGCTGAGCTTGGTCTGCTTGGGATCAATTTGGGCTACATATCTATCCACAAAATTTTGGGATACGAACGCTAATCCAGCCATCGCGACATGTTGATCTGCCTTATAATAACCGGATAATTTAAAATCCTTACTTAGCTTCTGGCCGTTAATATCGATTTCTAAAGGAACGTCAGCACCAAGCTGGAGCGGAACACCAAGCTTCTCAAGCGCCCATGTATTCATGACTATTCCGTCTTCTTCAACGGGCAACCCGCCCTCGAAGAACTGAACGAAGCTGTGCTTGGCCATAAGATCATCAATCAAATTAACTTCAATCGGAGAAGTCTTAAATACTTCATTGGCCACCCAACCCACGACGAGAGAAGTCCCGTATTCCCTGATCGATGGATGCTGCTTTAGTGTATCAACCTGTACCTTGGTCAAATATTTGAAGCTTCCGTGGTAATCCCCTCCGGCCGTCTTCATCTGTGTCCGTTCCATCGACTTATTTAAACTTAGAGTAATTGTAAAGATCGAGGTAATCATCAGCGTGGTCAACACGATGGCTCCGATAATGATCCAGTTCCTTGATGGACTCGCACGCAAGCTTTTCTTAGCCAACCTAAATATCGTACGCCGATTATTCGTTCCGATCATGATCTCACCCCGGAACCGAGGGTATCCGAGCCCGCTATTCTTCCGTCCTCGATCCGTATGATCCGGTCTGCGGTCTGCGCGATCTCTTCGTTATGCGTGATCATCACGATGGTCTGATTAAACCTATCGCTTAATTGCTTCAAGAGAATCAGCACTTCCTGGCTAGTCTTACTATCCAGATTCCCCGTGGGCTCATCGGCTAGAACGATCGACGGCTTCGTCGCCAGCGCCCGGGCGATCGCTACCCGCTGCTGCTGTCCTCCGGACAAGCTGGAAGGAAGATTATGTGTTTTCTCCTTCAAGCCCAACGTACTGATGATCAAGTCCAGATATTCCTGGTCCACCGACGCCCCATCCAGTTCGATAGGCAGTACAATATTCTCATATACATTCAGGATCGGAATCAAATTATAGCTTTGAAATACAAAGCCAACGGATCTGCGCCTAAATATCGTTAGATTCTCGTCGTTCATGGCGAATATATCGTTGCCATCCACGATGACCTTGCCTTCGGTCGCGCGATCAAGACCGCCAAGCATGTGCAGGAGCGTGCTCTTGCCGCTGCCGCTGGTTCCGACGATCGCTACGAACTCCCCCTTCTCCACGGAGAGTGACACATCATCCAGTGCTTTTACACTAATCTGACCCTTACCGTAGTATTTCTTCAAATGCTCTATCTGCAAGATCGGCATCTCATCATCCCCTAAAAAAATAGTCTGTACATGATCATCCATCGTACAAACTAAATGTAACAAACGATTCTGTCATTCCCGTGACGCAAATATAACAGAAGTGACAGATTCACCGCTATCGATCAGTTGTCTGCAGGCAGGAATATAGAGAATGTCGTACCTTGCTCCAGCTTTGAAGTTACCTTGATATATCCGCCCTGTGCGTGTATTATCTCCCGAGTCAGAAACAGTCCGATGCCCACGCCTTCAAATCCCGCGGTTCTCTGGCAGCGGTAGAAACGTTTGAATATATGAGTCAGTTCGCTCTCCTCGATCCCCATACCCGAATCAGCAATATCGACCCGTACAAATAGCTCATAGGCTGCAACTGAGATCCGAACCCTACCGCCAGGCTCGCAATATTTCACAGCATTGTCGAGAATATTGAACAGCGCCTCTCCCGTCCACTTCTGATCATGGTACGCATATATAGAAGAGGCGCAGTCTATCGTCACGTCGATCCCCTTCTGTTCCGCCTGTTTATAAGCTTGCGACATCGCTTCCGTAATCGTCCCGATCACGGGCGAGTAGCCAGGATGTATTGTTATGATCCCCGTCTCTAATCTGGACATCTTGATCAAAGATTGAACCAGCCAGTCTAATTTATTGGCCTGAATACCGATCTGCTCCACCCACTGCTGCGTCTCCCCTTCGAATCCAGATTGCTCCGCGAGTAACTGACTATAGAGCGTGATATTGGATAACGGGGTCTTCGTCTGGTGTGAAATATCAGAGATGAGCTGTTGGATCGTATTCTTCTCCGCCTCCATCTTCTGCTCATGAGCAAATGAGAGATCAATATAGCGAATCAGCTTGTTCTCTAGCGATGATATACTAGTCTCACTGTAGCCTGTTACCCGCCCTTTTCCACGGATCGCCCCTTCAATAACCTCGTCCAATGTGTTGACGATACCGGCAAGCTTGCTTCGCAATCCCCAAATTAACAGTACACAAAGCACGGCGAAGATACAGATGAATAAAATAGACAGCCAAATTACACGCCCCATTAAACCTGTCATGTACATCATACATCCTGCATACCCCAATATAAGCAATCCAGCCGCTGCCGAAAAACTATAATAGAGTCTGGTAAAATGCCCGGCATTTCCGCCTCTGTTCATCTTGAGCCCCCGCCTTCTGCGGCCCACACATAACCCAAGCCGTAGACCGTCTTAATATACTCTGGAGCTGAGGGCTCATCCTCCAACTTAGCTCGAAGCCGTTTGATCGTAACCGTCAGGGCATTCTCATCAACGAACTCTGCTTCGCCAGACCATACCTGATCCATAAGCTGTTCACGGGTAAGAATCTGACCGGGATGATGGACCAGTGTTCGGAGCAGCTTGCACTCCGTCCTGCTTAGTGCAAGAGCCTGCCCCCGTCTATAAAACTCTAATCCCTGAAAATCAAGCTCCAAGTCGCCATAGATCAGCTTCTCACGCCCCTGGGGTTCCAGCCTTCTTAATACAGCCATGACCCGAGCGCGCAGAACCATCAGGCTGAACGGCTTCGTAATATAATCATCTGCACCAAGCTCTAGCCCAGTTACGATGTCGATCTCCAAATCATTCGCTGTCAGAAAAATAATCGGTATGCGAGATTCCCGGCGTATCCGCTCACATAGATCCAGCCCGCTCCCATCCGGAAGATTGATGTCTAGCAATACGAGATCTACTTTTTCTGTCTTCAGCAGCATCTCCGCACCAGCAACATCATAAACTTGCCTAATAGTCACGCCATCCTGGGCTAGCGTCAGTGCAATCCCTTTATTCAAACTCCTGTCATCTTCAACCACAAGTATCGTTGTCATATCAGAGCTCCCGTACAATGAATTTGTTAATTCTATTCTACAATACCCTTGCTCTGAACAGGCAATACTTGTATGAAAATGAAGCGTTCCTGCTGCTCCTTACGCTTTTGCTCCTTGCTGGATACTAACTCTCCAATTGTAGTTGCAGCTTGCCTGAATGACCTGATGCTTCGTAATATAATCGCTCACCAGATCAGCCATATCGATCGTAATCTCCTTGACGACTGGTTTCCCCTGATACATTTTGTAATCTCCTCCTCCGCCGGCGCGATAGCTGTTCATAACGACATTAACCTCCGCTTCATCAGCTAGCTCTGCGCCGTTGTAGTTCAGCTTGACTACCCGCTCTCCTGACGGACGGGAAATATCCAGCTCGTATTCAATGCCCTCCCACATATCATAGTTGTAATGTTGGGCCTTCGGCTCCAAGAAGGACGGGTTAATCATTAGTTCTCCGTCAGAGCCAAGCTGCCAATAGATAGCAGTCTGCTCCAGCGCTGCGCGGATATCTTTACCGGTTAGCTTCAAGACGGTAAGTGTATTGGGATATATGAAATTAGCCAGCACGTCCCGACGCGTAATTACACCCTGGAAACCGAGTGATTGCTCGTTAAGCAGCGCGGTATTGGATGCATCAGCACCACTGATCTCCATCTGAACCCGGTTGACGAATTCGATAAAAGGATGATCCTCCAGACGGCAATCGAGTGAGCTTAATACGCTCATATCGCCATCTACGGTTCCGATCGGTTCATCCAACCAAGTTTGTGTCTCTTGCTCAAGCTGTCGGCATAAATTGAGCACTTCCTGATCTGGCTCTACCGACTCATCCGGTACAAGCAGATCTGCCCGCCGGTCTATAATCTCCCAGTCCCCGCTCTCCCCTCTGCGGAAGTTGACGTTGATTCTTCCTAGCGCCTGGCCGAGACAAGATGGCTGTACAATCGTTACCCCGTTCACTTCTCCGGTAAGACTGCGGTGTTGATGGCCCGTAATGAGAATATCGATCCCCTCCACCTCGGCGCACATCGCATAAGCCTGATTCTCTCCGGTCAGACGTTCCACCGGCTCGCCGGTCCACAGGTCGCGTTCAAATCCCCCATGATAAGCTACAATCAATAGATCCGGTCGTTCCTCTCTACGAATCATAGGTACCCAGAAGCGAACCGTCTCCAACGCATCAGCGAATTCCAATCCCGCGATATGCTGAGGGTTCTCCCAATGCGGAATATAATGCGTTGTCACCCCCAATACGGCAAGCTTTAATCCGTTCTCCAGAACCTTCGTTATATACGGTTGCCCAAACGCAGGCTTGCCTGCTCCCTTCACCGTTATCCCTGCAGAAAGCCATGGAAATTGAGAATCCTCAACTACCTGGCACAAAGTGCTTAATCCGTAATTAAATTCATGATTTCCCGGAACTGCAGCATCATAACCCAGCTGGTTAAGCACCTCGATCATCGGGTGGATCCCTTGCTTATTTTTCACAAAATATGTCGACAGAGGTGTCCCTTGAATAAGGTCCCCATTATCAAGCAGCAGCAGGTCTGGCTCAACCTGCCTCTCTCTTCCGATCAATGTCGCCAGTTTAGCCAATCCCAATTGGCATTCGCCAGTGGAAAGGTAATCTGTCGGATAAATATGTCCATGAATATCGCTGGATACTAGAATCTCACATGTTGCCTCTTGTCGGTGTTCCATCCTCTATAGCACTCCCTTTTAGTGTTTTCTTGATTCTATCAAGCAAAATGCAGATTTATATTAAATTCGGTTAAATACATGTTCAAAAAGGCCGGTTTTCAGCACCGGAGCTTATGCTTTCGATGTGCATTTTTCCAAAATGCTTCAGTTGGATGAAGCTAGGGACTGAGAAGCGCAGCTTACGTAGTGGGTACGTGAGCATCGGAAGGCCCGGGTGAATTCAAGATTCGATGCCGATTTGGCCTCTTGAACTACTTCGTGTTAGATATAGAATTTATAAGTTATCAGCCAAGCTGATGAAATTCTATATCGCAAGAAAACCTACCTTTGAATCGCGGTCGCTCAACCTTGAATTGGCCTCGATCCGGTTTTCTTATCAAAAGTGGATTTTATGAACTTCCTTTAATTTACAAACATTTATCATTCTACTGAAGATCCGTTAATAAATGAGCATTATATTTAAGCCAGTAACAAAAAAATAGATTCTATGGAGGTCATCTCGCTTGAAAAAATTAGCTATGCTTGCTCTTCCTTTATTCTTATCCATCGCCGTCCTTGGGGGCTGCGGACAGAACTCCGCCTCCGTTAACAATACGGATGGCAAAGCTGCAGCTAACTCCAGTCAGACCAATCAGACCACTCAGACCGAAGAGAAGAAAGATACAGGTTATGTTCCAACTACATTGACTGTCCAATTCGTACCTTCCCAAAATGCAGACACATTGGAAGCAAAGGCGAAGCCGCTTGAGAAGCTGCTCTCCGACAAAATTGGCATTCCTGTCAAAGTCAGCGTATCTACTGACTACAATACAATTATCGAAGCTATGGCTTCCAAGAAAGTTGACGTAGGCTTCCTGCCTCCGACCGCTTATGTATTGGCCAAAGAGAAAGGTGCAGCAGAGGTTATTCTGCAAGCTCAACGTTTCGGTGTGCAAGATGACACAGGTGCTCCAACGACAGATCTGGTTGATTTCTACAAATCGATGATTATCGTGAAGAAGGATTCTAGCATTCAATCCGTTGCCGATCTGAAGGGCAAGAAGATTGCTTATCAAAATGTAACCTCCTCCGCTGGATTCGTATGGCCTGCCGCTAAATTGATGGACGCAGGACTTGACCCACTGAAGGACGTAGAAGCCATTACCGTTAAAGGTCATGACCAGGGCGTACTTGCTGTACTGAACGGCGATGTGGATGCAGCCGCAATCTTCCAAGATGCGCGTAACACAGTGAAAAAAGACTATCCTTCCGTATTTGAAGATACTCGTGTCCTTGCTTTTACAGAGCCTATTCCTAACGATACGATCAGTGTCCGTTCGGATATGAGCCCTGAATGGATTGAGAAGCTGCAAAATGCCTTTATTGAACTTGGCAAAGACGAAGAAGGCCATAAGATTATTTCCGAGATTTACACCCATGAAGGGTATGTAAAATCCGATGATAGCCGTTTCGATATCGTTCGCGAATATGGGGAAAAGGTAAAAACGGAATAGTCCCTAGTCTCTAGCATTCATACAATCACCCTCTCGCAACACCGCCAGCCGGAGTGCTTCCGCACTGCAGCTGGCCTCTTCTATTTCACGATTATTTATTAAAAAAGGGGAATCGCCGAGTGATTGAATTACGCAATGTAACCAAAACATACCCCAATGGCACCAAGGGTCTAAATCAGATCAACCTGACGGTCGAAAAAGGGGAATTTATCGCCATTGTCGGCTTATCCGGCGCGGGCAAATCCACACTGCTGCGTTCTATCAACCGATTGCATGATATTACAAATGGCGAAATTCTCATTGATGGGAAATCGATCACCACAGCGAAAGGCAAAGAACTGCGAATGATTCGCCGCGATATCGGCATGATCTTCCAAAGCTTCAACCTAGTTAAACGTACGACTGTACTGCGCAATGTATTAGCCGGACGGGTAGGCCACCATTCTGTTCTCCGCACCCTGTTGGGCTTATTCCCGAAGGAAGATATCGATCTCGCCTTCGAAGCGCTCGACCGCGTCAACATCGTTCAGAAAGCTTATGTACGCGCCGACGAATTGTCCGGAGGTCAGCAGCAGCGCGTTGCTATTGCCCGCGTTCTTTCCCAGAAGGCTAAGATTATTCTCGCTGATGAACCTGTCGCTTCACTGGACCCCCTTACGACAAAGCAAGTCATGGACGATCTGAAGCGCATTAATATGGATCTCGACATTACGACAATTGTTAATCTGCATTCCATCGACCTGGCCCGTCAGTATGCAACGCGGATTATCGGTCTACAAGGAGGCGAGGTCGTCTTTGATGGTCCAGTATCTGAAGCGACAGATGAGCGATTCGCCGAGATTTACGGCCGCCCATTTCATGAGGAAAATCATTTATTGGAGGAAGCGGTCGTATGAAGGCGCAGACAGAATTAACAGGGCTGCTTCGTCCTAAGGCGCCGAGGAAGATCAAGCATTACTTCACGATGGCCATTGTAATTCTTCTGCTATGGGGGAGTGCTGTCCAGACTGAGGCCACCTTCGGAGAGCTGGTTCAGGGTCTCCCGAATATGCTCGATCTATTGAAAGAAATGTTCCCACCCAAATGGGGCTATCTAAACAAAATATGGTCCGCTATGCTGGAGACGATCCGCATGGCGCTTCTTGGCACTACGTTCGGCGCGATCATGGCCGTTCCTATTGCGCTGCTGAGCGCCTCCAATATCGCTAGGCATAAATGGATCTACTATCCCGTTCGCTTCATCCTGAACTTGATTCGTACCGTTCCCGATCTATTGCTCGCCGCTCTTTTTGTAGCCATATTCGGATTGGGCGCTCTGCCTGGTATATTCGCTCTCGCGTTCTTCTCACTAGGAGTGATCGCCAAGCTGACTTATGAAGCCCTGGAGACGATCGATCCCGGACCGCTGGAAGCAATGACGGCTGCTGGAGCACATCCACTGCAGATCATCAATTATGGTGTCGTTCCGCAGATCAGGCCCCACTTCATCTCGTTCCTGCTCTACACCTTCGAGATCAATGTCCGTGCAGCGGCCGTGCTTGGCTTGGTTGGCGCTGGCGGTATCGGCCATTATTATGAAGTTACGTTAGGATTCCTGGAGTACGACAAGACCTGCATGATCATTATCGTCACTCTGGCTGTCGTACTGGCCATCGATTATATTAGCTCTAAGCTGCGGGAGAAATTGTTATGACAAGATCATGGAATGAAATCGTACCCAAGCCTAAGAAGAATCGTTATCGTCTGCTGATTTATATCGCGCTCATTCTCGTCTATGTCTGGGCTTTTGCCGGCATCCCTTATTCCGGTATCAAGGAGACTGCCGGACAGGTGAGCAAGTCGATCCTGGCTGGACTATTCGCACCGGATTGGGGCTATGTCTACTTGCCGGATGGAGAGGATCTGCTGCGAGGTCTATTGGACACGCTGGCGATCTCTATTCTTGGCACTTTCATATCAACGATCATCTGTATCCCGTTCGCCTTCTGGTCGGCGGTTAATATGAGCCGTGGCAAGGTTATATCTGGTTCAGGTAAGATATTCCTCAGCTTGATCCGTACTTTTCCGGAAGTGGTTATGGCGATCCTGTTCATCAAAGCGGTGGGCCCTGGATCATTCGCGGGAGTTCTGGCGTTAGGCCTGCATTCCGTAGGGATGCTTGGTAAATTGTTCGCCGATGAAGTTGAGAATATCGACAACGGCCCGCTGGAGGCGCTTATGGCAGTGGGAGCAAGCCGTTTGCAAATTCTATGGTTCGCGGTCATCCCGCAGGTCCTGCCTGGATTTCTATCCTATACGCTGTACCGCTTCGAGCTTAATCTTCGCTCCGCAACGATTCTTGGCATTATTGGCGCCGGAGGCATCGGCACACCATTGATCTTTGCCCTGAGCACGCGGAACTGGGATCGTGTAGGCATCATCCTGCTAGGTATTATCGTCATGATTACAACCATCGACCTGATCTCTGGAACGATCCGTAAGAAGCTGGTCTGATAGAAGTTATTCAAAAAGTCCGCTTTTGATAAGAAAACCGGATCGGCCAATTCAAGGTTGAGCGACCGCGATTCAAAAGTAGGTTTTCTTGCGATATAGAATTTCATCAGCTTGGCTGATAACTTATAAATTCTATATTTAACACGAAGTAAATCAAGTAGCTATTCGACATCGAATCTTGAATTCAGCCGGGCCCTCCGGTGCTCACGTACCAACTACGTACGTTGCGCTCCTCGCGCCCTAGCTTCATCCCACCTTCCCGGTGCTGAACACCAGCCTTTTTGAACACGCACTAATGATTTTGTTAAGAATAAATTTTAGGATAATAACGCTATCAGTCTTACTCCTTAACACAAGGGTAAGGCTGTTTGGCTATTGATAATATTAGAAAAAAATCCATAGAAAAAGTGACCACAATCACTCTTCACTATTCGAATAATAGGTAACATAATCTAAAAGTATGTGATTACATTCACAAGGATATTGGAGGAGTACGGATGAAAAGTCATTTGGTGATGATCGGGAATGGTATGGCAGGTGCGCGCTGCATTGAGGAAATTATAAAGAGAAATCCTGATTTGTATGACATCACTATGATTGGGAATGAGCCTTACCCTAACTACAATAGGATCGCGCTCTCCAACGTACTGCAAGGCAAGACAACCTTTAATGAAATAAACATTAATGACTGGGATTGGTACGAAGCAAATCAAATTCGTCTGATCTCTAACGAGCATGTTACGCAAATTCGCCGTGAAGAACAACAGGTTATAACAGATAAAGGAACGACTGTTTCGTACGACAAGCTCATTATTGCCACCGGTTCAAGCGCCTTTATTCTACCTGTTCCAGGCCATGACTTGGAAGGCGTTGTCGGTTTCCGAACTATAGATGATACGCAGGCAATGATGGATGCTGCGAGACAGTATAAAAAAGCCGTCGTCATTGGCGGAGGCCTGCTTGGATTAGAAGCTGCTCGCGGATTGCTGGATCGAGGCATGGAGGTTCATGTGGTTCATCTACTGGCTGATCTGATGGAAGTTCAGCTTGATCATGCGGCGGCAGCCTTATTGAAGCGCGATCTTGAGAAGCAAGGCATGAAGTTCCTGATGGAGAAAAAGACGACAGAGATTTATGGCGATGGGCGTGTGCAAGGCATACGATTCGAAGACGGAACAAGTGTTGAATGCGACCTTGTCGTAATGGCTGTAGGAATACGTCCGAATGCGGCAATTGCAAGAGATTCTGGCCTGGAAGTAAATCGCGCTATTTGTGTTAACGATGTTCTGCAGACTTCAGATCCAGCTATTTATGCGGTAGGAGAATGCGCTGAGCATCGAGGGATTGCCTACGGTTTAGTTGCCCCCTTGTATGAGCAAGCTATTGTGCTGGCTGACTATTTGACCGGTAATCCTACACCAGGCTATCAAGGAAGTATCTTGTCTACACAGCTGAAGGTTGCAGGCTGCGACCTGTTCTCTGGAGGCGAGATCCACCCATGTGAAAATACGAAGGCGATCGTCGTGCAAGACGAATGCTTAGGTACTTATAAAAAAGTGCTCGTTCGCGACAACAAGGTCGTCGGCGTAGTGCTCTACGGTGATGCTTCAGACGGAACCCGATTGTTCAACATGCTGAAGAAGCAATCCGATATCTCGGAGTTTACAAATGCTTCAGTGCTCCATAAGGCAGGAGAAGAGAGCGGTCTGGATGTTGCCGCCATGAGCGCCGACGAGACGGTATGCGGTTGTAATGGGGTAACCAAAGGGACGATCGTAGGGGCGATCCTCGAGCATGGGCTGACAACGTTTAACGAAGTGAAGACGATCACCAAGGCAGGCGGTTCTTGTGGCAAATGCCGCGGCATGGTTGAAGCGATCCTTGCCCATACATTAGGTGATAAGTTTGACGCCTCTGCTGAAGTAAGCGGAATGTGCGGGTGCACTTCGTTATCAAGAGATGAAGTCGTTGCTGCTATAAAAGAAAAGGGCCTGCATACTCCTAAAGAGGTTCGCAATGTGCTCGGCTTCAAGCATGAAGAGGGTTGCTCCAAATGCCGTCCTGCATTGAACTATTACCTGCGTATGATTCGTCCTGACGAATATGAGGATGACAAGGCCTCGCGCTTCGTTAATGAACGGATGGAAGGCAATATTCAGAAGGATGGTACCTTCTCCATCATTCCTCGGATGTACGGCGGGACAACCTCGCCAGACGACCTGATTCGGATCGGAGAAGTCGCCAAGAAATACAATGTCCCTCTCGTCAAAATCACGGGAGCTAGCCGGGTTGGGCTCTATGGAGTAAAGAAAGAGGATGTGCCGAAAATATGGGCCGATCTCGAGATGCGTTCAGGCTATGCTTACTCCAAATCACTTCGCAATGTGAAGTCTTGTGTTGGCTCTAGGTTCTGCCGCTTCGGTACCCAGGATTCGCTCGGACTTGGCATTCGCCTGGAGCAAGAAATTGAAATGGTAGACACGCCTCACAAAATGAAAATGGGCGTATCGGGCTGCCCACGCAACTGCGCGGAGGTGCTGACCAAAGACTTTGGCGTTGTCTGTGTAGAGAATGGCTATCAGCTCTATATCGGAGGCAATGGCGGAACGGAAGTGCGCCAATGCGACAGCCTTACTACGGTTACGACAGAGGATGAGGTGCTCTTCATGGCGAAGGCCTACGTGCAAATGTATCGTGAGACAGGGATTTATGGGGAGCGTACAGCAGCATGGGTAGAGCGTATCGGTGTGGATACCGTTCGCAGGGCGCTTGCCGATCAAGAACAGGTCGCCTCGCTTGCGGCAAGATTCGAGCATGCACGGGATACGTATGCTGAGGCCTGGGGCGAAGCTTTGATAGACGATCAGCGTAAGCAACTCTATACAATTGAGAAGCGATAAGGAGGAGAACACAGTGTGCATGACGACAGATAAGGTGAAAGTAATGAAACTTGAGGATTTACCCTTACAGATTGGTAAGGAGGTGCAGTTGAACGGCCAGTCTATCGCGGTCTTTCGTTTGTCAAATGGAGATGTTCGTGCCGTAAGCAATCGCTGTCCTCATAAGAATGGGCCACTCGCTGAAGGAATAGTCTCGGGGGAATTTGTCTTCTGTCCGCTTCACGATTGGAAAATTTCCCTTGTGACTGGAGAAGTACAAAAGCCAGATGACGGCTGTATACAAACCTACGAGACTGAGATCATCGATGGATTTGTTTATATAGGAGGGGTATAAGTCAGGTGAATGATATCATTCAGCAGATCAACCAGGCCGGGCTTGGCAAAGTCAACCTGCTTAAACAGAGCAAAGGCAAATATTTGGTCTCTTCCATGCTTGCTGGATTGTTCGTTGGTCTTGGCATTATCCTTATTTTTACGATAGGCGGTCTATTAACCCCTGCTCAAGTTCCAAGTACGAAGATCATTATGGGCGTCTCTTTTGGAATCGCCTTAAGTCTTGTCATCATGGCCGGAAGTGAACTGTTTACGGGGAACAACTTTGTGATGGCGGTAAGTACACTTGAAAGAAAGACATCATGGCTCGAGACTTTGAAAATATGGCTTTATAGCTACGTTGGCAATTTCGCAGGCTCATTTCTGGTTGCCGCCATCTTTGTCCTGACAGGACTTGCGACTGGCGGTGTTGCCGAATTTATTAATTCGGTGGCAAGCGTGAAGATGAATGCACCTTTTATGGAGCTGTTCATGCGAGGGATTCTATGTAATATTCTCGTATGTCTAGCGGTATGGTGCTCCATGAAAATGAAGGAAGAAACCGCGAAGCTGATTATGATCTTCTGGTGCTTGTTCGCGTTCATCACCTCTGGCTTTGAGCATAGTGTTGCGAATATGACGCTCCTATCCATCTCGCTGCTGGTTCCCCATCCGGAAACTGTAACACTGGCAGGTCTTGTCGCGAACTTGATTCCGGTATCTCTGGGCAACATGGTAGGAGGCATCCTGTTTGTAGGGGTACCCTATTGGTATATTGGCAAGGCTAAGCGGGTTTAAAGTAAATTTACGATTAGAACGCGGTCAGCAAGCTGTGACCATCAATGAAGCTTAGCCAAAGTCTCCCAACATACAAAATGACCCGAACGAAAGCACTTGTCATAAGTGTCTTAGGCTCGGGTCATTATTTAATTCGTATGCAGTTTACTCCGCTTCGGTCCCCGACCAACGGAAGCACCGTGCACTAGCGTTACATAAATCCGTTCATGTTCTACAGCCTCTCCAGAAATGATCTTGATGAGCTGCTCGGCAGCGAGTGCCCCCCATTTACGCTTGGAGTAATCAATCGTAGCTAATCGCGGCTGCATATACCGGCTGAGCTCGATATTATCAAAGCCAATTAAGTGTACATGCTCGCCAATGATGAAATCCGTATCCGCCAGACGGTTGCACAGACCGATAGCCATCTCATCATTCAGGCAGAAGACAGCAACCGGCTCTGTATACTCCTGAATAATCCGTTCGGCAGCCCTCTCGCCTCCGCTCTTCTTGAAATCTCCGGGCAGGTCAATCCATTCCACATCATCAGCCCGACTCGCGACCAGATTAACTGCCTTCATCCGTTGAATCGAGTCGAACGAATCGTCTGGGCCGGTTACGACATAAATCTTCTTATGCCCCTGTTCAACGAGGTATTCCGTGGCCAAGGTGGCCCCCGCTTTATTATCAAGCAGCACCTGATTAATGTTCGGATGCTCCAGCTCCCGGTCCAATACGACGATCTTATGGTTGCGCTGTGCATGCTTGAGCAGTTCTTCGCTAGAGAAGGTATGATCAAGAATGACTGCACCGTCAATCATCCGTTCTGGAAGCATACGGTGAGATTGTTCACCACTGCATACGATCAGGTCATAGCCCTGCGAATTGCATATCTCCTTCATCCCATCAAGCAACTCTCCGTACACATCCCCCTTGAAATCGGTAAGGAACACGCCGAGGATCCTCGACTCCTTCTTCTTCAACGTTCTTGCCGCTGCATTGGGGATATAATTCAACTCATTGGCGATATGAAGAATTCTAGACCGTGTCTCATCCGTCACTTTGCTGCTGCCATTAAGGGCATAGGATACTGTCGAGATCGAGACGCCAGCCCTTTTGGCAATATCTTTAATGCTTGTCAATTTACCCTCGCTCCTTCATCTTCTCAACCAAAGACATAAGGCTGAACTAATGGTCGTATGAGTGAAGCCAAGTTCAACTCCTATAGTTATGGAAAAGGGCGATCTATACAGATCGCCATAAATTTACATAAAAATATCAATGACATGATCCTCTGGATTCATCGCCTGTTCGAAGACGGATTGGGATAGCCGTATTCCACCTTGGCGATAAGGATTCGTCAGTCTCTCAGTATCTATTTGATTTCCGTTCAAGGCCACTGCGTTCACCGGTCCGCCTGTTATATGATAGATGAAAGTAATCTTCATTCCAGCATATTGGAAATCGAAGTGCAATCCATCCAATTCGGTTGGCAATACCGGATCAATCACGAGATCGCCCTGTTCCTGGCGAATTCCAAGCGCATTGGAGATCAGCTGATTCATATAGATCCCTGGGCCGCTGGAGTAGATCCTCCACCCACCCTTGACTTGAACCTCGCCGCTGCGCAGCTGTTCGAAGCCCGTCTGAGCATCATATCTCGTATTGAACTTCCCGTCCGAGCTGCTGAAGTAGGCATTGCTCTGACGGATCTCCGCATTTGGAACCACATCCTGGATGCCTACAGGATTAATAGCCTGCAAACCATGCCATACGTCTTCCGCATGTCCCAGCTTGGCCATTGCTTCTATGAAGCGGATATGAGCATGGACATATTGAAGTCCAACCTCGCGACCGAAGTTAGCAGCTTGCTCCGCCCGTTTGAAATGCGTGCTGACTCCACCGGCATACTGAGCTGGACGATTCATCAAGCGCACACCATCCGGGAAGAACAGCTTCTCCTTAATGAGCTCATAGTGCGATGCCGCACGTTGCGGATCAAGCAGTTCGGCAATCATACTCCGAGTCATTGGAAGCAGACGATACTGAATGCCTGTCTCCGTATCCGAAGGATGCAGCATCAGCTTCGCTGATTCGGGATTCTCCAAGTAGAGGAAGCCCGGGATCACGTCCGTCTGCAGCATATAGTGATAGTAATCTTGTCTGATCCGGTCAGTCATCTCCGCAAGCTCAGCAGCCAATTCTGGTTGAACGGAAGTCAATGCCTTAGACAATTGATTCATAGATTGGTAAGTCAGAGCAACGGTCCAACTGCTAACCATATACTTCTTCAACTGTGCATTTGCTGGCTGTAGTGTATCATCCCAATCCCCGTCCCCATATGAGGATAGATACGTATCATGCAGGAAGTGGCTGCGGATATAACCAATCTCTCGATTCATATGATCCAGGATCGTATAGGCTTGATCTGTAAAGCGGAAGCTTCCCTTCACTGTATATGGAACAGACTCTTCCAGAATGCCATAGTCCTGTGTAGCCGCTAAATAATCACTAAGCACCTTCAACGGCCAGACAATAATATCGCCGTGGCTCTCCTCCTGCTGTATCTGGGCATAGCGGTCAAACATGAACCACTGCGGCCAGTTCCCGTCATCTTCAAATTGATGGCTGTATACCGTCAGCAGAATATCCCGCACCTGTTCAAACTTCTGAGTGGCCATAAAATATTCCGTCGGACCTTGGCATACATCGCGTGTTCCCCAGGCTGCGCCTCCGTATTGCTCCAATCCATGAGGTACTGAATAGTGCACCAACATATTGTGCGTATACCACCAGGACAGTGCATTGAATTTGAACAAATCATCTCGTTCCTGGCCGTCCGCATCTCTAAGACGGAACCCGTTCATGACATTATTCAGAAAGCTGCGGTAGGCTTCGATCTCTGTATTGGCATTCGATATCGCGTCTATAGCGATCTCTTCACCCTCAAGCAACCCTTGCATCGTAAGGCTCCACTCACTTGTAGATGCCAGCTTCATATTCACCAGTGATGCTGAGCCTGAAGGAATCCCATCCATCAGCATAGTCTCATCGCCAATTTCGACGTCCGTTCCATGCACCTGCATCCGGTATTTCAGGTTCGGATAAGCCTGGGCGCGAATCTCATCCTGGCCGCCATAGAACGTCAGGACACCCTGTTCCTCCGTCATACGGACCGAAGCCCCATATTCATTAACATCCATCGTAATTTGGTTGGTCACCAGGAACTTGTACTTCTTACCGTTCTTCGACTTCACATGCAAGCGAACGACTGGCAATTCCGCGGCACTATAATTCGTGATCACAAGAACATCATCGGATAGCTTATAATGCCAACGTACATAATTGAAGCCAATCTCGAACATCGATGGCATCGTCAACAGCCGATACTCGCCCCCGAGCTCTACGTAGATCCGCTGTCCGGCTACCTTCGGCACGTTAAGCGCGTTGCGGGCGTTGCTCATCATTTTATTGAAGTTCGTATTGCCAACAACAAGATGAGAATTGAAAATACCGTACATATATGAGGTTGTCGTAACAACTTTAGCTCCCAGTTCTACATTGCTGCCGCTCATCAGAATATGTCCATGCGGGCGTTCGACGAGCAGTTCTTTCTCCTTCAGAATCACATGCTCATAAGCTTCGGTGAAGAAAGCGAGCAGCTTCCCATCTTTGCGCTCTTCTTGATGTCTCAATGGCCCAGGGAACAAGGCATCTACTTCTTCTTCCGTCATAGCAAGAGCCTGGACTGGTTGACCGAATTCCGGCTTGAAACGCATAGGCTGTATACGTCTTAGTTCGCCACTTCCCACTTCCGAATTGTAATCCTGCCATGCCTTAACAATCTCTTCTCTATATTCCAACTCCGTCACAGCGGCCGAATGATCTACTTTGGAGAGACCATAGAACACAAAGCGCGCTTCGCCATCTAGCGAGACCATCTCCGACTGGAGCGCTGTATATGCGAATTCATATTGATAAATCTCATTAGCCAATTTGGGTTCGCTCAAGCAGGATGGTAGATTGGTCTCTTTATAAGAGAGCCCGAAGAATTGAAATCCATCCGTAGAGAACCCCGCTGCACGGGTTAGCGAGCCCTGCTGTAAATATGGGAAGCCTCCGCTTTGCGGCATATTTTGCCTGGAGCAGACGACATAGCCATAGTCCTTATCTTCGAATACGGAATGATCTATATATTGCGATAAATATGCTTCATTACTACGTACAGCTCCGATATCAGCATTTCCGATATCCTGCCCATAAATCACATCTACAGTGACGCCCTTGCCTTGAACCGTTACATCCCAGAACCAGATGCCCTGAGCCGACAATGCGAAGATTACACGGTATTCTACCCCTGCGGCAATTCCTTCCCACACAATACGATCCCTGCCGACGCTTACTGTACTTCCCGATTGAATGCCCAGCAACGGGTAAAAGGAAATACCTGATTCGCTATGAATGCGCAAGTATATATTGTTCAGGGATCCTTCCACAGGGCTAGTCATAAGCTGATTGATCATGGTTGAACCACTAACAGCCTGATGCAAATCTCCGCTCTCCCAAAAAGTAAAGCTCAGATCTCCGGCCTGAATGCTATATTTCGAATCTGTAATGGTGGCTGCCATATCTCTCTATTCCTCCTATCCTTCATGAAAAGAAACCCGGCTGCATCCTATCCTGCATGCCGGGTTCCATCGACTCGGACTGCGGACATTCGCCTCAGTCTGAATCTGATTGAAGCGGTATCCTACTTATTCAAATTGTTCAGCTCATCCAGAACCGGTTGAACCAAGGATTGCTTGCTTTCAACCCACTTCTTCCAGTTGGCTTCCAAATCACCCGGCTGCAAAATCAAGTTAGCATATTCGTTCTGATATTCGAACGACGCTTGGCTCTTCGCCTTGGAGTCATACAATTGTACATCCCAATCGTAGGTAGCCAGCTTACCGCCTTCTACTCCCAGCTTCGCCTTGTCTTGATAAAGCTTCACAGATCTATCACGATATTCCTTCTTGATGGCTGGATTGATAATACTGAAGTCATCGCCAAGAACATACAAACCTTCAAACCGGGCTGGATATTTATCTTCCAGAGAAGTTCCTTCTGGAAGCAAGCTCACAAGTTCTTTGTTATCATCATATTTCCAGTCCGTGCCTTCGAAGCCCATATTCAACAGCAATTGGCCTTCCTTACTTGTTGAATAATCAATCAGATCCATAATGCGCTCGAATTTCTCTTTGTTAATATCTGGGGAGAAGATCAACGAGGACCAGAAGTTAGGCTGTTCCAGGTTGCGGTACTTACCGTCATCCCCAAGAACGATAGCTGTATGAACAAGCTCGTCGCTGTCTACACCGAGGTTTTTCTTCATTTGCGTATCCATGTCTTTTCTGTATGACGCCAGGCCGCCAAGGCTTGTAATAGCTGCTACGCCCTTCACTCTGAAGTTATCGCTGCCCTCATTGTTCTTCCAAGTGTAGAACTCTGGATTCAAGAGGCCTTCCTTGTAGGCTTGTTGCATTAATTTAAGACCCGTCAGCGTCTCAGGGTCAGCAGGACCCCAATGGAATTTGCCGTCCTCACCTTTGTAGAATGCGGACTCAACACGGGAGTGCTCACTATTCGCCATAATGATATTTGTCAGCGCATCATCCGCGTTGTATGAGATCGGAACGAGCTTGGAGCCCAGCTTGCCGGGATCCTTCTCTTTTACCAATCTTGCATATTCCATCAATTCGCTAGTTGTATAAGCATCCTTCAGTTCAAAACCAACTGCCTCTGCCCAATCCTTACGCAGTGCGATAACACCGATCTGGTTCGTAAGAGGATCTGCCGGTTTATTCTCAAAGTACACTGGTTTTGGCAGGATGTAAGTACCGCCAGTCAACTCTTCCAGCTTGTCACCAAGTCCAGTCAGCTTGTAAGCAGCCGCAATATTCGGCCAGCGTTCCTTCCAATCATCCGGGAATTTATATAGTAGTCCTTGATCTACATAGTTCATGAAATCGCCGTGTACATAGTTCCAGCTTGCCACATCAGGAAGGTCGCCGGAGTTGATCCAGAGGCGCAGCTTCTCAGCCCAGGAATCCCATTGTACATAGTTGTAATCCCACTCGATATTGAACTTGTCCGTCCAGAATTTGTGGAACTCATTGTTCATCTGGCCGTCCTTCACCTCAGTCAACTGTGCAGTGGAAATTTTCAACTTATCTTTGTATCCACCGTTCTCATCCTTGGCATTGCCTCCAGCACTGGACGTATTATCCTGCTTCGAGGAGCATGCCGTCAGCATCATCGTTAGTACAAGTACGACGGCCAGAAGAGGTTTTACTGACAACTTTTTGTTCGTTTTCATACTTTACCCCCGTGTTAATAAGATTTTTGTTACAAGTCTTGTTCAAAAATCCACTTCGTGATCAAAAGTGAACTCTTTGAACTGCCTCTAAAAAATCTATTGGTTATCAGGTCTTGATTGCCCCTGTTAACACCCCTTTGGCGAAGTGTTTCTGCAGCATCGGGAAGAAGCACATAATTGGCAGCATCGATACAAAGACCGAGGCCATCTTCATGCCTGTGGAGAAGCCCGATTTGGCCAAGGCATCCACACTGGCAGCGTTGGATACATTCGTGGTAGATTCTACAATGATTGTCCGCAGGACGTTCTGCAGCGGGAGCTGCTCCGCCTTGCGCAGGAAGATCATCGCATCATACCATCCGTTCCAGAAAGCCACGCCGTAGAACAAAGTAATTGTCGCCATAATTGGAGCCGCAAGCGGCAGCACTATGGAGAAGAGGATCTTCCATTCCCCGGCTCCGTCAAGTCTCGCCGATTCCATCAGCGATTCCGGCAGCCCCTGGAAGTAGTTCATCATCAGTATCATATTGAAGGCACTGAAGCTTCCTACCAAGATGACGGACCAGAGCGATCCAGTCAGGTTGAGCGACTTCATAACCAGGTATAGCGGAACGATCCCACCGTTGAATATCATCGTGAACAGGACGATGAAGAAGATGCCCTTCTTGCCGGGGAACTTATTCCGGCTTAGACCGTAGGCCATCGTACTCGTCAGGAACAAGCTGAGCGGTAGTCCGACGAGCAAGATCTTGAACGTGTTCAGGAAGCCCCCGAGAAGTCTTCCATCTTGGAATAGCGCCCGATAAGCATCCAGCGTAGGGTGCTTCGGCCACATCAACATCGGATTATCCGCATACTCCTTCTGGGTTGCGAACGAGATCATAATGACGTTCCAGAAAGGAATGATGATCATCAAGGACAATACCGTTAACAGAACCAGTAGAAAATAATCCAGAAACGTCATTTTTCCGACCCGGAATTTATGTCGTTTCGCAGCTTTCGTACTCATCTATCACTACACTCCTTTCCTAACGGAATAATCCGTCTCCACCCATCATTTTTGCAACCCGGTCCGCAGACAGCAGCAGAATCATGTTGACTAGTGACCGGAACAAGCTGACCGCCGTAGAGAACGAGAAGTCCGTCGAAGACTGGAACGTAATCCGGTAAATATACACATCCAGTACCTGAGATACGTTCTGTGTTGCTGCATTCGCCAGGTTGAAGATCTGATCGAAGCCGGCTGACATCAGACCGCCCACATTCAGAATGAACATGACCGTAACGGTTGGCAGAATGTTCGGAAGCGTAATTTTGAATATTTGCTGCATCCGTGAGGCGCCATCGATCTGCGCTGATTCATATTGATCCTGATCGATTCCGGAGATCGCCGCCAGGAAGATGATCGCTCCCCATCCTGTTGACTTCCAGATATCTGTTAGGATCAGCATCGGTAGGAACATTCTCTCCGAGCCGAGGAAATTGATCGTCGACAGCCCAAGCATCGAGAGCGCACTATTCAGCAGACCGTCATAAGATAGAACATTGATAACAATCCCCGACACAATAATCCATGACAAGAATTGCGGGAAAGTAAATATTGTCTGGAACACTTTCTTCATCTTGCCCATCCGCAGCTCATTCAGTAGAAGAGCAAGCAGAATCGGGAACGGAAATGAAATCAAGAACTTGATGATGTTGACGTATAACGTTCTCCATATCGCATCAATAAAAGTAGGATCACGGAAGACGTATTTAAAGTTCTCCAATCCTACCCATGGGCTTCCCCAGATTCCCATATTGGCTTTGTAATGCTTGAAGGCTAGCGATAAGCCGCCCATCGGCATATAGGCAAATACAAATAACCAGATCAAGCCGGGCAGGAGCAGCGTATAGGTCATCCGGTGCTTCCAGATTTCCATGAACCAGGACCGTGGTTTAGATTGAGTATTTATTTTTTTGTCAGGCCCTATGGCAGCAGGTTTCAAATTGCATCCCCTCACTCTACTTATTTCTTTTCATCGAATAGGAACTCAAACGTGGTCTTAAGATGCTTCTCCCAGAAGAGCCAGTCATGGGTTCCCGGCCCTTCCACATACTTGAAGTCAAATGGTGTAGACTGCATATGATCGGCGAACTCACGGTTCATCCCGATGAAGGGGTCCTCCGTTCCGCAGCAGCAGAGCAGGGCCGGAAGCTTCACACCATCTTCAATCCGTTGAGCAGCAAGAGCATATAAGTCCTGCTCCGGGCTGACGAGAAGCTCGGTTCCAAAGACAGCCTGCATCTCCCGGGCCATCCCCGGCTCCATCTTCGGATCGCGAAGACGCTGCTGCATGTCGGTTACCCCGGAGAGCGATACCGCCTTTGCATACCGTTCCGGGTAAGTGAGAGCAGCCTTAAGCGCGCCATATCCGCCCATGGACAAGCCTGCAATATAGGTGTTCTGCGGATCATCGTTCAGCTTGAACAGACAAGAACAAAATGCTGGCAGCTCCTGCGTGACATAATGGAAATAATCCAAGCCATACTCCATATCGGTGTAATAGCTACGATTCACTTGCGGCATGATAACCGTGCAGCCATACTTTGCAGCATACTGTTCCACCGTTGTCAGGCGATGCCAGGTACTCGCATTGTCACCTGCACCATGCAGTAGATACAAGGTACTGTCTGAGGGAACTCCACTATCAATGGGAGAGATCACATGGATACTAGTTGTCATTCGCAGTGTCGGCGATCCTGTATCTATCGTGATGTGCGCCATATGTAACCCCTTTCACCAATACATGATTTAAGCGGCTTCTTTGCAAGCAGCTGTAATGATCTATTCACGTAATCCAAGTGCTATCAGACTACAAGACTGAAACTGAAACGAAACGTTTCTCATTTCACAGGAAATATTCGAGAAAATGGCCGAAATCCTTCTACTCTCCCATACCATTAGGGTACAAGCCTATGATACTCATGTTAATCAGGCCCGGATACAGGAAAATTAAGGATGATGTAAGCGATTAACTCGAATCGTTTCGATAACATCATATTCCTGTTCTCAGATCGTGTCAACCCTATTTTTTATAAAACATTTCTGAGCCTCCTATGACTGTAAAATCACCAAAAATCGATGTTCTATCATGCATTTACAGCCCGAAACAGGTCCAGATCACGCCACACCTACGGCTTCCACCGCGGCGGTTGACACCTTGATGAAAATGTAATAAATTCTTTTTTGATAGCGTTTATATGAAACGTTTCTATTTATTTAAACAAGAAAGAAGGCTCCCTAACCATGACTCTGTCACTTACAGGTTTTGTCGATCGTGTTACTGAGCAAGGATTGAACGTATTGTCCACACGTGTGCTTCAGCATGGAGAGTTAGCTGCACAGTGGGATCTGACCATAGATGAGCGTCGTGTTCAGCACTCTATCAGCAAATCGTTCACTTGTATGGCGGCAGGGCTAGCGATCGCCGAAGGGAAGCTGTCATTACATACGAAGTTGAACGAATTTTTCCCGCAATATGTCGTTGAAGACGCTAATATAGAGCCGGCCATGTGCCCTGGCGATCTAGCCCTGTATGATCTGCTCCGCATGACTTCCGGACATGACAACCCTCCGCTTACTGCGGCGGAGAGAGCAAGTCTTGAAGAAAAGGATTGGGTGAAATACTATATGTCCCTGCCTTTGGACAGAGCCCCAGGGGAACTGTTCACCTACAGTAGCGGAGATACCTTTATCATCTCGGCATTAATCCAGGCTGCCACAGGACAGACCGTGCAGGATTATCTGACCCCTCACTTGTTCGAGCCGTTGGGGATCCATGATGTATACTGGGAGACCTCCCCGCTAGGCATTACGCTCGGATGCGCTGGATTGGTCATCAACAATGAGGAGCTTAGCCGATTTGGGCAATTTTTGCTGCAGAGGGGCATGTGGGAGGGCAAGCAGCTGGTGCCTGCGGAGTGGATTGACTTTGTAACGCGCAAGCAGATCGACAACCAGGGCAGCGTAGATTGGAGCCAAGGCTACGGATGCCAATTCTGGATGTGTACCCATGACGCCTACCGCGCCGATGGAGCCTATGGTCAGTTCTGCATCGTATTGTCCGATAAGGACGCTGTCATTGCCATCAACAGCCAGGAAGAGCATATGCAAGAGATTTTGGATATTGTGTGGGCTGAAATCCTCCCACAATTATAGAGGAGTCCGCTTTTGATCACGAAGTATAAGATATCTGCAAACTTTACTGAATAACTTCACATTGAAAACTGCCATAATATGCGTGTTAAGGACTGTCCCCGAGGACAAAATCATGCGAGTCCAATTGATATTATGGAGGGTGTTTAGGATATGTTGAAGGATATCAATAGCAATTATGATTGCTCTCAATCGGGAGATGATCTTCATCAACTGATACAAGAGCTTGAATCCCTGCGCGGACAAGGCGAAGCGGGCAAAGATATTCAAGAACAAATTCATCGTCTTGAGAACCAAATCTCATTTATCAGGAACAAATGCGATATTCCATAATGCATTATTAAGGACCCGGGGACTCCCGAGGTCCTTTCTCGTTTTATCTGTGCAAGGTTCCACTTATTTGAATGTATATATTTGACCATCAAAGCGCATTTTTCAACTAGCTGGATTGCCTGAACTGTGATATTCTCTCTCTTATTCATACATCATTCATGGATCAGGGAGGGCATTTTGATTACGTCATCAAAAGCTTCAAAGCGCAATTACATATTCCAGGTTCTGACCGTATTTATCGGTTTTCTTGTATTCGGTTTCTCCGAGAATGTTAAGGGCCCAGCCATTCCGCGAATTCAGACTAATTTCGGTCTGGACGAGATGCAGATTGGAACGCTGCTGTCGCTGAATTCACTCGGCTACTTGCTAGCCTGTTCATTTACCGCCATCCTGGTACGTAAATGGGGCGTCAAATGTGTAACATTAATCTCTTTTGGCTCGATGGTTGCCTCCGGAATTTTCATATTTCTGTCCCAGAGCTATCCTGCGTTAACCGGCTCCTATTTCTTCATGTACCTCGGCAACGGGATGCTGGAGATCGCACTAGCTGTGCTGGGCGCGCAGATCTTTGTCAAAAATACCGGTACGATGATGAACTTATCGCATTTCTTCTACGGCTTAAGTTCAACGGTCGCCCCGATGCTCGCATCCGGCTTAATGACGGTCACTCTGTTCGGGCACACGCTGGATTGGAGAGGCATGTATTTGGTCGTGTTGTCCTTATGTCTTATCCCGATGATCCCGGCCCTGCTTGGACGATTCCCGGATCAGAACGATTCGGGAGAAGAACGCACGCCGATCAAAGCATTTCTGCGCGACCCGGTCATGTGGCTGCTCGTCACCATTTTGTCCTTCGGCGTCGTATCCGAATTGGCCGTAGGCGGATGGCTCGTTAACTTCCTGGAGAAGGCCTATCATTGGGATACGACCGCAGCAGCCGGGATGCTGTCCGGCTTCTTCCTATGCTTCACCGTGGCGCGTCTGCTCGTAGGCCCCATTGTTGACCGGATCGGATTCACGTTATCCTTAATTATTCTGGCGGCCTTCACAGGAGTATGCACCTTCGCTGCCATTCTGATCGGCGAGCCGGGAGCGGTTCTGTTCGCGATTGCCGGCATTGGTATCGCCCCGGTATATCCGACCATCATGGCGCTGATCGCCAAGCGATACCGCAGCAACAGCGACACTGCCATTACCTTCATCGTCACGCTAATGGGCGTCGGCAGTGTCATCGGCAACTATCTGATCGGTGCGATTACCGACGGGATCAAACGGCTGTTCATGACTAGCCAAGGCTCAGAGCTCGGCTTGCTGCGCGGACTGCAGGCTGGATACAGCTTTATCGCTCTGTGTGCGATTATCTGCTCATTGGCCAGCCTCATTCTATATCGCCATTTGAAGCGAAGAAACGAGTTACTGTAAAACAGGATTTTTGAACACGCAATGTAATAACGGGATGGAGAAAATGAGTATCTGTCGGCCCGTATACTTCTTCCCTTATTGAATAGGAAATAGAAATAGCTGCTAATATGCACTTATTAAGCGTAGTTCTCTTTGAAAGTACAAAATAGCTGCATCTCTGCAGCTATTTTTTGTGTTTTAGACCCGATATGAAATTGATCGTGCAAATAAGTGTATATTTTGCAATTAAATCCTGAGTTACGCCGATTCTTACGCATTTAGTTGTACTATTTACATTTAGGTAAGATGCGAGCGGAATTCCCTTCACCGTTCATCCGTTCCTATTTAATAAAATGACTACCGAAGCGCCCGCTTCACCGATTGTCCTGGCTCCAACCTTACTTCCTCATCATAAAGCTTAATGGAGATAGCCTCTCCTTCGACAATTTCAAGCATTACACTATCTTTGCCAATCGATACACCAATGAGGCGACCACGGAAATTGAGGCGGAAAGCGTATTTCTGCCAATCCTGCGGAATCGCTGGCGCGAGCGAAAGCCCGCTCTCCTTCAAACGCATACCAGCAAAGCCGTATACGATCGACATCCACGTGCCGCCCATATTCGCCATATGCAGGCCATCCTTCGTATTGCCATGTGTATTGTCCAGATCCAGGCGCGCGGTCTCGATAAAGTACTCATACGCCTTTTCCACATTGCCGATTTTTGAAGCCATAATACTGAAGATACAGGAAGACAAGGAAGAATCATGCGTCGTGATTCCTTCATAGTAGTCGTATGAACGCTTGATCGTCTCTTCGCTCTGTTCATCCTCGAGCAGGAAGTGAGCCAGCACCGTATCTGCCTGTTTACACACTTGATAGCGGTAAATGGTCAACGGATGATAGTGCAGCAACAACGGATACTTCTCCTTCGGCGTGTTGTCGAAGTCCCATACCGCCTTGCGAAGGAACGTGTCGTCCTGCGGGTTAATGCCCAATGCTTCATCATAGGGCAGCAACATAGCATCAGCAGCCTTCTCCCACGCCGTAATCTCCTCTTCGGTAATTCCAAGACGGACACAGAGCGCCTTAAAGCCGGCAGCATTATAATCTTTCAGAATCGAACAGCTCTTGGCTGCCCACTTCAGGTTATGCTTGGCCATCACATTGGTGTAGTAGTTGTTGTTCACGCAGCAGGTGTATTCATCCGGTCCGGTCACCTCGTCGATATGGAAGGCACCGTTATAGTAATGGCCGATCTCGGCCCATAGACGGGCGGTCTCAATCAGCACCTCTGCGCCATAGGACAGAAGGAAGCCTTTGTCCTGCTCAGCAAGATAATACTGGATATAGCTATAAGCGATATCTGCACTAATATGATATTGCGCCGTTCCCGACGGGAAGAACGAGGAGCACTCTGTGCCCGCAATTGTGCGCCATGGGAATAACGCGCCCTGCTTATGCCCCATCTCACGCGCTCTGGCTCTGGCCTGATCGAGTGAAGAGTAACGATACAGCAGGAGTTGACGGGCAATATCGGGTTGCGTCATCAGGAATATCGGGAACATGTAAATTTCCGTATCCCAGAAATAATGGCCCTCATAGCCTTCACCGCTTAAGCCTTTGGCAGAAATATTGCTGTGCTCATCCCGGCCCGCTGATTGCAGCAGTTGGAACAGGTTGAAGCGAATTCCTTCCTGCAGTTGCGCATCATTCTCGATCACCACATCTGCGGATTTCCAATATTCCTGCAAATATGCCGTCTGTTCAGCCAGCAGTTGCTCAAAGGATAGCTCCTTCAGACCTTCCTGCAGTTGAGTCCCTTGTTCGACAATCGCCTCGCCATGACGGAGGCTGTCTGTGTACAGGTTATACTTCGTCAGAGCTACTGCTTCTTCCAAAGTGAAGGATGCTGTGTAAGTCACTTGGCCCTCATCAGCCTGCCATTGAACATCGGCATTGGTACTCAGATCATGACGGGTCACGCAAGCCGCACGCAGCTTGGACACAAACGTCTCATCAACAACATAGCCCATATCGCCTTGAACGCCCGTATCGATGACCTTCATCCTTTCGGCATGTCCGGCACCCACGCGGGGATCATTGGCATTTGTATAATTCGTCACTTTACCGTTCACGGTCGAGACGATTCTCACCAAACCGTTGTAATTTATCGGTTCGATCCGTAACTGAATTGCGAACAATTCCCGGTGAGCAAAGGATACGAGACGGCGGAAAGTCAGCTTGATCTCTTTGCCACCAGGTGATCTCCACTGCACCATTCTCTCCGCATAGCCTCTATCCATATGCAGACTGCGTTCATGAGCTGTAATCGTTCCTTGATCAAGCCGGAACGGTTCCTGTTCATCACCCAAATAGATCAGAATCGTCTGAGCATCGATATTGTTAACAAGCTTCTGTTGTGTATCAGGAAAGGCGAACAATTTCTCACCGTAAGGAATTTCAATCACATCGTGAAAAGCATTCAGATAAGTACCACGAATCGTGGACATATCTGCTCCATAACCTTCTTCAAAGTTGCCGCGCACTCCCAAGTAACCGTTGCCAAGCGCAAAAATACTTTCCATATTGAGCAAAACTTGCTGTGACAGTTCAGCGTTTGATATTTTCCAGGTCATAATCTGCCCTTCCTCCCTAACAGGTTATGCTTGAATTTTAGTGCGAAAAGAGGTTATGTTATACTAAAATATCAAGTTTTTTATCAATATTTTTAGGTGGTGGGAAATAATGAACAAGTCTTCTCGTCCGGACAATCCGCCGTATTATGTATCATCCCGGATGCAGTATTTGCGCGACAATTTCATCCATCCCCCTTTCGATTATGAGCATGAGCTGCTGGAAGCTATCCGCTTTGGCGATGAACATAGAGCTATGGAAATGCTGCACAGAATCAATGAGCTAGAGGCCGCAGTACTTGCCACCTACCCGCTTCGTTCCAAGAAGAATGCCTTGATCGCTTCCTGCACTTTATTTACTCGTGCGATTATTAAGGGTGGTGTTGACCCGGAGGTCGCTTTCCATTTGAGCGATACGGTGATATTGGAAATCGAAAAGATCGGGGATGTCGAACGGCTCATTCATTTCGAATATGAAATGCTGGTGCAGTTCGTGGCGATGATCCGCTCCGAGAAAGCTGAGCTGCCTTACTCGCATATCGTGAATCTGGCGATTCGCTATATCCGTGAGCATATCTTCGAGGAACTGACCCTGCAGAAGATTGCCGATGTTCTTAAGGTTCATCCCAGCTATTTGTCAGACCGCTTCAAGCGGGAGACTGGCTCTCCGCTCACCACGTTCATTAACCAACGGAAGATCGAAGAATCCAAGCACCTGTTGATCCATACGAATCAATCGATCTCTGAAATTGCCTTTACGTTCAAATTCTGCAATCAGAGTTATTATACGCAGTTGTTCAAAAATTTCACCGGCATGACCCCCAGAAAATTCCGGATCAGCGGCGCAGAGAGAGGGTAATTAGCGTAGATGAGATAGATGAGCGCAATAGCGATACCCTGTTTCGTTAGTTCCGGGGGTTGTCAGTAATAGCAGAAAAGCAGCCCTTCCTATTCAGGATATGAGCTGCTTTTTGTTCGTTTTCGACCAAGTTATAGATTACGCCCGCTGCTTCATCTGCTTACTTCTGAGCTGTCCGCATGCGGCATCAATGTCGGTGCCATGCTCCATCCGAACGCTGCAGCTAATGCCTTGCTTCTTCAGCTCGTCATAGAACTCAAGCACGGCATCCTTGTCACTACGCTGGTACTGGCTGTGCTCATCGACCGGATTGTAGGGAATCAAGTTCACATTGACATAGGATCTGCGACTGTCCAATAGCTCAGTTAATTCCACAGCCTGCTCCCGGCCATCGTTCACATCCCGAAGCAAAATGTACTCGATCGTAACCCGCTGATTCGTACGCTGCAGGTAATAATCAATTGCCTCCATCAGCTTCTCGATCGGAATACCGCGATTGATCTTCATGATCCGGGTCCGCAGCTCATTGTTCGGGGCATGCAGAGAGATTGCCAGGTTGACACGAAGGTTGAGATCGGCAAACTCCTTAATTTTATCCGCTAGGCCACTGGTTGAGACCGTAATATGTCTTGGGCCAATCGCCAGTCCCTTATGATCGGTCATCACCTTCAGGAAATTAACGACATTGTCGAAATTATCGAACGGCTCGCCAATCCCCATAACTACGATATGGCTAACCAATTCTCCGCGCTGCGCCTCATCCAGATAGAGCTGAACCTTCATAATCTGTTCGACAATCTCGCCCGTGGACAAGTCCCGGCTTTTCTTCAGCAATCCGCTCGCACAGAAGCTGCAGCCGATATTGCAGCCCACCTGGGTCGTTACACAGACGGACAGGCCAAATTTATGTCTCATCAGCACCGTCTCGATCAGATTGCCGTCCTGTAATTTGAACAGAAATTTAACAGTGCCGTCCTTGGACTCCTGGCGAGTATGCTCAGTCATTGTCTGCATCGTCATATGAACGCTTAGTAATTCTACACACGGAGCCGAAACATCCACCATTGCTGAAATGCTCTTAACCCGCTTGCGATATAAGTTATCCCAGACAAACCCAGCTCTTGATCTCTTCTCACCATGATCCTCGAGCCAAGCTCCAAGTTGTTCTAATGTAAATCCATAAATGGATGTGTTATTCATGCCAGTTCCTCTTTTCAAAACTGTAAAATAGCCTCTCGTCTGTCACTCCGAAAAGGATGTAATCTGTACTATTGTCCCAAATTTTTAGTTTTAACACAAGAGCTAGGCCCCGCTTGCCAACACTTGCATCCGTCCGTTTTCCATAGTAATCCGTCATAACGTATATTCCGCTCGAATTCACGCCCTTTTTAGCAGAAAAGAGTTGACTATTCAATCTATTAGATTTATTTTTATTAGTAGATAGATTCATATTTTTTCCAATTCTATTATTCTCTTAATCGATCAAGGCAAACCCTTCGAAAGACGGGGACGCAAAGCTATAGGGGCTTCGTGAGGATGAATTCCTTCACATGCCAGCCAGTTGCCGATATAGAAGCTGTAGAGCGTGATCACTGCTCGAACCGTCCTTCTTACTCGGTAAGAAGGATTTTTTGTTCTTTGGAAATTAGTTTTTTCAAGTTCAATGAGTTCAAAAAGGTCGGTTTTCAGCACCGAGAAGGTTGGATGAAGCTAGGGATTGAGGAGCGGAGCGTACGTAGTTTGTACGTGAGCACCGGAAAGCCCGGCTGAATTCAAGATTCGATGCCGAGCCACTTCCTGATTCACCTCGTGTTAGATATAGAATTTATTCGTTATCAGCGTGCTGATGAAATTCTATATCGCAAGAAAACCTACATCTGGATCGCGGTCGCACATCCTTGAATTACTTCGATCGGTTTTCTTATCAAAAGCGGACTTTTTGAACTACCTTACTATTTTCATATTGCTCAGGGCAAACCCATCGAAAGATGGGGGCGCAAAGCTACAGGGGCTACAGCGGATCTGCCGCCAAGCCAGCCAGCTGCCGATATGGAAGCGGATGAATACTTCATTCATTTCTTCCGACTCGGTGAACTATGCAAATTTCATGAGATGAATGGAGGGATTATTATGAAGCTGATCCGACGCATCCCGATCCTATTTCTTACCTGTCTGCTCATCGTTATGAGCTTCTCTACCCCATCAAGCTATGCTCAGGGTGATACTAGCCTGCTTAAAGACATTGTCATATTGCCTCAGGGCAATTACGATAAGCTAGAAGCCGATAAGATGATGAATCATCTGGCACTGATTCCCGCCCCGCTTCTGCAAGCTCTTAAGGATAAACAAATAAATATTAAGCTCGTTACCGGAAAAATCACCGATGAGCCTGAATTCTCGCAATATAAGGGAGTCACCCCACGGGGATGGGAGAATACCGGCCTCACTTGGGACGACGTTCCTGGTGTCAGCTCCAATATCGTTATTGCCAGAATCGGCTACAGCGACAAAGGCAAAGGCCATAACGGGCAAAACCTGGAGCTGCATGAGACGTTCCACGCCATAGACCGCCTTGTACTCGGCAACATCAGCTCTTCCACAAAGTTCACAGACATATGGAAGAAAGAAGCTGACGTCGACTATAAGGGAGATGGATATTTATCATCGTACGCTACCGAATACTTCGCGGAAACCGCGACGCTGTATCTATATAGTGAGCAGACACAAGCTAGGCTTAAGCAGGACATGCCTTTAACCTATCAATTTATGAAGGACTTATTCTCTAAATATCAATAATAATGCACAAGGAGGCTCCCCGACGGGAGCCTCCTCTTTACGTTAAATCACTCATTCATTAGGGTTCAACTCTATGCGGCTTAAGCTGTTCCCAAGTCTCATAATCGTCCGTATCCCGTGAATAATCATGGTTGTTCGTCGCTTCAATGACATCCTCGTAATACCAGCTCGTTGCCGGATTATCCGGCCACTTCTTGGCATCCTTATGGATTCCGGACTCCTTCACTTTGCGATTCAATACACTATTGATGAAGGACATTGCCTCGGCTCTAGTAATATATTGATTCGGTCTGAAGGTACCATCCGTATACCCTTTGATCCATCCTTTATTACCTGCCGAGAGAATGTACTTCTCAGCCCAATGTCCGCTAATATCCGTGAACAGTCCGCTCTCCCGCTCATCCAGCTTATCGAATCGAGCTGCAATAGCAGCAAATTCAGCTCTGGTGATTGCCTGACCCGGTCTGAAGGAGCCATCCGGGTAGCCGGTAATAATTCCGGCATTGGCCATCGTCGAGATATGCTTGTTGGACCAGCGTGTATCCTTCACATCGTTATAGGAATTCGTTGTTGAGTAGTAGTTCGCCCGGCTCTCGCCTTCCATCAGACGATAGAAGATCGCCGCCACTTCTTCGCGGCTGATATTGTTCTGCGGCTTCACCATACCGTCCGGATAGCCCTGGATATAATCAAAGTGATTCTCGGTGTCGAGCTTAGGCGGTACTGGCGGTAATGGAGGCACTGGTGGTGCTGGTGGTGTTGGTGATGGCGAAGGTGATGTGTAAGAGGTGTAAGAGCCTCCTGAGCTAGGATTGCCTGGGCTAGTCGAATTCGCTGTGTAGTAGAAAATATACTCTTGCGATTCGCCATCTCCGATCTTATACGTATCGCTGGACTTCGTTGGAGTATAGCCAGATATGCTTATCGCCGTTAAGGTTAGTGTATCTCCTATCTTGCCCTTTACCGTGGTAGGATTGGCAAGCTGACGATGGCTACCCTGTTCAAGATACTTCACGGTTACCAAGCGTTCAGCTACTTGTTTGTTGTAGTAGAAGGTATACTCTTGCTCTGATTCAGCGGTAAAGGTATAAGCAGCACTCTCCAGCTCTGGTACGTATACTGCATCCGTTACGGTCGGGACCTTAGGCAACAAAGTGATCTTTTTGCCATCGCTTCCGAACACCGTATCCGCTTCAGCCACTGACACTCCAGTCGCCCGATCAAGATAATGAATTGTAAGCTTCAAATTTTCTTCAGGATCACTCTTCTTGTAATAGACAGAGTAGTCCTGAACTTCTGCATTTGTGATTGTATAGCTATGGTTAAGCTGAACCGGAACATATACCGAATCAGTTACTGTAATGTTCTCGGCCGTCCAAGTTAATGTATCTCCAACCTTGCCTGATTTGACCTCTGGGTCCTGCAATACAGCGTCCGTGCCTTCTTCAAGAAAGTGGATCGTTACTGCACGTTCCTGGGTAGGTTGTTCATCTTGAGTATAGTAGAAGATGTACTCGTTACCCTCTGCTTTCACTGTATACATATCTTCCGTTATCTCTGGAGTATAACCCGGAACGGTGACAGCCATTAATTTCACAGCTTCCCCTGTCTTTCCTGGTACGGAAGTGGACGGCGCTAACTCATTGCCGCTTCCCTTCTCAAGATACTTCACAGTTACGCTTTGCTCATCCGCCGTGTAATAGAAAATATGCTCATTATTATCCTTATTCTCTACAGAATAATTAAAGGTTGTAGGCTCCTCTGCTGTATAGCCCGGAATTTGCTTCGCTTCGAGCTTAATCTTCTCGCCGACAATAGCCTTCTCAATCACATCCGGATCAGCAATCTCCTTGTTCGAATCGCGATTCACATATTTTACTGTCACCTGCTTCTCGATCACCTTCGCGTAGCCGAACAGTACGATATTTTCTGCTGCCGCTTTTAAAGTAACGCTTGTCGGATCATCCCCAACCCTGAGGCTGTATCCGTCTACTGGGTTGGCCGGTACGGAAACCGGTTCACCTCCGACCGGGAATGTGTCCTTGCCATCGACGGAATAGTACCCGGAGTAAAGCTCTTTAGCTAGATCTGGACTATCCACTACATTGCCAGCTTCATCTACTGGCTTCCCTTCCAGATTCACCGCGTAGCCCTTAACAAGGATCTTCACCTGACCTATCTTCACTTCAGGTACAGTAAATTCCTTCACAACATGCGTCTGACCATACACATTTGTGTAATCAATCGTCGTCTCTCCGTTCGTCGGATACAACGTATCCGATACCGGGTTCGAAGTTGGATCGATCACGACAACATAAGTTAATGTCGCCGGTTTGTCCTCAGAGACCGTACCGACATTCCACTGGAATGTCTCCGTCGCCGGGTTCCATACTACCTCGCCTTGGGACGCTTCGTAGTCCTTGCCCTCCAGCGCACCCGGCTGCAGATTGAACTTCTCGCCCATCGGATCTGTCACAACCGCATCTTTGGCAGCAAATTTAATATCGCTGGATATCTCGGCAAATACCTTCTTCAGCTCATCGCTGTTCGCTGAATAGTAGCCTCGATTCTGACTGTTGTTGAGTACATACACAGCATTGCTGTTGTTGCCTACTTCCAGGCCAATGCTATAAATACCAATACCCTTATCGTGCAGCAATTTGGCATGGGAAATGGTCGGAAGTCCATTATCCGTGACCTTGTAGGTACCAATATTATAGCTGGATAGGGAAAAACTGTTTCCAGTTCCTTTTAAAGATGTGAAGTCAAAATCAGTAATTGTGAAGTTGTATTTGTTATTAGGCCAGTCGTTATAACTCTTAGCAGCCGTCCCCTTATAACTATAGGTTGGCTCCCCATCGCTCAGCAGCACGATATACTTCTTATCAGCCTGACTATTTTTCAATAGATCATCAGCAGCTTTAATTCCGGCTTGAATATTTGTTCCGCCAGTTGCACTGATTTTATCAATGGCTTTCTTGAAGTCATCCTTCTTAGATGCATCTGCAAAGCCATACACTGGTGGATCAGAAGCCGCATTATTAAACGATACCGCCGCCAAACGTACACCCGAATCACTCGTTAGCAGTGAATCCGCGAAGCTCTTGGCCGCTTCTTTGGCATTTGCCAGACGCTTCCCATCGTTCATACTGCCCGATTTGTCGATGACAAGCACAATGTCTGTGCTAGTCTTCAACTGCTTGCCCTCCACAGTCAGCGTTACCTGCCATTCTCCGAAGTTACCTGTAGGGGTTGCCGTCTTGTTCAGCCGGATCGACCCTTGGGCCGGCCACTCCGGATCACTGTTACTACCACCGGCCCCCAACGCCATAGAGGGCATCCCTAATATAAGGGAGATCATACACAACCAAGTAACAATTAATCGAAATCCGCTTTTCATAGCTCCTCCTCATTTTGTTATCTTCACTCCCAGGCTACTTTTCTTGCATTAATCCCCCCCTCTTTTCAGGCACTAATACTTATCTTACGAAGGCAATTCACTGGGAATGACTTCGCAACCAGGAAGAAAACAAAAAAATCCGGCTGCATCTACAATAAGCATTGTGAATGCAGCCGGACTGTCATTAGCCGGATCAGTATTCTGATCAGAACCATTAGACTCCAGAGCTTTGCGACCTAACCTTTCGATTAGTGTGCCTAGATATGAAATATAAAAAGAGGCCCTTGTTCTCTAGATGAAGAACAACGACCTCTGTGTGACATTAATATATTTCACATTTAGAACTGGAGTCAATCGCTAAAAAAGGTAAAATAATACTAGTTTTGTCGAACACACACCACTAGTTTTGTCTAATCACGGCTCCAAATCTTGGCGATCAGACGAAGCAACTCAAGATACAGCCAGACAAGCGTTACCATTAGACCGAAGGCTCCATACCATTCCATATACTTCGGAGCCCCATTCTGTGCGCCGTTCTCGATAAAGTCAAAGTCCAGCACCAGATTCAGTGCAGCAATGATTACGATGACGACGGAAATTCCGATACCGATTGGCGTACTGTCATGCAAATAAGGAATTTGAATACCGAACCACCGTAATACAATGCTTAGCAGATAGAGCAGTGCTACGCCGCCGGTTGCCGCGAATACACCGAGTTTGAAATTCTCTGTCGCTTTAATAATTCTTGTCTTGTATGCAAGCAGCAGAGCGAGAAAGACACCCATTGTCAGCAAGGCTGCCTGTAAAGTGATTCCATAGTATAAAGTCTCGTATGTAGCTGAAATGGCTCCAAGGAAAAAGCCTTCACAAAGTGCGTAAATCGGTACTAAATAGGGAGAAATCGCTGGTTTAAAAGCAAGGATTATCGCAATAATAAGCCCGGCAACAGCTCCGCCGATGGCAAAAGGAACTACATTCTTCCCGTCGAAGAACATCATCCATGTACTGAAGGCACTTGCCAGCAAAATAATGAGCGTAATAAACGCCTTATTCACTGTGCCTCCAATTGTCATCCGGTCCAAATCACTAAACTGACCGGCTCTTTCAAAAGTCTTGTCATTTAGAGTGGGGTTACCGCTACGACCTATCAAGAATCAATCACCTCATCTATGAATTTGCTTATATATTACCATAATACTCAAACTAGTCCCACAAAATCCCTGCAATTTTGAAAAATATAGTCATACATAAGCAAACCATCTACCGGACTCCACCGATTCGAGCTATGACGCTCTCGCCCCTGTCGCTCCATGGCCTTTCATGATCTTCTGCATGCCTTTCGTTGCCTTCACAGTACCGTCGGGCATCACCCAGAGCACCTCGACTCCATCCAGCTTCTTCACAAGAGCAGCGCTCTGTTCATATGGCAGCAAGAATACAACCGTCGACAAAAAATCCGCCAGACCGGAATCTTCGGTAACGACCGTCACCGCCCGATAATAATTTCCCGGCATCAAAGTCTTCGGATCAATCAAATGGTGGTACTTCACGCCATCTACCGAGTAATAACGCTGGTAATCCCCACTGCTGACGACAGAAGCATCGCGGATAAATACCGTATCCAGCAGATTATCCTCTTCCATCGCGATGAATTTATTCGGATTCTGGATACCGACGCCCCAGCGCTGCCGTATCCCATCCAGCGGTTTTCCCACGGAGCGGATATTCCCACCAGCGCTGATCATGAAGGAGTTCATCCCCTGCGCTTTCATTTCCTTGACAACCAATTCAGTCGCGAACCCCTTGGCCACAGCACCGACATCCAGAGACATTTTTGCATCTGCCAAATAGACTGTGCTATTCGCTTCATCGATAATAACTTTGCTGAAGTCAATATGCTCCGCAGCCTTCTTTAGCTCCTCCATCGGCGGCAGCTTAGCCTGATCCGGGTTGGCAATACCCGCTTCTCGATAGTCATGCCACAACTCGAGAACCGACCCCATTGCTATATTGGTCTCACCAACCTTGTCGTACCACTGCTTGGAGAACTGGATTAAGTCGATGATCTCCCGGCTGACCTTAACAGGTTCAATCCCGGCTTGGTCATTTATCGTCTTCACATTGTTCAGACCTTCATAGTTGTTGTAGATATCATATAACCGGTGCAGCTCCAAGAACCGCTTATGGATTTGTTCGACGTATTGCTGGAATTGCTCCTCACTCTCTGTGTACGCTACAACCTGGGTCATCGTATCGAAAGCATCGAAGAAACTGTCACTGTATTTGGGATATACCACTTCCAATTGATCAGCCTTGGCTGTGCAACCAGCCAACAACAAGGCCGCAAGTATAATCCCTACCCACCATTTTGACTTTTCCACTACTCTATGCATAATTTCACCTCTTAAGCGCCTCGTTGCCAGACTTCCCATTCCTATCTCGGTTTTTAAGCAAAACTCCCCCATAAGCATGGGGGAGTCCATATTGTTCGATGATTAAAGAACCTTATTATTTAGCGTTGTCGTAGGATTCTACCAAGCCAGCGATATAGTCCTGAACGCTGATCGTAACTGAAGAAGTCAAATCCGCTTCATCCGGAACTGCCGGATGAGCGTCATCTTTTTGCTTCGTCTTCATGCCTTTGATCTCATCGACGGACTTGCCTACCATCCAATCACCAAGCGCTCTCGCTTGCTCATACCAGTCCTTGCCGATCGAGGAAGCCTTCTTCATGCCGTACTCATCACCAAGCTCTACCTTTGTCTTGATCTCTGCATTCTTATCGGATGCCACTTTACCGTTCTTGTCAAAGTTCACCTTTGTCTGTGCGTTATCAATAATCGTACCTGCTACCTTGCCGTCTTTATCAAAGGCTGCAGCTACCATGACTGTGTTAACCTCAGCTGCTGGAAGCACTTCTTGACCATCATTCGTGGACAGACCCTTAGACTTAGCAAGGGAAATGTTATGTCCGAGGCCAAATTTCTCAGCACCAGCCTTCACATCAATCGCATTATCGTATGCCTCAGCTACGGCTGCAATGAAATCAGATACGTTCATCGTTACGGTAGAAGCCAAGTCAGCTTCATCTGGAACAGCTGGGTGATGATCATCTTTTGCTTTGGTCTTCATAGCTTTGATTTCATCAACACTCTTGCCTACCATCCAATCGCCGAGTGCTTTCGCTTGTTCGTACCACTCTTTGCCGATGGACGAAGCCTTTTTCATTCCATAATCTTCGCCAAGCTCTACCTTGGTCTTATTGTCGGCATTCAGGTCAGTAGCCACTTGCAGATCTTTATCGTAGTCTACCTTCGATTGTGCATTATCGATCTCAACCTTGACTACTTTGCCGTCTTTATCAAATGCTGCTGCAACAATCGTTGTGTCCACTTGTGCAGTAGCCATTGTGTCGCCTTCCATATCCTTCGAGCTGCCAATAGAGGTAATATGACCTAGACCAATCTTGGCAATTTGTCCTGAAGCTGCAGTATCTGCGTTATTTGTTGCTTCATTGTTCGTGGAAGCATTGTTGGTTGATTCATTAGATGCAGACTGGCCCGAATTAGCAGAATTTGAATTTGAGTTCTTGGAACCACAGCCAGCCAGCATGGAGATAGCAACCATAGATACTAACAACGCATACATCATTTTCCTCATTTTCATGAAAGCCCCCTAAGATAGACATTTTTAAATTAAGTGAAATATTTCACTATATAGGTGAATTCTATCACAAACTTTTTTGGTATACAATACCTCTATTTCCTATTTGAAAAGTGAAAGCTCTGTGAACAACAAAAAACGACTATCTTCTGGATAGCCGTTTTATTGCAGATTTTTTATATGGCATTTACAAGCCTTCCCCGAGATCATTTACAATACCATACCTGTCAGCATTAGAATTCACCTTTGGAACACCTTATATGAAATGGCTGTCCATAAGATCAAGATAGACGATAAGTTGCGAACGGTTCGCTGTAGCGGCTTGTCTGGCTCAAACTGCCCAGTGCCTCTACGAGCCCTGTATTTAGTTCAATCTCCAGACTGCGGAGATTCTCCCTTAGCTGCTCCGGACGGGTGGCGCCAACAATAACCGTGCTTACAACGGACTGGCTCATCAGCCAGGCTAGAGAAAGTCCGCTAGGTGTATGTCCGTGTTCAGCCGCCAGCTGGCTCACTTGATCGGCGAGCGTCAACGTTCGTTCATTAATGAAGCGATTGAAGCTTGGGTCTTTATCCGCACGGGAATGTTCCGGAATTTTGTCCGACAAGCCGTACTTCCCACTAAGAATCCCACCTGCGAGTGGGAAATACGGAATAATGCCAACGCCCTGATCCAGGCATAGCGGTACCATCTCCTGCTCCGGAGTTCGATCGGCTAAGGAATAGCTAACCTGCAGGGATACGAAGCGGTTCAGCCCCTTCAGTTCACTGATGCCAAGCGCCTTCATCAGCTCCCACGCCGCATAATTGGAAGCTCCGATATAGCGCACTTTACCCGCTCGCACCATATCGTCCAAAGTGCGCAGCGTCTCCTCGAGCGGAGTGTTCGGGTCAAAAGTATGGATCTGATACAGATCGATGTAATCGGTATTGAGCCGCTTCAAGCTACCTTCTAGTTCCTGCTGCAAATGATACCGCGAGGAGCCGCGCTGATTCGGCCCTTCCCCTCTTGCCAATCCGGCCTTCGTAGCCAGAACGACATGTTGTCTTTTGCCGGCTAGAGCCTGTCCGATAATTCGTTCCGACTCTGTTCCAGCGTAGATATTCGCCGTATCTATGAAGTTAATGCCGTTGTCCAGCGCCTCCTCCATAATGCGAATTGAGGTGGATTCGTCTGCTCTTTTACCAAATGAATTCGTCCCAAGCCCGATCGCCGATACTTCAAGCCCGCTATTTCCGAGTCTACGATACTTCATACTGCGTCAGCTCCTTTGCCCTATATTTAGTACATTATTATATAGCGATTTCATCCGCCTTTACCTACAGCATAACATATCCGCAATACGGTTCCATGACACGGTGAGCGCCCGATAATATCAGGGGTTCTTATCCCTAAAATATCAGTTCAACTTTTAAATAATTATTGACATCCACCGCTCGGAACTATATCATTTATATCAGTCCGCGAATGATAATCATTATCATTTAGAATATATAAAGGGAGTTTAGCGAAATGAAGAAAATTTTTCTACCTATTATGCTGCTCTGTGTTCTGTTGGTCAGCGCCTGTGGCAACCAAGCACCTAGTCAGAATGGCTCATCGGGAAATTCAAATACAACTTCTAACCAGACAGAGAGCAGTTCCAAGGATACGATTACTTATCAATCGGAGGATGGCCCCATCGAAGTTCCGGCGAATCCAAAGCGTGTTATCGTGCTATCCTCTTATACCGGTGACGTTCTGGCCCTGGGTGTCAACCTGGTAGGCGTCGATTCCTGGTCTAAGATGAATCCAAACTTCAAGGATAAATTGGAGAATGCTGCTGAGGTGTCGGATGAGAATCTGGAGAAGATTATTGAGGTTAATCCGGACTTAATCATCGGCCTGTCCAACACTAAAAACTTGGATAAACTGAAGGAGATTGCTCCTACGGTTACCTATACTTATGGCAAGCTGGACTACTTAACACAGATCTTGGAGATCGGCAAACTGCTTAACAAAGAGAAAGAAGCTGAGGCCTGGGTCGACGACTTCAAGCAGCGTGCGGAAAAAGCAGGCGACGAGATCAAAGCAAAGATTGGCGAGAATGCAACGGTATCTGTATTCGAGAACTTTGACAAGCAAATTTATGTCTTCGGCGACAATTGGGCCCGGGGCACAGAAATTCTGTACCAAGCGATGAAGTTGAAAATGCCGGAAAAAGTGAAGGAAACCGCATTGAAGGACGGATATTACGCACTATCCCTGGAAGTATTGCCGGAATATGCCGGGGACTATATTATATTAAGTAAAAATAGCGAGACCGATAATTCCTTCTTGGACACGGATACGTACAAGAACATCCCCGCGGTCAAGAACGACCATGTCTTTGTAGCCGATGCGCAGAACTTCTACTTCAACGATGCGCTCACCCTGGATTATCAACTCGACTTCTTTATTAAGCACTTCCTTGGAAAATAAGCCAATTTATAAGAAAATGAGAGACTAAAACAAATGATAAGATCAAATTCACGTTCCATATCATTCATATTCAAGCTGATAGCTGGATGCATATTATTAGTACTCATATTTGCTGTAGCTATGGCATTCGGAGCGGCCAACACACCGCTTCGAGATGTCTGGCTGGCCCTGACTTCCCACGCAAGTGGGGAGTCTATTTCCATCATCCGTGAAATCCGTCTGCCACGGGAGATCGGGGCTATGGTTGTGGGCGCTGCCTTGGCGATATCCGGTGCGATGATGCAGGGCATCACTAGGAACCCGCTGGCCGATCCCGGCTTGCTCGGTCTGACGTCAGGTGCCAATGCAGCCTTGGCCATCACCTTGGCCATCATCCCGGCGGCGAATTACTTCGGGATTATGATTGCCTGCTTCATCGGTGCCGCTCTGGGCGCTACGTTCGTGCTAGGCATCGGAGCCGTCAAGAAGGGCGGCTTGTCCCCGCTGCGCCTCGTGCTTGCGGGCTCGGCTGTATCTGCCTTCCTGTATGCGATTGCTGAAGGTGTGGGAATCTACTTCAAGATCTCCAAGGATGTCTCGATGTGGACCTCGGGCGGAGTTATCGGTACAACCTGGGGGCAGCTTCAGGTCATCGTCCCTTTTATTATCGTCGGCATTATTCTGTCCCTGCTCTTCTCCAAGCAGCTTACCGTTATGAGCCTCAGCGAAGAGGTTGCTGTTGGCTTGGGGCAACGGACAGCGCTAATCAAAGTGCTAATGATTGTTCTTATCATCATTCTCGCCGGTGCCTCGGTTGCACTGGTAGGGAACCTGGCTTTTATCGGATTGATGGTGCCGCATTTGATCCGCGGTATTGTCGGAACCGACTACCGTTACATATTACCGATGTCCGGTATAGGCGGTGCGGCGTTCATGCTGATCGCTGATACGCTCGGCCGCACGATCAACGCTCCCTATGAAACACCGGTAGCCGCGATCGTCGCCATGATAGGTCTGCCATTCTTCTTGTATATCGTACGTAAAGGAGGGAAAGGCTTATCATGAACCAGCACATCGCAGCCAGAAAGCAGCGCCGGATCGTCGGCATCCTGGTTCTGCTCATTATTGCAACCATTATTATCGGCATGGGGATGGGCTATTCCTCATTGTCTTATAACCGGCTCCTACCAACTTTGTTCGGACAAGGAACATTTAAGGAAGAATTCGTCTTATTCTCTGTTCGTCTGCCGCGTATTGTCATTACCACGCTCGCCGGGATGGCCCTAGCGCTGTCAGGAGCCATTCTACAGAGCGTATCGCGCAACGATCTCGCAGACCCCGGAATTCTCGGCATTAACTCAGGGGCCGGCGTTGCCATTGCTGTCTTTTTCCTGTTCTTCCCGATTGACGCCGGCTCATTCATCTATTTACTGCCTGTGGTCGCCTTTATCGGGGCCGTAATTACGGCCATCTTAATCTATGTCTTCTCATATAGCCGAACTGAAGGACTGCAGCCGACCCGCCTTGTATTAACGGGCGTTGGGTTCGCCATGGCGCTATCCGGGATCATGATCGTACTGATCTCCTCGGCTGAACGTTCTAAGGTCGACTTTATAGCCAAATGGATCGCCGGGAATGTATGGGGCACCGACTGGCCCTTTATCTTAGCGATGCTTCCTTGGCTGCTCATCCTCGTTCCGTTCACCTTCTATAAGGCGAATCGCATGAATCTGCTGACGTTGGATGAGCATGTCACCATCGGTGTCGGTGTGGCAGTGGAAAGGGAAAGGCTCGGCCTGCTGCTGGCAGCTGTTGCTTTGGCCGCCTCGGCGGTCTCTGTAACAGGAGGTATCTCCTTCGTCGGTCTGATGGCGCCGCATATCGCTAAAGCTCTGGTTGGCCCAAGGCACCAGCTATTCCTGCCAGTCGCCGTATTAGCTGGAGGATGGATGCTGTTGCTGGCGGATACGATTGGTCGTAATCTAGCCGATCCGAGCGGCATTCCCGTCGGGATTGTCATCTCCTTCATCGGCGCACCTTACTTCATATATCTGCTCCTGAAGAAATAAATCAGCGCCACAGCCTATAATAATAAGGCCTCATCACCACCACAAGTGGAGGATGAGGCCCTTCTACTTATCGGCAGCAAAAAACCTGCAGAGTCACCAGGCCCTGCAGGCTGAACAGATAACGATTAGCGTTCTGAAAGTCTCTATTGCTGATTCAGTTTAGCAAGTCTACTCTTCTCGTCGGCCAGCATCTCTTCGGCCAATTCGACCCCTTGGGGCCCTAATGAACGGTTCACCTGCTGAATGGATTGTTCAGCATGATCAAGGCTGTTCTGCGCTTGCTCTACAGTCTGTTCATTGGGATGGCTTAGCGCTTGAGATACGGCGTTGTGCAGCTTGTTAACAGAATTTTGCGCACGAGCTACAGTGCTGTCTGCTTGCAGACTGGAATCGTAACGTTTCATGAATGAGATACTCTCCCTTCTGAAATGTCTCTGTTCCCCATTAGCATGTTGTAACTCAGTGCTTCTTATACCTTCCTCCCGCGAACCGATAACGTGCAGAAATCCAGTCTCTCAAGCGCCTACCCGAATATATCCCGATGCGCCTTCCTAGGTCTGCAGAACAATGGGAAAATCAAAGAGAACGCCAGCGCTGCAATAACCATAAGTGCACCCGCCATATTCAATGTCAGCAAATAGTAGATAAGATAGCAGATCGGCGTCAGCAGCACAAAGCCAGGTACAGCGAATAGAGTAGACAACCAACCCCTCGCCTCTTCCTCCATGAAGAAGAGCAAATTCAGACCGATAAGGCTGAATACCAGCGGCCAAGTGAATACATAGCTGCCCCCCGGCAAATAGATACTCGTTCCTACACATAACAGGAGCCATAGCGTCATTGCTCCCAACCATATATTTTCCGACCGTATAAATCGAGAACCTACCCTAACTATTAAAATAGCCAGCAGCAGTGTAACCAACAGCGATCCTGCCAAATAATACACGCTCACTTGGGGATCCATAAGAATCTGTTGATATCGATCCTCCGATATCCCGGAGCGAAGCAGTCCCCATAACAAGGTATTTATACCATATATGACGACCAAAGTAAGCAAGCTCACGAACAATCCACCAACTAGCCCCATCCATTGAACTCGGCGGGCATATATTCCATGCCATACGGTCGCAATGAACAGCAATACGGCAAGGCCAGTGAACCATGGTATCCAGGACTTCGGATAACTGATCATGCTCCAGCCGATGGTATTGAAGTAGACCCGATCCTGCTGCTGCACCTGATTTAAATCTTGATTACCAAAATGACGAGCCAGATTTAACATATAGTCGCCCTGATGCTGCAAGCTGGACGGATCCAGATTAGCAGCTGTATCCAGCTCCGTGTGATAAGCATTCAAACCGACCCCGAAGGCAAAGTTCAAACCGGGCATCCCGCCTTCCTTGAATTTCGTTAAATCTGTATCATTCGGCATCAATTTATACAAGTTGTATATGAGTGAATAAGCTACCGGACTCGGAGCTGCCCGTGTAAACTCCCGAATGATCCACCCGTTCTGATCGCTGGTCTCGAACATAAATGAAGGGCCCTTGTTGCCTCGCGCTTCAAAATTCAATACCAGGCCCACATCACCAGCCCACGGGTGCTCACTCACGAACGCCTTGGCTCCAAGCATTCCGTGCTCTTCACCGTCTGTCATGAGCAGAATCAGATCATTCTTCAGAGGGCTTGATGCCTGCAGCGCCCTTGCTGTCTCAAGCATAGCGGCAACTCCTGAACCATCATCGGCCGCCCCTGGCGCTGTCGCAACGGAATCATAATGGGCTGCCAACATAAGCGGCTTGCTCGAATTGGTTCCAGGAATGCGGACGACAATATTCTCGAGCTTGCCTGAATATCGCTTAGACACTCCTGGCGCAACGTTAGCCTCCTGAATTTCCGGATGCAGCCCGAGATGTTCAAGCTCTGCGATAATATAATCACGTACCTGAGCATGCGCAGAAGATCCTGAAGGATGCGGCTCTCTGGCGATCATCTCCACCTTCTCCATCGCCCTTGCAGATGAGAAGGATTCTGGCGGTGCATCCGTACCAGCCGGACGCGGGGATCGAATCTGCAGCAGACCCGCCAATACAGCTGCGATTAGAATGACGGTTATTATGATTCGCTTTATCCATATCGCATATCTCGGGCCAGTACGGTGGCTTATTCGAATCGGTGTTCCATAATAATTGGGCTTCACGGTGTCCCCCCTATAATCATCATAAATTTATTAGCATCGTTTATTTATTCTATGTTAGGGTTAAATTACCTTTACAAGATACCCAAATATGACAAAAGCCGACGATGTCGAAATCGTCGGCTTCTTATGAATATCAAAATTTATTATTTCCAGGTAGCGATATCTTCAGAAGACATCCTCCTCAGAACTTTTCCCTTAACAAAAGGGAATTTTCTGATACAATAATGAAAAACTATCAAGCGGGGGGAAATCATTCTATGCACTATAAAAGCACGAGAGGCCAAGTCGCTGGAGTCGGCTTCATCGATGCCATCCTAATGGGTCTGGCTGACGACGGCGGCTTGCTTGTACCTGAACATATTCCACAGGTGTCTGCCGAGACGCTGAAGAACTGGCAGTCTCTTAGTTATGCGGAACTTGCTACCGAAGTATTCTCGCTCTTCGTGAATGACGAAATACCACGCTCTGATCTGGAGAAGCTGGTTCAAGACAGCTACGGAACATTCCGCCATCCTGATGTAACGCCAGTCCGCAAGGTTCGCGACGACCTTCATATTATGGAGCTGTTCCATGGACCCACCTTTGCCTTCAAGGATGTTGCTCTGCAATTTCTAGGCAATCTGTACTCTTACGTATCCCGTAAGACCGGCTCGGTCATTCATATTCTTGGTGCAACTTCAGGCGATACAGGAGCTTCAGCGATCGAAGGCGTTCGCGGCAAAGAGGGAATTCGCATCTGTATCCTGCATCCGCATCAGAAGGTAAGCAAGGTGCAAGAACTTCAAATGACAACGGTCGATAACGAGAATGTACTCAATCTGGCCGTAAATGGAACCTTCGACGATTGCCAGCGGATCATTAAGGAATTATTCGCGGACGTAGACTTCAAACATCAATATCATCTGCGCGCGATCAATTCCATCAACATTGCTCGTATACTCGCGCAGACTGTGTATTATTTCTATGCCTATCTGCAGCTCGCGCAGCAAGGCATGACTGGCAAGCTGAATTTCAGTGTACCGACAGGTAATTTCGGCGACATCTTCGCCGGTTATTTGGCGCAGCGCATGGGCTTGCCAATCCATAAGCTCATCCTCGCTACGAATGAGAACAATATTCTGGAACGCTTTGTGAACGAGGGAGTCTACCAGCCAGGTGAATTCCGAGGTACTTATAGCCCTTCTATGGATATTCAGGTTGCCAGCAACTTCGAACGCTACCTGTTCTATTTGTACGGGGAGAACACAGCAGAAGTAGCTACATTGATGGAGTTGCTCAAAGCCGAAGGCAAAATTGTAATCCCTGAAGACAAGAGGACTGCAGTCAACGCAGAGTTCGCTGCACACGCTGTGGAAAACGACGAATGTCTCGCAGTCATTAGCAAATATTACGATGAGTACGACTATCTGCTCGATCCGCATACGGCCTGTGGAGTAGCAGCTTCTGACGGGCTTACATCAGCGGACGAAGTGACAGTAACGCTGTCCACTGCGCATCCAGCCAAGTTCAACGAGGCTATTGCCCTATGCGAAATTAAGCAAACTTATCCTGAACAAATTGAGGCGCTCTTCTCCAAGCCGCAGCATCAGACCATCGTCGATGGGACGAACGAAGCGGTACGAGATAAGCTCGTCCAATTTTTCTAGTTGCCACGTGGAACAATTAAAAAATGGCCATCCCCCCGGGATTGGCCATTTTATTTTTTTAAGCTCTATGTAGCTTTATTTTGGTTCAGCATTAACGCCCATTGATCATCTTAACAGCAGACTCCAGAGCATGAATGACACTATCGCACCATGCATCGAACTCCGGATCTTCTACTTGATATTCCGGATGCGCTAGAATATGCTCTACTGTCCGTTTGATTCCCTGGTCCAGGCGCGTGGTGGCCACGAATTCTGGAACGAGCCGCTTCAGCTTAGAGTTATCGAAGACCACAGAGTTAGCCTTATCCCCTAACAAGCCCCCACGAAAATCCTCATCACTGCTAGCATCAAGGAATTCCGACGATACATGTACCGCATGCAGCTTGACCCCGAGGGCGTCAGCGATGATCTCGTAGATTTGATTCCAGGTTACCGTCTCATCGGAAGTAATATGAACGGCTTCCCCAATCGCGTGAATATTGCCCATCAATCCAATGAAGCCTTTGGCAAAATCGCTGTTATGTGTCATTGTCCACAGAGAGGTACCGTCCCCATGAATAATAACCGGTTTGTTCTCCAGCATCCGCTTCGCTACTTGCCAGCTTCCCTTGCTTCCGTGGACACCGAGTGGGATCGAACGCTCATCATACGTATGGCTTGGCCTTACAATGGTAATCGGGAAGCCATGGTCCCGGTACTGCTTCATTAGATATTCCTCGCAAGCTATCTTATTCCGGGAATACTCCCAGTATGGATTGGATAGCGGAGTTCCTTCCGTAATTCTATAATCCGATAACGGAGTCTGGTAAGCAGAAGCCGAGCTGATGAACATATACTGCTTGGTTTTATCTTTAAACAGTCGATAGTCCCGCTCAACATGCTCAGGATGAAATGCGATAAACTGTGCCACTACGTCAAATTGCATATCTTGAATCAATTCCGCAATCTTGGCCTCGTCGTTAATATCGGCTTGGATGATTTTCGCTCCAGCTGGCATAGAATCGTTACGTGTTCCCCTGTTCAACAGATAGAGCTCCCAATCCTTGTCCAATAACTGTCTGGTAATCTCCGAACTGATCGTACCTGTTCCTCCGATAAATAGCGCTTTCATATTCCACCTCCGGTAAAAGTATAAGTCCTCTATTCCTGCCAATGCAATGGCATTGTATCTTTAACGATAGCACCAGTTCCCCGGGTTGACAATCCACAAAAACGAAGTCCGTCGGTGTCATGGTTTGTGTCATATCAATACGATTGACAGAATAAGGATGACAACTTAATATATTATTGAAAAATAATTCAATGAATATATTTTCAACGAAAGGTGACCCATCATGAATAAACGTACCCAACATAAAGAACAGCGCAGGACAGATATTCTCCACGCCGGATTAAACTTATTTATCCGCAAGGGTTATGGCTCAACCAAGATAGCCGATATCGCTAAGGAAGCGAATATGAGTATGGGGCTGCTATTCCATTACTTCGCTTCCAAAGAGAAACTGTATGAGGAACTGATTCGTCTTGGCTGTACGGGCACGGAGTTAGAACTCAATAATACCAATGGAAGTCCAATACAAACATTGAAAACCGCTGCGGACCAAATACTAAAGAATCTTAAAGATAACCCCACCTATGCGAAGATGTTCGTTCTCATGGAACATGCCCAGAACAATGACATCATACCGGAAGCAGCCAAAGCCATGCTGTCCCAAGTTAACATCATCCAAAACAGCATCCCTCTTATTTCTGAAGGACAGAAACAAGGCGAAATTCGTGAAGGAAACCCCTGGGCATTATCGGTTGCCTTCTGGTGTTCTCTCCAGGGAATCGCCGAGGAAATAGCCCTCCATCCCGAAACCCCATGCCCTGAGGCGGATTGGCTGATCGATATTCTCAAAAATCAAAGTTGAGCGAGGTATTGTTCATGGGAAAGAAAAAAACAAAAAAAGTGATTCTATCTGCATTAATCCTATGCGTATGCATTGCCCTTGGCGGATTATTGGTTAAGCAGACAATCTGGAGAGAGAAAAGCACAGGTCAAAGACTGGACATTATATTCAATAATACACTGGACCATAAAAAGGTATTTGATATGACGGTCAATGTAGAATCTGGCAATGGGAGCTTCTCCTATCTCCGGTCAGCTGGCCAGATGAAAGATGACAGTCCTTTTGCTATCGCCAGCATTACGAAGATGTTTACCGCTGCGGTCATTTTCAATCTAGTGGATTCTGGCCAGCTCTCCTTAAATGAGACGTTGGATCAATTATTTGAATTCGATTTAATCACCGGACTGCATGTTTATAAAGGGAGTGATCGGACCGGTAGCATTACGATACAGCAATTAATATCTCAAACCTCCGGGCTTCCCGACTATTTCACAGAAAAGGGCCCTGACGGTACCTCATTTGAGGCAGAAATACTCAAGAAAGATACCACTATTGATTTTGAGCAAATTTTATCCCGAAGCAAGCGCTCGAACCTCATTTTATCAACGGGGATGAGGGCAAGGCCTTTTACTCCGATCTTAACTTTGATTTATTGGGAAAAGTTGCGGAACAGGTGACCGGCGAGCCATTGGAGGACCTGTACAATAAATACATCTTCAAACCGCTTAATCTGGAGTCCACCTATTTAAGCAAGAACGATAGCCGCTTTATTCCGATCCATATTGGCAAAGAGCTGGTGCATCGGCCAATGACCATTTCGAGCCAAGGGGCCTCCGGCGCCATAATCTCCAATTCAACAGATTTAATGAAGTTTCTGAAGGCATTCTTTCATGGCGAGCTATTCTCACCTACCCATATTACCAACGTGACCTGGAACAAAATCCAGTACTTCCCGCTGCAATACGGTATGGGAATGATGCGCGTCAAAATGTCCCGGCTTATGTCGCCATTCTTCCCGGCACCAGAAATACTCGGTCATTCTGGCTCTTCAGGAAGCTTCGCATTCTATTGTCCATCCAGGGACCTCTACATTGTCGGGACAATGAACCAGACTGAGAAAAATCCTTTCCAGCTTATCTATCAAATGTTGGATTGTGTTGATTGAATTCTGTCTCCCTACTTCGCTTCTACTATTCTGCTATAATAATCGACAAATACAGATCGCATAAAAACTCTTGGTGGTGACCAATTTGTTCAAGATTATGCTAATAGAAGACGATGCAAGTCTCTTCCGTGAAATCAGAGACCGATTATCACAATGGTCCTATGACGTCCATGGAATCAGCAATTTCAGCAATGTGATGCAGGAATTCACGGCTGTAAAGCCTGACCTCGTCATTATCGATATCCAACTGCCCAAATTCGACGGCTTTCATTGGTGCCGGATGATCCGGGCGCATTCGAGTGTGCCGATTATCTTCTTGTCCTCACGCGATCATCCGACCGATATGGTGATGTCCATGCAGCTTGGTGCCGACGACTTCGTGCAGAAGCCGTTCCACTTCGACGTCCTTATCGCAAAAATTCAGGCGACTCTGCGCCGCGCATACGACTATAACACAGAAGCAGTCTCCCTAAGAACCTGGTGCGGAGCCACTGTCGATTATGAGAAGAATACCGTAACCAATGAGCGAGGATGTATCGAACTAACCAAGAACGAGATCTTCATTCTCAAGCAGCTGTTGGAACAGAAGAACAGGATTATCACCCGGGAAGAGTTGATCCAAAATCTATGGAATGATGAGCGCTTCATTAGTGATAACACCCTTACGGTGAATGTGAATCGCCTGCGCAAGAAGCTGGAGACGATTGATTTAGGCCGGATGATCGAGACCAAGGTCGGACAAGGATATATCGCGATTGAAGAAGGGACTCCGTAAATGATCAGAAAATTCCTAATAGAGCGTCGCAGTTGGATTATACTGTTCCTCTGTCTACAGCTCCTAAGCCTATCAATGGCTTATTTGGATCAGGATATTCCTATTGGCCCCCTGCTCTATGTCACCTTCATATCAACGATCATCTTCGTCATTTTCCTGGCGATTCGCTATTCAAGAGAGACTCGCTTCTACAGGAGCTTAGAAGAGTGGGATCCTCATCTCGATCTAACTGAATTACCGCCAGGCAGCAGCCCATTCGAGCAGATCGTACAGACCCATCTCTATGACCAGACGGAGCGGCTTAGGCAGGAGGGTACTCTGAATCGCAGTATACTGGAGGCGGAGAAGGATGAACTGCTAGCCTGGATTCACGATGTGAAGACGCCTTTGACCGCCATGCAGCTCATGATTGAGCGTCTGGATGATCAAACTGCCCGAGAGCAACTAACTTATGAGTGGCTGCGCATCCACCTCCTGCTTGACCGTCAGCTGCATCAGAAGCGTATTCCTTTTATGGAGAATGACCTGTTCATTGAACAAGTAGAGCTAAAGTCTCTGCTGTCCCAGGAAATTCGCACGCTCCGACCATGGTGTATGCGTCGCGGGATTGGCTTCGATGTAGATCTTGAGATAAGAGAGGTGTTGTGCGATGCCAAATGGCTCGCCTTCATCGTCAGACAACTCCTCACCAATGCCGTAAAATATAGTGAGAGCGCAGATATCGTCATTACAAGTTACCTTCATTCAGAGCGCCCGGTTCTCGAGATCAGGGATAACGGACGGGGCATCGATCCCAAGGATCTGCCACGCATATTCGACAAAGGATTCACTTCAACCTTAGTGCATAATGATCCAAAGGCGACCGGCATGGGCCTTTACCTTGCTAGAAGAGCGGCTCAGCCGCTGCATATTCGGATCAAAGCCAGCTCACAACCTGCCGAAGGCACTAGTATGAAGTTGATCTTCCCGACCAAGAACGAGTTCGTACAGATTAGGGGGATGTGACAACAATGTCACATGCCTCTATCTTTTGTTCGGTGAATCGAAGGATCGATGCGGACACCTCGCCTTATAATGGAGCTACCAAGTGAAGGAGTGTGGGGTAATGAATATCCTTGAAGCAACTAAAATTCATAAAAGCTACGGAAATAAATTTAATAGACAAGAAGTGTTAAAAGGCATAGATATGGCGATTGGGCAAGGAGAATTCGTTAGCATAATGGGCGCCTCCGGTTCGGGGAAGACGACCCTGCTGAATGTACTGTCCTCGATCGATAAGGTCAGCCAGGGCAGCGTCATCATCAATGGTCAGGAGATGACCACGCTTCGAGAGAAGCAATTGGCGGAATTCCGCAAGCAGCATCTTGGCTTTATTTTTCAGGATTACAATCTGCTTGATACGTTGACTGTGAAGGAGAACATCCTGCTCCCACTCTCGATCACAGGGGTTTCCAAAAAATCAGCGAACGAAAAGTTCCAGGCACTAGCGAATGAGCTGGGGATTCAAGATATCAAGGATAAGTACCCCAATGAAATCTCAGGAGGACAGAAGCAGCGAACGTCGGCCGCTCGGGCGTTCATTCATGAACCAAGTGTTATTTTTGCAGATGAGCCAACCGGAGCCCTCGATTCCAAATCAGCCTCCGATCTATTGAACAAGCTGAGTCAGTTGAATCAGCAGCGCCAAGCCACCATTCTGATGGTCACCCATGATCCAGTCGCAGCCAGCTATTGCAGCAGAGTGATCTTCATCAAGGATGGGCGGATCTACACCCAGCTTCATCGAGGGAATGAGTCGAGACAGGCCTTCTTCAAGGACATTATGAAGACCCAAGGGGTTCTGGGAGGGGTACAGGATGAACAAACTGAGTATTAATTACATCATTGCCCGCAACTTCCGGAAAAACATCAAAAACTATTATTTATATGTCTTTGCTCTCGTCTTCAGCGTGGCGCTCTATTTCGCCTTCGTCACATTACAGTTCGATCCGGCACTCGAGGAGATCAAGGGCAGCATTAAGGGAGAAGCAGCCATTAAGGCAGGCTCAGTACTGCTGATTGCCATCGTGACCATCTTCCTGCTCTATGCCAATAAGTTGTTCATCAAGAGGCGCAGTAAGGAAATCGGGCTGTACCAATTGACCGGCCTGACCAAGCAGAGGATCTTCCGTATTCTATCGGCCGAAAATTCCATCCTCTATTGCGGTTCCCTGGCGATCGGCATATTTGTCGGGTTCTCCTTCTCTAGGCTCGTTGCACTGGTCCTGTTCAAAATTACGAATGTGAAGACCTCTACAACACTGCAGTTCTCTGCGAATGCGCTTATTCAGACAGTAATTGTGTTTCTAATCATTTTCTTACTTATACTGCTGATGAATTATATATATATCCAACGGCAGAGCATCCTATCTCTGTTCAGAGTACAATCCTCCACGGAGGAGACGGTTAAGCGCGTTACACTAAATGAGATGGTTGTCGGTCTGTTCGGGATCGCTTTGATTCTAACTGGGTACTACATCTCCACCAGTTTGTTCTCCGGTCACTTCAACAATGTCAATCAGCTTGTTCTGGCTATGATTACGATTCTGGGTTCGGTTATCCTCGGTACCTACTTGTTCTACCGTGGGTCTGTCCGCTTCATCTTCTATTTGATTCGCAGACAGAAAGGCGGATATCTGAACATTCGCGAGGTGCTGTCCCTCTCTTCGATCATGTTCCGCATGAAGTCGAATGCTATCCTGCTTACCGTCATTACAACGGTGTCGGCTCTGGCAATCGGTTTGTTGTCCCTCTCCTACATCTCTTACTATTCTGCAGAGAGGATGGCGAAGAGTGATTCTCCAGCCGATTTCTCCATCATTAACGTACAAGATGCGGAGCAGTTCAAGCAAAGCTTGTCCAGTAAAGGGATTGATTATAAAGAGACGCGCATCGATGTCATCCACAGCATCATAGATCTGAGCCAGATTATTGACGTCTCTAAGGACAACATGATGATGAATGTGCAGAAGATGGAGATTGCCATAGTTAACGCGAAGGAAGTGAAGGACGTCCAGCTGGCCAATGATGAGATTATACTGGCCGGATTTAACGATTTTCTCAAATCGATGCTCTCCTATAAAGGAGCCGGACCTGTTAAGTTCCACGGGTTGCATCAGGCTATGTCCCGGGAGTTGGTTGGCCTGAAGCAGGACACAGTCGTCTCCTGGCAGTTCTCGCGAGGAAGGGGACCGGTTGCGATCGTCTCGGATTCCACCTTCACACAGTTGAAGCAAGATCTTGATCCAGAGCTTCAGACCAAGTATCCAACCTACATCGGCATCGATATTGTAGACCGTGATCAACTGGAGGCAGCGAACGCTATATTCCAAACCTTGCCGGAAGGGGATAACCCATACCACAACGAATCCCAGCTTGATTCCGCCAATGGACAGAAGCAGATGATGGGGCTGATTATGTTCATCGTTGGTTTCCTAGGTCTGACCTTCCTCGTCACCTCCGGCTGCATTCTATACTTCAAGCAGATGGATGAGGGCGAAGAAGAGAAGCCGAGCTTCACAATTCTGCGCAAGCTCGGCTTCACCCAAGGAGATCTATTAAGCGGAGTGCAGATCAAGCAGCTGTTCAACTTTGGCATTCCCCTCATCATCGGCCTGTCACACAGCTACTTCGCCGTCAAATCCGGCTGGTTCTTCTTCGGAACCGAGCTATGGACGCCGATGTTCCTGGTCATGCTGCTGTACACCGCGCTCTACTCCATCTTCGGTATTCTATCGGTCATCTATTATAAGAAAGTGATTCGTACGGCCCTGTAAATACAGGGCTTTTTTCTATCCAGTGCTAAGCAGGACCTGGGCTTCTTACTCCGCTGGCTCACCAGCGGCTTCCCAACGCGAAATTTCATCTCGCACCCGCGGCGCTACTTCCGTACCCAACAGCTCAATTGCGTGCATCACGTCAGTATGTGGCATTGTGCCGAGAGGGCAGTGCAGCATGAATCTTGTGATGCCCACTTTCTTGCGAAGATGAATGATCTTGCTGGCCACCGTATCGGGATCACCAACATAAAGTGCACCTTCCGGACTGCGAGCCGCATCATAGCTAGCCCGAGTATAATGTCCCCAGCCGCGTTCCCTGCCGATGACATTCATGCTTGCCTGAGTAGGCAGGAAGAACTTCTCCACTGCATCATCCAGATTGTCGGCGATAAAGCCATGTGAATGCGAAGCGACCGGCAGCTTCGACACATCATAGCCAGCCTGGGCTGCCGCTCTCTTGTACAGCTCCACTAACGGTGCGAACTGTACAGGTCGTCCACCGATGATCGCCAGTACCAGTGGCAGACCCAGGAGTCCGGCACGAACGACGGAATCCGGATTGCCGCCGCTGCCGATCCAGACCGGAAGCGGATGCTGCACCGGGCGCGGATACACGCCCAGATTATGTATCGCTGGGCGGTGCTTGCCTTCCCAGGTAATAAATTCGGATTCGCGAAGCTTTAGCAGCAGCTCCAGCTTCTCATCGAACAACTCGTCATAGTCGTCCAGATCATATCCAAAGAGCGGAAAAGATTCGATAAAAGAGCCCCGCCCAGCCATGATCTCAGCACGTCCGTTAGAGATACCGTCCAGGGTCGCAAAATCCTGGAATACGCGTACCGGATCATCTGAGGATAATACGGTGACGGCGCTGGTCAGCCTGATCCGTTTCGTCTGCGATGCAGCCGCCGCCAATACAAGCGTAGGCGAAGAGGCTGCGTAGTCCTTGCGGTGATGCTCTCCTACTCCATATACATCCAGCCCTACCTGATCGGCGAGGACGATTTCCTCCACAACCTCGCGCAGTCTCTGCGCATGGCTCATTACTTCACCAGTATGCACATCTGGTGATGTCTCAGCAAACGTACTTATTCCTATTTCCATCCTCAATCCCTCCGATTCTTAAGTCTATCTATTGCCAGCAGTTATAGTTTGTTCACCACATTCGCTTCCAAGTCGCGGAACTTATGCAACATTGTCTATATTGTGACGCTTTGGCTGAACTTTTACAAGCAATTAGGAGAAAAGCATTAAGCCCTCTCGAACTTCATTTCTCACCTAAGAACAGTGTACAATGGAGTGTGTACTTACTTTCAGTCATTAGAGAAAGGAAACATGGCAGCGATGGAATTACATTCGAAGGAAAAATTGGACATGGACAGACTGCTCCGGCAAGCCAAGCGTGGCGAGGCCGAAGCTCAACTGGCTCTAGGTGAGGTATACCGGAATTTTAAAGATTATTGGCGTGCTATTTATTGGTTAAAGAAGGCCGCGAAGCAAGGGTCGGCTGAGGCCGGACTAGCCATTGCCGATATTTATCGTTCCCAGAACAAGCACAAGAAGGCGGAGAAATGGTACAGTCTTGCGGAACAATTGGGCTTGGACGCTACTAATCTGGAAGATCACGATGATCATGAGTACGACGAAGATTCAAGTTCGTATGACTCGTCCAGCGATGAACCAGAATCATTTGAGGACTGTGAGATTGCGGCGGCCGAAGGTTCTGTGGAAGCGATGTATCGCCTTGGAACTTATTATGAGGATCAGAATAACACCCAGATGGCTGTCCATTGGTACGACCTGGCCGTCGTAGAGGGACATATCCAGGCCGCATTTAATCTGGCCCTGATCTACTCCAAGGCAGGGCAGAAGAAATACGCCCTGGAGCTATTCAAGCTGGCGGCTGAGCAAGGGCATGAGCAAGCCCAGTACCGGCTATCGCTGCTGCTGATTGCGGAAGGACAGAGGGATGAAGCCAAGAAATGGTGCGAGATGGCAGCTAGACAAGGTCTGATCAGTGCACAATTCCAGATGGCCGCTCTGCTGGAAGAAGAACAGTACTTCGATGAAGCGATTGAATGGTATAAGGCTGCCGCTAACAAGGGAGACATTGACTCCCAATACAATCTCGCTAATTTGCTAGCCTATAAGGGTGACCGTGAGGAGGCCATGAGATGGTATCAAGCAGCGGCTGAGCAAGGCGATGCCATGGCACAACATAACTATGCCATCCTGCTGCATCAGAATGGGCAGATTGAAGAAGCGTTAACGATGTACAAGGCGGCGGCCAGACAAGGTCTGGAGGTTAGTCAGCAAGTGCTGCTGAGAAATAAAGAAACTTGGTAGAGATATTCCTCGATTGTGGCTAGACGGCTTTGCGATGTTGGAGACATCGCATAGGCCGTCTTTTTATGAGGTATCAGGCCTGAGTATGGGTCAATGGGTCAATGGGTCAATGGCTCACTGCCCGAAAATATCGATGTACCCGCTCCAGCTTCTGTTCCTGCCTTCCCTTGGCGCTCTCCATATTTCCAAATTCAAAAAATTTTACGCTACGAATGCCGACATACTGGAGCAAGGCCTTACGCATTAACACCTTATGCGCATTGTTCAACCAGAACAGCGGATAGAGCGCAGGTCCCATCATCGACGAGATACAGACGGCTGATTTCCCCTTCAGCAGCCCTTCTGGAAGCAGACCACCCTTGTCCTGATAAGCAAATCCAGAGGCGAACAGCCTATCGATATATCCTAGCAGCATCGCTGGGGGGCGTCCCCACCAAATCGGATAAATGAATATAATTTTATCTGCCCAGATTAATTGTTGCCGGTATACCTCAAGGCTCGGTTCCTTATGCATATCTCTCCGGCGCTTCTGCTCATTGAAGACAAGCACAGGATCGAAGCCTTCCTCATATAAATCAAGCACTTTAATTTCATCTATCTCTTTGTTCTCTTGACAGCCCTCGATCGTTCTCTGTAGAAATGCATAGCTTAGACTTTGATGGTTTGGATGTGTATAAATGATCAACGCGTTCATCCTCCCCCTCCTTTACTTATCATTTGATAACAATATCATATCCATTCAATTAATAGTTGTCAAATGATAATTGTTATTTGATAATTAGTTTGTTATCTTGTGAAGGAGGTGATTCCGTTGGACAAAGCTCCACTGTTCCAAAAATTTGTAAGGTTTACGACGTCTGTACATCAACTGACTCATGAGATCACAATGGGTGTCAGAGAAGATACAATCACTCCCCTGCAATATAGCATTTTGGAATACGTTGCCGTGACTGGACTTGTTACTCCAAGTCAAATCAGCGATTGCCTGTATATCTCTCTACCGAATACGAGCCGCGAGATCAAGAAGCTGGTTCAGAAGGGACTATGTGAGAAATATACGGCTCCCGAGGATCGGCGCATGCAGTACATCCGCCTTACCGACCAAGGAGAGGTGATGATGAATAAGGCATTTGCCACCATTGAGGCTCGCTTCTGGGAACGGACCGGTCATATGTCCACAGAGGAGCTGACCGAGATCGAGCAGGCTATTGAATTGCTGGAATCAAAGGTATTCCATGATAGACAGCCACTGTAAGCAGTGGGGTGGCAAGACCCCAAGATCATATTCATATACACGTAGAAGAGCCCCTATCAGAATTTGATAGGGGCTTATATATTCATACTTTAGAAGTTATAACCGACTCTCAACGGAAGCATCGCCTCAACGGAATTGTCGATCAGCTTCTTCTGGTCCTTCCCACGATATTCCCACAAGTCGCCAGATTCCTTGCTGTCGTTATAATCCGTAATATAGAAGAGGTGATTGCCTTTATCGTAATTATAGAAGCTCACATCGTCATTGACTTTGACAGCCTCGCCTTGCCCCTGCTTCAAATATAGGGAGCCCATATGACGCTTGCTGTTGAAATCGGCAATATAGAGAACTGTGTTATCCTCCGGATAGATGCTTGTACTGCCTACTTCAACATCGAAAGCAATCTTCGTCTTCTTTCCATCTGAGTAAGAGTCCAGTTCGCCCTTGCCATCTTTCACATCTTTGTAATACCAGATAACGTCACTCAGAATCATGTAATAGTTGACATTCTCGTCAATCACCTTACGATTGCTAAGCTTGCCATCCAGCACATCGTATGCGACCAGAGTACCGGAAGTACTGCTTGCTGCCCCTTCCATATAGTACAGCTTCTTGCCATTCCCACTGAGTTGGAAGCTATAATAGTCATCGGCTTCCCCGGCAATTTCTTGCTCCTGGCCGTCATTCAGAATGATATAGCGGCCCTTGCCCGTCATATCAGATGAATCGCCCTCGAAGTGGTCTCTAACGTCATAAAGGCTCTTAATCTCCGACATCTTAATCTTGCCGACTGGTCCCTTCTCCGTATCCGTCTTGGAATAGATCACTGATTTATTAGCAACATCTGCGAAGTTCACCCAAGCGATATTATTGGACAACTCTTTCTCCTTCCCCGCCGAATAGAGGAACAATTGCCTGCTTGTTGTGTTGATCTCCTCTTCCTTCAAGCTGCTGCGGAGACTGTCGCGGTCAAGCTTACCCATATACAAGTCATAAGCTTCATAATATTTATCATAATCAACTTCAGTGGATGTGTACTCGTATCCCCATACCTCATAGGAATCTTCATACTCAAAGTCACTATAGTGAGGCTCAGTGATCTTCAGATCACTCTCAGCCATATCGTCCTCAACCAGATCGACAAGCTTGGTCTTCTTCTCATTCGTGCGCGTGAAATAGAATACGCCGTTCTGGTCGCTGGACTCTATGCTGGTGAAGTCAGAGATCAGCTTCTGCTTGTCCTTGCCCTCCTCTTTCAGATAGAGCGAGTTATAGTTCAGATCGTCGATATCGCCATTATTTTTGACATAGTAAATCTTCTTGAAATCATCGCTGTAATTAACCACATAGCTGATATCGCTATCGATCTTCACCTTGTCGCTCTTCCCATTGAGGGACTTGATATACAAATCATAGTTGTAGGAATCCGAATCCGCAGCCTTCGTATACATCACCGTCGACTCGTCTTTGGAAATAAAATAGAATCCATATACGTCATTGTCGATCAGCTGTTCCTCTTTCAAATCGTTGATATACAAGCTACCGCTGTACTCTTTCTCATCATAGTTCTTGAAATAGAGTACACGATCCCCTGACTCACTAATTTGAAATGGAGCGTAACGATTCGCGCCAATACTTACATTCGAAGCCACCCGTTCGCCCGGCTCGACATCCTCCTTCTTGGACTTGGCCAGCTTGGACGGATCATTATAATACAAATTAGCTGTTCCATCGTCCGTAACCTTGCCCAAATAGAACATACGCGTGCCGCTCTTATTGAACTTGATCCAGCGTCCGATGCCATCGCCCAGCATGGAGAACTCCATACCTCTGGCGTCGCTGTCCCCGTCATAGTATGACACGTTAAGGTAGTCTTCTTTGATGCTGTCATCTATATCCAGCCAATTATTCACCGCTTTGATCGGTTCGCTCTTCTTGCTGGCAGACAGCATCAAATCCTTATCTTTAACATATATCAGTGTTGGATTGGAGCTGGAGGCATTTAAGGAGATCATTGCCCATACTGCACCACCAACGAGCAATAGACCGATTAGAATGGAGCCGATAATGAGCGGAAGCTTCAGCTTCGACTTCTTCTTTCCAGTATTTTCAAGATCATCGGCTATTTCGTTCCAGGCAGGTGTCGGTGTCGCTGCGGCTGTAGTCCCGTTCACACCGTTCACGCTCTGCATGGTCGGAATATTTCCCGCTGGAGGAACGACAGGTGGTACAAAGTTTGGCACAGGGCTTGGTACAGGCGTAGCTGGAGGCACCTCAGTAAACGATGCGGCTTGTGAAGCGTCATTTGCAGTTGATCTAGGCGTCTCTACAGATGCATCTGGTTGAGATTGAATAGGCGCTGCCTGTTCTACTGGTGTATCAACGCTTTCGGGAGCAGAATGCTCTACTGAAGGTGTGGATACTGGGGTCACGTCAGACGGAGCAGGAACCTCCGTCATCGTTGGCTCAGCTGCTGGAGTTGATGCCGCCTCTGTGACTGGCTCTGTGGTCATCGGTGCTACAGGCTGTTCCGGATGTACGGGAACGGTGGATTCTACCTGGGGTTCGATGCCTTTCGGGGCTGCTTCTACAGGAACAGTCTCCGCCTGAGGGAATGATTGGCCGCATTCTCTACAGAATTTAGCGCCCTCCCTCCTAGGCGCACCGCAATTTTCACAAAACTTATCCATACTGTTTATCAATTCCCCTCTTCTTCTTATTGTCCGTTCTCCAACAAATACTTAGCGGATGAAAGAACAAACCAGGAGACGACTATACTGTGGGCCTATCTCATCCGGTTAGAGCATATTGCTCGATCTATCAAAATGTCATGTCATCAAATTGCTAGCTATGGAAATTCGTCTTGCCAGGCGTAAGTAAGCAGCAATTCCCGATTCGCACTGATGAAGCATGCCTCTTTATCAGGCAAATAGGGAGGTTCCTTGAGGGGTATACGGTTGTTGAAATAGTTATGTATTTGACCTTATGTATGTATTTATCTTGATGAGACGAGCTTCCCCCTAGATCAAGACAGATTTGCTAGTAAGAATGACTTGAGTTCCCTGACACTTTATAGATAGGATAGATTGCCCAATCTTTCCAGTCCCCTTTAAGAATATAGTATATATAGTTCAATAATCCTGCGCCATAGTTTTACTTAAAATTTCTTGATTCGACATTTTACGAGATCATATTCTAAGTCTCATCTCGCCTACAATGCTATATAATCATCATAATACACACTGTTCTTCCAAGGAGGGGACATTCACAAAATGATCAGACTGACACTTAAAGGCATCATCTGGATTCTACTTGCTCTCATCGCGATAATTGCCGTCTTCCTCATCTATGTCACTGCATCTGACTACAAACCCGCGGCCGAGATTAAGCTCACGGTAGACCGCGATCCTGAGGCCAGAATCGGGCAGGGCAAGCCTTTCTCCGTCACGACGTTCAATATCGGTTATGCCGGACTTGATCAAGGGCAGGATTTCTTCATGGATGGTGGCAGTATGTCTCGCTCCAGTAGCCGTCAGCAGACTGAGACCAATCTCCAGGCGATCACCCATTTTCTCGAAAATGCGGGCTCCAGCTTCTACCTGGTACAGGAAGTAGATGTCGATTCCTCAAGAAGCAACCATATCAATGAGGTCAAACAGATCAGCGATGCGCTTCAGAGCTACGGCTATACTTTTGCATACAACTACAAAGTACCGTGGGTCCCCGTCCCTATTACTAGACCAATGGGCTCAGTACAGAGCGGCCTGTTGACCTTATCCTCCTTCCACAGCACAAGCCAGACCCGCTTCGATCTGCCCGGCAAGGAGAGCTGGCCGGTTCAATTATTTGAACTGGATCGCGCCTTCGTGGAGAGCAGAATTCCTGTAGATCAAGGCAAGGAGCTGATCCTGATTAACCTACACCTGTCAGCCTTTGATAAAGGCGGCAAGATCCGCAAGCAGCAGCTTGAGTTCCTTGAACAGTATATCCAGCGGGAGATGGAGAATGACAATTATCTGATCATCGGTGGTGATTGGAATCATGCCCTTCCAGGCACGGATCCCGCTATTTTCAAGACACAGCAGGAATGGCCAGAATGGCTGCAGCCCTTCCCGGACAGCTTCGGCCCCAGTGATTTCAAATGGGCCGTTGACCCGAACACCCCTAGCGTACGAACATTGGACTCCGCGTACAATGAGGGGGTCAATTTCCTAGCCGTCATCGATGGCTTCCTCGTATCCCCCAATGTCGAGGTGGTAAGTGTCACTGGACACGATCTAGGCTTCAGCAACAGCGATCATAATCCGGTGACTGGGCAATTTATTCTGAAATAACGATCGAACCCGTGAAGGGGCTGTCTCAAAAGTTGATTTCCCGCCTTGGAGACGGCCTTTTTGCGTGCCCCAAAATGTTGAATACCCAAGTTTGACCTGATCATTTGGACATTATTGACCGCTTTGATAAGTGCGATCACGCTAGCTTTAGGATTCCAGCACCCTAACTTGCTGAAATTCCCATGTAAAGGGAGAATACTGATCGTTTTGTCTAGTGAGGTTCGCGAGCTCAACTGGCTTTGGTGGCTCAAATGTGGGTATATATTTTCGATTTCTGTATCCGTAAAGTTGCCCTTTCTGGACAGGGCTTCTTCCCTTCCCTACGATTACTATGACCTCTTACTATGAAAATGAAAGGGGTTTCTCTTTTTAGAACAGGTCATGTATATTAAATTAGGATACTATCGAAGGGGAGTGTCGCTGTTTGAACAAGCTACATGGATGGAATACACTGCGCAACCAGATCTTCATCGGGTTTATGCTCGTGATGATCATCGTACTGACGGCTATTGGAGTCTTCACCTATAACCAGGTCTCCGTCCTGTTGCGTGCAAGCGCTGAGCGGCATATAAAACAGACTGCCGTTCAGACGACTGGCAAACTGGATGCTTTGTTCCAGCAGATTGATTCCTTGATGATGCAGGTCTCTACCAACAGCTTAGTGCAGAAGAAGCTCGCGCAGGAAATGGACGGGCAGATGCTAAGCTTCTCAGAACGCCAATCGCTCCAGGAAGAAGTGCGTAGCTATGAAGCATATGCCACCGGAATCCGATCTCTGGAGCTGTATACCTCAGATTACCGCAGATTGCTGCCGCTGGATGATGTTCAGCTCAATGATCGTGTTCCTAAGGACTGGGTTGAACTAGCCGATAAACAGAAAGGCCGGCTTGTGTGGATCGGACTGGACCCTCTGGATCCGAATACGGTCATTGCGATCCGCAGCGTTAGATTAATAGATCGTTCCTATATGCATGCCGGGTATTTGATGCTTCGCATCGACCGCAATTATTTCGAACTTACCGGAACCGCCGCGGGGGAATCCGGGGGCGATAGCCGTGAAATGATGCTATTGTTCGATGGTGGAGGCCATGAGATCATCGCTGATTCTCCGCTCAGGCTGAACAAAGATATATTGCTCGATATGGATCATGATTCGGTAACGATCGATGGCGAGACGTTCATTGAAGTCAGACATCAGTCGGAGCTAAGCGGCTGGACACTGGTTATTCTAACCCCGGCCAGATATACGACCGAAGGCATATCGGTCCTACGGACAGCAATTTTCGTGTCTATTGCTGTTGGCGGGCTCCTGTTCCTGATCTGCTCCTTTATTCTATCAACGATGATTACTAGACCGATCCTGAATCTGATCCGCACGATGCGTGGGGCCCGATTTGGTACCTTGCAGCGCAATCCGGATAAGTCATCAACGATGGAACTTATGGAGCTGAATCATACGTATAACCAGATGGTAGACTCGATGAATGAGATGATTCAGGTCGTCTATCAGAAGGAGATCATTCAGAGCCGCACCGAACTGAAGGCACTGCAGGCCCAGATTAACCCGCACTTCCTCTTCAACACCCTGGAGGCTTTCTTCTGGGCGCTGGACGAGAAGGGCGAGGATGAGCTGGCTGACAACGTACTGGCCATGTCGGGATTGTTCCGTTATGTCATCAATCGCTCCGATGATGTCGAATGGGTAACCATCGGGGATGAGGTGGATCATGCGGAGTTGTATTTTAAAATTATGGAAATGAGACTTATCGACCGACTGGAATGGAAAATTGACATCGAGGAAGCCTTCCGCCATATCCCTATTCCGAAGCTGATGATCCAGCCTCTGGTGGAGAATGCCATTATGCACGGCGTTGAGAAGAGCAACGAACCAGGCACGGTGGTCCTGTCGATCCAGGCTTCAGACCGCGAGGGTTACACGAAAGTTACTGTCTCCGATAGCGGTCCAGGGATGGATGAAGATAAACTTAGTGAACTGTACAACACCTTACAGACGGATGAAATGCAGCATTCCGGCAAACAAGGCATTGGCTTGATTAATGTCGAGCGCAGACTTCGTCTATACTATGATTCCAAGGCGTCCGGGTTAACGATAGAAAGCCAGCTTGGACAAGGAACCTCAATTATGTTCGAAATTCCCAATGAATTTCAAGGAGGGCTAAACACATGAAGACCATTCTTATCGTTGATGATGAACCACGAACAAGACAAGGGATCAAAAGGACTCTGGAGTCTTGGTCTCCTGGGCATTACCAGTTTGAGACCTTCGCCAGCGCTCAGGAAGCGATGGACTGGCTGCAGTCGAATGAAGCAGTTCTGCTCATTACAGATATTCGTATGCCTGAAATTAATGGACTTCGGCTGATCGAAGAAATCAACGACAAGCACCCCGCCCTCTTCGTCATCGTCATCTCAGGGTACTCTGAATTCGAATATGCCAGAACGGCTCTGCAATATGGGGTAATCGATTATTTATTGAAGCCCATCGACAAGAATAAATTAACTCACGCCGTTGAAGTAGCACTGGAACGGAACGACCAGAAACAGAGGATCGAGCGCATGGAGAAAATCGTCGATACCCGGCTAATGAGCACCTCGGACGGAAATAATCAATACAGCGAGCCAGTAAGGGAAGCTATCAACTATATCGAGGCCCATCTGGAAGAGCCCATCTCCTTGCGCGAGCTGGCAGAGATGTCGCATATGAACGCCAATTACTTCAGCGTGCTGTTCAAAGAGCATACCGGACTGACCTTCAGCGATTACCTGACCAGACGTAGGGTTCAACGAGCCAAGGAACTAATCGTAGGTACAACCCTGTCCGTGAATGAAATCTCCGAGCGTGTCGGTTATCAGACTGCAAAATACTTCATCAAGGTCTTCAGAAAGCTTGAGGGCATGAGCCCCGGACAGTACAGACAACAAATGAATGAGAGCAACAACTGATAATAGTGGTATTAGTCCTAATCTCAGTTACCTTACATGTCTTTCACTCTAGCGATACAATTTAATTATTAAAGCGTTTACAGTAAGCGCTTGATAATTTCTTTTAGAAAAGGGGACTTTCAGCATGAAGAAAAAGGCATGGTCAGTACTCTTGCTCACGATTTGTATGGCAGTCATCGTCTCGGCTTGCGGTGGCGGCGGTAAGAACAATCAAGCGAATGGCTCAGAAGGAAATGATACCGCTTCCGGTGGCGAGAAAGTAACCGTTAAGCTGATGCACTTGTGGCCGGAAGGCGTATCTGCCGGTCAGAACAAAATTGTTAACCAAATCATTAAAGAATACCAAGATGAGAACCCGAATGTCACAATCAAGCAGGAAGTACTGGACAACGAACAATATAAAAATAAATTAAAAGTTCTGTCCGCTTCCAACGAGCTTCCTGATGTCGGCGTAACTTGGGCAGCAGGCTTCATGCAGCCTTATGTAGAAGGCAATCTGTTCACTCCACTCGACGATCTGTTGAACGGTGAACTGAAGGACAAATTCGTTGCCGGTACCACTGAGGCTTACGCTGTTAACGGCAAAACTTATGCACTCCCAATCGAATTCAACATCGCTCCGATTTATTACAATAAAGACCTGTTCGAGAAGAACGGTCTCAGTGTACCAACAACCTATGAAGAATTTAAAAATGTTGTAACAACATTGTCTGCTAAGGGTATCGCTCCAATCGCACTTGGCAACAAGGATCGTTGGACCGGCTCCCTCTGGTACATGTACTTGGCAGACCGTATCGCTGGACAGAAGACACTTGCTGACACCATTAGCGGCTCCGCTTCGTTCACCGACCCAGGTCTGGTTCAAGCAGCTCAAGAAGTGCAATGGCTCGTTGACAACAACGCATTTATTAAGGGCTTCAACGGCCAATCCAATGAAGAAGCGAAATCGGAATTCCTGAATGAGAAAGCAGCGATGTACCTGATGGGCTCCTGGGATATTCCAAACTTCACCACGAATGAAGAAATTCCAAAGGAATTCCGTGATAAAGTCGGATTCTTCAAATTCCCGACTGTGGACGGCGGCAAAGGCGATATTAACAGCTGGGTAGGCGGTCCTGGTGTAGGCTTGTTCGTAGCTGAGAACTCCAAAGTGAAAGACGAAGCTAAGAAATTCGTAGAATATTTCGTAACTAAATGGGGCGAGCAGTCCGTAACTGACGCTGGCGTAATTCCAGCAACGAAGGTTGACGCAGAGAACATGGATTTGCCACAGCTCTACAAGGATCTATTCGCAGAGATGAACCAAGCAAGCAGTGTCACTCTATTCGCAGACGTTCAAATGCCAGCCAAAGCAGCTGAGACGCATTTGAACATGATTCAAGCATTGTTCGGTAAGGCAGTAACACCTCAGGAGTTCGCGGCTGAGCATGATAAGGCTCTCGCTAAGTAATTTCTAAGATGTATGCCAGGAGGACTTATCCCTCGGAAATGCTAGCGGGATAGGTCCTCTCCTCCAATGATTGAAAGGAATGGAGCTGAACCATTATGGATAAAGTGCTGTCCAACAAGAAAATGATTGCTCTCTACGTTCTCCCCTCATTATTGCTTATTCTAACCATTGTCTATATTCCGATTGTCCTTACCGGGTACTATGGTCTGAATGAATGGAATGGCATTGGCAGTATGAAATTTATTGGGCTGGAGAATTACGCTAACTTAATGAAAGACGGGAAGTTTTGGGATAGCGCATGGCATTCTTTGCTCTTGGCCCTATTCTCAGGCCTTAGTCTCATTATCTATTTGATGATTTCCATGGTATTGGCGGCCCGGATTAAAGGGGCTAACTTGTTCCGTAAAATTTATCTTATCCCTATGCTATTGTCATCCGTCGCCATCGCTCAGCTGTGGCTCAGAATTTACAACCCGTCCAACGGTATATTGAACAGTGTCTTGCAATCCATTGGAGTTGATAATCCTCCCGCTTGGCTGGCAGAGCCATCACTGGTATTGTTGGCTCTATTCATTCCAATCCTGTGGCAGTATGCGGGTTTTTATATTCTGATTTACTACGCAGCACTTAAGAATATTCCGACATCCTTGGATGAAGCTGCTCGCATTGACGGCGCCACCTCCTGGCAGATCGCCTGGAAGATCAAGTTCCCGCTGATTATGGAGACGGTTAAAGTAACGATCGTACTCGCTGTTGTCGGATCGCTGAAATATTTCGATCTTATCTTCGTGATGACGGACGGTGGCCCGAACGGATCTAGTGAGGTTATGGCCTCGTATATGTATCATACCGCGTTCAGAGCTTATGATTTCGGATACGGTAGTGCGACTGCCTTCTTCCTGCTTGTCATCTGTCTTGTAGTCACCTGGGTCATTCGCTGGTTAACCAGATCGAAAGATACCATTCAATATTCATAAGAGGGAGGCGTAAATGATGACCGGAAACGTAGAACTGCAAACTAGTGTTAACAGCGGGGGATGGCGCCTACTCGGACGGATTGGATATTCAATCATGTACATCGTCCTGATTATCGTCGCCATATTTCAGTTATTCCCACTCGTCTGGCTGATGTTCTTCTCACTCAAGAACAATCAGGAAGTCTTTAACCTCCCTCCGCTCTCTTTGCCGATGCATCCGCGCTGGGAGAACTATTCGAAGGTATGGAATGCCGGGAATATTGATGTGTATTTCCTGAATAGCTTATGGATTACCGTTGTAGCCACGGTACTAACCGTCGTCCTGGGCAGTCTGGTAACTTACGCGATTACTCGCATGAAGTGGAAGGGCAGCTCTTTCGTTCTCGGCCTGTTCATGGTTGCGATGATGATCCCTGTCCATTCTACATTGATCCCGCTATTCAGTTTCTTCAATAAAGTAGGATTAACGGACCATCCTTTATCATTGGTTCTCTCTTATGTCGCATTTAATATGCCGATTACGATCATGATTCTACTTGGATTCTATTATGCGCTTCCGCGCGAGGTAGAAGAGGCCGCAATCATTGACGGCTGTTCCGTTAACCGGATGTTCTTCCGGATCGTACTGCCAATGACAGGCTCTGTTGTCGCAACGACAGCGATCATTAATATGATCTACAACTGGAATGAATTTATCTTCGTAAATACATTCATCAGTTCAGACTCCTACAAGACACTGACTGTCGGCGTCCAAAACTTCGTCGGACAATACACGACGGACTGGGGCGCAATCGGGGCAACGCTGATGATCAGTATTCTCCCGATCTTGATTATGTTCTTGTTCCTCAGCGATCGTATCGTAGAAGGTATAGCGGCAGGGTCTGTGAAGGGATAATGCAACTGTAGGACAATCCTGGGCTCACGCAAACACGGATACCTTTTATTGCACCGCCTATAAAGCGTCCAGACGCTTTTTAGGCGGTGCTTTTTCAAGAAACAGACACCTGATAATCTGACCTGTCTAATTTTCTATCATCATTTCGTTTGTTAGAGAAAGCAAACCTACAGCGAAGAAAATGGGGAAGTCACCTCATCGGCATTAGCATCTCATCCACTAACTTTAATAAAGTATCGCTTTTTGAACTTAAGATTTTATATTTCTTTTTATTGCTTATAACATCTACAACTACGTATCCTCTATCACTAATCACAATCGAATAATTGTTCGAATTGTAAACTATTACTATATCATAAGCATTTGTCTGGCTTTGAATATTTGTCCTTCCAAAAACCCTTCGATACTTTGTCATCTCTAATAAATCAACAAAATATTCAGCTTCTCTCCCCTTAATCTCAGTCTCCAAAAATTTACTACTTTTCTTTTCGTCAAATCTTACATTAAAGATTACCTTTTCTATACTTTCCAATTCAGGAAAAACGCTATTTGCATTTAGTGGGCGGAAATAATACATTGTACCAACTATCGATATAATGCAAAGAATAATTATAAGGATCCAAGCATACTTATTTTTCTTAGCCAATATTCATCCGCCCCCTTATGAAACAAACAAACTAACTACATATATATGTAGTTAGTTTGTTTCATTTTAGATTATACTTCTTAACATCAACGGACACAGCCACAATTGTCTTTAAGATAATAATCCCCAACCAAGTATAATAGTGCTATTAATGTAATATAAGTCAATACATCCTCCTTATTAATTCACCGAATTGGCTTTCCTTTCATTAAATCGTAATAATTTGAATACTCCTCGCTCATTAGTTTAAGACTTATTTTAGTGCAGCCCTTATATTAATCTCTTTCCCGAAATATACTTTAATATTCTTTATCTAGGAGGGGAACTGCTTGAAGCATAAATGGATCAACTCACCATACACCTTTGCGTTTGGCATGTTTGCTATGATGGTCCCGAGTCAGGCCTTCAGTTCTTTCTATAGTTATTTCTACGTGGAGAAGCTAGGGCTCGGAATAGGGCTAGCTACCCTAGCGCGCACGATCTTTCTAATCTGGGATGCGGTGAACAATCCGTTATTCGGATATTGGTCAGATCGCACGAATACCCGTTACGGAAGGCGTCGTCCTTGGGTATTTGGCACAATTCCCTTATTCATGCTGTTCTTCATCATGGTCTTCTCCCCTCCCAGTGGTTTAACACAAAATACGCTCTTCACCTGGTTCCTGACGGCGCTTATTCTGTTCGAGGCCGCAGCTACGGTACTATGGGTGAATTATGGAGCCCTGTTCCCCGAATTGTTCCGCGGCGATCGGCTGCGGGCCAAGGCTTCAGCGATTCAGCAAGGCTATCAAGTGGTGGCGCTGCTTATCGCGTCCGCATTGACTCCAATTATTTATACCGCACTTAACTTCCCGAGCATGGCTCTGATCTATGCCCTTATATTTGGCGTATTTATGTTCCTCTGTATGATATATGTCCGAGAACGGCCTGAAGCCTCGCAGGAACAACCGCTAAAGCTAGCCAAGGCCTTCAAGATAACGTTAAGCAACAAGAAATTCTGGGTATTCAATATATCCAATTCCTTTGCTCAAACGGTCAATGGCCTGATCAGCTCGATTATCCCCTTCTATGCCAAATACGTCCTAAGAATACCTGAAGCCCAGGTCTCAATCCTGCTGGCTTCCGTGTTCGTCTCGGTCATTCCTCTCGTATTCGTATGGTATTGGATTATCCGTAGAATGGATGGGGTTAAGGCGTGGAGATTATCCCTTATTATATACGCCCTGTCTGTAATTCCGCTCTGGTTCGGCTCTGATTTAGTTAGCGGCATCATTGCCGGTGTTGTCGTTGGCTTCGGCTTGGCTGGATTCCTCGTTACTCCGGCAATAGTCAGTGGAAGAATCATTGATGAAGACGCTGAGAAGACGGGATTACGCAGAGAAGGCATCTATACTGCGGTCGCCGGATTTATTACACGCTCAAGCGGCCTGATCTCGGCGTTAGCCTTCTTCGTCGTTGGCCTTATATTCGGTTATGAGAGCGGCGATAAACCCGGCCCTGATCCTGGGTTAACCTTCCGCTACCTCATTAGCGTCGTCCCCCTCTGCCTGCTAATCGTATCTATCCTGATCTCCTACTCTGCCAAATTCAAATTCAAGGATCATCCATCAACCGAATAAACAGCGTTAATACAAAATAAAGACCGGAAGGGCTTTCGAAGCTCTATCCGGTCCTATTTATATAATGATTTTATAGCTCATATAACGATTCGTCCTCTATTTGATAATATGGTAATAGCGGTTAAAAAAAAGTTAAGTGATTCTTAAGAAAAAAACTCGAATGGAAATGTTATAGTTTTTTTAGAGCATCCTAATACATATATATTATATTTAGCCAGGAGGATCTTCATGTCTGCTAGAGGAACCATATTACTTGTCGATGACGAGAAAGAAATTATTAAATTGATGGATATATATCTTAAAAATGAGGGATACAACCTGTTAAAAGCATCCGATGGCCAAGAAGCGCTTGATATTCTGGAACGTCATCCGGTAGATCTGATCGTGCTGGATGTGATGATGCCGCGAATGGACGGGATTGAAGCCTGCATGAAAATCCGTGAGAATCGGAACATGCCCATCATTATGCTATCAGCGAAAGGTCAGGATATGGACAAAATTGCTGGGCTCAGCATTGGGGCCGACGATTATGTTACGAAGCCATTCAACCCGCTTGAGCTAATGGCTCGCATCAAATCACAACTACGACGCTACCATCAATTCAGCGGTCCGAACCAGCCTCAAATGGATGAGAACGAGATTGAAATCGATGAGCTTATCATCAACATATCTACGCATCAAGTCACTGTAGAAGGACAAGAAGTACAATTAACGCCTCGGGAGTTCGCTATTCTGAAATTGCTGGCCGTTAATCAGGGAATTGTACTGAGCATGGAGAAGATCTATCAAGAGGTGTGGAATGAGCCGTTCATGGAATCGAAAAATACAGTCATGGTTCATATCCGTAGAATTCGTGAGAAGATTGAGAAGGATACCCAGAATCCTAAATTTATCAAGACTGTCTGGGGGATCGGTTATAAGATGGAACGACTCTAAATATCCAGAGAAGGAGAATCCTCATGAATTTAAAATGGGTCAATACGGTGCGGTGGAAATTTTTAGCGATCGTACTGGCCAGCTTAGGGTTAACGGCAATTCTGTTATATCTCGGGTACCAGCTTGGCGTTTACCTTATCACGGTCCCGCCGTTCACCCATTATCTGAACTTCATCGTCGTTAACTATGGCTCTTCCATGGTTATGAGTATAGTAGGTCCTATCCTATTCATTATTCTGTATTATTTACTAACGCGGACAATTATTCGTCGTCTAGAGAATGTTAACAATAGCTTGCAGCAGATGGTTGCCGGCAACTTCGATCAAGAGCTTCACACCTCATCCCACGATGAGATTGGGCAAATTGCCCATAGTATGAATGATCTAGCCCTGCAATTACGCACCAATCTAGACAAAATTTCCTCCGGATTAGGCCAGGTAGCCAGCGGTCAATTGGATCATCGTCTTCATCTGGAGGATGATCCATCAAACGAATGGATGAAATTGGCGGATAGCATTAACCGAATGGCGGAACAGCTTGATCGTTCAATTCAAGAAGAGCGGAATGCTGAGAAGACCAAGAATGATCTAATTACGGGTGTCTCCCATGATCTTCGGACTCCGCTCACTTTGATCCTCGGCTTCCTGGGGGTTATTGAGAATGATCGTTATCATGATGAGGTAGAACTACGCCATTATGTCAACATTGCCTATGAGAAATCACTCGCCCTGAAGAAGCTGGTTGATGAGTTGTTCGAATATACCCGTATCAACAACGGCATGCCCCTGCATGTGGAGGAACTGGATATGGTCGCCTTCCTGCGACAGCTCGCGGAAGAATTCGTACCTAGTCTTAAAAAGGCCGATATGACCTGCCGTATCGCAACGGAACTTAGCTCCCTTATGATCGAGGGGGATGGGGACCTGCTTGCTCGCGGATTTGAGAACCTGATCTCCAATGCCATCCGATATGGCCGCAAAGGTGAATACGTCGATATCGATATTAGCCGCTCCGAAGATTACGCACTGATCAAAGTGATCAACTACGGAGAGCCGATACCGCAAAGCGACCTGCAATTTATCTTCGAACGCTTCTATCGGGGCGACCGCTCCAGATCATCGGGAGGTACAGGCCTTGGACTTGCCATTGTGAAGAGCATCATGGAAGTACATGGAGGCAATATTTCGGCCAAAAGCGATCGTTCACAGACAGAATTTATAGCAAGACTTCCTTTGCCTTTATCCAAGGCTACTAACTAATTACTTTAACTCAATATGACCGATTTTTATGCTCACAAAGTCTGTGGGTATAGGAATCGGTTTTTTTGCACCATTTTGTCCAGAGCATTGTTAAGAAAATTTTAAGACTTTAGATAGGTAGTTATTAAGGATTCCTTTATGGGCCAATAAGAACTCTTCTATATGCTTAATATACCGCTAGTCGGACTGGAATATAGAGAGGAGTACACCCCCCCCCATGTTTACGAATATTACCCATAGGTTAAAGCGCTTGGCTAACCTGAAGACCTTAATATGTATTTTCATTTTTGCAACGGCTTTATTTGTCCGCATCGATTTTGTGAACTCAGTTGAGCATCATATCCCTCATGACAGCTTGAACTATGACATTATGGTCAGACAACTGCTGGAGAAGGGTGTTTACGCATATAAGAGTGAAGAACCGAACGCTCAAGTATCGCCCGGTTACCCTTTATTTATGGCAGGGTCCTACTTGCTGGCCGATTACAAGAATCATGATCCGTATCCATTGATCAGATACATTCAGATCGGATTCAGCATGGTGACCCTATGGCTGGTCTACTTGACAGGTCGAAGGTTAGGCGGGGAATGGGCCGGCATAATAGCAGCAGCCATCTTGGCCATATATCCCCCCTTCGTCTGGGCGAATGGAGCCATATTAACCGAGACGCTGGCCGCTATGCTATTCATGCTATATGTATACCTGCAGCTGAGAGTCTTCGAGAAAGAGACCGCATTATCCGCCATACTGGCTGGAGGAGTGCTTGGATTACTAGTCCTTACCAGACCAGAATTTCTCATTCTTATTCTTCCAGCGTATGCCTTCTTCTGGCTGTGGCGAAAAAGATCCGCTCACGTGGTGAAGCTGGCAGCGGTCTCTTGTCTGGGGATCGCCATTGTATTGACGCCCTGGATTGTACGAAATATGGTCACGATGCACCAATTCATTCTGACTTCTACGCAGGTTAATCCATTTGCAGCCGGTACCTATCCAAATAAGAACTATGATGACAATATGGTTGACCGCAAAGGTAAGACCCAGATGGAGGTAGCTAAGGAGCGCTTGAAGGTAGGATTCACAGAGCATACCTGGACCTTTGTTAAATGGTACACCATTGGCAAAACACGCTATATTTATGGACGAATGTTCTTCGGAGCAGGACATTCACCAGTATATCCTGTGATTCCGCTCGGCAATTTGTATCATAGAACGATTCTATTAGGTGGTTTTATATCCACGGTTGCCCTACTGCGCAGATGGCGCCAGCCTGCCGTTCTGCTGGTCGTCCTGGTGGTAGCGATCAGCATTACAAGATTGGCCTTCGTTCCAGAATTTCGTTATAACTTTACAGCGATGCCGCTGTTCATCATACTCGCCAGCCTGCTTGCCGCCACAGCTCTGGATTATTTGCTCGGGCGGCGATCAAATAAAGAACCATTATCTGTCGGAGAGGAGCACTGAGAATGAATCAAAAAGTACTTATTATTATTCCCGCCTATAACGAAGCAGAAGGAATCCGGCGAGTGATTGCCGATGTCCGTCACCATATCCCCTATGCCGATATTCTGGTCGTGAATGACGGATCGAGTGATTTGACAGGAGATGAAGCCGCCAAGGAAGGCGTACTCGTCGTCAATCTCAGCTGCAATCTGGGCATCGGAGGCGCCGTTCAGACCGGTTATAAATATGCGCAAAGACACGGATACCAATATGCAGCCCAATTAGATGGAGATGGACAGCATAACCCGCGAGACTTCGACCGATTGCTTGGAGAGCTACAGCAAAGCCGCACAGATATGGTTGTTGGCTCCCGCTTCATGGAGAAGCAGGGGTTTCAATCCACCTTCGCTCGTAGAATCGGCATCGATCTGCTGTCAGGGCTGCTGACGTTGCTGCTTCGCCGTAAAGTGACGGATCCGACCTCAGGTTACCGCGTTTGCGGTCCACGAGCCATCGCATTATTTGCTCAGGAGTATCCTGCCGATTATCCGGAAGTTGAAGCGCTTGTCCAACTTGACAACTGCGGTTGTACCTTTAGTGAGGTTCCCGTTGTCATGCGCCAGCGCTTAACCGGAAGCTCAAGCATTCGAGCTCTGGGCTCAGTCTACTATATGGTCAAGGTAATTATGTCCGTTCTAATTACAAGAACAAAGAAGAAAGAAAAGAAGTGGGATCTAGGCTATGAAAATTGATGTTTTTATTCTCAGTTTTATGATCTGTATGATTTTTCTAGGCATTACCATATATTTGATCCGCAACGGGAAGCTGCGTGAACAGTATGCCATTCTCTGGGTTATTCTTACGGCCGTCATGATGCTGCTGTCGCTATTTCCTTCATTGATTGACGGCATGGCCAAGCAAATCGGCGTATCTTATGCGCCTTCCCTGCTCTATCTGCTCGGTCTGATCAGTGTTCTATTCATTTTGCTTCATTTGACAATAGCCGTATCTTCGCTAACCGCACGGTTTATTGTCTTAACGCAAAAGATTGGGATGCTGGAACAAGAAAACCTGGCGCTTCGTCAAGGGAGTAAAGAGATCACTACCGATCCAGCAATCCGGATGATCGAGACTAAGAGCCAATCAAAATTGCAAGAAGGGTCTAATCAGTTTCTATAAGTCGAATTTCAATTCGACCTAATATATCAGCTATGCAAGTTGAGAGGAGAAGTGGAAGACATCAAGAATATGGGGAAAATAACGGCAGGACTGGCTGCGCTGTTGATCACGGGCCAATTGGCCACGGCCATCCCTGCTGCGAAAGCGGAGGCTGCTTCTACAGAGCCTTTGCAAGAGAGCAAAGCACAGTTGGAGCAGTCAAATTGGAAGCAAATCGCTATTTATATCGATAGCAGCAAAGTGGAGCAGGACGGCAAGGCTTACCAAGCCCCTCGCCCTGCCATCGTCAAGAATGGAGCCACCTATGTAGGACTTCGCTTCATGGCCGAGCGCCTGGGAGCAACGGTAACCACAGACTCCAAGACCAACGAGACGATCATTCAGCTTGGCAGCATAGAGTTGAAATATAAGAACAACAGCAAGAGCTATAGTCTAAACGGAACGGCTTACCCGCTAAAGACAGCTCCTTATACGGACAACAATGTTCTAATGGTCCCTTTAATCCCATTCATTCAAAGCTTGAATATTCCTTATACCGTAGATAACAAGACCATCACCCTGCAGCGTTCCACTAAGCCGGTTGCCTCGTTCAAGGTGCAACCACAAGAGATTGTTGCCGGCGAGACTACTGTAATCTATGAGACGAATTCATACTCCCCGTTGGGACTGGATATTGTCGATGAACGCTGGGAAGGGAAGGAAGAGATCTTCGGCAAACCTGGTGCATATTCTGTCAGTTACTCCGTACAGGACTCAGAAGGAGTCTGGAGCGATCCTTTTACACTGACCTTGGAAGTAGTAAAACCCAACGAGCCTCCGGTAGCCAATTTTACTACTGATAAAGACGTATATCGAATGGGTGAACCTATCATTTATACGGATCTGAGCTCGGATGATGAAGACGCCATTGTCGACCGGATATGGGCAAATAAGGAGGAGGCCTTCTTCACACCAGGCAGCGTTACAATAAACCTTGAGGTGAAGGATAAGCACGGAGCCATCGGTGAATTCAGCAAAACGATCAAAATTACCGATGAGACGCTATACACCCGTGAAGAGTTCTACAAGCTCTTTACACCGGTAGGAAATAAACTCGCTGTTGATGGCTACTCGGTTAAAGCGATGGAAGCAATTCCTTATAGTTACCAGACAGAACCAGTAACCTTGTTCCGCAGCAGCGGACCAGAATCGATCAATTCGGAAGGGATACTCTATCAGGATACGATTACCGGGGATGCCCGCTTTCTGTTACATCATAAGAACCAACTCGGTAAGCCGGCCAAACTCTATGTTCTTGCCGAGAATCCGGGCACTTCCCCAGCTACCGTTACACTCAACAATGAGGCAATGGCTGGTCCTACATCCTATGCAGAATGGGCAGGGCGCGTTTCACTGACCCGTTATTTTGAAGGCTTATTGGCTGCGAAGAGTCCTCAGAAGATAACCCTACAACCGGGAGAGAAGCGAATCATATGGAATAGTATCAATAAGAATCCAATGAAGCCTGAAGAGATCATCACCTTCACCGGAGACTTAAGCAGTGATGCGCCCGTTCGCTACACTTCTTTGTTGGTCTTGGCCAACCGTGACCCGATCGCCGACCTAGAGAAGCTGCCTTATCTAGACCCGAATGAATCTATCGTCCGAGGTACTTTTGCGGATTCGACCCGTGTCTTCGTATATAATGATCCCGTTGGTGCCCGTTCAGTCAAGCTCTCTTTAACCGACAATAGAGAAGATCCTTTTCAACAAGGATTAGATGGGATCAAAGGAACCGAGGCCTTGAACTCTGGAAATTACGGCTTGGTTTACAAGCTGAAATTAAATCATGTTGCTGCGAATACGCTTATTTTATTTAATCCACGCGGCGGACTGTTTGTCGGATCTGCAGTCGTAAATGGTGACGTAGTGACCTTCGGCCATAGTGGCAAAGAAGATATATCCAGCACGGCCAGCGTTCTGTATCGGACTGGCAATCAAGAGGAGAGCGTAGAGATTTGGATTAGTCCTGCTGCAGGCAGCAATCTACCTTTTGTCCTGCTGTTCGAGCCTATTCCAAAGAAAAAAAATTAGATAGACCGTTTTTAGCGCTACAAATTTTCTGAGTTCGGTGCAGGGAAGGCACCTTTGGCGCGATATGAATGCTTCTACACGAAGCTTCAAGAAAGCTCACCAGACATCGAAGTAAAAGGAGCATTCCTGTGATTTTCTCAACCTATACCTTTATTTTGCTATTTCTACCCATTACGTTTTTCGGATACAGGTTGCTTAGCTTGATGAACAATAGCCTATACGCCAAAATTTGGCTCGTCATCGCTTCGTTATACTTCTACGCGCAGGGCAGCGGCAAATTTTTCTACATTTTCACCTTTATCGTGCTGTTCAATTACGTGATTGGGACGATGATCGTTCGCTCTTCGGGCCCTCTGTTCCGACGGCTTCTTCTTGGGGTAGGGCTTTTCGAGAACATCGCAACTCTCGCCTATTACAAATATACGAATTTCTTCTTAGAGAACCTGAATGCCGTATCTGGGCATTCTTATTCTTTAAAGAACATCATATTGCCGATAGGCATTTCGTTCTTTACCTTTCAGTTAATCGCTTTTCTCGTCGACTGCTATCGGAGGAAGGTCGAGCAGTTCAGTCTCATCAATTATTTAGTATTCATCACCTTCTTCCCTCAGCTTGTTGTCGGACCGATTGTCCATCACAGCGACATCATCCCCCAGCTTGAAGAACGGCAGCAGCGGCTGTTCCATAGCGAGAACTTCATGCGGGGCGTATTCCTGTTCTCGATGGGCTGCGCCAAGAAGATTGCGCTTGCGGATCCGTTGACAGCCTTCGCCCAAGGCTTCTATTCCGATGTCGCCTCGGCAGACTCGATAACAGCCTGGCTGGCTGTTATCGGTTACACCTTCTCTTATTATTTCGATCTGTCCGGCTATGCGGATATGGCGATCGGCATTGGATTAATGTTCAATATCCGTTTGCCGTCCAACTTTAATTCTCCTTACAAGGCGCGGAACTTCCGCGTTTATTGGCAGCGATGGCATATAACGCTGTCCCGATTCTTGTCCGATTATATTTTTCGAGGGATATACAAAAAGGGGCGCGGCAGCTTCAACTTCTATTTCGCTGTCATGGTCACCTTCCTCGTGTCCGGTATGTGGCACGGTGCAGGCTGGACGTTCATTCTATGGGGCATTCTGAACGGCGTCTTCGTCTGCGCCTCCCACTTCATGTACAGGAACAAAATCGCTCTGCCATTCGCCCTTGCATGGACACTTACTTTTATCGGAATTATTGCGACAAGAATTTTATTCGTCTCTACCGACCTCCTGCATGCGGGCAAGGTACTGAAGGCGCTATTCCAATTCCATGAATTTGCTGGCCTGAGCGCGATGGGCATTGCCAAAGAGATTGTCATCTATATCGCCTATCATCTGTATACCTGTGTGCTGCTGCTGATTGCTGCTTGCATCATCTATTTTGCCAAAAATTCAGAGCAAATCTTGGATCGTTTCAAGCCCAACTTTCGATATGCGCTGGCAACCGCATGTTTGCTAGTGCTTTCTTTGTCTCAAATGACGACCGTTTCGGATTTCCTATACTTTCAGTTCTGAGGTGCAATGTGATGCAATTCTGTAAATGGATCCTGAAGTTCGCCTTGGCTCTCGTCATTGCGGGGTTGCTGCTATGCGGTCTCAACGTTGTCGTGGACCCGTTTGGTGTGTTCGGAGATCGCATATTAAAGTGGTATTCCTATGACATGGTCAACAACCCGCGCGTAGCCAAGATTGGCTACTTGGATCAGTATCACGGTAACTATGATTCTTTCATCATCGGAGGATCCAAATCGAGCTCTATCTCGCCGGCTCTGCTGAACAAATATTACGGCGACGCCCGCTTCTACAGCATGCTCATGTACGGCGGCGACTTCCATGATTATGAGAAGACGCTGTATTATATCGTCGATCATTACCATCCGAAAAATATCGTGCTTCACATGAGCCTGCAGGAAATCGGACATTATCATGAGACGCGCGACGAAATCAAAAAATCGATGCACGCCAAAGTGATGAAGGAATCGCAGTTCCTTTTTTATCTCAAATATTTGACCTTGAACCCGGTGTATGCCTACGAGAAGCTTGAGGCCTATGGCAAAAGGGCGATCGACTCCTTCGAATACTCACAGATTGTTCCCGAAAGCGGCGTCTACAATAAAGTGCGGAGAGATGCTGAGGATTTAAGCGATCTCGACAAATATTTGGAAGCAAATCCACAATTCAAGCACGGCTTCGGTAAGATCGAGACAGTGGCGCTTGATAAGAACGTAGAGTCGCTTAGACGGATGAAGGAATATTGCGAAGCGAGAGATATCAGCTTCATGATGATTACAGGGGCAACCTACACGCTCGAGATGAAGAGCTATAACCTAAAAGACTTGAAGGAATACTGGGCCAAGCTCGCGAGCGTAACCGATTTCTGGGATTTCACTGGGTATACGCCTGTCAGCGACGAACCGCGCAACTTCTATGACGTGATGCATTACAGAAATCCGATCGGCGTTATGATGCTTGGCTATATTTTCAACGATCCGAACGTTGAAGTGCCCCCAGGTTTCGGCCATTATACGACGAAGGACAATGTCGCAGCGCATGCCGAAAAAGTATTTACGAAGCCAAGTGAGCATTAATCCTGTAGAGGTAGATACTCTTAATATGCCTGAACGATCAGGGCAATCGCTTACGAAATTTCGGAAGGACGAAAGTTGGAGAAGGTGAAGCGACCTCCCCCGTAATCCGTACAACCGCTCATATATATTAACTGATATTGCATCATATATTGCTGATCATAACGTTTTGCTAAAGGAATAGGCCCCTTTATGCCGAATTTCTATGGTTATGCGAATAAAAAATACTTCAGTCCTAAAATATATAACTATTATTACATTGTTTATCAGTATTCTGCTTAGCCTCCGGTGGATTTGGTCCGAGGTGATCTTTCCTCCTGCGGAACGCCTTATCGCCGTCAACGGTGTGATTGATCTGCGCGGCAGAGAGTTTGACAACACCTCCACCTTTGCTCTGAATGGGCTATGGGAATTCTATCCTGGGCAATTGTTATCTCAGCAGGATATGCAGGCGAGTAAACATACGGCAAGCTATATCCATGTTCCAGGCAACTGGGAACAGCCCATATCAGAAGGATCGAATCTATCCTTTGGTTCCGGAACGTATCGACTTCGAATTTTGTTTGATCCATTGGAGCAGCCCGTCGCATTCTGGCTACGGGGCATTCAGGCTTCCTCCGCTGTACAAATAAATGGGATAGCCGAGAATTCCTTCGGCAAACCTGCTGCTGACAAACAGCAATACAAACCCAGAAATACTTCCTATACCGCTTCCTATTCAAGGCTAGGGGCAACGGAAATCGAACTAATCATTCAAGTAGCTAATTATGATGATCCCTACAATGGAGGTATCATACAATCGATTCGCTTCGGCTCCCAGGCCGCAATCGATTTTACACGCTGGTACTCGATTGGATTCCAGATGGTTACATTTATTACGCTGCTGCTCCATGGACTATATGCATTTATATTTTATCTGTTCAACCCTAGAGAGAGAACTCTGGCCCTAGTCTGCTTATTAACGATGGCAGCAGCCACAGCGACAATAGCGGGCTATGACAATATACTCTTAATTTGGCTTCCAATTAACTATACATGGGCACTTAAGGTGAGACTGCTGGCTCAGTTGTGGCAACCCCTGCTTATTCTGCTTGTATTCAGAGGGCTTACTCCTATTAAACTGAACATTGTCTGGTTAAAGATCTGTACCCGATTGCTTGGTATATATACGGCATTCATACTGGTTGCACCAGCTGTATTCATTAACGGATCCGTCGAACTAGGGGTATTTGGAATATTGTATCTCTTCCCCTTCCTCTGGTTCATTTACGTAATAACCACAATGATTCTGAAGGGAAAGAACAACAACGGTCGCGTATTTCTGCTACTATCGGCGACAGGTATCATATCGAACATCCTATGGGCCATATGGAACTCCTATAATGATACGTCTCTAGTCTACTACCCCTTGGACATGATTGCGGCGATTATCGGTTTCGCAGCGTACTGGTTCAGAGAGTTCTTCCTCCAATCCGCCGAGAATGCCAAGCTCAACGAGAAGTTGAGAAAGGAAGACAAGCTTAAGGATCAATTTCTTGCCAACACTTCGCATGAACTAAGAACACCGCTGCATGGGATTATGAATATCGCTCATACCATCCTGACTAAGGAACAGCAGAAGCTTGACCCTACGAGTCTAAAAAATATGAACCTGCTTATCACGATCAGCCGCCGTATGTCACATATGCTTGACGATCTGCTGGATGTCGCCCGCCTTCATGAGCACCGTATCATTCTGCAGAAGGAGCCGCTGAAAATTCAAGCCATTGTTCCTGGAATTTTTGAAATGCTTCGGTATATGGTAGATGACAGGCCTGTCCGCCTCGACATGAACATTGCGGAATCATTGCCAGCTATTATAGCGGATGAGAAAAGGCTCGTACAAATCTTGTATAACTTATTGCATAACGCGATCAAATACACGGAGGAAGGCAGCATCTCTATATCCGCGGCAGTTAAGGATGACCGTGTCCATATTCATGTATCCGATACAGGGGTCGGCATGGATCAAGAGACACAGAGCCGTATATTCCTTCCTTACGAGCAGGGCGCACACGGAATAAGTGATGGAAGAGGGATTGGACTCGGATTAAGTATATGCCAACAGCTCATTGAGCTGCACGGAGGAACATTGAGTGTTCAATCGAAGGTCGGTAAAGGCTCTGTATTCAGCTTCGACGTGCCGTTGGCCGACTCATCGGATATCCTGATATCGCACAACTCACCCTACCACTTGGACATGACCAACCGGATTAAGGAAGATTATGCCGAGTTGGTTATTCCAGACACCTCGGCCGGAGAATGGACAGCAACCGGGATGAGCCCTGCTCTCCTGGAAGGTGAAACCGTGCATATCCTTGCTGTTGATGATGATCCACTCAACCTGAATGTGCTTATCGGCATTCTCTCTATAGAACCATACTGCATTACGAAGACTCACTCCGCCCAAGAAGCCCTGGAATTGCTTGGTACCAGACAATGGGATTTGGTGATCGCTGACGTTATGATGCCGCATATGTCCGGGTATGAACTGACACAGCGGATAAGAGCCAATTATTCCTTATCCGAACTTCCCGTTCTACTGCTGACCGCGCGCAGCCAGCCAGCTGATATCTATACAGGCTTCCTCTCGGGCGCCAATGATTATATGACCAAACCTGTGGACGCCATGGAACTGAGATACCGGGTCGAGGCACTGACCACCTTGAAAAGGTCAATCAAAGAACGCCTCCGTATGGAAGCAGCCTATCTGCAGGCACAGATTCACCCGCATTTTCTGTTCAATACGCTGAATTCCATCATGGCGCTAAGCGAGGTAGATTCTGAGAAGATGCTAAGACTGGGAGATGCGTTCGCCTCTTTCCTACGTATCAGCTTCGACTTCCTTAATACCGGAGAGCTCGTCCCGTTATCCCACGAACTGCAACTGGTTGAAGCCTACTTATATATTGAGAAGGAACGATTCGGGGACAGGTTGTCTATTGTGTGGGAGGTCGAGCAGAACATTCAACTGCGGCTTCCTCCGTTGTCCGTACAACCACTGGTTGAGAATGCTGTCAGACACGGCCTGCTGAGCCGTCTACAAGGCGGTACTGTACGAATTCGTATTGTACAGCAAGAGATGAGTACACTTATCGAAGTGGACGATAACGGCAAGGGTATGGATCAGGAAATGATTAGTCAATTACTGGACTCTGCCCTGCAGGGAAGGAGCGGGATTGGGATCGCCAATACAAACCGGCGGCTGATCCAATTGTACGGTAAGGGATTGTCCATTAGCAGCAAGCCCGGTGAAGGAACGACTGTATCCTTTGTCATCCCGAATCATCGAAATCGCTAGAGCAGTTATATAGAAGTCTTATATATGAACAGCACAGAGCATAGCTAATAGCCAACATGCTTGCTCTGTGCTTTTTCATTTCCCCTATAACGCTTGGGGTCTTCTCAATATGATATGTTGTGAGTCAGAGTTAATCCGATGATTTCTGTAAATAAGCTTTGGCAATCGTAAGCAAATCATCCTTGGCAACTCCCTTTGTAGCTTCAATATAATAATTAATGTGAAAATCGCTATTAGGAATATTGTAAATAAAACGTATGCCCTGGCTACCACTTTCGTATGTGGAATACAACATCTCACTACCGTCTACCATAATTGTCTCTGCGGGTGACTCCTCGGCAAGATGTACAGTTACCTTTTCGTTCGTTCTTATGGGCTGAACAAGAATGGTCTGCCCTTCACCCTTATAAGTAGCAATCATGCTCCAAGCCTCTTTGGATACATCCAGCAGTTCCATCGCATATTCTTGTTGAGAATCCCGGGCTTCTTCCGCTAATTGATCTGTCAGCACAGATCTTTCTTGATCAGTAAGCTCATTAGGGCTATATCTCAAGGAACTGCCGACAAAATCATACTTATCTTGGAGCTTATCGAAAATATGTGCACCAGACCCCTTCAGCTCATTGCGAAGTGAAGCAGCATCTGAAAATCCAAATCCTGATCCTCTGACGATATGAAGCTCTCCTTCAGAGTTATCTCCTGCCATATAAATTGCCGCTGCTTGGTCTGGCTGTAACAAATCTTGTCCTAAACCGTATGCCTTCAAGCTGCGTATCTGCTTTTCCTTCGTATTGCCCGGAATGACTGAATCCTCAAATTTCTTCTGTTCATAGACAACATCCCCTTTGCTGTTACTCAATGTGTTCAGATGCGTAGCCGCAAAGGCTGATGAAGCTATCAACAGCGTCCCTAAAGCAACAAGAGTACTCACCTTATATTTAGCAATAAATTTAACGCGTTTGTTCATTTGATCTTCCTCCAATTTGTTCATTACAGATCTCGTTACATCTGCCTCAGGTATTTTGACATTATAAAATATGGTTTTGAGGTCTTGATGATTGTCGTGCTCCATCCGATATCCCCCCTGTAGTATGAGCATGATACTTTCTGAATTTGGCGGCCGTTCGTTCAAATTTCTTACGGAGACTGCTGCTGTTCTGCTGCAGAATTTCACCAATCTCCTTATAGCTCTTATCCTCTACACAACGCAGGATCAGCAGGCTCCGTTCCTCAGGCGTCAGTTTGGACATCGTTCGCAGAACATGCTCGTTGTAGTAGTTATCCTCAATGGCTTGATCTACATGTTGGTTATGTTCATCACTTCGATAGAGGAATGGAAGATATTTAGCAAGCCTTCGCTTGCGAATAATATCAATGCAGGTGTTATAGGCTATTGTGTACAACCAGGCTTCAAAAGGCTTCTCCAGCTTATACTTGCTTAAGTGCCGGAACGCCTTAATAAATACCTCCTGTGTACCATCCTCCGCTTCTGTATGACCCAACATATGGTAACAGTACAAAAAGATCTGTTTCTGGTATCTGCGCATGATCTTTTCAAACTGAGAAGCATCCCCTTTGAGGATATCCGGGATAATCTGATGTAGGTCAATCTCATCCATTTCCCCACTCCTTTCCTGGATGTTTTGATCCTTAATACCATAGTCATTTTTCAAATCAATAGGTCTTCTGATGCGCTAGGTGGAAAAACTACATTATTGCTCTGCATAACATCAGAAGGATCAAGTTCTTTAGGCGCCTGTTTGAACCCCTTCTATTCTGTACTACGCACGAGCCCAACCCTAATGTGACAGCCTCCAGAAAAAAATGAATTTCCATTACACATCCAAGCTTGAATGAATATGACTGCCGAACAAAGGTCTAGGTACTACAATAGACAAAAAAATACCGGATGGAGGATCTGCAGTCAGATTCGTTTCTCCATCCGGTCTTCTTAATTTTAGTTATTCTTCAGTATTCTCCGCTTTCATTAATCCTTGAATAAAGGCTTCAAAGTTGTCGGCCAGCTTGATGATCTTGTTATTGCTCTCACGGTCCACATAGACAACCTCCGGCTCGCCGTCATTTCCAGACGGACGGTAATCCAGCATCACCGCATCGCCTGCGGAAGGACAGTCGCAAATGACTACGCCTATTTCAGGATAGTTGTAGTTCTCAATCATATGCCGGCTGCCCAGTTTTCCGCATAGCGACTTGGGCTTGTCCCGTCCGATTCCGAAAATACCCGAAATAACGATGTAGTCTTTGCCATGAGAGGTTGGCTGCCCTACCGGGTATCGCGTAGCGTGAGGAATCCCTCCATTATGTATCTTCATCATATTGATATAGGATGCGGGCAGCTTGAAGACCAGTTGTTCTTCTACAGAGCTAATCTGCTCGTCTGTGACAGGCTTGGAGACATACTCCTTCGCCTGTTCACTATCCTCCCAGAAGTTGTTCATATCTGTATTCTGTGGGGAATATGAACTATGGCTCTCCGATTCAGCCTCCAACTCTTCATGGGACTCCGGCGTGGATTCTTCAGCAGTCTTACTCGCGATCCACTCCAAGAACTCCAAGGTATCCTCATCTCCTGGATCTAATCTGTCAGCCATCTGAAACTCCTTGCGGGCATCCTCATACCGTTCGAGGTAATAATAGGCTAGTCCAGTGCGGTAATGCCACAAAGGGTCATCCTGGCCTTCTTCGGCGATGGTCAGAAACTGTTCGACTGCCTCTTCATACCGCTCCAGATTATTCATGGCACGGCCTAAGTGACTGGTTAGCTCATAATCTCGATCTTCTGCGGGGATCTCCATAATGGTATTTACGATTTCTTCGAATTCATCTGCTTCATGCAGTTCGTCCAGCTTAGCTATAAGGTCGTCTCTCATCATTTATATACCTCCCAGGGCAATAACTCTAATTATAGAAAGTATACCATTCCAAATAGAATAAAACGAAATTCGGAATGACATTCTGAAGTCATTCATAAATTTACCCAAACCACGTTTAACGGAGCTCAAATCCCAAACCGCCGCTTGTCTTTAATACCAGATGTGCACCCCATTTAAAAATACAAATGAGCCGATCAATGTGATCGGCTCGAACAATTCCCTAAGGTAAATTAAATTATATCTCCTGCTTTTAATAAGAAACTTCCAAACGTCCTCTGAAGAAAAGCTCTGAAGGTTCAACCGCATCCGTCTCACCATCCAGAATTCGCTTAACATCTTCTATTGTTTCATAAAGCGTCAGCCACTCGCCTGTTTTCTTAGTATACGGTTCCGAAACATAGAAAGGCTGACCCAGATAAGCTTCAAGCCTCTCCCCCCGCTTATAAAGCTGTGAATCTAATTCAGATATTTTGTCAAAACCTTGTATGGTTATAAGCGCTTTTAGCTCTCTATAACGACGAAGTAATTTCCTTGCGCGCTGCTGCGTAGCTAAATGAACGGCATCAAGATATGCCCCTTCAAGGACTGTCGATGTAGATACGATTGGATCAATTGCCGGATAAATGTTGCGGCTAATTAAGTCTGAATCAAATCTCCAAAGTGTGTCCAGCGGACCATATGCAGCTTCTTCGTCAGCAACCTCACATTTAATATCTACGAGAGCAATAGTGATCGGCCTAGCACCAGCTTCTTTTAGTCTTTCTCGTAAAGATAGCAATTCACCGGATAGAACCTTACTTCGATCAACCCCAAGCAAGACATCTTTCTCATCACGGAGATCTGCGATACGACTATAAACTTCATCTATTGTGGAATGTGTAAATTCAGATTGTGCTTGAACGTGCTGGATACCAGGAACATCCGAATTCGGATCCCAGAAGATCGTTGCAAACCCACGCTTTTTCATCCTCAGCATAAATTCCGCTAACAACACCAACTGTCCCATATTAGGTCTAGCCACAAAGCCGATCGTACCGCCGCGCACTGCTGGAGCCAGTAAATCCAGAGCTTTAATCCCCGTCTCAATCATCCGTACTCCACTCCCTCTAATAATGAGTTCATCAAGACTACATCCTGCCAAATTAGCAAGTGCCACCAAGGTCCTCACTTCAGCCCGGCCGACTGGTATCTTCCCCGTACATAGGTTAGAAACAGTCGCCGCTCTCAGTCCAGCTTCCCGTGCCGCAGTAGTAAGATTAGGAACACGACGACGCAATAGCGGAACGTTTAGCTGCAACTCTTCATCCATATTTTAGCACCTCCTTACTTTACATAGTAATTATTATTACTCTAAAACGCAATGATTTTTTTGAAAAAACTCTAATCATGTTAACTGCACACAATCCCCATGACGAATCCGTCGTAACCTTTGCTGCCGACCGTCTGAATCGCTGTAGCTGTTATCCGCGGCTCTTCTGCCAACAGCTCATAGAACCGTCTAACTCCTTGTACGCGATCATCCGGGCTGTGTTCATTAATGATCTCGCCATCCCGAATGACATTATCTCCAATAATAACTGTACCTGGATGAGAAAAATGAAGTGCCCATTCTAAATATTTCGGATTGTTAGGTTTGTCTGCATCAATAAATATGAAATCAAACGTATCTACGCCCTCGTCAGCCATTTGAGCTAACTGCTCCGAAGCATCGCCTACCCGCAGTTCAACCATATGACTTAGCTGAGCAAGAGATAGATTAGATTCTGCTACCTGAGCATGGAAAGGGTTGAGCTCCAGAGTCACGATGTGCCCATCGGACGGCAACGCCCTAGCTATCCAGATTGTACTGTATGCTCCAAGTGTACCGATCTCCAGAATCCGTTTTGCACCTTTTATTTGTACTAATAGATTCAATAGCTTGCCTTGAGCTGGAGTAACGTCATACAAAGGCAGCTGAGCCAATCGATTCGCGGCCAGTGTTCTCTCCAGAATTGGGTCATGGGGAATTAAATGCTCCGTAATATATTGGTCAACTTCCTCCCATACCTTCGCTTGATGCACGTTCATCACTCTCCATTTCAAAGATTTAACTTCTCACCTCATTGTACGCAAACTATAATCATAAATATAATATATGTTTATCTATAACCTATATAATGAATATATGAGTCAGAAAGGAGCGTCTGATGAATCTACATGCCCTGCGTTTATTTCATACGGTCGCATCAACCGGAAGCGTAACCCAAGCTTCGAAATTACTGAATATAAGTCAGCCCTCCATTACATCGCAAATCAAGAAGTTTGAGAAGGAATTTAAGATTACCTTGCTGAAGCCCCAAGGAAGAGGAATCACACTGACCGATGCCGGTGAGGAGATTGCGCTGCTTGCTGGAAGGCTCTTTGCCGTAGAACAGCAAATTGAACAATTCGCTGAGCAATACCGCAACGGTACGAATGGAAGCATCCGGATTGCCGCAACCTATTTGCCCGCCCACTTCCTGATCCCCGCCTGGCTCGCCAAGTTCAAGCAGCAATATGAACAAGTAGAGATCATGATTACGACGACCAATTCCAGCGATGCCCTGAAGCAGTTGCTAAATGTTGAGGCGGATATCGCTATTTATGGCGGAATAGACGAGGAATATCCGGACACGATCCAGAAGGAGGAGCTGTTCCAGGATGAGCTATGGTTTGTCGTCGCACCGAATCACCGCTACGCGAATCAGCAAGTGACGCTGTCCGAAATAATCAAGGAACCCTTTGTCATGCGTGAGGAGGGAAGCTCAACCCGGGAGAGATTGTTATCACTATGCCGTACATATAACGTTCCCGTTCCTACGATCTCTTTGCAGTTCAACGGATTGCATGAGGCAATTACAGCGGTCATCGCCGGATATGGCGCGAATTTCGTATCATCTCTGGTCGTAAGAGATTATGTGCAACGTGGAGAATTATCACGGGTATATATCGAGGAGATCCAACTGAAGAATACAATCGCTATTTGCACGCGCAAGCATGAGCCTTTATCGGCTGCGGCGGTGAATTTTATAGAGGTCATTCGGCAGGCTCCCTAATAAAACAACAAAAAGCCACTGCTCTTGTTGGTTACCATGTTCAAATCATGATTCACCAAGAGCAGCGGCCATGTCAGTAGAATTAGGTGCCGCAGTAGGTGCGGTACGGCTTGGTTGTCTCAGGCAAAGTGCTATATTCCACCTGCTCATCCGAGTAGGCATAAGGGTTGGACAGAACAGCCAATAGACGTTCCATGACGCTCAAATCCCCCTGTTCAGCAGCTTCCAAGGCCGCCTCGACCCGGTGATTGCGAGGAATAATGGCAGGATTACTGCTCTTCATCAGCTGGTTTGAAGAATCTCCCGAATCCTGTTGCCGGCCTAGTCTCTCCTTCCAGAGTCGATGCCATTCCGTAAATTCGGGGGATCTGAACATTTCCGCACACTCAAGTTCATTCAATGTTAGTGCTCGGAATGTATTCGTGTAATCTTCACCATACTCCTTCATAAGTTCAAGCAGCCGGTTAACCAATAGTTCGTCATCCTCTTCCTCGTCTGCCAATCCCAGCTTTGATCTCATTCCTTGAAGCCAGTCTGCATGATATAAGTCCATGTAGAGGGACATTCTATCCTGAGCCAATTCAATCGCCAGCTTCTGGTCATCATGCAGAAGCGGCAGCAGTGTCTCCGCGAATCGCGCCAGATTCCAACCACCAATATAAGGTTGATTACCATAAGCATAACGACCTTGTGAATCAATGGAGCTGAATACTGTTTCAGGATCATACGTGTCCATAAATGCACACGGGCCGTAATCGATTGTCTCCCCGCTAATTGTCATATTATCCGTGTTCATTACGCCGTGAATGAAGCCGACGAGCTGCCATTTGGCAATCAGTGCAGCTTGCCGCTTAATAACCTCCTCAAGCAACATGAGGTAGCGCTCCTTATCATCCGGTGCATTCGCCGTTATGTAGGGATAATGGCGTTCAATCGTATAATCGGCAAGCTCCCTCAAATCCTGAACCGTGCCGTAGTTGGCTGCATACTGAAATGTTCCGACACGAATATGACTAGCGGCGATGCGTGTGAGAATAGCGCCAGGAAATTCCTTCTCTCGAGTGACTGGCTGTCCCGTTGTCACTACGGCCAGACTACGAGTAGTCGGGATACCCAGCGCATGCATAGCTTCGCTAATGATATATTCACGCAGCATCGGGCCAAGCGCAGCGCGGCCATCCCCGCCTCGGGAGTAAGGCGTTCTGCCTGGACCCTTGAGCTGGATGTCCAACCTCTCCCCTTGTGGTGAGATCTGTTCACCTAACAGGATGGCCCGGCCATCTCCCAGCATAGTGAAGTATCCAAATTGATGCCCTGCATAGGCTTGAGCAATAGGTAGAGCTCCCTCAGGAACCCGATTCCCGGCAAGTACCGCTATGCCTTCATCGCTTTCCATCGCCGTGGCGTCCAGCCCCAGAGAGGACGCTAACGGATGATTGAGTACAATCAGCTTCGGTGACCGTACCGGGGTTGGATCAATCCGGGTATAGAATGATGCCGGCAATCCGACATAGCTGTTATCGAAATTCCATCCTGTTTGCTTATTCTTCGTCATGGTCTCTCCTTTGCCTAATGTTTTATTTACTGCTCATCAGCGAGTTTAATCATCTCTAACTATTAACTTAATGTTCGCTCCTTTGGATATATTATACCGTTTTCAGCGGGGCAGAGAGAACCTGTCCGTATGATGCGCCATAACTCTTTCCGACTCGATTCAGCGCCTATATGGAGAAACCTCTTGACCTTAGGTCTGACCTAAGGTGTATGGTTGAGATATTCCATCCCTTCCATAGGAGTAATGCTTATGAATAATGAAATTACAATTAGCGAGTTAGCCCGGCTTATGAATGTGTCTGTCCATCAACTTCGTTATTTCGAAGAGAAGGATGTCCTGACACCTGCGTACACGGACCACAATCAATATCGTATGTACAGTATGGATCAGGTCTACCAACTGGCTCATATTCTACTGCTCCGTAATTTAGGAGTGCCTATCCAGTCTATTAAGGAATGCATGACTTCTTATTCTGCCGATCAGCACACACAGCTTCTTCATCAATCATTACAGGAAATAAATACGGAGCTGCTGCGCCTTCAAGGGCTTCAGCAGTTCATAACCAAGGTTCTGCAGGAGCAGCAGGAATTTAAACTGTCGTCTGGCCAGTACCGGATAAAATCGCGGGATACCGCTTATTTATCTCATTGGCTCCAGATAGATGCACAGACGAAGCTTACAGCCAGATCGCTCGCTGAACAAGCTTTACACCTACCTAATTTGTTCGAATCGGATATCTATTATATAGAGAATGAGGCGAATATCCTCACCCTATACACCGAGACGCAAACGCAAGGGCCGGGCGTGCTCACCTTGCCGGGAGGCAACTATCTATCTGCGCAGAGGCAGATTCAAGAAGATGATGAGCTGGAGCAAGTGGTCGAGCAATTTTTCGTCTATGCTGCTGCACAGTCCTATGTTATTGCAGGACCTGTCATTATTATTGAAAAGTCTTACTTATCCCTATTTACTCCAAACGGTCTGCACTATGAACTGCAAGCCTTAATTGAGCCGTATCCAGAAAGGAGCCAGCCGACATGGCAACCCTTATAGCGATCGAACCTATGCAGGCTAAATACAATGCACAGGTCAGCCGATTGCTAGTCTATGGATTCGGTGATAAATTCCGGACGCTCATGAATATGGGAGATGACGAGCTGGCACTTCTTTTCGAACACTTATTGGAGCATTTCCCTTCTGAACCGGCAAGTCAAAGACTGGTCGCCCTGCAAGAGGGGGAAGTTATTGGAACTCTTGGCTTCAAACGCAAGCCGGATCACACTGTGAAGCAAGAGCAAAAACAAAGAGCCCTATCATGGAAAAGCTTTAATAAGGTTAGCAAATGGAGCCTGATAAAATTATTAACCGGATTATATTTATTAGACCATAGACCACAAGTTGGAGAATGCTATGTCACGGACATCGCTGTCCATCCGGATTATCGCGGCCAAGGGGTTGGAAAACTGCTATTACAGCGGGTACAGCATTTTGTACAGACCGAACCAAATCTCTATATTCTAAGCTTGTACGTCGCCGGGAAAAATCCAAGAGCCAAGCATCTGTACGAGCAGCTATCCTTTAGAACCCACTTTCAGGGGACTAGTATAATACGGCAGTTGTTCTTCAAGGAACCAAAATGGGATTATATGCAGATGAAATTTGATCAGTGAAGGAAGGAGAGTCTCAGAGTAGTAATGAAGAAGAAAATTGTAATTCCCCTGCTTGTCATCATAGGTTTACTAGTTGGTGTAGGACTTATTATCTTGAAGCAAAACAGCTTCAACATGGTAGAAAAGTCTATTGAGATCCCAACTCCGGAAGGAAATTTGACAGGAACATTTGTACTTCCCAAGAGCTACGAAGGAAAGCTTGGGCTGGTCTTATTCATCCACGGTGACGGAGCGATTAATGCTTCTCATGATGACGGCTATAAGCCGCTGTGGGAGCGGTTAGCCTCGCTTGGCTACGCCTCCTTATCTCTTAACAAAAGAGGCATTAACGGATCCGAAGGCAACTGGCTCGATCAGAGCATGGATGACCGTGTAGAGGAAGCTAGGCAGGCCATTGCATGGGCTAAACAACAACCAATGATTGATGAGAATCAGATCGGGGTATGGGGAGCAAGCCAGGCGGGATGGGTCATCCCTAAACTCGCAGGCAAGGAGCCTCTGGCATTCAGTCTTATGTTATCCCCCGCTATCAACTGGTTAAGCCAAGGGAAATATTATACACAAAAGCATTTGCAAAAGCTTGGCTACTCCGAAGCAGAAATACAAGACGAAGAAGCTTATAATAAACGAGTAAACCAGCTTCTAGAAAATCATGCTCCTTATGAGCAATATCTGAAGATTGCCCGTAAAGAACGTTTAATAACAGAAGAACACTGGACGTTTGTCAGTAAGAACTTCCTCTCGGACGCAACAGAGGATCTCCGCAATTTCAAATCACCAGTCCTCCTGCTTCTTGGCGAAGAGGATATCCACGTCGATTGGAAGGAAACCGAGACGGTCTATCGCAGCATCGTTAACCCGGAACTGCTAACCGTCGCCGTATTCCCTGACACCGAGCATTCCATGCTAAGCACAAAAACCGCCGATTCGGAGCTCCGGGCCGTGCTCATCAGCCTGTTTGCTCCAAGACAGATTACCGTAAAAGGATATATGGATCAAATTGAGCAATTTTTAAGAGGGCTTCCTAAATAAGCATAGCTGCGGTAATTTCTAAATAGCCGAGTCAGGCCGTCATACAACCAGAGTCATCTATCTGTCCTGCTCTGCTTACCGCTGCTTCCTCCTGAACAATAACGTAATCGCAACCAGCAGTCCTATCCCAGCACTCCCATACAGATTAATGAGCACAACAGGCTTCCCGGTTCCCCAATATAGCAGTACATTCAAAGCAAATGAAACAGCACAAAGTAGCAATATCCATTTCAATACTTGATTTACCATCCCGATCTCTCCTCTCATCTCCTCTATTTCAGCACATCAACATGCTCAATGTTTCGAATCGACATGTATGCGATGGCTGCGCCAAGAAGCGCCATACCAATCGGAACCGCAATGATGGAATATAAAGTGAATCCGTCGACGTTCTGGCAGATGATTGCGACGACAATGAGCGACGATACGATAGTAGCCGGACCAGAATGCTTGCGCATACCGAAGTACAGTGGAATCAGGCTTAAGAAGCTTGTCGCTAGCGCGCCCATGGTGACCTTCAATAACTCTTTGGCTGCAAGAGACCATGTGATCGGCTCTGGAATAATAGATGCGTACAGATTTAATATATAGAAGCCTATACCAACAATTAGATTGCCTACAATAACTGCGACGAACGTAAATAGCATTACAACAAGCAGCTTAGCCGCTATAAGCTTTTTACGATTGATTGGGTACATGAATAACACCGTGATCGATTTGTTACGGAACTCGTCAATGACAATCCGCGAAATAAGAACCGACGCGAATACAATGTATGTCGCACGAACAAGCGTATCGATGACATAGAACGCCATATCATAGTCCACAAAAGGCATCCCATTAGGCACCTCATCAAGCATCCCATCTTCAACAAGACTGACTAAGCAGATAAAACCTATTATTATAATGTTGGCGATCATGGCCGCCCGAATATAAGACCCTATACGAAATTTACGCATCTCTAGCTTCATAAGCTTAAGCAACGATGCCACCCCCATTCAGAATAGATAGGAAGTAATCCTCGAGCGACCCTTTCTTCTTATGGACCGATTCGATTGCCACATCATGCATCACCAGAGTCTTCATTATTTCGCTTTGCGGAATGCTGCAGTCATAAATGCGGACTTGACCTTGATCAGTAACGCGAACATTGGATATTTGCAAGTAGTTTTCAAGCACATAGGCCGCTTTGTTGCTTTCGCCCGTAGTAATTTCGATGTATTCCGTAGTTTGCTTGGCGATATGCTCCATCGAAACCTCCTGAAGCAGCTTGCCATTATTCATAACAGCAACCGTATCGGCAATCAACTCAATTTCCCCAAGAATGTGGCTGGAAATAAGCATCGTGATCCCGTATTGCTTGCTTAGCATTTTAAACAGATCGCGAAGCTCCTTAATTCCTAGAGGGTCGAGGCCGTTAATCGGCTCATCTAGTATGAGCAATTCTGGTTTCGTGACGATCGCCCTCGCGATACCAAGCCGCTGCTTCATGCCTAGTGAGAAGTCCTTAACTGATTTATTATCGATCCCTTTCAAATTCACCAGTTCAAGCGCCTCATCGATTGACTTTTTGTTATGGTAGCCCATATATTCGCAATGCAGCTCCAAATTGTCCCGGGCCGTCAGCTTGTCATAAAAAACCGGAGTTTCGATAATTGTGCCCATCCTCCCCAACTGCCGGTACGACGTATCGGTTAGCCGCTCGCCAAAAATTTCGATCTCGCCTGCCGTCGGCTTCACCAGGTTGGTGATCATCTTCATAACCGTTGTTTTTCCTGCTCCGTTCGGACCAAGCATGCCATATATTTCACCTTGTTTGATGTTCAGATTGACGTTCGATACAACTTCCTTACCCTTGTAGGCCCGGGTCAGTTGCTTGGTTCTTACGATATGCGTCATCGTCGTTCCATGCCTCCTTCGTTCTTTACAAGCCTTATTGTAAGTATCGAATTTGGCTTTTTTCTTACCCGATTCTTACATGTTTCTTAAGTTGCATAAGAAATTCGTTTCAGTCTAACGGTAAACGCCGTTTTTTCGTAAGGCTCGCTATGGATACGGATCGTCCCTTCCTGTGCTTCGACCAGTCTTTTCGTAATCGTCAGCCCGAGACCGCTGCCCTGATAAGATTTGTTGCGTGAGTCCTCCAGCGTATACATCCGTTCGAACACCCGATCCTGATGCAGCTCGTCAATCCCTTTGCCCCGATCCCATATATCCACGTACACAAACTCATCGTCGCCCCGCAATGTTAATCCGACGGCCATTCCCTCCCCTCCGTGCCCAATCGCATTGGAAATTAGATTATTTAGGACACGGTCCAGCGCTTCCTCGTTCCCCCACGCTAGCAGCGGCTTATCCGGGATTTCAATGGCGACTTCGAAGCCTTTGACCGTCAGCGTATCGTAGAAGTTCAGCATGTTTTTCCCGCAAATATCGTTCATGTGAATCCGGGAGAGCGGGATCAGCTTATCCCCCGATTCAAGTCTCGCCAAATCGAAAAACTGGCGGATCAGATCCAGCACCTCGTTTGCCTTGGCATGAACTTTCGACAGCAGAACTTTTCTTTCCTCTACATCCATGTTCGGGTCCAGATTGATCGTCTCAATATAACCAAGCACGACGGTAAGCGGTGTTTTCAAATCATGCGAAATGTTCGAGATCATTTTCCGCATCGACTGCTCCATCTTCAGGAACTCCGCTGCCGTCTGCTGGTTGTGCTCCAGCAAATGATTGATTTCAACCAAGACAGGGATCAATGCGCGGTCGTCTGTAAAAATGAGCAGCTTCTCGCTTGTTCTGCCTGCGATAATTTCTTGCAGCCGGTTGTGGATCTGCACCAGATTGGCGCTTCTCGCTCGATAAGCTCGATACTGGATCGCAACTACTACCATCAAAATGACGACGAGCAATGCTAACGCGATCACCATGTCATTGTCCTTCCCACTTGTAACCGATGCCCCACAGCGTCTTGATATAACGGGGCTCGGACGGCTGGTCTTCGATCTTCTCGCGCAAGCGGCGAATATGGACGTTAATTACATTCTCGTCGCCGTAATATTCGTCGTTCCATATAAATCCGTACAGTTGGGCCTTCGTGAACACACGATTCGGGTTCGTAGCGAACAGCTTCAGGATTTCGAACTCTTTGGCCGTCAGCTTCAGATCAATGCCATGCTTCGAAGCCGAATAATTGTCCAGGTCAATGTGAAGCTCACTGAAAATCAGCATTTTAGACGCGGAAGACGCCTGATTTGCAGCAGCCAATCTGGGATTGGAGTATGTCGTAGCCCGGCGAATTGACGCTTTGATCCGGGCAGAAATTTCAATAAGAGAAAATGGCTTCGCTATGTAATCATCGGCACCGAATCCGAGCCCGATCGCCTTATCGACGTCGCTGTCCTTCGCTGACATAATAAGGATCGGTACCGAGCTATTTTCCCGGATCAGCTTAATCACCTCGATACCATCCAGCTTCGGCATCATAATATCGACTACAACGATATCGAAAGCGCTTTGCCGAAACAGAGTGATTCCGTCCAGTCCATTCAACGCCGCCGAGACGTCGTACCCTTCTTTGGTCAAGTAATTTCGCAGCATTTTAATGATTTCAATATCGTCCTCAATCAACAATATGTTATACGGCATATCGTTCTCCCCTCCAATACAGAAAATTATAGCCCGGGGTAGACGGAATGCATAGACTTTGTGAAGCGAAAATGGCTCTTAGACATTAGGCTATACATTATTCCCCCTCATTGAATAACCTGGCTTATAGCTCTACTCTCCACATTTCTCACGAAAGAAGCGAGGTTACGCCATGGCGAATTCCTATCCAAAAAGCCGAATAATTAGAATTGTCCGCCGCTTCGGCCTGGTCCCGTTGAGCTCAGACCCAGTTCCTTTTACCGAAAGAATGCCGTCGTCCGAGTGCAGACGAAAAGCGGAACCTATGCTGTAAAGCCCTTTTTTCGGAGTTTGTTGCTCCGTTCAGGAACAATGGACCAAATGAAAAAAACCGCAGGCTATATACATCTCTTGATGAATAGTGGCTTCAGTTATATGCCTAAATGGCTCACAAGCCATTCCGGAAGGCTATAGACTTTAGACCAAGGAAGGCCCTTCTACGTAAACGAGTGGATAAATGGGAGAAATATGGACCACGCCGAACGAAAATTGATCTCTTCCTTCTATCGTTTACCTCGGGAAGCTTGGCATGCTGCTCAGTTCCCTCATCGCCCAAGAAGCCGAACCATGTTGGATATCATGGAACAAACCTGGCCCCTTCGATTAAAGGCAATGGATTTTTTAGAGGCATGGACAGATCATTGGGGGAAGGAATGATACGGCAATCACCTGTGCCCCTTCTGCTTAATCAAGCAGAAGGGGCTTTTTTGTCAGATAAGTCCCGTCTCAAAAAACCTACCGAGGTCTTTTTAAGAAGTAAGGCACTTTGTTCAAAGTTATATTAGCGTTCCTAGGCTCGTCTATTTATCGATGATTACATAACGATCTCTACCCGCACCAAGACCGAAAATAAAGAGCAGAACGGATGCGCCGACCAGTATCCATAATGGGAGCGTCCAACCTCCGGTAATATCATGCAAATAACCGAACATTGTCGGACCGATTGCGGCAAGCAAATACCCGACAGATTGAGCCATCCCGGACAGTTCTGCTGCTTGATGGGCATTCTCCGTTCGTAAGCCGAAGAACATCATCGCCAGTCCAAAAGCGAAGCCGCCCCCGATGCCAAGTATGATTATCCATAAAACAATCAAGCCGGAGCTGCCATATAGCAGTCCAAGTGTTCCGGACAGGAGCAGCCCGAACGTAAACGTAACTAACAAGCGCTGATTGCGCATACGCCCGGCGATGACCGGAACGATGAATGTAAATGGAAGCAGCGCAAGCTGCATCACGGAGAGTAGCAGGCCGGATTGATCTGCAGATATACCTTGCTGCTTCAATATCTCAGGTAACCAGGCAATGATGACATAGAATACCATCGATTGTAGTCCCATGAACATTGTCACTTGCCATGCCAGCGCAGAACGCCATAAATTCACATGCTTCCCTGACACCTGGCTTTGCGTATCGACCGCTCCTGCAGTGCTGCGTTTCAGGTGAGGTAGCCAGCCCAAAATAGAGATGAAGCTTAGAATGCCCCACACCCCTAGCGCTCCCTCCCAGCCTAACCCCAATCCGGTTGCCAGCGGAACACTAATTCCGGAAGCAGCGGCCCCGAACAAGTTCATAGAAATGGAATACAGACCCGTCATCAGACCCATTCGTTGAGGGAACTCCCGCTTAATCAGGCTAGGCAGCAATACGTTGCAAACGGCAATAGACAAACCCAGAATGGCGGTACCGAGATAAAGGGGAATCATTCCCGACAATGAACGCAACATAATACCAATCGTCAGAAAAACAACAGAAACCAGTATCATTAGTTCAATCCCTAGCTTACGCCCCAAACGAGGTACGAAAGGCGAAAAAATCGCAAAGGCGAGCAAAGGCAATGTAGTAATCATTCCGGCCAAGGTGTTTGAAATATGCATATGATCACGAATAAGTCCTATTAACGGACCAACCGAAGTTAAGGGAGCTCGCAAATTGGCAGCTATAAACAAAATTCCAATAATGACTGCCCATGCGGCAGTCCTGGGTTCCGATTGAATATGCTGCATACGGCTATTTTGATTTGACGTACTCATGGTGTATCCTCTCCAATCTATGTTACATAAAGTAAATTATAATATATAAAATATATTTATTAGCACATTATAATATATAAAATTGAAATCTGTCTAGCTAAAAAGTATAGTATAACTTACTTTATTGTCTTAAATTAAAGCTATGATATACTAATCCTTGATGTTATTGTCATAAGAAGAGAGGGTAAAATGCCATGGAAGCCGATGATCCAAAACAAGTGGTATTACAGGTTGGAGCCGTCTTAAAAAAGCTTCGCAAAGAGCGGAATATGAGTCTTGGTGATTTAGCAGAACTGTCAGGCGTTAGCAAGCTGACGCTCGGAAATATTGAACGAGGAGAGACGAATCCAACGCTAGGTATGCTATGGAAAATTTCAAAAAGCTTGTCCATTCCTCTCATGGCGTTGTTCTCAACCGGAAGCAGTGTGAGCCTGTCGCGGGCTGGGGAAGGATTAAGAATCGCCGGGGATGACAAGACTTGGGTCGTGGAACCGATGTTCCAAAATGCCAGTGATGAGATTGAGATGTGCCGGGCTTATTTGCAGCCCAACAGCACCTACTACCCGGAACAACATCATTTCAATACAACCGAGATTGTCACTGTGATGTCGGGAGGAATTACAATCACGGTGAATGATGAGCCCTATCACTTGAACCAATATGATTCAATAAGTTTTCGTGCCGACAAAACACATTCCTACACGAATCATTCCGATGATGTTGTGGTTCTCCATATTATTCTAAAATATGGGGTCTAAATCCATTGATAGCGTAAAAAACACCTTCAAAAAAGAATCATCCACTTGTCCAGCATTATGGATCAATTCTATTTGAAGGTGTTGAAACCGGGGACCTCTTTAGCGCCTATTCTTGAGGCTGAAGCTGATACACACGAATCTCAGCATAGGAGTTCCATTGATTCACACTGTTCCCATGCCCGGTGATGCGGATATACTGGGCTTCATGCTGCCTCACATACGTCTTCTCAATATCCAAGCTTTCCCCGCTACTCTGGCCGGAATAGGCTTTATACCAGGTCTGTCCATCCAACGAGGTTTCAATATCATATTTGAAACTACGCTCATTTCCCCGAATAAACGCTATGCCGACACTATTGACCGTCTTCGCTTCGCCAAGATCAAGCATGATCCACTGGTCGCCTTCTGCCCCCCAGTAAGTATTCAGATCACCGTCAAGCGCTTTATCCTCGGTATTTCCTTGATCAGCCTGCGAGGCGCTCGCGGAGATTCCTACAACAGGGAGCTCGCTTAATCGCTCCTCTTCTCCGTTCAGAGGCACTAACTTGTAATTGAAGAAGTAAATGCTCTTGATTTCCGGATTTTGCAGTGAAGATACGATCAGCTTCGTTATACCCGGAATCTCATCAGCAGAGATCACCTGTACATCATTCAACGTCTGATCATACGTGAATTCCAGCACCGGTACATCCGTACGGTCAAGCGGTAGTTGAATATCATAGCTGAATTTATGCTCATTGAATTCGGCTAACGGTGCTCCGTCTATGCTGGCGCTTTGAATAACTGGAATGATGAGTTCACCGTCTGAAATGCTCCAGTTATCGAGCGGGACACTGTTAACGATCAGGTCCGTATCCTCTATCGAACCAACGACGTGTACCATCGTTACCGTCAGCCTCATTTCCTTGACTTGATCCAGCTTAACAAACAGCTTGCGAACCCCGATATTCTGGTTCTGCTTAGAAGGGTTAGGAGATTGCGGCAGTGGTTTTGCATCCATCACATCAAATCGCACATCAATCGGCTGTCCCGCCCCATCACGAGCATCACTATCCAGTCCAACCCAGAGCTTCTCTCCGCCCTTACTAAAGATCGCAGACTTGCCGTCAGCACTGACTTGAATGTCAGCCTCTGTATGCATGAACCAATAGGCTGTTGAAGGGTTCAAGAATGATACTTCATCTTGAACTGTAGCCCTCGTTCGGTTCGAGGCGAGCATCACGCCCCGCTTCGCTTGAGCAACATACCTGTCATATGCTTCTGTCAAATTAGCAATTGCAAATCCGCCAGACGGCTTGCTCTCCACCTTCTCGATCTTGGAGAATGCCTTAATGTTCTGCTGTGCGTCCCCATCAGGGTTGATTACCAATGTGTTATGCCCCTCTGGGTTCAAGCGATAGTAAGTTAGGCGTTCTTTGTCATAATTTGAATAGCCCGGCAGATTATAATCATCCTTGCCTAGATCAATCGCCCATTGCTGCCCCAAGGACTCAAATACGAAGCTGCCCAGGTCATAGTGCCCGTGGCTGACTACATTATTGCCTGCTTTGAAGCCTAAGAAGCTTGAATTGGGATCCTCCCATTTGCTTCTGAATGTAGCTACTTCTGTTCCGCTAAAATATTGATCCAAATCCAGCGTTTGCCCAGGGATATAAAGAGCCGGATCATACCATAGCATCTCAAATTCGGAGCCAGCATTCCTAAATTTGATCTTGTTATCCAGATGAACAGAGGCTAACAATCGATCCCCGTATTTCTTCGCGATCCACAGCTCTTCAGCGGACATTACCTTGTTGCTCGACGCATCGCCGTAGTTCAGTGCGCCAACCGCTCCACTTAAGTACGTCGGGAAATATGCAGTCTTGTTCAGACCAGGGGTCTGGTCATAACCATAGCTTGTCCCTAATGCGGTCTCCAGCGAAGAAATGAACCGAACAATATACTCTAAAGTGTATTTCCAGTAGCTCGGCCCCTCCGCCCATGCTCCGTCAGGTGTAAATTCCAATAGAATAAAGTCTTCCAGCGCGTTGAATGCGGTATCCAATATCTTGCCACCAAATTGCTGCATCGTTACGTTCTCTTTGGATGGCAGTAAGATCTCCCTATCTAGATCACCGATAGCCATCAGAGTGAGAATTGAGGCTCCATTACATACCGCATTCCAGTTATTCGTTCTTGGATACGTATGAATCCACCATATATTTCTGTTATAAGCCTCCAATGTTTTAACGAGACCCTTCTGAATCATCGCATCCTCAAGAATCAGTCTCTGCTCTGGAGTCCATTCGTCATACAGCCAGTCGTAAGCAATTGCTAACCCTTCCATAAACTCTGCCGTATTCAGAAATTCATTCTCTTCATTCCAGTTCGGGAACTGCGACACCGTGTAGACTTCGTCCCAGATCCGCTGCTTATATTGCTCCTTCTTCACAATATCATCGCTAAGATGATAGAGCATTCCCAGATTAATCACGAGCGGCCCTACCTGTCGTGAGCCGATCATTCGACGGCCATCCGGTAGATCATCCGTAGGCAAGGCCATATTCAGATGCTTCTCGCCCTGCTTCTGAATATCCTGATACCACTTACTGATCGTAGCCTCTCCAGACTGAACCATCGATTTCACCCGGGCAAAGTCGGATGAAGTCGCCAGAACTCTTGGGTGAGACGCATTGTTGCTCAGCAACTGAGCGACGGCGTCCTCTCCGGTTGGTCTATCATAGACGATCTCTTTGATAGCTTCCTCAATAAAGAACTTCTCATTATTCTGAGGCTTGATGCTCTCATCCACCTTATCTAACGCATCGTCAAACGGTTTAGCCTGATCGCCGATGACGATAAGCCCCCTGCCTTTATAATCCGTGTACACTTGTTTATGAAGGAGAGTTCCTGCCAGATCTAAAGGAACCAACACATCGTCAGAAGTAACCTGAATATGCGGATTGGAGTTGGCTATATCCTCACTGATCTCCACATCAACACCAAAAAATTGACCTGCGAATCGAAGCGGTACAAGGACTTCTCCCTCAACTTTTCGCGGTACATTCTGCTCACTAATCGCATTAACGGCTCTCACATTATCCTTCAGCACATTGGGGCTATTCACGACCATAGCTAAAGCCCCCGCCAGGCGATTTGTAACGGAAATACCTAGGTCATTGTCAAAGTCCATTAACGAATCCGGTACATTTAGTTCCTGCAGTTCTTCCATCGTTTTCAACTCAGTACCGCTATATACCCTCATATTATCCAGCAATGTTGTAAAGTTCTTATTACCGGTGACATCTGTTGTCAGATCCGCTGGTAAGCTTCGCTTGGCCCGAACACGGACGTAATTAATACCCGCTGCGTTGCTGGTGTTCTTCAAGGTGATCGAATCTATCTTTTTGACTCCGTCTACATAGACAGAAGTGGTCTGCACAGCAGATTGATAGTTGATCGCAAAGGAAAGCCGGTGCCACTGGCCCATATTCAACGGTATTTTGTTGCCTTCCACTTTTAAGATGCCATCGGGCCCTATGCTTCCGAGCGTAATGCCTTTATTGCCGCTGTCTTTTATTTCGAAGAATCGGCTTCCATTGGAATCTAGCAGCTTGATATCAAAATCAAGGATGAGTTCGCCTGTTAAGTCATCCGTGCCAAAGCGCTTGGCGAGGCCTACATCAGGTTGATCCGCTACAGATTCATTGATCCGCAGCGATACGCTGGTCCCATTGGGGGCCGTATATTCGTCGTTTAAGGCTCCACTTGATTTCTTTACGTCGGTGATGCCTGTCATTTCAAACCCGCTCGGTGGAGCACCTGTCTGGGTATAATCCTTGAAATCCTGACATAAGTACACCTGGATTGTAGAGGCTGCATGGGCTGGAAATACACCCAGGATTCCACTCATCCCTAAGACAATACTTAACAAAAGACTAGTGCATCGGAATATCCTTTTTTGCGAACTCATCCTCATTTACCCTCCCTATACTGGTTTACTAATGGTCATATCGTTGTCCGTAATCTCTATTACATATCGGTTACCATAGTTGAATGAATAACGGCCATCACTATCTGTCTGAATTTTCACAGCTGGTATACGATCGCCCTGGTAAGGGACCAGCACAGTCAACAAGTTCACTGTACCGCTGTAAGTCCCTTGAAACCGGACCCTTGTAGCTTCTCTTGCAATATCATTCACATCGGAGAGCCTTCCCGGCAGAAGCTCCACTTCCTCCTTGCGACACGTGTATATAGCAAGATTCGCAATATCACTCGTAGCGATGACACCCTCCGACACTGCCTCTACTTCTGTATAATCCAAATGGAAGTAGCGCTGAACCTTGTTATGCTCTAACCCTCCCACCCGATCTGCAACCACAAGGAATTGATTATCTACCAAAGCCATATGACGATAATGTACCATCGGCTCATAATTCATATGGTAAGCGCTTGCGACTTGATAAAAGCCCCGGTCTTCCACATGGTAGACCGCTCCGACTTTCTGGGGACCAAATTGAAATGAACTTATATATTCAAAATGATCTCTCCCATCGATCAGAAGAGTGGAGTGGTAACTGGAGCTTTTAAATTGCTTACGATCCTCATCCTCTCGATAGCAAAAAATACCTGGATCGCAAATCATATCTTTTCCCAATGCAGTGAAATCAAAGCTCATGAGATCAATATGCGCATGGGCGTTTTTAATCGGACTTCTACATGTGAACAGGAAACTCAGTGCCTTGGAGTCCCATCCGCTACGAATAATGGCTTGATGGAGCGTTCGGTTCCAGAAGGTTGTCGACTGATCAGACTCATAATGCTTGCCTTGAAGGGACTGCAAATCCTCAAAGAACCGCTGTACATCCAAGGCACGCCAAACATGCTTACTAGCTTCATGGAGTATCTCCCGAATATCAATCAAATTGGTAGCCAGCCCTAGCCATGTTAGATCATCCAGAGCCATGTAGCCATAAACCGCCCCCATAATTGCTAGATTGTTGGCATGCGAATCTCCAACAGGCACACACTTTCCGGTCGGCCGCAAGGAATAAATCGAATAGTCGAGATTCCTACGAAACAGCTCCATATACTGATCTGAGAACTTGAAATGGAAACGCTTGGCCAGTACAACTGCGAGTCCAAACCAGAACATGCAGCCATTATGATAAGAAGGACAGCCCTCAATTTGGCCGCCGTCTTCGGTCAACTGCGCTAAGCAGCATCTCTCGATCCCATCAATCGCGAAGGATTTCCACTCTTCGGCTTCGCGCAGCTCCGGGAAATATAATGCAGTTGTCAGTATACCGAGACATTCCATTAGAAAATGATTATGGTCCGCCTTAGGCCATAGGAGCGGTGATACCTTGCGCAAGATCTTTGTTTGCGTGTAGACAGCCCCTAAATACTGCTCCAATATCGCCTCTGTAAATAATTTTGTATGTCCCAGATGCTCCAGTATGAGTGGCCAGGTCTTATAGTTTCGGATACCTAACTCTAATGCCCGCAAAGGATGACACTCCTCAAAATAACTGAGGGGGTAATCCATCAGCTCTTCACCAATCTCAACCGTCCCGATCCAATCCAGCATCTCTTCAATGACTTTGCGTCCGTATTTCTCATCATATGTCAAGGAATACGCCTCTAATAAATCCTGCCAATGAGTCATGCGATTCAGCTGCCAGAGGAATTCATGGTCATTATGTCTAATCTCCAGCCAGCAGGGGGGATTGCCTATGAATTCCCGTACTCCGCCCGTGCCTGGGAGTTTAAGAAATCCCCAATAGGCTTCCTCGGCATTAGTTATCGTCTCTCGTACAAGCTCAGGCATGTGCTCAAAAATGTACGCACTCTTGTTTGTCATCGGCTCTAATCGGGATCGAAGATTGCTTAACAACTGCCCGGTTGATATCGGCTCTTTCAACAAAGCTTGTATATTCATCTTTGTTTCTCCTTAAATAGGCTGTAGAGTATGTCATCTACAGCCTATTTGCGCTTGTCTATTTTTCTTTCATCTCTTCGACATACCGATCATATGCAATCTGGTTAATTTCTACGAGACGACGTGCATCCAGCTTCTCAAGCTCTTTGACGAAGCCCGCATGATCCACTGGCTTCGCACCCAGAATCCACTGTTGGGTTGTCTCGGCAATATAAGTATCAATCTTAGGAGAAATCTTCTGAATTTCCTTTTGCTCTTCCGAAGTAAACTTCAAAACAGGGAACTTATCCATGAACACTTGTTGTTCTTTATAAGCATTGATGCCTTCCTTGGCCAGAGGCAATGTCCACTGCTCTTCGTAGAAGTAATCTTGCTGGAAGCCGAAGCTGGATTGAGCTCCTGTCTCACGAATCACGTCAACTGGCGCTTTATCAGACTTCATTACTTTATCGGTGAATATCGGCTTGCCGTCAACCATCGTATACGTATCGCCCTCAATACCGAAGTTGGCCATTCGTCTGCCTTCTTCTGTGAACCAGAAGTCAAAGTATTTAATCGTAGCTACCGGGTCAGGATTGCTGTAGGAGATTCCCCAACCGAAGTTTCTAGCGCGATCCCGCTTGGAAGGCTCCTTCACCTTGCCGTTTACGTCTGCCGGCGGAAGCATAGGATTAAATTGGAATCCATCGATCTTACCCTCTAGTTGCTCATTATAGTTACCTGTTGAAGCGAAGAAGTCATGGGTTAAGCCGCCAACGTTGTCAGCAAGCAGAATATCTCTCGCCTTGCCTCCGCGAGTGAAGATCTCTTTGTCGATGAGACCTTCCTTATACCATTGCACCATGTTCTCCATAGCAACACCATATTCATTCTCCAGTGGCCCATATATCACTTTGCCATCAAATACCCGATAGCCAGGATATCCGTTCCAGAGTGCCATAAGGCCTTCAATACCGAGGGAAGTATTTCTGTGGAAGAACCCGACCTCGTCCTTTTTGTTATTGCCATTCGGGTCATCATTCACGAATGCGGTTAGCACATCATGCAGTTCATCAACATTCTTCGGTTCTTCCAGTCCCAACTTCTCTAGCCAGTCTTTACGGATGAACCACCCCTTCTCTGCTTCTCCATCCTGGATAAATGGAATGAACCAGATCTTTCCATCTATATCCGAAGCCGCGCTCCTTACGTCTGGATTGTCTTCTAAAAATTTCTTCAGATGAGGAGCATGTCCATCAATCAAATCATTCAGTGGGAGGAAGGCTCCTTCAGGACCAAACTTCAAGAAATCGCTAGACAGCGCTTGCATAATATCAGGAAGCTGATTCGATGCCATGACGACACTGAACGTTTCTGTGAAATCAGACACCGTGTTCGGCAATGTGCCCTCCAGTGTAACATTCGTCATCTCTGCTGCCTTCACGAAGATCGGCCAATCATTTTTAAATACACCGGATTCCTTCGTTCCCAGATGAACTTTTAGTTTGAGCGGCTTCTCCGAGGCCAAGTATGGATTCTGATTACTATCCTGTGCTGCCTCTGCTACTGGTGCAGTTTCCTCTTGTTCTTTCGGCGATGAGGATGAGGAGCACCCTACCAGAGCCCCTGCCAATAATGTTGTTGCCGCTAAAATACACAAAATCTTCTTCAATTTCATGATTGTCACCCCGATTTAGAATATAGTATCTATCCTTTTACTGCGCCTACTAACATACCTTTTATAAAAAACTTCTGGATATAAGGATACACAAGGACAATAGGTAAAATTGAAACTATAATCGTAGCGAAAGTCACCGTTTCCGCAGAGATCGTCGAAGAAAAGTCCAATGCCGCTGTAAACTCCGATTGCAGATCATTTTCTACGATCATCTTCTTCAGTAACACCTGGAGTGGAATTTTATTCGTGTCTGTCAACAGAATCATCGACCAGAAATATCCGTTCCACCTCTCAATGGCGTAGAATAATCCCACGGTCGCAAGTCCAGGCTTCACTAGCGGCAAGTAAACTCTAAGCAGCACATGCAGATCGTTCCCGCCATCCACCTTCACCGATTCCTCTAGCTCGTCCGGCAATCCTTCAAAGCTTGTACGAAGTAGAATTACCTTAAATGCGTTACAGGCAAAAGCGATAATAATACCTGTCCGCGTATTTATTAGCCCCAGATCTCTTAAAGTCAGATAGAAAGGAATCATCCCCGCATCAAACCAGAGCGTCAACGTAACTAATATCGTAAAAAATTTCCTTCCTCTCAAGCGTTTCTTGGACAAGGCATAGGCGCCACATATCGTAAAGATCATCGATACCGCGGTTCCTGCCAAAGTGTAGAATATCGTGTTGCCATAAGCTAACCATATGTCCGGATTGCCCAAAACCTCTTTATACGCATCAAAGGTAAATCCCTTGGGAAATAGAAGCACCTTGCCGGTAATCACGTTATACGGCTTACTTACTGAGGCGGATAACACATATAAAAAGGGATACAGCGCCGCCGTGGCCATAAGAGCTAACAGGAAATTGTTGATAACCTTAAATATCTTCTCTCCTCTGGACTCAATCATACTTATCACCTACCATAAACCTGCGTCAGTTACTTTTTTACTAAGCTTATTCGCTGAAACGACCAAAATTAGAGCTACGATAGAGTTGAACAATCCTACAGCTGTCGCGAAGTCATATCTTCCATCAATGAGTCCGGAACGATAGACATAGGTACTAATGACATCCGCTGTCTCATACGTTGCCGGCTGATAGAGGAGAATGATCGTCTCATATCCGACACTCAGCAGGCTGCCGATCTTCATTATGAACATCACTACAATCGTGGGCAGGATCCCCGGCAGTGTAACATGTATAATCTGTTTGAATTTATTGGCTCCGTCCATCTTTGCCGCTTCATAGAGCTGCGTATCTATACCCGCGATAGCTGCGATAAAGACGATAGAAGCAAATCCAGTTTCTTTCCACAGATTCATCGTGGTATAGATACCCCGGAAATAATTCGGATCAGTCAAGAAGTAAATCTTCTCCATGCCCAGCTTCTCTAAGATGAGGTTAATCAAGCCGTTGTCCGGTGCGAGAAAGGTTGTTACGATCCCGGCAATGACAACTGCGGATATAAAATGCGGTAAATATGTGAGCGTTTGCACTACTTTCTTAAATCGTTCCCTAGTAACTTCGCTAATCATAATAGCTAGAATAATCTGGGCCGGAAAGCAAATCAAAAGTCCATACAAGCTTATAATGACCGTGTTCTTAAATACTCTTAGGAAGTACTCGCTGCCAATAAACTCTCTAATGTGCTCAAATCCAACCCATTCGCTGCCTCCTATTCCTCTAAATAAGCTGAAGTCTTTGAAGGCAATCTGGATTCCCCACATCGGAAGATACTTAAAGACTAAGAACCATACTAGAAATGGAATAAGCAGATAGTATAGTATGCGGTCCCTAATGATATCCCTCTTGAGTTCCTGAAAGTACGTTCTCATATCTCCTTTGGGCCTCATTCTTTTATTCAATGGGGCTGATGACTTAATCGGCGCAGCAGAATTTCTCATATTCAAGTATCACCTCCTGTGATGGTGCTCTGCCATACCTGAATCCTATAAGAGATCCGTCCAAAGGTATATCTTGAATATTTGATATCATGTCTGTTTTATTGCTTCACGACTAAAATTGAGGAATCCCACCAAATTTGAAGCAGAACAAAAAATGAATATGATCCGATATAAATCATAAATAAAGCGCTTTCTATATAGGGTTTGCGGGGAGTCAAGAAATGAATATAGCACCCATTTGTTAATTTTTTCAATAGGAATTTACCCAAGGAATGAGATAGACTCGATTCATAATGATGATTTGAAGAGGAGTTTGAATCATGGTCAAGAAGAGATTCTTATATCGGATGCTAACCTTGTTTATCGTAATTGTCCTTCTCTATTCAGTAATTACTTCATCCATCATTTTTTATAAAAGCTACCAAATGGTCGATGCGCAGAACAATCATAGCAACAAGCTGTATATCGAACAAAATAGCAATTATGCCGACTTCAAACTGCGTACTGCGATGGAATTTGTATATAAGATCTCTACGCTGCAAGGCTTGATTGATTATCGTTATAGTACAGATACCAATTATCAATATATTGCAAAGCTCTACAATGAACTGAATGACCAAATGCAGGGCTTCGGCCAGCTAGGCTTCACCTTTGGCATTACCAAGCTTGCCGATGATCTCGTGATTACGGCAGGAGGAACGTATAACATTAAGAATTATTTGAATGAGCTTGGTATCGATGCAGAAGCGCTCAATAGACTTCAGCAGATGGAAGGCCCATTTCTTGCTTCGAATACCTATGTCGTTCCCGAATCATTGTCCAGGAAACCTGGCAATATCGTAATGATTCATCAAATGGTGAACTCAAATTTGGAACCGCTTTATTTCTTTATTGTGATCGATAGAGTCTCCCTCTTGCCTGGGATTGCCGATAATCCGAAGGGAAATTTCTATTTGCATACCAATGAGACGATTAGTTCCTATATATATGACAAGGCATTGGATAGCGACATCTCGGCTCGGATCAATACGTTTTACAATCAGGAAAGTCAGGAAAATATGAATCATTTGAGAATGGGATCAACGATCAATTACATCCATCCCTCCAAAGTGATTCCGAATCTGAATTATGTGTACTCCAGTACGGTGACTTCGTTTGGCGCGATTTTCGCCCAAATATGGAAGGCAGCGCTATTCCCTAGTGTACTTCTTCTGCTGCTAGGTATCGTAATGGCTTATATGGCTACGAGATCCAGCTACAAACCGATTCGTCAGCTGCTTCATTTTCTGGATGAGCAAAAGGGGAAAGCTGCGCCAGCTCCCAAGGAACAATCCAAACAAATTCACGAGCTTGATTATATTAAATCCAGTATTGAGCAGATGTATTCCATCAATCATGCCTTGCAGGATCAGCTGGACTACTCCATTGTGCATTTACGGGAAGATTTCTTCCGCAAGGTCATTTACGGCATTGCTAACGATGAGTTTATTCAAGAGAATCTCTCTGGACTGCAATTGGAGAGGTTTGGGGAGGATTTGAATATCGTTCTGTTGGAATGTGAAGGGATTGGAGCGCTGGATAAGACAGTACCTGCCCCGAATCTGACTTTGATTTTCAATACTTTGATCCGAAATATGCGGTATGAATACGGGGATTTCTTTACTTTGCCATTAGACAAGACGAAATACTGCATTATATTTGCTCGTATTTCACCAGAATGCTTGAAGCAAATCGCCGATACGGTTGTCCATACAATAGAGAGTGAATTATCCCTCGATATTACAGCATGTATATCCAGTACATATCAGCTAGGCGAGTTAACTTCTGCATTGCAGGAACTGCTTCGGATGAGCAATTATCAATATGCGACACACAAAGTATTAACGCCGCAGTACGTTCGAGATCTTGAAGAAGTGGTCTGTTATTACCCGATTGAGACCGAAACTTGCCTTATTAATTACGTCAATTCCAATGAATTGGGCAGAGCATACGATCTGCTCAGAAATCTGCTGGATCAGAATCTGAACCAATCTACACTGAGTTCTGTAACTTTGTCGAATCTGAAGCATTCCATCTTAACTACCTTCAAGCGGTGCTTAAATACTAGCGGCACAACGTTAAATCAATTTGTTAGGGAATATCCAGACATATTGAATGAATTCATGGAAGCCCCTGTCTCCAAGTTTATGGAGAGAACGTTCGCGCTGTTTGAACTAGTCTTCAATTATTGCAATAAGGATAAATTCTGCCTAGAGAGCTCTACCGCTTCACAAATCTTTATCTATATCCATAAGAACTTTGATAAGGATTTATCTCTAACAGAAATTGCCAATGAATTCAATCTGTCAGAGAGCTATGTCAGCAAACTATTGAAGAATTCATTGGACATTAATTTCAAGCAATATGTAAATACATTGAAGGTTAAAAGAGCGAAGGAGCTTCTGAATCAGGGGAATTATAAAGTACATGAAGTTGCGACCATTGTCGGCTGCAACAATACCAATACATTCATACGAATCTTCAAGCAGTATATTGGCGTATCCCCAGGGGAATATGTCAAAAACCTGAGTCATCTCTAAGCTGATTGGGATCACGATTTCTTGATGTCATATTGAAATTCGCGACAACAACAAATAGTAAGGATATCTCCCTCATACTGCGGACTTTACAATATAAGTAGTCATATCATACAACCTTAGAATGAGAGGAGATACCTCAAATGAACGTTCACCCGGATTGGTTAGATCATGCTTATAAGGAATCGTTGAAGAAGGTCGTTACACTAAGCCATAAAATTGGCGTAAGCTTCCCCCATGTATGCTTAAATGGCAGCTACAACTGTGAAGACGTCTCCTTCTGGACCTCGGGGTTCTGGGGAGGCCTGCTGTGGCTGGCCTATCGTGAGACGAAGGATGAAGCCTTGAAGAAGTTGGCCATAAATATAGAGCAGGAGCTCAACATTCCGTTGTTCGACTTCTACGATATCCATCATGATGTCGGATTTATGTACCTCCCGACGGCCATTGTTAACTATCAATGGACTGGAAATGAAGAATCCCGGCGGACAGGCCTGATTACGGCCAGCCATCTGGCTGGTAGATTCAACTTGAAAGGACAATTTATCAGGGCATGGACAGACCGTGTTGATCCGAATAGCACCGGCTGGGCGATCATTGACTGCCTCATGAATTTGCCATTGCTATTCTGGGCCTCGAAGGAGGATCATGATCCCAGGTTCAGACATATTGCAGTTGCCCATGCCGACACCGTACTGAAGCATTTTGTACGGGATGACTGGACTGTTCCTCATATCGTAAGCTTCGATCCCGAGACAGGCGAGAAGATCGAGAACCTAGGTGGACAGGGCCTCGGGCCAGACTCGGTGTGGTCAAGAGGGCAGGCTTGGGCCATCTATGGGTTTGCGATTGCTGCTCGTGAGACAGGTAAAGCCGAATATCTTACGGCTGCCAAGAATATCGCGAACTACTTCTTATCGCATCTGCCTGAAGATCGGGTTCCTTATTGGGACTTCAAAACTTCGGAGGCAGATAAGCATGTTCGCGACTCCTCAGCCGCCGCGTGCACAGCAAGCGGTCTGCTGGAGCTGAGTATGCTGCTCGAGGATCAGACAGAAAAGTCCTATTACTATGAGAGTGCTGTCGCGATACTCAAAGGACTGTATGATAACTATGCCGATTTCAGTGATCAGCAGGATGCGATCCTTACCAAAGGAACTGTATCGTATCCAGTAAATAAACATGTGAATGTGCCTATTATCTACGGGGATTATTATTTCGTAGAAGCATTAGCCAAAGTACATGGACATCCCGGATTGTTCTAAAAGAGGTTAGCGGAACCATCTTGCTCTAACGGTCAAAAATGACCGGGTGAGCAGGTCAGAACATGAGTATGATGTAACACTCTTGGGCAAGCAAAAGGGGCGTCTCCAAGTCGGAAAATCGACTTGATGACAGCCCCTTCTTACTTGTAATGCAGTTCTATGCTACCTTCCTCAGCTCTCACAAGCACTTTTGCGTCTAGTCAGGTTAATCTCTCTAATGACCGACATATCGATCTTCGGCTTGCGATCCTCGGTCAATAGCCCGTTCACTTCCTGCTGAACGTCTGACACTTGCGTATAGCAGTAGCCGCATACATAGTCGAGATCCTTGATAGCTTCTGTAATCGAACGGAACCGCTGAATGAATGCATCATCGGAATCCACTTGATTGCCGTAGCCCCATCCTTCCTCGCTCTTAAAAGCAATCCCGCCGAATTCGCTGATCAGAATCGGTTGGCCACGATACTCATAGCCCTGCGCCATTGCATATTTCCAATTGGAGAAAGCTATTTTATTGTTAACGACGGCCTCCTTATCCGCATAGCGGCGGCTTAAAGCATCGCCCGATTCCTCATAATCATGCAAGGTAATAATATCAGAAATCGTATGCTCCCAGCCGTCATTCACTACAACCGGCCGATGCGGATCCATCGACTTCGTTAAATAGTATATCGCCTCGGTAAACTTCTGCTGCTTGGTATCCGTAAATACGTTGGCAATTCCCCAGGATTCATTGAACGGTACCCAGGTTACGATGCAAGGGTGATTGTAGTGCTGCTGAACAATATCTAGCCATTCACGCGTGAAGCGGTCCACGGCTTCATCATTAAATTCATAAGTCGCAGCAGCCTCCGACCAGACAAGCAGGCCTTTCACATCACACCAGTACAGGAACCGGTCATCTTCAATCTTCTGGTGCTTGCGCACGCCGTTATAGCCCATCGCCATAATTTTATCGATGTCGTCGAGAAGTGCCGCCTCCGATGGCGGGGTCAAATGGCTGTCCTGCCAATAACCCTGGTCCAGAATCAGACGCTGGTAGATCGGGTGATTATTGAGCAGCACCTTGCCATCTTCGATTGATATTTTGCGTAGTCCAAAGTAAGAATGCACACGATCCAGGATTTCCCCGTCTTCCTGAAGCACAAATTCTACCTCATACAACTTCGGGTTATCCGGACTCCAGCGTTCAACCTGCCACTCCAGCTTATCACTCTGGAGATTCACCGTAGCAGCTAGACTCTCGCGATCCACGGCAAGCGTCCCTTGCTTAATCACCTCATCGTCCATCGTAACAATCGTCGTCAACTGCAGCTGACGTGCTGACAGCCCATTCTCGTAGGCAGCACCGCCCAATTTATACTCGAAACTCACGGAATTATCATCATAGTTAGGTGTTATTTTTACATGATTCAGATAAGTAGGGCTTAAATATTCCAGCCATACCGACTGCCAGATCCCTGTCGTCTGTACGTACCAGCAGCCGAAGTTATCCTTCCTCCAGCGCTGCTTCCCGCGTGGTTGTGTACAGCTATCGCTGTCCTCCGCCTTGACCACGATCAAATTGTCATTACCCGCATGCAAATAAGGAGTAATATCGAAGGAAAAAGCAGAATACCCACCTTCATGCCTGCCCGCATACTGGCCGTTGACCCACACTTTGGCGACATAATCGACCGCTTGAAAGCGCAGATCTACCCGCCGGGACAATTGCTTCTCGTCCGCTTCAATCTTCCTTTGATACCATACGTATGGGTGAAAAGACTCCTCTGCGATCCCACTGGCCTTCGTCTCGTACACAAATGGTACCTGAATCGTGTGCGTAGGTGTGAACCCCTGTTGCCAGCCTTGCACCTCTCCTTCATTTGCATCGTCAAATGCGAAATCCCATGCTCCGTTCAAATCCTGCCAATCCTTACGTACGAATTGAGGACGCGGATATTCCTTGCGATAGTGATCTTTCAATGCCATTATGTTCACCTATCCTTATGTTCTATAGTTTTTGAAATTGAAGTTATAGATGTTGATCTCTTCATCGTGATAATCCAGATGGCGAATCCAGGTACCAGCAGCAGCGCAACCGTCATGAGCAGACTTGCAAATAAACCTAGAATGATTGCATCATGAGTGCTGCTCAGTGCAAAAATCAGGATATTACTCATAATTAAGAACCATAGTACATTACGCCCCATCGCCGCGAAGGGTAGGGATAATACAGCATATCGCTCCATCCATCTGGCCGCCAAGTAATAACCGTATAACAGCAGCGCTGGACCTACGATCCACCACACCGAGGGAGGGAACCGCTCCGGCAGAGTATCCGCGGAGAGCCATTTCCATACGAACATGGCAGTAGCTATGCCGGCAGCGGTCAACACCTTCCAATTCCAGACGACGCGATACTTAGCGAACAGTATGCCGACTAGGTAATACGGGAAATATTGCAATATTGGAAAAGAGGCAAAATCCCTCGTTCCCAGCAGTGGTGCCAATTGCGACATATGAATAGTCCCATAGGGCAGCCACGTTGTGGCAAGCAGAAGGACCGCGACAGCCAGCGCAATCCATCTTCGCTCCGCCAGCCAGCGGAGAGGTACAAACAACAGCATCCCTGCAAGTGTTAAATAGCTGAAGGAAATGATAAATTCCGACCAGCCTGGAATATCCTGCAGCAGCAATATCGGTTTGATCGTTGCCAAGACTATCTCCCGTTCATCAACAAACAATCGGTACGCCAATCCGGAAATGTAAAAAGCGATCAATGTCTTCAGCGCTGCCAATGCCATACGTGGTGCGGCCTGCTTGAACGGCTTGCTGTAATAGGCGAGCTCGGATACATAGCCAAAGCTGAATATAAAGCCTGAGAATGTCCACAAATTAATGGCCTCGATCCAGTATTGGCCGTTCGGATATACCAGCGGATCGCTGAAAAACTGCAGGCTATGGCAGTAAACCATGCCAAGCACCAGCAATCCTTTGAAAATATCGATGGCATTCTCGCGCTGTCCAATCACCCTTTAATCCCCGACAAGCTGATGCCCTTAATAATCTGCCGTTCAAAGATCAGGAATACGACGACGATCGGCAGCGAAGCGACTGTATTGATGACCATCGGCTTAACATAGTCCTCTGTGAACTGATCCATCAGAGTCGGTATTCCCATCGGCAGGGTGAACAGGTTGTCATCCGTTACCGATAAGAATGGCCAGAGGAAGTTATTCCACGAACCGATGAAGGTCAGAATTGCCATGGAAGCCAGCGCCGGCCGGGTCAGCGGCAGCATAATGCGCCGGAAGATCGTAAACGTACCGCCTCCGTCCATCTGCACGCTCTCCAGTAAATCATTGGGAACCCCGTCGAAGAAGCTTTTTAATACAATGATCGCAATCGGAGAGGCCAACGCTGGAAGAATAAGTCCGAAATAAGAGTTCAAGATGCCCATTTCCTTCGCCAATTGATAGAGCGGAATTAGGATCGCCTCACCAGGAATAAGCAGCCCGGATAGTACGAACAAGAAGATAAACGTCTTGTAGCGAAATGGAATCTTCGATAATACGAAGCCGGCCATAGCGGCAATGATGACCGTGAACAGGGTGACCAGTGCCGCCACGAACAGACTATTCCAGGACCAGAGCAGCAGCTTCGTCTCTGTGATGACCTCGTTGTATACCGCTAATGAATAGGGCGGTGTAAACCAATCGACTACCGAAGTGATCTTCATGCCTTCTTTTTTGATAGAGACGACGAGCATCCATACTAGCGGAATCAGGAAAAAGGCGGCGAAGGCGAGCGAGATGATGCGATATATCCATTTCATGGGTTAGTTCGCCTCCTTCCGATTGTTCATCCAATACTGCACTGCCGACAGTGCCAGCAGAATGAAGAACAGTACATACGACATCGCCGCTGCGTAACCCAGGTCATTATGCCGGAACCCTGTCTGCCAGATGTATTGAATGACCGGCCTGGTCTTATCCAACGGGCCGCCGCCAGTCATGATGTAAATCTGCATGAACACCTTAAAGGAAGCGATAATCTGCAGCATGATAATCGTGCGTGTTATCGGTCCAAGCAGCGGCAAGGTGATCCGCCAGAGAACCTGATTGTCATTCGCTCCATCAAGCCGGGCAGCTTCGTAGATGTCATCTGAAATATCCTGCAGAGCAGACAGATATAAGATGAAGTTGAACCCGACCGTCCACCAAAGCGTCAGCACCGAGATCGCCACCCAGGACAAATTCAGCTCAGTCAGCCAGAAGATCTCCTTCCCTTCAGGCAGGATGTGCAGCAAATGGAGGACGGAGTTCAGAAATCCGGTATAGGGTTGAAAAATAAATAGTCCCAAGTAAGAAGCAACGGCTACGGACAATACACTCGGCAGGAAAAAGGCGCTTCGATACAGCCGCTGCAGCCTGGAATTGCGATTGGCAATCAAGGCCAGGATAATCGCCAGTACAACCATCGTTGGTGTCGTAAATATCACGAACTGGAAGGCGTGCCATACCGATGCCCAGAAATCCTGATCATGCCATAGCTTCTCGTAGTTGCCGAAGCCAAGATACTCCATCTTCCTGATCAGCGTCCATTTGTAGAAGCTCATTCCTACGCCCTTGATCATCGGCCAGATCGTAAACAGGAAATAAACGATGAGGAAGGGGAGCAAGAATAGAAGTGCCTGTAGGTCCGCCTTCATTTTGCTCATTTTCATTGCGTTTACCCCTCTGCTCTATTTATCAAGTACTTTCTGGATCTCCGTCTGCATCTGAGCAATGGCATCCTCTGCCGACATTTTGTTAGCCCAAATTTCATTCAAATATTTGAACATAGCCATATCGCGAATCTGCCAGTTCTTCGTGGAAGGCTTGTTGAATTTAACGGTATCGGCTACAGCTGCGTAGTCACTTCGATAAGGCATTTCCTTATATTCAGGTTTGTCGAGAACCGATGGCTTCGATGGAATATGTCCCGCCTTGGCCCAAATCTGGCCATTATCCGCGATCCAGTTGGCAAAGGTAATTGCCGCCTCTCTCTTCGCCTGATCCTCTTTCTTCGGAACCGGCAGAATGATCGTATGGGAATCCCCCCATGTCGCCGGTTGGTCGAATAGCTGCGGAATTGGCATCGCCCCGAAGTCTAGCCCTTCTGTACCCTCCCAGGTGCCTGTGGCCCACACGCCAGTCATCATGATTGCTGCAGTCCCGCTCTGGAAGTTTTTATAGAAGTCAGGATCGTTCTCTTTAATATATTTTTGGAGATAGAGATCTTGGATGTATTTAGCGGCTTGAACTGCCTTAGCCTCATCTACTTGGGCCTTGCTTAGATCGTCAGAGATGACATCATTGCCGCCAAGCTGAGTGTATAAAGCCCACCATAGCCGGAATGGATCATCATTGTTAGGTGAAAGTGCAAAAGGAGTAATATTGTTCGGTAGTTTCTCTTTTAACGTCTGAAGGAAGGATACAAAACCGTCGGCCCCGGGCTCTATCGTTGGCTTGCCATCCGAACCAAGCAGTCCTGCCTCAGTTAACAGTTTCTTGTTGTAGTACATGATGAAGGGGTGAGTATCGATTGGCACGGCATAATGAACGCCATCTACTACGGTTGCGGAGAGAAGATTCTGGTTGAAAGAGTTCCAATCTACACCGGCTGAAGCAGCAATATCATCAAGCCCACTTACAACACCTTGGTCGATTAGATCGGGGAGTCTGGAAGTATGGGAAATACCTATATCAGGACCGTTGCCATTGCCCACCGCTGTGATGAGCTTGGTGTAGTATTCGCCCCATTCCAGCTTCGTATTTTTGATCTGTATATCTGGATGCTCTTTATTGAACAAATCAATCATCGCCTGCATATTGTCGCCGTCACCGCCAGAGAACAACGTCCAGAAAGACAATGTAACCTTCTTACCATTTGAAGTCGAGCCTCCATCCTGCTTGCTTCCACCACAGGCGCTGAGAATCAGGGTACTCATGAATACCAGTAATACCAACGTCACTAACGATTTCTTCATAGTCTTCCTCCCCTTTTAAATAGAAATTTGTCGATAAAAGATACAAAATATTTGTTTTGATACAAATATCATGTATTTTTATTTGATTATAGGGCCGGTTTATTTCGTTGTCAACGCTTTCATCTAATTTTATTGTAATTAATACATATAAAAAAGCATTAGCTACAATAATTTGGTAACTAATGCTTGTCTCTATAAAATCTATTTATTTCAGTAGCATGTGTAATGCACTTTCATAATGATATCCTGCTCGTAATCGCCAAAATGACGACCGAACAAATTGACTCCGCCTTTATGTACCGCATCTGCCTTCACGCCAATGCGCAGCTTCACGCTAGGCTTCTGTTCGAGCCTCAAGTCCGATAGTTTGACATCCGAGACCTTCTTCATATCCAGCGTCGTACGCTCGGCGTCAACCCTCCACGTCTTCAGCAGACCGTATTGCGTCGTCGTCTGCTTGCTCCACCAAGCCGGACTAAGCCTGCCTCTTCGATCCCCAAAATCCCCAGGGCTGGTCCACATTCCGATCTCTATATCATTGACCCATACCGATATATTCGATGGCCAGTCATTATCGAAATTAGGCGCCTCTGAACAGAGCTCCATAGAGAATTCAATTGCTTCAATTCGTGCATTCTGCGGGATTTCGAGCGGCATCAAGTATTCCACATAGCCTTTGCGGAACCAAATAATGCCCGCGCCCACATGATTCGGATGATAGAAGCTCGCCGGTTCATCTTCCTTAATGATCATCGCCTCAGCGTTTGCCATACCGCAAGTAGGATATACCTCACAGTCGCTATACTGGCCGATCGGCATCTCGATCTCATACACCTGCTGCCCATCATCCCGCCCGCGAACGACGGTATTCAGCATGATATGAACATCGTCGTAAGTACGCGTACATACCTTCATTGCCCCACGAACAGCGGGAAGCAGCTCCGAATGAATCAATTCCGCCGCCTCGAGAATCCGGACATTGTTAGCTACCGTAGAGACCGGCAGAGATAATTCCTCAGCAATCGCAATCACATTCATACTTTTGGAAGAGAGTAAACGCAATATATCAACCCTTGCTCTCGTAGATAATGCATGAGCAACCTGGACAAGCTTATCCGGCTCATCAATTCCAACTTCAAACAACGCCGTCACCTACCATTCTAATTTATATATAGGCATTTTCTATTATAGGCGATATTTTTGGAATAAATCAATATTTGTGGAACGAATATTGACCCATGACCTGATCCTCCTGATTAGTTGGTTAGTTAAGTATGTAGAAAATGTTGACATTTATATGGGCGGCAACTAAGCTTATTTGAAAAATAAATAAGATAGCTACAGGGAGGGAAATAGTGGAATTTATTAGATTAAATTGTCCAAATTGCAATGGGAACATCGATTATAAAGAAGGGAAAACCTTCAAATGCCCTTATTGTGGAACTGAATTAATGTTGAAGGAGAATAACGTCTATTATGTTGATCAGACGATTAATAATTATTATGGAACAACTCCGGTCAACACAACAGCACGTCCAAACCTGAATTTAAAAGCCCTTCTCATTGTACCGATCGTAATCATTGCCGCATTGTTTGGATATTTCCTTTTGAATGGTAACCAAACAGAATACGGCAGCCATAAAGAAATATCTGTGCGAACGATGCCGGAGAGTGAAGTGCTGCTGTTCTTTCTAAGAGATATTTTTAGTAAAGGCGAAGCGATGCCTACTAAGGAAGAACTCGCAAGTATCCGTTATTTATCTGCTCACCAAATGAGTCATTAACTATAGACAATAATGATGCGACAGATTTCAGCGCGTTCTATTCACTAAGTCAATTACAAGAGTTGAAGCTTACATTGGTAAGAAACTTAAAAACGCTTGATTTTATACAAAACATGCCGAACTTGCAGTCGCTTGAGCTTAATAGTATTGACCTTACGAATATAGAGCGCCTTAGAAATAAGTCATCATTGACCAATCTACGTTTATCTTCTCTCTATAAATTGGAATCAGTTGATGCTGTAAACAGCCTGACTTCACTGACCGAATTGGCCATAACGGGTTACCATGGCACTGTACCATCAATCGTGGCTCCAAATTTAAAGAAAGCTGAATTATCAGGTTCTTTCATACCTAAGCTAAAGGCGCCAGCTTTAAAATCTTTAACTGTTGACATTAGCGGGACAGCAGATCGTTTGGATGGGGCGGAATTAGTGAAATTCCCACAGCTAGAACAACTTACTGCGATGGAGTCTGGAGACTTCACAGGTATCAGTTCTTTAAATCGTCTACCCAAACTGCAAACTTTAAATTTAAATGAGACGTCTTTCTATGATGAGACGAGTGCATTATTCAATTTACAGCATGTCAAAACGTTAAACTGTAATGAATGCCATTTCCAAATAAATAGTCGGGATCCTTTTGTAAATAACACGCTGGAACATTTAACTTTGAATCAAGTATATTTCCGAATAGATAATGGCGATTGGTTGCATGAAATGGATAAGGTGATGCCTTACTTTGCTAATTTGACAGCCTTACGTTCATTTACCATGCAAAACAGTTCACTTCAATCATTAAATTTCATGAAAAGTTGGAAACAAGTCGAGGAGCTCCACTTGGAGAATAACGCTATTTCAAATGTAGAGCCTTTAGTGAACCTGCCTCATTTGCAGAAGTTATATATTTTAGGGAATCAAGTGCAAAACAAGTCTGTTCTCGATAAGGGAGTTATGATTTATTGAGGTAAGGAAGAACTATAAAATGAGATAATCTCCCTCAGTCTATTTTGAGGGAGATTATCTCATTTCTACATCAGTGACATTTCGATTGTGATGACTCTTATTCAACTTCCTACTAAGGGGTTGATACCGTTTCAATCTGTTCTAGTAACAGTGGGCAGGATCATTTTTACCATCTCTCTGTTTTCCGGCGGGATAGCAAAATCCACGAATTGGCTAATTAATTGACTATTCACTTGCGAAATACCTATATTCTCCGCAAACTGCACGAATCCTTGCTGGATCATTTCCCTGTGTGCTGCCGGGATTAGACTAAGAAGAAAATGCCATTGATTTTGCGCCTCACGCGTCCATTCAATCCCCTTCAGAATATGAACCTTGCCATTTGCAAGAATCTCTTTTTTCTGTTGTTTAAGACTTGATTCATCCATGATGCCATCAACAGGAATGCCCAATCTGACGAATTGTTCAGGCGGCGAATCACTCGCTGTCATCAGCTCGGCCATGATTCGAATGAATCGGAGCTCAACGTCCGGCGCATCCAGCTCATGCTGCTGCTTAGGATCATTTACCACATCAAACAACTTGGTACCAAACCGATAGACGTTGAACCATTGGAAGCCTACTGGCACTTTCAGCGTTTGGCAATTTTTTGTGAAGGAGAATGGTTCTTGCAGTTCCATGTTCTGAAGTTCATTTGGCAAATACATGTTTTTCATATGGGTAGGCATCAACGTATATTCATACAACGGACCATTATCTGGTGACATCGGTCCTCTCATATAAACGTACCGTCCATCCGTGCAATTGACGTGTCCTCCATGAATACCAAAGAGGGCTGCCTCACGAACCGGTTGATCGCTCAATACGGTTTCTCGAAGAGGTTTGCCAGTCATGTCTTTCGGAACCTGCAATCCAAAAAAGTCCAGCAGCGTCGGAGCCATATCAATCATTTGAACGAGACTGCTTCGGCGTTCCGCTTTCTTTCCGCTTCGCGGATCCCAAATAAAGAGCGGTGTATGTGCAATTTCGTTGTACCATGGTTGGGCGTTTTTCGCCCAGTAATCATGCTCGCCCAGTAGGAATCCGTGATCCGTATTAACGATGAGCATCGTGTCTTTCCACATATCCAGCTCATCCATCAGATCAAGCACTTTCCCCAGATGGGCGTCACACATGCTAAGCAAAGCCGCATATTCATAGCGGATATGCGCGATCTCCTCCGGCGTTTCGCTCACTGGACCCATTGGAGGCCAATCAAATAGTCTGCCGTTATACTCATGTGGATATAAATCTCTGTACTTCTGAGGCGCGTAGAACGGCTCATGCGGATCGAACGTTTCGAGCTGAAGAAACCAACGGTCTTCTTGGCTATTCTTCCGAATGAATTCCATGCCTCTTGAGAAGGTTTGAGCTTGCGGAAAATCTTCCTCCCGGCCGCGCGGAAAATATTCTCGATTGATTTGATCCTGACGGAATAGAGGCTTCTGTAAATCGTGAGCCATCTGCTGCTCAATCTCGATTTCGCCGACATGTCCCTTCCAAGGATCCCCTTCTTGACCGCGAATAAATTCGTGGGAACTATACCGAGTATGATAGGTGGCACCGCCATCCTCCCAATAATGCTGGTGGTCGGTTACTAAATGCGTGTAAACACCTTGTTTTTTCAGCAACTCCGGCATAGAGTCGTCAAAGGGTTCCACAGGACCCCAACTCCGGTGAAGGAAGTTGTAACGTCCTGTATGTAGCTCCCGTCTCGCAGGCATGCAAGGCATGCTGCCAACGTAACAATTGTCGAATACGACTGTTTTCTCTGCCAAACGTTGGAAGTTGGGCGCATGTATCCAATCGCAGCCATACGGAGGCAGCCAGTGACGGTTTAATGTGTCGAACATAACCATAATTGCACGCATGTCTTATTTCCTCCTAAGTGAAAATGCCAAATTTGAACTTCTCGTTACTGATCGGTATTACGACATGATTGGTTTGGTTTATTTCTCTATTATTCGATCTCCTTCAAGTCATTTACCAATTCCGTCAATTTAGCTTCTGATAAACCGGCCTGCGGAAAACCGGACAATTGTTTGAGCGTAAACCCCTTGGCCATAGCGAGCATATTGTTTGTGGTAATACCCGGGAGATGTTGTTCCAACACAGCCGTTGCAGAATCATTCTGAAGTAGATCGCCCAATTTAGAGTTTTCGTTAAATACCATTCTTAAAACCTCCAATTCATATTTAGATATAATCCGTAAATCTTGGCGATGACATGTCCTGCTTACGATCTAGCTTTCGTTTATTGCACGTTGAATATGGCCTCGGAAATATCGCTATCCTTATAACCAATGCGCACTGCAATCGCCCGAATCTGTACATGACCACCGGTCAGAATTATGGGACCAGTATATAGCTCCCAGCGTGGATTTGGAGAATCTTCGAGCGTGTATGCGATAGAAGCGCCCTGCGTCGCCGAATGGAGTACGATTTCTGCTGGTCCGGTGAACGTGCCTTCTTGCATCGGCATTAGTCCAGGTAGCTTATCATTAATCGGGATTATGAGCGGTTTTGCCGTTTGCGGCTGAATAAGGTTAGGCCACATCGTTTGCACCATTTGGGCCTCGGGAATGTCTCCCCAAACGTCATAGCGTTCGCACCACTCATCCAGCACTTTACGCAGACGAAGCAACTGTTCCCTGTGATCAGGATCCTCCGCCAAGTTGTTCAACTCATGCGGGTCATTCATGCAGTCGTATAGTTCCTCTGGTGGCCGCCGGTTTTGTAGCAATGCATGTTGTTCATCCGTTAGAGTGCCAGCAAGCTGAAGTCTCTTCAACTCTTGGTAAGCAGGGTGGAAGTGACTGAACGGGATCCATTGAAGATACGGTTGATCAGGATAGTCGTTACGTATATATTTGTACTGATTATCCCGGACAGCCCTAACCTTATCGTATGATTCGTCATATCGATCCCGCGTAGCAAAAATATATTCGCGCGGTTCACTGTGCTCACCGAGGAACGGTCGACCATGTAGATAACGTGGAACGGGAACGCCAGCTAGCGAAAGAACCGTCGGCCCGAGATCAATCAAACTGATCAATTGATCGTTGACCTTTCCTGCTTCAGTCTCCCCTGGAGATCTGACGATCAACGGTACGCGGATACCCGCATCGTAAGTCCATCGCTTGGCGCGCGGCAGGCCTTCTCCATGATCGCTCCACAGCATGACAATCGTATTATCGGACAATCCGTCTTCTTCCAACTGCTCTAGAATTCGGCCAACGAAAGCGTCTGCATCAGCCAAATTGTCGTAATGTCTAGCGAGTGCCCTGCGTGTTGCCGGTGTATCCGGTAAATATGGAGGAAGAACAACCTGATCTGGATCGGTTATAAGTGGTTTTTCCTTTAGGGCACTCTCGAAAAATGCTCTCGCAGGTGCAAACTGATTTTCATCTTCCATTTCGAGACGCTCCAACATCTGCTCGATCGACTTTGGCGGCCACATCTTGTTCTCATGCGTATCGTCATAATTGAAAACAGCAAAGAAAGGCTGACCGGACTCACGATTGCGCCAATGCGCTGCCATACCGTTCTCGTCCCATGCAGTGAGAGGGGCCTGAAACTGATAGTCCGTTTTTGAATTGTTTGTGCAGTAGTACCCGTTTGCGCGCAGCATCTCAGGTATTAGCTTTACATGTGCGGGAGGTACGGTGCTGTAAGGCGTCGGCAGCTCCGGGGTCGACTTGTTAACATGTTCAGTTCGCATATGTTGCGCTCCGATGGCTGTTGGATACATTCCTGTGATTATCGAAGACCGACTAGGGGCACAAACACCCGCCGTAGCGAAGGCATTACGATAAAGAACCCCTTCTTGTGCTAGTCGATCGATATGTGGCGTACGCGCCAGCGAATCGCCATAGCATCCGAATCTCGGACTCGTATCTTCCAAACTGATCCATAATATATTCGGCCGTTGTTCTTTATTACCCATTTGCGAAAGTCTCCTTTGCATATCTTTTGTCTGTCCTATTGTCACAATTATTTAACCCAACTATCTTGAGGCATATAGGATGGTTCGTGCGGATCGAACGCCTCGATTCGCACGAACCGCAATATTAGATCAACTCAAATTCAACCGCTTCAACGTCTCTCGCATTCGAACCAATCATGACTCTGAAAGCCCCGACTTCTGCCTGATAGCTTCCATCCGCCGTATAATATTTCAATTCTTCTTCCGTCACTTTAAACGAGACGACCTTACTTTCTCCCGGCTGCAAATGGATTTGAGCAAATCCTTTCAACTCCATCACTGGACGCACAACGCTTCCATATAGGTCTTGAATGTACAACTGTACTGTCTCTTGCCCCGCACGATCACCGATATTGGTCACCGTTACCTTCGCGGTAATCACATCGTCAGCAGACATGACATTGCGATCAAGCTCCAGTTCCGAGTACTGGAATGTGGAGTAGCTAAGGCCATATCCAAATGGATAGAGAGGCTCGTTCGGACTGTCGAGATATTTAGAAATGAACTTCTCATGCTGATTCTTATCTGTAACAGGACGGCCTGTATTAAACCGGTTATAGTAGATCGGTACTTGTCCCGCCTTTGCTGGGAAGCTCATCGTCAATCGACCTGAAGGGTTCACGTCGCCAAACAATACGTCGGCGATGGCATGTCCCGCTTGAGATCCGAGGAACCACGTCTCTAGAATCGCATCGACATGCTGTTCGAACCATTCTAGTACGAGCGGACGTCCGTTTGTGAGCACAAGAATGACCGGTTTGCCAAGGCTGACAATCTGCTCCGCCAATCGCTGCTGTACTTCAGGTAACATAATATCTGTGCGGGAGGCCGCCTCGCCGGACATATTACTGCTCTCGCCAAGCGCTAGAATGACCACATCCGACTCGCTAGCCAGCGATACCGCTTGCTCCAGTCCGCCTTCGATCTCGCGATGCACACCGCATCCTTCCGCGAATCGCAGGCGATCAGCTGTGATTCCTTTCGCTTCAAGTCCCTCCCGCAGCGTCACGGTATCATCCCCGAAACGGGAGAACTGCCATGCACCGAGCAGATCCCTGCTGCTGCCGAACGGCCCGATCACAGCGATGTTCTCTGCGTTCTTCACAAGCGGCAGTACGCCGTTATTCTTGAGTAACACAATGGATTTTCGCGCCAATTCCCGGCTCGCTTCCAAATGCGTTTCATGGAAATGATATTCCATTTCCTTCTCGGGACGAATGTATCGGAATGGATCATCCATCAATCCAGATTTGTATTTATAAGTCAAAATACGTCTTACTGCTGCATCCAACTGCGCTTCTGACACTTTTCCTTCCTCGATCAACTGCGGCAAATGATCATAAGCACGAGTAACCATTTCAATGTCCATGGTCGCATCAATCGCTTTTTTGGCTGCCTCTTTCGAATCTCTGGCATTTC